>NZ_JAEMUX010000004.1 GCF_016598475.1 Streptomyces adelaidensis
AACCCCGATCAGCCCGCAGCGGGTCAGGCCCGGCCTGCACCTGATGCTGAACACCCTCGGCCACGTGCCTGCCTTCGTCCTCGGCCGCCGTGCCGACGTCCTGGCCTCCAACCGCCCTGCCCGCGAGGTCCTGACCGGCGTCGCCCGACCGGAGTCTTCGTCCCCCTACGTCCGGTGGCTGCCCTGTTCACCCCCGCCGGGCCGAGTACGCCTGCGCGGAGCTGAGGCGCTTCGCCACCCGCCCGTCACGGACACCGCCCCTCCCGCCCCCACCGTCCCCGATCCCAAAGTCCATCACGAGGCCCCAGTAGTACCCGGATGAGGCTCAACACCGTCCGTCGCCCACGATCGCAAAGCCGCCGCCCGGCAGAAGGCGACGAACTCGTCCTGCCGCCCTCGCACCAGGACCGCCCCCGCATTCCCCGCACCGGCGGCAAGCCCGTAGACCAGCGGCGGCAGCCGACTCGGACCGACTTCTGGGTCGCTTCGCCCCCGCTTGACCCCAGCTCCTGCGGCAGCACCGTGGACCGAACGCCTGGCGACCGAGCCGGACGTCACTTCTCGCACGACCAGGTCACCAGCAGCGCACGAGGCAGGATCAGCCAGGCTGGACGCGTCCGCGCCAGGCGCCGGATTCGGTGCCTCGGTTCTCGATGTATTCCTTGAAGCGTTGCATGTCTCCCTTGATGCGCCGGTCGATCACACCCAGGGTGTCCCCGACCTTCTCGGCGACCCCGCCGGGCTCGACGTCCATGGAGAGCTCGACACGGGTGTGCGTGTCGTCCAGGCGCTGGAAGTGGACTGTCCCTTTCTGCCGGGTGTCGCCGGTGGTGGTGCGCCAGGTGATCCGTTCGTCGGGGAGCTGGTCGATGATCTCGGTGTCGAATTCCCGCTGGACTCCGCCGATCTTGGTGGTCCAGTGGTTGTGCCGGTCATCGAGCTGCCTGATCTCCTCCACTCCCTCCATGAACTGCGGGAATGTCTCGAACTGCGTCCACTGGTTGTAGGCGGTGCGGACGGGAACGTCGACCTCGACCGCTTCCTTGACCATGCTCATCTGTGCGCCTCCTTCTCTCTGGACGGCTGCGACAGGCGGGCCCATCACGTGGGCCTCGGCACAGCGGACGCATACCCCAGACTTGCCCGTTTCAAGCCATTTTGCGGCGATACATAATGATGCCGCCTCCTGGCGTGTCGGCCATCCCATGACCACCGGGCGCGATCCGGTCAGTTGCTCGCCGCGCGTGCCGCCGAGGCCGACCCTCGCGATGGGCTACGCATGACGGTCCGCCCCGATGCCGATCCAGGTCTTCCCGGCACGTTCGGCGGCTCCGGCGAAGGCCTGTCGGGCCTCGTGCAGCGCGAAGCGGGCCTCGATGACCACCCCGGGCCGGGCCTCGGGGAGTTCGGTGATCGCGGTGGTGAAATCGCCGGGGTGGTCGTAGATCATCGAGCCGCGGAGCACCAGCTGACGGCGGACCACCTCGTCGGTGGTCAATGGAAGCCGGTGGGGATTGAGGCCGATCAGGATGACGGTGGCGCCCGGTGCGGCGCGGTACACGGCCGGGCGCAGGGCCGGTGTGTGGCCTGAGGTCTCGAAGACGTAGGTGAACCCGGTGCGGCCGTCGTCGGCTGTCGCGCCCAGCCGTTCGGCGCGGGCGAGCCGCTTCGGGTGCGGTTCGGTGACGACCGGTTCGATGCCGAGGCGGGACAGGATCAGGCAGACCAGCAGGCCCTGTGCTCCGGCGCCGACGACCAGACAGCGGTCCGCGGCCGTGACGCCGCTGCGGCGTACGGCGGCCCGGGCCACGCTGTACGGCTCGGTGGCGGCGAGGTCGGCGCCTGTGGTCCCGTCGGGGACGGGGTGAGCGAAGTGTGCGGGAAGGGACACGCGTTCGGCCAGGACGCCTGGGGTGTTCAGGCCGACGATGTCCCGGTGTGCGCAGGCCGAGGTGAGGCCGGTGAGGCAGTCCGCGCACTTCAGGCAGGCGTAGTTGGGTTCGATGACGACCTGCTGGCCCACGGAGCGGTCCCGTACGGCGCTGCCGACGGCGGCGATCCGTCCGAAGCCCTCGTGGCCCATGATCCAGGGCATCGTGGGCGGCCGGCGCCTGCCGTGGAAGACGGCCAGGTCGCTGCCGCACAGACCGACACCTTCCATCTCCACGACGACGTCGTACGGGCCGTGGCCGGGCTCGGGCCAGTCGTCGACGGTGTCGATCCGGCCCGGTGCCGTGAGGACAGCTGCTTTCACCAGAACTCCTAGCGGTCCACTAGACGGAACAATCGATCCGCAATGCGGTCAGAATACGGCGTGGGGGGGGCCCCAACAAGACCGGGGGTGCCGCCGACCTCGGCTTCGGTCGGCGGCACCCCCGGGAGGAAGACGCGGGGAACTCAGGCGGTCGCGCTCTCCGTCGCCGCGCTGTGCGGCCGTACCGCCTTGGGGACTCCGGCCGTTTCGTCGCCGCCTCCCATCCGCAGCGCGACCAGGAAGGAGATGGCGCAGCCGAGGGCGAAGTAGCCCGCGACCAGGTACCAGGAGCCGTCCGCCCAGATGACCAGGGAGCCGGCGATGAGGGGGGTGAAGCCGCCGCCGATGGCGCTGGCGAGCTGGTAGCCGACGCCTGCGCCGCTGTAGCGGTACTCGGGACCGAACATGTCGGTGAACAGGGACTGCTGGACGGAGACGGCCATGTCGTGGGCGATGTTCACCAGCAGCACCGCGCAGGCGATGATCAGCACCAGCGAGCCGGTCTCCATGGCCCAGAAGTACGGCACGGCGCTCAGGACGCCGATCGCGGCACCCGAGCAGTAGATCCGGCGGCGGCCGAAGCGGTCGGCGAGATAGGCGAAGGCCGGGATGGTGATGATCGCGAGTCCGCCGACGGCCAGGTTGACGTTGAGCAGGCTGTCGCGGTCCAGGCCGAGTTCGTCGGTACCGTAGGCGAGGCCGAAGGTCGTGACGCCGTAGAAGGTGAACAGTTCCACGAAGCGCAGCCCGATGATGGCGAAGAAGCCCTTCGGGTTGGACTTCACGGCGGCGATCAGCGGCACGCGCGGCTTGACGTCCGCAGCCTTCGCGGCGACCTCCTTGGTGAAGACCTCGGACTCCTCGACCTTGGCCCGGATCACCAGGCCGACGATCACCAGGAACGCGCTGACCAGGAACGGGATCCGCCAGCCCCAGGCACGGAAGGCCGCGTCCGACGTGGAGCCCGACATGACCTTGGTGATCAGGGTGGCGAGCAGCAGGCCGACCGAGGCGCCGACCTGGACACCGCTGCTGTAGAGGGAGCGCCACTTGGCGGGCGCGTTCTCCACCGCCATCAGCGCGGCGCCGCCCCACTCGCCGCCGACCGCGAAGCCCTGTGCGGCACGCAGCACGACGAGGAGCACGGGTGCCCAGAGCCCGGCCTGCGCATAGGTGGGCAGTACGCCGATCAGTGTGCTGGCCACGCCCATGATCAGCATGGTCAGGACGAGCATCCGTTTGCGGCCGAGCCGGTCGCCGAAGTGGCCGAAGACGATGCCGCCCAGCGGCCGGAAGAGGAAGCCGACCCCGAAGGTGGCCCAGGCGGCCAGGGTGCCCACGGCCGGCGAGGCGCCAGGGAAGAACAGGTCGCCGAAGAGAAGGCCGGCGACGATGCCGTAGAGGAAGAAGTCGTACCAGTCGACCACGGCCCCCATGAAGCTCGCGACCGCCGCCCTCTTGGCGACACCGGACCCGGGAGTACCACCGGTATCACCTGCCGTGGCCGCGAATTCTGGGTACTGCTCATCTCACACACTCCATTGGATGCTGCGGCTCTTCCGGCCCGACAGTGCCGCGCGAGCGGCGCGCGGCACGACGAAGGACGGACACGGAGGGCGGCGGTGGGGACAAAAGACATGAACGGCGGCGGGCGCTCCTGGGTGCGGAGCCGACCGTTGCCGGCGAGCCGGGACGTCGCCGAACGGTGCGGGCGGCGACCCGCATCAAGGAGGTCCGTTCAATGGACCGTGCGAACCAAGTAGCGGAAACATACGAGCCACGGTTTCCGCACATCAAGGGTTACGACGAAATTTCTGAGGTTTTACGGTTCCATTGGTCCACCAGGCGGACTACGGTCGTGGTGAGCGTGACGGGCAGCGGTGCTGCGGGTCGCCGACGACCGGTATGGGGAGGACGTCCGTGGAGGACAGAGAAGCACAGGCCGAGACCGGCAGGGAACAGCCGGGCACGGGCGTACGCAGTGTGCGGCGCGCGCTGGACATCCTCAACCTGCTGAGCGAGGAGCGTCCGGTCGTCACCCTGCGCGAGATCACCGACGCCACCGGGCTGGCCAAGACCACGGCGCTGCGCCTTGTGCAGACCCTGGAGGAGAGCGGCATGCTGTGGTCGCACCCCTCCGGCTACACCGCGGGCCCCGGCCTGTGGCGCTGGGCCTACCTGGCGCGCAGTCAGTGGGAGGTGCCGCAGGAGACCCGCAAGGTCATGCGCGACCTCGCCGACCGGCTGGGCGAGACGGTCAACATCTTCGTCGCCCGCGACACCCACCGGGTCTGCGTCGCCCATGAGAAGAGCCCGCACCCCTTGCGCCATGTCGTCGACGTCGGCGACGAACAGCCCCTGTGGGCCGGCGCCTCCTCCAAGATCCTGCTGCGCGACGCCTCCGACACCCTGCTGCGCCGCGTCGCCGCCGCCTCCCCCGAGGGCGCGGCATACGCGGAACGGCTGCGGGACTGGGCGCGGGACGCCGCGCAGCGCGGCTACGCGGTCAGCAGCAGCGAGTGGGACGACGGCCTGACCGCCGTGGCCGTCCCGGTCACCAGCCGCTCCGGCACGGTCATCGCCTCCCTCTCCCTCAGCGGGCCCAGCCACCGCTTCCCGTACGAGGCCGTGGAGCGCTTCGCCACCGATCTCGCCGAAGCGGCCACACTCATCGCGGCCCAGGGCTTCAGCCATCCACTCGGCCAGGACGGCTGACCCCCGGTTGCCCGCGGCGCGCCCGCCGGCACGGTGGGCTCCGCGGCTTTCGCCCGCCTGTCGCGTCAGTTCCGAGCCGGTCTCGGGCCCGCCGTCCCGTCACCCTTCGCGCCCCTGTGTCGCCGGAGCCGTGTCGAGACGGAGGAGTACGGCGGTGTCGGGGCGGGGCAGTGAGACGGTGAGCTGCCCGAGGGCGGCGTCCCAGGCAGCCGTGGCGTCGGCGGTGGCCGGGTAGAGCAGCGTGGGACGCAGGTGGGTGCCGCGCAGGTGGGGGATCTTGAGGGTGCGGGTGCTGTCGTCGGTCCCGTGCTGGTCTCGCGGGCCCGGGACGTGCTCACCGGCGGTCGGCTCCCGTCGCCACAGCGTGAGCCAGGTGGCGTCGTGGCCACGCCGGCCGTAGGCGATCCAGGGGTCTTCCCACACGGGCAGCCCGAGCGGCCAGAAGGGGAGGCTGTCGGGGATCTGTGAGCGTATGGACTTGTGGACGGTGATGCCCTGGCGGACGAGGTCGAACTGCTCCGGGCTCATGCGGTCGAGGAACCCGGACAGGTGGATACGGCCCTGAAGCGCGCCGGTGAGGGTGAAGGCGATCTCGTCGGGGGTGAAGTGCGGCTGCGGGTAGGCCCACACCGCGGCCTGTTCGGGGGTGGCCCCGGTGGCTGCCGCCGCGGCGATCGGCGGATAGCGCAGCGGGTCCTGCTGGTCGCTGGTGGACTGCAGCTGGACGACCGCGAGCTGGGCGTAGTCCATGCGCAGGCCGCCCGAGGAGCAGTTCTCCAGGACCAGGTGGGGGTACCGGTCGAGGAGGGAGCCGAGCCAGTCGAGGTAGGCGCGGTGGTGCCCGAGCAGGCCGGCGCCCGCGCTCTCGGCGCCGCTCTCGGTGCCGGCACCGACGTTGATGTTGTAGTCGAACTTCAGGTAGCCCACTCCCCAGTCGCCCACGATCCGGTCGACGACCTGGTCGAGATGGGCGCGGGCGGCGGGATGGCGCAGGTCCAGGTGGTGGCGGCCGTGTTCCGTCACACGGACTCCGCCCCGGTGGAAGAAGGCCTCGGGCGGGAGGGCACGGGCCAACGGGCTGCGTACGCCGACCACTTCGGGCTCCAGCCACAGTCCCGGAGTCATCCCGTGCTCTCTGATGTCGTCCAGGACCCGCTGGATACCGCCCGGAAAGCGACTCCCCGAGGCTTCCCAGGCCCCGACGGCGTCCCACCATCCCTGGGCGTCGTCGTCGTACCAGCCGGCATCGATGACGAACACCTCGGCGCCGGCCGCTCCCGCCGCTTCGACGAGCGGCAGGAGTCTGTCGGCGGTGGGGTCGCCCATCAGGGTGTTCATGTAGTCGTTGTAGATCACCGGGAGTGCCGTGTGGTCCGGGTGACCGCGGCGGATACGGCGGCGGTAGGTGGTGAGTTCACCGAAGGCGGCGTCCAGACCGCCCGCCTCGACCCCGACGAGGACGGCCGGGACCGTGGTGAACTCCTCGCCGGGGGTCAGGGTCTCGCGCCACTGGTGGTGGGCGTCGTCGGGGCCGAACAGAGCGACGTAGGCGGCGCCTTCCCGTTCACCGGTCTCGTAGCGCCAGCCCGTGCCGGACTCGATCTGCCAGAGCCAGGCGCGGCCCGCCCCATCGGTGAGCGCGGCGGTCGGCAGGTGCCGTCCCGTCGACCAGCTTCCCTGTGAGTACCGCTCGAAGCAGCCGCGCCCTTCGTGGCCGTGGGCGGAGCGGCTCAGGGGGACGATGTGGTCACGGAACGGGGCCTCGCGCCAACGGCACTCGGCGAGCCAGTCGTTGTCCGCCCAGTGCAGGGCCAGGCCGTCCAGGGCTCCCGAGGCGTCCACGATGCCGCCGAGGGCCAGGGTCGACACGCTCTCCAGCCGAAGCGGGGTGCTCCCCTCGTTGACCAGGCGCACCTGCGAGCGGAGGAAGCCCGCGCCGGGGCAGGTCCGCAGGGTGATGTGGGCGGCGAGGCCGGTCTCCGGGTCCGCCAGTCTGATGGTGGTGCACTGCCAGTTCCCGTCCTGGCCCGTCTCGTGGCCGAGGTAGGTCAGTCGGTCGCCGATGGCGGTGTCGATGAAACGCTCTCCCGACCAGGTGCGGCCGTGACCGGTGGCGGTGACCTCGACCAGGGGGAGCAGGCGGTTCCAGTCCTGGCCCGGTGCTCCCAGCCTGACCGACCCGGCGGGATCCGCCATGACGTGCAGTCCGAGGGCCTCGTGGGACCAGAGAAGAGACCTCTCGGCTGCTTCGACGGCAGTAGTCAACGCGGTTTCCCTTCCGTGGAGTGCGATCTTTCGCGGCCTGTCGTAGGCCCGTCGTAGGCCTTCCGTAGGCCTACGACGGGCCTACGGAAGGCCTTTCGCCGACCGCCGTCCGGTGCCGCAGCGGCGGTGCGTGCGGTGGCCCTTGTGTGATCGCCGCGTAAATCCGCGGCTTCCATCTATTGACGACGGTCATGTGACCGGTCACAATCCTCGCATTAATGTGACCGGTCACACAAGCTCCGGCGGCATCCGGGGCCCCGGCCAGGAGCTGCGGAAGACCGCCAGTATTCGCGACGTCGCACAGGCGGCGGGCGTCTCCCACCAGACGGTCTCCAGGGTCATCAACGGCCACCCGAGCGTCCGCGAGGAGACCCGCGAGCGGGTCGAGGCGGCCATCGACACGCTGGGATTCCGGCGCAACGCCACCGCGTTCGCACTGGCCAGCGGTGTGACCCGGGCCGTCACCGTGCTGACCTCGAACACGACCCTCTACGGCTACGCGGCGACCCTGCGGGGCCTGGAGGAAGCGGCCCGCGGCGCGGGCTACACGCTGGGCGTGAAGGTACTGACGCCCGGGGACGACCTGGACCGCACGATCGCCTCGGCATCGGCCGCCGGCGGCGGCGGACTTCTGGTCATCGGATTCGACCGGCTCGGCGCGTCGGCTCTGCGCCGGGTCCCGGCGGACGTGCCGTGCGCCGCGGTCGTCGAAGCTCCCCCACACGGCCGGAGACCTCCCCGTCCAGCCGTGTGGGCGGACGACCGGGAGGCGGCCCGCGCCGCCACCGCGTATCTGCTGGGGCTCGGGCACCGGACCGTTCACTACGTCGCGATCCCGACGTCCGTCGGCGCCCGGCGCTCACAGGGTCCACGGGCGCAGGGCTGGCACAAGGCGCTTCAGGAGGCCGGCGTCACCCCGCCCGAGCCCCACGGCGGCAAGGGCTGGGACGCGCGGGCCGGTTACGAGGTGGGAGAAGAACTCGCCCGCGACCCGGGTGTCACAGCGGTCCTCTGCGGCAACGACGATCTGGCGCTGGGCGTACTGCGCGCCCTGCACCACGCCGGGCGCCGGGTGCCCGAAGACGTCAGCGTGATCGGTTTCGACGACGCCCCGCACTCGGGGTTCGTCACTCCCGCCCTCAGCACCGTCCGTATGGACTTCCGGGGGCTGGGCCGCGACGCCTTCGCGCTCCTGCGCGGCCAGGTGGAGAGCGACTACCCGCCTCCCGCGCGGACCTCCCTCGGTACCGAGCTCGTCGTCCGCGAAAGCTCCGGGGGCTGGGGCGCGTCAGCGGCGGCCGGATCGGTTCCTCCGCCGGACCCGCTGCCGGACCCGCTGCCCTCTCAGCGATCATCCGTCTTCCCGGCACGGCGCTGCCCGGGGCCGCGCCCGCCCGAGCCGTTACCTCAAGGTTCTACGCGGGATCTTGCGCCCGCGGCGGCCCGTGCTTACGCTCCCGACGCCCAATCGATCCGCATCGACGATGGCAGGAGGTTCCAGACCGTGTTCACCAGCAGGGATGTGGCGCGCCTCGCCGGCGTGTCGCAGAGCACCGTCTCGTACGTCATGACGGGCAAGCGCCCGATCTCGGAGGAGACCCGCAGGCGGGTCCAGGCCGCGATCGACCTGCTGTCCTACCAGCCGAACGCCGGGGCGCAGGCGCTGGCCAGCCGCCGTACGCGGGTCATCGGGCTGGTGGTCCCGGTCGGCGGGGATCTGGGCAACACGGGTGTCGTGCCGTTCCTGGAGACGATCACCCAGTGCGCTCGGGAGGCCGACCACGACGTGCTGCTGGTGACCGCGGACGAGGGCGCCGCGGGGCTGACCCGGCTCGACGGCCGGTCGCTGTGCGACGGGATCGTGCTGATGGTCATCACGGCAGACGACGAGCGTCTCCCGGTGATCCCCTCGCTGCGCGTACCGGTGGTCCTGATCGGCATCCCCGAGGACCCCGCGGATTTGTACTGCGTGGACATCGATTTCACCCAAGCCGGCCGGCTCGCGGTACAGGAGTTGGCCGGCACGGGCCACCAGCGCATCGTGGTGATCGGACATCCGCCGCACACGGTGGCCCGCGGCAACAGCTTCATCGGTCAGTTCCAGCGCGGTGTCGACGAGAGGCGGCCTCCGCCGGCATCCGCACCGGGCTCGTCCAGCTACCGGAATCCACGCCGTCGGGCGCCCGCATCGTGGTGGACCAGGCACTGAGCGGCGCCGAGCGGCCCGACGGGCTGATCGTGCCTCACACGTCGGCCATCCCCCATGTGCTGGGAGCCCTTCTCCAGCGGGGAATGGTGCCCGGCCGTGACATCTCGGTCGTCGGGCACTGCACCGACTCGGCGGCCGAGGCGATGGAACCGGCGGTCACGAACGTCTCCCACGCACCCCGTGAGATCTCCGTCGCGCGATGCGCGCCCTGTTCGCCTTACTCGACGACGAAGGCGGGACCCCGCCGCCGTACGGCGTCGAGCTGGTCCCTTCCCGGCTGACCCGCCGTAGGACGACCGTCACCACCCTCAGCCGCTGAACGGCGGACCCACGCCCCGGTAGGGGCGACCCACCGAACGGCTACCTCTGTCACGCCCGTCGTCGATACGGATCGACGACACCGCACACCGCTCCGCACACCGCCGCACACCGCCACTCATCGATCCATCATCGATACGCATCGACGAATCGTCGGCACAGCCCAGACGGCTCTCGGCGTCCGGATCACACCAGCGAACCCAAGTCACCGTCCAGCGAACCCAAGTCACGTCCAGCGAACCCAAGTCACGTCCAGCAAACCAAAGTTGCACTGCAGGTAAAGGAGCCACCAGTGTCCGACCACGACAGCAGAACCCCTTCCCGGCCCGCCCCGAAGCGGCGGTACCTGGCCGCGATAGCTCTCACGACGGCCACCGCTCTGACGGCTGCCGCCTGTAGCTCCTCGGGAGACTCGACCGATGCCGCGGACGGGCCGGTCGAGCTGACGTTCTGGGTGAAGACGCCGTTCCCCGACAGCAAGGTCCTGCTCGATCTGTGGAACAAGCAGCACCCCGACATCAAGATCAAGATGGACATCGTGGCGGCCAGCGGCAACACCATCCCGCAGGCGAAGCTGCTGCTCGACGTCAAGGCCGGCAAGGAGCCCGACGTCGCGGCCTTCGACACCCAGTACCTGCCGCAGTTCGTCACCACGGGGTCCCTGCTCGACCTGAACACCGTCGACGGAGGCAACGCCTCCGCGCTCTCCGCCAACTTCGAGTCATGGGCGTGGAGCACGGTCCACGTCGGCGACGGCCTGTACGGGCTGCCCGTCGACGCCGGCCCGCTGTCGCTGTACTTCCGCAAGGACATCTTCGAGAAGTACGGCCTGAAGGTGCCGACGACGATGGCCGAGTACGTGCAGGTGGCGAAGGACCTGCACAAGAAGGCCCCCGACGTGTACCTGGCCGACTTCCCCACCAACGACGCGTCCGTCTTCAATGCGATGGCCTGGGCCAATGGAGCGAAGCCGTTCAAGGTGAAGGGCGACACCTGGGTGGTGGACATCGCGGGGAAGGAGTCCCTGGAGGTCGCGAACACCATGCAGGAGCTCATCGACGACCAGGTCGTCATGACGCTTCCGCACTTCTCCAGCGAGTGGTCGCAGGCCTACAACACGGGCAAGCTCGCCTCCTGGATGAGCGCCGCCTGGGCGCCCGGCCCGCTGAAGTCGTTCGCGCCGAAGACCGCCGGCAAGTGGAGCGTCGCCCCCATGCCGCAGTGGACACCGGGAGTGGAGGCCAGCGGCAGCTGGGGCGGGTCCTCGACGGTCGTCTTCAAGAAGACCGAGCACCCCAAGGAAGCCCTGGAGTTCATCAAGTTCCTCACCACGAACCAGCAGGTGTGGTCGGACTACTGGATTCCCAAGATCACGGTCTATCCGACGAACCTGAAGGCCCAGAAGTCCGAGGCGCTCACCAAGCCGGACGACTTCTTCGGGGACAGAAGATCTACGACACGATCGCCGCCTCGAACCACGCCGTCGCCCGTGACTACAACTACGGGCCGGTGGCCAACGAATGGTTCACCACCGAGCAGGACTACCTCAGCAAGGCCGTGAACGGGGAGATGACCCTGGCCGAGGCGCTGAAGGCGACCCAGAAGTCGGTCGTGGCCTACATGCGCAAGCAGGGCATGAACGTGACCGAGGCATCCTGATGACAACCACCCTCGACAGCGCTCCTCGTACCCGCGGGTACGAGGAGCGGGGGAAGGGCCGGCCGCCGAGACTGCGCCAGGACCGCCGGCGCCTGCTGGCCGCCTACGGGTTCCTGGCCCCGTTCGCACTCGTCTTCGCCGGACTCTTCTTCTACCCGATCGGCTACGCCGTCTACACGAGCATGTTCCAGCAGGAGTTCAGCGGCCTCGGCTTCGGCGGGTCCGAGCTGAAGTTCGTGGGGCTGAGCAGCTACGTCACCGTCTTCACCACCCCGGAGTTCTACCAGGGCGTGCTGCGCCTCTTCGCGTACGGCGCCGTGGCGGTCCCCCTCATGCTCGGCCTGGCGACCGTGCTCGCGCTCCTGCTCGACTCCCGGCTGGTCGTCATGAAGCGGATGTTCAGGGCCATCTACATCCTCCCCTACACCGTGCCGGGCGTCATCGCGGCTCTGCTGTGGGGATTCCTGTACCAGCCGGGGCTGAGCCCCATCGACTCGGCCACCCGGGCCATGGGATTCGGCGAGGTGAACCTGGTCGGCACCGACCTGATCCTCCGCGGCCCCGCCCTCCTGGCTCGCCCACGAGCATCCCGAGACACTGCCCGTGGACGGCGAGGGCCGCCGGATCGCCTTCGGCTCCCGCTGCCACTACTGCCAGTCCTCACCGGTCTTCCGGCACTACGCGGCGCGGATCACCGAACGGCTGGCCGAGCGCTACGCCGGCCATCCCGCGCTGGCCATGTGGCACATAGGCAACGAGTACATCGGCTTCGGCTGTCACTGCGACGCCTCCGTCACGCACTTCCGCCGCTGGCTCGCCGACCGCTACGGCACGGTCGAGGCGTTGAACGACGCCTGGGGCACGGCCTTCTGGGGCCAGCGCTACGACTCCTTCGACCACGTCGGCACCCCCGCCGCCCGTTCCCGGACGGTGTCGGGCCCCAACCCCGGCCAGCTGCTGGACTTCGCCCGCTTCTCCGACGCCGCGGCGCTGGAGTGCTACCGCGCCGAACGCGACATCGTCCGGCGACACACACCCGAACTGCCGGTCACCACCAACTTCATGGGGTCCTTCAAGCACCTGGACTACTGGCGCTGGGCCGCCGAGGAGGACGTGGTCACCCTCGACGTCTATCCGGGGCCCCAGGACCAGGAGGGCCCGCTGCTCGCCGCCTGCAACTTCGACCTCATGCGCTCGCTGCGCGGCGGCAAGCCCTGGCTGGTACTGGAGTCCGCCACCGGCCGCAATCTCACCGACGTCCGCAACCACGCCCGCCCCGCAGGGCAGTTGCGGCCGCGCTCCCTGCAGGCGGTGGCCCGGGGCGCGGACTCGGTGATGTTCTTCCAGTGGCGCGCCTCGCGGGCCGGCGCCGAGCGCTTCCACTCGGCCATGGTCCCGCACGGCGGCACCCGCACCCGTACCTGGCGCGAGGTGACCACCCTGGGCAAGGACGTGGCACGGCTGGCCGAGCTGTCGGGGGGCGTCCGCGACCGCGCCGACGTGGCGGTGGTCCTGGACTGGGAGAGCTGGTGGGCTCTGGAAGGCCCCGACCACCCCGCCAACGACCTGCGCTTCACCGACCGCCTGCTCGACCACTACCGCCCGCTGTGGGACGCCAACATCGCGGTCGACTTCGTCCGCCCGCACAGCGACCTGAGCGCCTACCGGTTGCTGGTCGTGCCCAACCTCTACCTGGTCGACGACGCGGGCGCGGACAACATCACCGAGTACGTTCGCGCGGGCGGCCATCTGCTGATGTCGTACTTCTCGGGCATCGTCGACGAGCACGACCGGGTACGGTCCGGCGGCCACCCCGGCGCCTTCCGCGATCTGCTCGGTATCGAGATCGACGAGTTCGCGCCGCTGCGGCCCGGCGAGACGTGCGGGCTGCGTCACGCCGGCCACACCGGCACCGCCGTCGAATGGCAGGACGTCATCGACCTGGCCGGCGCCGAAGCGCTGGCCGCCTACACCGACGGCGAACTGAAGGGCGGGCCTGCCGTCACCCGGCACCGTTTCGGCACCGGCACCGCCACCTACCTCGGCACCTCGCCCGACCGCGAGACCCTGCGCCGCCTCGTCCTGGACTGTGTCACCGGCGCCGGGGTCACGCCCGCGCCGGCCACCCCCGAGGGCGTCGAAGCGGTGCGCCGCCGCGCCGCCGACGGCACCGAGCACCTCTTCCTGCTCAACCACACCACCGACGAGGTGACCGTCGACCTCGGCTCCGGGCTGTCCCAGCCCGTCGACCTGCTGGCCGACGACCCCCAGATCGCCGCCACCGGCCGCCTGCGCCTGCCTCCCTACGGCGTCGCCGTCGTGCGCGACGTCCCCCGCAACCAACCCTGAGAGAGGAAGCATGAGACGCCAAGTCACACTCGGCCTACTCGCTGGCATGCTCATGATCAGCGGAATCGTGTCCCCCACCACCAGCTACGCGGCCAACGCCCAACTGGCCGTCGATCTGTCGCAGACCACCGGAGACATCGCGCACGGCGCGTCGGGATTCCTCTACGGCATGGGCAACGCCGGCGTCACGACCGACAACGTGCTCCAGCCGCTGCACCCCCAGCAGGCCGCGCAGAAACCGCAGGGGGGACTTCAGCACCCCAGCGGCGACGCGTTCGACGTGGCTCCCCAGTACCTGCGGGCGGGGACCAAGGAAATCCAGATCTACATGCAGGACATCTACCGGTACTGGCCCTATGAGGAAGCCGGCCTGACCGACTACCTCAGCAAGATCGACGACATGGTCGCCGACGTGAAGGCCGACCCCAACTACGGCAAGTACGTCTACGTTCCGTTCAACGAGCCGGACTGGATCTGGTACAGCGGAATGTTCAGCAACACCACGACGCGGCAGAAGTTCTTCGACGACTGGAAGACGGTCTACAACCACATCCGCGCGCTCGACCCGACAACCAAGATCGCCGGCCCGGGCTTCGCCAGTTACAACAGCCGGACGATGGCAGAGTTCCTGGCCTACGCCAAGGCCAACGACGTCGTCCCGGACGTCATCACCTGGCACAAGCTCCAGAACGACTTCTTCACCGACTACTACAACCACTACGACCACTGGCGTGGCGTGGAGTCGGACCTGGATGTCCCCGAGATCCCCATCGTCGGCCTGGTCGTCGCCGCGGCTCCGTTGGCGTCGATCGCCGTCGCGGCGTTCATGGTGAACGTCCGGCACGTCTTCTACGCCCTGTCCTTCCCCCTGCACCGTGTGAAGGGCCGCGTCGGCAAGGCGTACAGCACCTTCGCGCTCTGCGACGAGGCGTACGCGCTGACCTCGGCCGAGCGGGCACGCTCCTGGTCCAGCCCTCGCATCCTGTGGCTGCAGCTCTTCCTGCACCTGTACTGGGCGGGCAGTGCGACAGCCGTGGCCCTGCTCGGCTCCCTCATCCCCGAGAGCGTCACCGGCCTGGACTTCGCCCTGACCGCCCTGTTCACCGTGCTCGCCCTCGACGCCGTCCGCGATCTGCGCGGCGACCTCCCCACCCCCGTACTCGCCGTCCTCAGCGCCCTGGCCGCCCGGCTCGTCCTCCCGAGCCAGATGCTGATGGTCGCCTTCGCCCTGTTCACCGCCGGGCTGCTGGCCCGGCACTTCGCGGCCGGCAGGAGGCCGAGCCGTGCCTGACGCCCGCTACGCCATCGCCGCGATCATCGTCACCGCCGCCGTCACCTGGGCCCTGCGCGCCCTGCCCTTCGCCGCCCTCGCCCCGCTGCGGGCCAGCGGCACCGTCCAGTACCTCAGCACCCGCATGCCCGCCGGCGTCATGCTGATCCTGGTCGTCTACTGCCTGCGCGACCTTCCCCTCTCCCAGACAGACGCCCTCGCCCCACTGGCCGGCCTGGCCGCCACCGTCGGCCTGCACCTGTGGCGCCGCGACGCCCTGCTGAGCATCCTCGGCGGCACCGCCGTCCACGTGGCACTCGCCAGTACGGTCTTCGCCCGCTGACACCCCGTGCCGTCGCGCCGTCATGCCCCCGTCCCCGACCCGAGAGGGAGCCACCCGTTGAACCCCGGCAGCTACTACGAGCCCATCGACGAGCACCGGTACAAACCCCCCTCGAACGCGAGCGGCGCATGGGACCCCGGCGAACAGCACTTCAGCCCGCTCGGTGGCCTCATCGTCCACGCCATCGACCGCCACCTGACCGCCCGGCCGGACAACGGCCTGTCCCTGTCCCGGACCAGCTTCGACATCCTCGGGCGCCTGGCCCTCGACGAGTGCGAGATCCGGGTGGAGACCCTCCGGCCCGGCCGCACCATCGAACTGCTCGAAGCCGTCGCGCTCGTCGCCGGCCTTCCGGTGGTACGCGCCCGGGCCTGGCTCCTCGCCTCCCACGACACGACCGCCGCCGTCGTCGGCGGCGGCGGCGGCGGAGCCGGCGTGAGGCTCACCCCTCCCTCGGCGCTCGCCTCCTGGCCGCTGACCTCCGTGTGGCCGGGCGGGTACATCGCCTCCCTGGACGTCCGCCCGCTCGCCCCTCCCCGGCCGGGCCGCGCGACCGCCTGGATCTCCACCTCGCTCGACCTCGTCGCCGGGCAGACCGCGAGCCCGCTCGCGTCCTACGTCGCCCTCGTCGACACCGCCAACGGCATCGCGGTGCGCCGGCCGCCCACCGCCTGGATGTTCCCCAACGTCGACCTGACCGTCCACCTCCACCGCCGGCCCGAAGGACGCTGGACCGGACTCGACACGACGGTGACCTTCGGCCCCACCGGCCAGGGCGTCACCAGCACCGTCCTCCACGACACCGCCGGCCGATCCGGCGCTCCCCCCCCAGGTCTTCGCCGGTAGCGTCCGCTCAGGTTCAACCGATACCCAGCTCGGCGATCAGGTCGCGTACGCGGTGCTCGATCGCGTCCCGGATCGGGCGGACGGCCTCGACGCCCTGGCCTGCGGGGTCGTCCAGTCGCCAGTCCAGGTACCGCTTGCCGGGGAAGACGGGACAGGCGTCCCCGCAGCCCATCGTGATCACCACGTCCGACGCCTGTACGGCGTCGGTGGTGAGAAGTTTCGGGCTCTGGGTGGAAAGGTCTACGCCGATCTCCTTCATCGCCTCGACCACCGAGGGGTTGACGGTGTCGGCGGGGGCGGAGCCGGCGGAGCGGACCTCGACCTGGCCGCCGGCGAGGTGGGTGAGGAAGGCGGCGGCCATCTGGGAGCGGCCGGCGTTGTGGACGCAGACGAACAGCACCGATGGGCGCGGGGAGGGGGAGAGAGTGCTCATGGCGGGTGTCTCTTCTCGCGGCGGGGTCAGGGAGAGGCGAGTTCGGGGTTGGCGTGCGGGACGACGACGTCGACGGCTTGGGCTTCGGGTCCGGCACCGGGTCCGGCACCGGGTCCGGGTCCGGCACCGGGTCCGGCACCGGGTCCGGGTCCGGGTCCGGGTCCGGCTTCGGCTTCGGCTTCGGCTTCGGCTTCGGCTTCGGCTTCGGTGGGAGCGCGGCCGTAGACCGCGGTAACGACGCACAGGCCGAGTGCGGCGCCGGCCAGTTGGGCCGCGATGAACGGGGGGACGGAGGCGGGCGCGATCCCGGCGAAGGTGTCGGTGAAGGCCCGGCCGACCGTCACCGCGGGGTTCGCGAACGAGGTGGAGGACGTGAACCAGTAGGCGGCCCCGATGTACGAGGCCACCGCGACGGGGGCGACGGTGGCGCGGCCCACCCGCTCCAGCCCGAAGACGAGCGCGATGAGCCCGGCTGTCGCCACGGTCTCGCCGAGCCAGAGGTGGCCGGCGGAGCGGTCGTGGCCGGAGAACGTGACCAGCGGTCTGGCGAACATCGCGTCGGCCAGCACAGCGCCGCCGATCGCCCCGGCCACCTGCGCGGGGAGGTAGACGGCAACGTCCCGCGAGGTGAGGCCGTCCGCGGTGCGGCGGCCGGTGAACCAGGCGGCGAGAGTGACGGCCGGGTTGAAGTGCGCGCCCGAGACCGGCCCGAACAGGGCGATCAGCACGCCCAGGCCGAAGACGGTGGCGAGCGAGTTGGCGAGCAGTCGCACGCCGACGTCGGGTGACAGCTCGCTCGCCTGGATCCCGGAGCCGACGACGACGGCCACCAGCAGGGCGGTGCCGACGGCCTCGGCGGCGGCGCGGCGGGCGAGCGGGGGCCTCACTCCGTCGCCCCGGCGGCCTGCGGTGTCGTGAGGAAACCGGCCAGGTGGTCCAGAACGCCGGGCAGCACCCAGTAGTACACCCAGGTCCCCCGCCGTTCGCAGTCGATGAGGCCGGCCTGCCGCAGCAGCTTGAGGTGGTGGGAGATCGTCGGCTGCGAGAGGTCGAAGGCGGGCGTCATCTCACAGACGCACACCTCGCCGCCGTCCCTGGAGGCGATCATCGACAGCAACCGCAGCCGCACCGGATCGCCCAGGGCCTTGAACACCTTCGCCAGCGCCGCCGCCCGCTCGTCGTCCAGCGGTGCGGAGGCGAGCCCCTCGCAGCAGGCATCGGCCGTCTCCTGGCCGAGCAGCTCAAGCCCTTGTTTCGACATGGCTCTATGTTGACGTTTTTCGAATCAAGGCGCAAGGTTGCATCAACAAACATCAATACAAGCCGTTCCGGGGCCATGGCACCGCCGTGCCCCGCCATGGCCCGTCACCCAGGAGTGAGTCATGAGCGAGCAGTCCACCGATCTGCGCGAAATCGTCCGCCGGCGGTACGCCGCAGCGGCCGTGCAAGTCACCGAGGGCGGCACGACCTGTTGCGGTCCCCAGCCGGTCGAGGTCGACGAGAGCTTCGGCTCCACCCTCTACGCCGCCGACGACCGCGACGCCCTCCCGGCCCAAGCGGTCGCCGCCTCACTCGGCTGCGGCAACCCCACCGCCGTCGCCGAGCTCCGCGAGGGCGAGCGCGTGCTCGACCTCGGCTCGGGCGGCGGCATCGACGTCCTGCTCTCCGCGCGCCGCGTCGGACCCACAGGCAAGGCGTACGGGCTGGACATGACCGAGGAGATGCTCGAACTCGCCCTGGCCAACGCGGCGAAGGCGGGCGCGACGAACGTGGAGTTCCTCAAGGGCACCATCGAGGCCGTCCCGCTGCCGGCGGACACCATCGACGTGGTGATCTCGAACTGCGTGATCAACCTGTCCACCGACAAGGCGGCCGTGTTCGCCGAGACCTTCCGCGTGCTCAGGCCCGGCGGGCGCGTCGGCGTCTCGGACGTCGTCGCCGAGGACACCCTCGCACCCGAGCAGCGGGCCGAGCGCGGCGACTACGCCGGCTGCATCGCCGGTGCGCTGTCCTTCACCGAGTACCGCCAGGGGCTGGAAGCCGCAGGCTTCAGCGACATCGAGATCACCCCGACCCACCCGGTCGCCGACGGCATGCACTCCGCCATCGTGCGCGCGGTCAAGCCCACCCGCCCCTCGACCACGGTCGCCGAGGCCGAGGCAGCGAGCGGCTGACGGCACGTGCGCCCCCGGCGCGCGGGTGAGGGTTGTTACGCCGTCGGATCCGCTTGGGCGTCGTCTCCGGTGCGTGCTGCGCGGTTTCGGCGTTCGGTGCCCAGGCGGGCGTAGTGGGCGATGAGGTCGGGCTCGTCCACAGTCGCGGGGTTGACGACCTGCTCGACCGGGGCGCCCTGGAGGAGGCGCTTGACCGGGACCTCCAGTTTCTTGCCGGTGCGGGTATGGGGGATGCCCGGGACTTCGAGGATCTCGTCGGGGACGTGGCGCGGTGAGGCGCCGGTGCGGATGGCGTCGCGGATGCGGTCGCGGAGGGTGTCGTCCAGGGTCACCCCGGCGGCGGGGACGACGAAGAGCGGCATCCAGTAGCCGCCGTCGGGCTCCTCGGCGCCGATGATCAGGGCCTCGGTGATCTCGGGGAGGCGTTCGACGACGTCGTGGATGTCGGCGCTGCCGAGGCGTACGCCGTTGCGGTTCAGCGTGCTGTCGGAGCGGCCGTGGACGATCACCGAACCGTGACCGGTGACCGTGATCCAGTCGCCGTGTCGCCAGACGCCGGGGTAGGAGGAGAAGTACGCGTCGCGGTAGCGGGCGCCTTCGGGGTCGTTCCAGAAGGAGAGCGGCATCGAGGGCATGGGGCGGGTGACGACCAGTTCACCGACCTGGTCGGTGACCGGGACGCCCTCGGAGTCGAACGCCGCCAGGGCCACGCCGAGATGGGGTGCGGACAACTCCCCAGCCCAGACAGGGGTGTTGGGCGCACTGCCCGCGAAGCCGGACACCACGTCCGTACCACCGCTGATCGAGGCCAGCAGCACGCGGTCGCCCACGTGGTCGCGGACCCAGGGGTAGGCGGAGGCGGGGAGGGCGGAGCCGGTGCAGCCGACGACGCGGACGGCCGACAGGTCGTGCGGGGAGGGGTCGATGCCGAACTTGGCCATACCGAGCAGGTATTGGGGGCTGGTGCCGAAGACGGTCACCCGGTGGCGGGCGGCCAGCTCCCACAGGACGTCGAGCTTGGCGAAGGGCGCCGGGCTGCCGTCGTACGTGCAGGTCGTGGCGCCGGTCAGCAGCGTCGAGGCGACCAGGTTCCACATCATCCAGTGGGTGGTGGTGTACCACAGGAGGCGGTCGCCGGGGCCCAGGTCCGAGTGCAGGCCGAGGGTCTTGAGGTGCTCCAGCAGCACACCGCCGTGGCCGTGGACGATGCCCTTGGGCAGGCCGGTGGTGCCGGACGAGAAGACGACCCACAGGGGGTGGTCGAACGGCACCGGCGTGCAGATGAGTTCCTCGGTACGGGTGGACGCGTCCTCCCACGGGACGATCAGCGACGGGTACGTCTGCGACGGCCAGGACAGGCCCACGTGACCCACCAGCAGGGTGGCCTTCAACGTCGGTAGCGCGCGGGCCAGTTCGAGGGTGGCGTCACGGCGGTCGTGGGTGGTGCCGTTGAAGAGGTAGCCGTCCGCCGCGATCAGCACGGTCGGTTCGAGCTGGGCGAAACGGTCGGCTGCCGCCTGGGGCGCGTAGTCCTGACCGCACACCGACCACACGGCGCCCAGGCTCGCGGCGGCGAGGAACGCGACGATCGCGTGCGGGGTGTTGGGCAGATAACCGACGACGCGGTCGCCCTGCGCCACACCCAGGTCCCGCAAGGTGGCGGCGACGGAGGCCACTTGGGCGCGCAGCAGCTTGCCGGTCACCTCGTGTCCGGAGCCGGTCTCGTCGAGGGCGACGATCGCCACGTGGTCGTCCGTGAGGTTGCGCAGGGCGTGGTGGGCGTAGTTGAGGGTGGCGCCCGGGAACCAGCGGGCGCCGGGCATGGTCTCCTCGGCGAGGACCCGCTCGTACGGGGTGGCCGCGTCGATGTCGAAGTACTCCCACACCGCGCCCCAGAAGCCTTCCAGGTCGGTGACCGACCAGTGGTGCAGAGCGGCGTAGTCGGCTCCGTCGATCCCGGCGCGGCGGGCGAAGTCCATGATGCGGCTGTCGGCGACGGCCTGCGGATCGGGCGTCGTGAAGGGGTCCGGGTACGGCCTGGTCATCGTGTGGCGCTCCTCAGCGGGCTTTTCTCGACGGTCCGTGGGGCAGGGCGGGGGCTGCGTGTGGTGTGCAGGAGGGACGCCCAGGCGGCGGTGTCCGTGAAGTCGCGGCCGCCGGCCGGGACGACGTCCATGACGACGCGGTCGGGGCGCAGCAGTACGGCGTCCGCCCGGCCGGCCCGCAGCCAGGCGGCGAGCGTGCCGTCGTCCCCGAGGTCGGTCACGGGGACCGCCCGGACACCGAGGCCTTGGGCGAGCGCGGTCAGCGAGGGCCAGGGCTCGCCGGCGGTCAGGACGGTGAAGGAGTCGCCGAGCAGCTCGTCGAGCCGGGTGCGCCGTCCGTCGGCGCGGGCCCACGGTTGCGGGCAGTGGGTGCCCACGAGACCCCGGCGGACGCGGCGTCGCACGAGGGGGCCGGCGGCCAGGGGCGGGCTGAGGTCGCGGCCGGCCGCCCTGGTCAGGCCGGGTATGCGGCAGGCGGCGGCCAGGAGCCTGCGGCGCAGTGCGGCGGCGCCGTCCTGGCCGCCGGTCATGGCCCAGCCCAGGGCGACCGCGAGCCGGATCACATGGCGGGCGTGCGGCTTGCGTTCGCTCTCATATGTGTCCAACAGGCGCTCGTCGCCGCCCTGTTGGAGGACGCGGGCGAGCTTCCAGGTGAGGTTGTAGGCGTCCCGCAGGCCCGAGCACAGGCCCTGCCCGATGAACGGCGGGGTGAGGTGGGCGGCGTCGCCGAGCAGGAAGATCCGTCCGCTGCGCCACCGGTCGGCGATGCGCGCCCGGAAGGTGTACTGCGTCTCGCGGACGATCTCGAAGTCCCCGTCGTACGAGGGCGGCAGCCACGGGGCGACCAGCTCGCGGACCGGCTGCTCGCCGTCCCGCAGGCGGAACTCCCAGCGGTAGCGGTCCTCGCCGACGCGCATGAAGGTGGCCGGCCGGTCGGGATCGCAGACCTGGTCGACCCCTTCCCAGCAGCGGACGTCGGCCTTCGTCCGGACGTCGATGACGGTCCAGTGTTCCTCGAAGCGCAGGTCCTCCCATGCGGCGCCGATGGCGTCGCGGGTGAGGCTGCCCGCGCCGTCGCAGCCAAGGACCGCGTCGGCCCAGAGGTGATGCTCCCCGTCGTCGTCGCGGTAGGTGACGCGCACGGGGCCGGCGGTGTCGGGGCCTTCGATGGCCAGGCCCGCGGTGGCCGGGCCCACCACGCCGGTGCCCTCGACGCCGGTGGCCTCGACGCCGACGGCCTCGACGCCGGTGACCTCCACGCCGCCCCGCAGTTCGCACTCCGGGCGGTCGGCCAGGGCGTCGCGCAGCAGTCGTTCCAGCTCGGGCTGGTCGAACATGCTGGTCTGCGGGTAGCCGTGGTGGCCGTGTTCGGAGCGCCGGAACTCGGCCATCACCCGGTGGCGGGCGTCCAGCAGCCGCAGCCCGGCCGCCGGGCGGGCGATCGCGGTGAACTCCTCGCCGACGCCCGCGGCCTGGAGAATCCTGCGCACCTCGTCGTCGGTGGCGACGGCGCGCGGGAGCGGGTAGACGTCCTGGTGGCGTTCGAGGACGACACTGCGGACTCCGCGCCGGGCCAGGAGCAGGGCGGCGGTCACGCCCACCGGTCCGGCGCCGATGATCACGACGGGGGCGTGGTCGCTCTGTGCCGGCCCGGGCGCTGTGTCCCGAGGTCCGGCCTGGTTGGCGGTCATGTGCGGCTCACCTTTTCGGGTCCTACTTCGCGTCGGTGACGGGCGTGCGCTGCTCGCCGAGGTCGATCCGGCCGTCCCCGGTCGAGATCGTCGCGGTGATCACGTCGCCCTGACGCAGGTAGTGGGGGTTCCTGGCCTGGGACTTGAAGAACGCCTTCCACTTCACTGCCGGCGGCAGCAGCGCGCCGATCTTCTCGACCGCCTTGGGCGGGGCCTTCAGGGCGGTGCCGCCGGGCGTCCCGGTGAGCAGCAGGTCGCCGGTGTCCAGGGTCTGGAAGCGGGCCAGCAGGGTCAGCGCCTGTGCCGGGCGGACGATCATGTCGGCGAGGGTGCGGTCCTGGCGCGGCTCGCCGTTGACCGACAACTTCAGCCGCAGGTCCAGGAGACGGTCGAAGTCCGCCGGCTCCAGCAGGGTCAGGTAGGGGCCGGTCGGGGTGAAGGTCGGGTACGACTTGCTCTCGTAGAACTGCGTCTTGGTCAGCTGTACGTCGCGGCCGCTGACGTCGTTGGTGATGACGAGCCCGGCGACGTACGAGGGCAGGTCCCGCTCCTCGACGACCGTACCGACGGGCAGGGACGCGCCCATGACCAGGCCGAGTTCGATCTCGTAGTCGAGGAACTTCACATGGGAGGGCCGGACGACGGCTTCCGTGGGGCCGCTGACCGAGCCGGACGCCTTGCGGAAGAAGGCGGGCGGGATGTCGCCGGTGAAGCCCGAATCGCGTGCGTGGCTACGGTAGTTGACCATCTGAGCGACTACCCGGCAGGGGGTGGTGACCGGCGAGAGTGCGACCAGGTCGGCGACGGGCGTGCCCGTGTCGTCCGACAGGGCCGCCTCTCGTACGGCGTCGCGGTCGGCGAGCAGCTCGGCGGTGGTGACGGCCTTGGTGTCGACGGCGACGGCGCGGCCGTCACACACCACCCACCAGCCTTCGGCGGTGCGCAGGACGTTGGTGCTCATGAGTTCACAGCTTTCAGCAGGCCCAGCAGACGGGCGGGGTCGAGTTCGTTGTCACCGCGCAGGGCGTGCAGCACCTCGCGGAG
Source organism: Streptomyces adelaidensis (assembly GCF_016598475.1). Taxonomy (GTDB): domain Bacteria; phylum Actinomycetota; class Actinomycetes; order Streptomycetales; family Streptomycetaceae; genus Streptomyces; species Streptomyces adelaidensis. Next base: position 23,616 of record NZ_JAEMUX010000004.1, read on the forward strand.
CTTGGCGGGGGAAGGTGTGGCGCCGAGGAAGTCACGGGTGGCGGGCGGGCCCCACTGCGCGAGGCCGCTCGTGGACATGGGCGCCCAGCCGGGTTCGAGGTCGTGGGAGAACAGGTCGCCGTCGGCGAAGTGCTCCAGCATGAAGTGGTCGGGGTCGCGCCAGTAGTCGAACAGCTGACTGCCGTGGATGTGCCGGCCTATCCCCCAACTGCGCTTGTAGCCACGCTCGTTCAGGTACTCGCCACCGGTCGCGAGCGCGTCCAGGTCGGTGACCTGGTAGGCGGAGTGGACATAGCCCGTCCCCGGTCCCAGGTGCATGGCCACGGTGTGGTGGTCGGCCGCCACGCTGCCCAGATCGCAGCGGATGAACGCCATCGTCGGACCCCGGTCGCGCTGGCCGTCCAGGAACAGGAAGTCGGACACGATCATGCCGAGGGTGTCCAGATACCAGTCCAGGGCGCGGGTGAACACCCTTGTCTCCAGCACCACATGGCCCAGCCGCTGGATGCGGGAAGGCTCGCGCGGAGGGCGCTGCATGACGTTGACGCGACGGTGATCGGTGCCGAAGTTGAGCAGCAGCGGCTGCTGTCCGGGCAGCTCGGGCAGCCGTTCGGCGCAGTGCACCACCCGGACCGGGAGGCCCGAGGGGTCGAGCAGGTCGACCACCTTGCCGCCGCCGGGCACGTCCGCCTCCCGCACGTCGGTGCCGGTGGCGCGCGCCAAGCGGTCCAGGTCGGCCCGCTCGGCCGCCCGGAACGCGGGGCCGATGAACCGGGACGTACGACCGCGCCGGATCACCATGCAGGGCGAGCCGGCGAAGGTGCCGCGCAGCCAGAGCTCCCGCTCGGTGCGCGCGGCGATCTGGAAGCCGAAGTCAAGGGCGAAGACCTCGGCCCGGTCCAGGTCCGGCTTCTCGAACTCCAGCCAGGCCAGGTCCGCCACCTTGATCACGGGATTCCGGGATCTGCCCGGATGCTCGCCGCGCAGGGCGCCCTGCTCGCTGTGGAGGTCCTGGTGGGCCGTCTTGACATCGGCCCCGGTGACGCGGGTTTCAGACACGGTGCCCTCCAAGCAACATTGCCGTAATGAGGAAATCATCAACTGTGACAGTTCTGTCGTCAAGTCGTTCGCGACAGGAAATGATGAATTCATCAGGGCTGCGACCTCCATCACGCCACTGGGCGCATTCTGCGCACGCCTACGCCGGCTCCGCCCGGCGATCGCCCGGATGCCGGCACTCGCGCCCCCGGCCCGCGGCCGAGCGGATCGCGTTCGCGGCGGCTCGGCCAGACCTCGATGCGACCCGCCGGCGTTACGGATGCGTTCCGAACTCTTGACGTCCGCCTTATGACTGCGTAGACATGCCCCCGTAACACATGACTGCGCAGTCATGACTACGCAGTCATAAACGGCACAGGCAGTACAGAAGCCACCGGGAGACACCATGACGCGAGGAACGGGACGGGGCGCGAGCTCCGGTGCGCCGCGCAGCGTGGACGTGGCCCGCTTGGCCGGGGTCTCGCAGAAGACGGTGTCGCGGGTTTTCAACGACGAGCCGTACGTCTCCGCCGAGGTGCGCCGACGCGTCCTCGAAGCCACCGAGCGGCTCGGCTACCGGCGCAACAGCGCCGCCCGGGCACTGGCGTCCGGGCGCACCCGCTCGATCGGCGTGGTGACGCTCGGCACGGCCCTGTACGGCCCCGCCTCGCTGCTCATGGGTGTCGAGCGGGTCGTCCGGGACACGGGATACGCGCTCCGCGTGGTCAACACGATGGAGGGCGACCCGGCGGGCATCGCCGGCGCCGTGAGCTCGCTCCTCGACCAGGGGGTGGACGGCATCGTCATCTCCGAACCGATCGACGAGGACGCGGACCACGCGCGAACCGGGAGCGCCGGAAGCATCGAGGGAATCAGGGAAGTCTCGCCCCTCCGCCTCGACGTGCCGGTCCTCGTCCTCGGCGCCCCACCGCCGGTCACCGCCCCCACGGTGCTGACCGCGGGGAACGGCGCCGATCCGATGGCCCGCACGGCCACCGAACACCTCCTGGACCTGGGCCATATGACGGTCCATCACCTAGCCGGTCCGCAGCGGTGGTACGCCGCCAGGGACCGTCTGGAGGGATGGCGCAGGACGCTGGCCGCACGGGGCAGGGACGTGCCCCCGGCGGTCGAGGGCGACTGGTCGGCCGCGTCCGGGTACCGGGCGGGGCGGGAGCTGGCCGAGGCCGGTGACGTCACCGCGGTGTCCGCCGCCAACGACGACATGGCGATCGGCCTGATCCGCGCGCTGACCGAGGCGGGCCGGCGCGTGCCGGAGGACGTCAGTGTCATCGGCTTCGACGACGTTCCGGTGGCCGCCTACGTCACCCCTCCCCTCACCACGGTGCGACAACCGTTCGACGCCGTCGCGCAGGAGGGGCTGAAACGCCTCGTGCACGCCATCGAGAACCCCGACGCGGACCCCATGCCGACGACCGACCCACCGGTCGACCTCGTCGTCCGCGCCTCGACCGCGCCCCCTCCCCCGCACCCGCCCCGCCGGACGCCCCCGGCGCACGAGCGGCCCACCGCCTCCCGCACCGACGGAGGCGCCCCGGGTCCACCCCTCGCGAACGGAGGCCCGCCCAGTCGCCACCACCTCAGCTGATCAGCGAGCCGCCGCTCCACTGAGCGCGGAGCCCCGCGCGTGACCGACGGTCGAGCCGCCGCACCGATCACGCCCGCGCCGCCCGCGCCCCGCACCTCGTCGCCCGCGCGCCCATCGGGCCGCCCCTGAACGCAGCGGGCCCCGAGACCGGTCCCGTACCCGTCTCCGCGTCACCCCACCGTCTCCACGGCTCTGCCCTCTCCACCGCCTCCACCCTCTCCACGGCCTCCACCCTCTCCACCGCCTCCACCCTCTTCCCGAGGACGCGTCCCTCGACCACGTCGGCGGTCCCCGCCCGGTCGTCGCGTCCCCGCCTTTCTCCGAACCACCCCATCCCCGCACGCCCTCGCCCCGCGTGCCCTCGTCTTCGCCACCGGCGGGAGTCCACCATGTCCATAGCCCGATCCACCTCCGCATCCGCATCCGCGTCCGGCCCTTCTCGCATGAGCCGACGGCTGTTCCTCTCCACCACAGGAGCCCTGTCGCCGGGCGCCGCCCTCACCGCCTGCGGCGGCGGTGACTCCGACGGTTCCTCCGGCTCCGCCGCCGCGAAGCCGGTCAGTCAGGCCGACATCGACAAGGCGATGAAGACGCCGACCGAGCTGACGTTCTGGACCTGGGTCCCGAACATCGCCAAGGAGATCGCCCTCTTCGAGAAGAAGTACCCGGCGATCAAGGTCAAGGTCGTCAACGCCGGTCAGGGCACCCCGCAGTACACCAAGCTGCGCACGGCGCTGAAGGCGGGCAGCGGCGCCCCCGACATGGTGCAGGTCGAGTACCAGGCCATCCCGACCTTCACCATCACCGACAGCCTGCTGGACCTGCGGCCGTACGGCGCCGCCGCACTCAAGTCCACCTTCGTCGACTGGACCTGGGGCCAGGTCAGCGGCAGCAATGGCGAGGTGTGGGCGATCCCGCAGGACACCGGCCCGATGGGCATGCTGTACCGCAAGGACATCTTCGACAAGCACGGCATCGACGTGCCCACGACCTGGGACGACTTCGCCGAAGCGGCCCGCAAGCTCCACAAGGCGGACCCGGACGTCTACCTCACCAACCTCGCCGCGAACCAACCCGCCGCCTGGCACGGCCTGTTGGGGCAGGCGGGCGCCAAGCCGTACGTCACCTCGGGCAAGAGCGACATCGCCATCAGCGTCGACGACTCCGTCTCGAAGAAGCTCGGCGCGTACTGGGGCGGGCTCGCGAAGGAGGGCGTCATCGGGGTGGAGCCTGACTTCACCGACTCCTGGTACGCGGCCCTGAACAAGGGCAAGTACGCCACCTGGCTGACCGCTGCCTGGGGCCCGGTCTTCCTCTCCGGCTCGGCCAAGTCCACCGCCGGCCGGTGGCGGGCGGCCCCGCTGCCGCAGTGGGACGCCGCCAAGCCCAGCTCCGGCAACTGGGGCGGCTCGACCACCGCGGTCATCCGGTCCACCAAGAACCCGGTCGCGGCGGCGTTGTTCGCGCAGTTCCTCAACACCGACCCGGCCAGCGCCAAGATGTTCGCCACCGAGCAGTTCTTCTTCCCGGCGACCAAGGCGCTGCTCTCGGACGCCGAGTTCACCGGGGACTCGCCCTCCTTCTACGGCGGGCAGAAGGTCAACGAGGTCTTCGCCGACATCGGCTCCACGGTCAACTTCTCCTTCCAGTGGCCGCCGTTCCTCGACCAGGCGGCGACCGATTATGCGCGCTCCTCGACGAGCAGTTGACACCCCCGCACCCAGGACGACGGCGTCTTCGTCCACTGGCTGCTCAGCATGTCACCGTCATCCGGGTCGGCGAGTCGGTGTGGTCGACCTGGGAGCCGGAGAACGGCCGCTTCGACCTCGACTGGCTCCAGCCGGTCCTCGACGGTGCCCATGAGCGCGGCATCTCCGTCGTCCTCGGCACCCCGACGTACGCCGTACCGCCGTGGCTGGCCCGCCAGTACCCGGAGATCACCGGTGAGCGGCGCACCGGTGAGCGCATCGGCTGGGGTGCCCGGCAGGAGGTCGACTTCACCCACCCCGCGTTCCGCTTCCACGCCGAGCGGGTGATCCGGAAGATCGTCGCCCGGTACGCCGACCACCCGTCCGTCATCGGCTTCCAGGTCGACAACGAGCCGGGCAACGAACTCCTGCACAACCAGGGCGTGTTCCAGCGCTTCGTCGACCATCTGCGGGAGAAGTACGGGGACGTGGAGACCCTGAACCGCGAGTGGGGGCTCGTCTACTGGTCCCACCGGCTGTCCACCTGGGCGGATCTGTGGACGCCCGACAACAACGCGCAGCCGCAGTACGACGTGGCCTGGCGGGAGTTCCAGGCCCGGCAGGTCACCGAGTTCATCGGCTGGCAGGCCGACATCGTCCGCGAGTACGCCGGCCCCGAGCACTTCGTCACCACCTGTATCTCCTACACCCGGCCCGCGGTGGAGGACGACGAGCTGACCGAGCCGCTCGACATCGCGTCCGGCAACCCGTACTACGGCATGCAGGACAGTCTGCTGCTTCCCGACCCCACGCCCGACGACCATCAGCAGAAGTGGCAGACCGCCGGTGTCTGGTCGCTCTACCAGACCGCCGAACTGGATGTTCTCCTCCCGCCAGGAGCCGTTCCTGGTCACCGAGACCGACGCGGGTTCCATCGGCTTCCCCTGGGACAACCGGCCCGCCTACGACGGGCAGTGGCGGCAGGCCGCGTGGGCGCTCGTCGGCCGCGGGGCCCGCATGATCGAGTACTGGCACTGGCACACCCTGCACTTCGGCGCCGAGACCTACTGGGGCGGCATCCTCCCGCACACCGGCCGACCGGGCCGGACGTACGGCGAACTCGCCGGGCTGGGAGCCTAGTTCGAGGCGGCCGGTCCGCTCGTCGCGGGGTTGGAGCCGGACGCCGACATCACGATGGTCTACTCGACGCCCAGCAAGTGGCTGATGCAGAAGTACCCGCCGCTGGCCACGGCGGACGGCGAGCCGGACCCGGCGGCCTACCACCGGATCTTCGACCCCTTCTACCGGGGTGCCTTCGACGCCGGCCGCCAGGTGCGCATCGTGCACGCCCGCCAGCTGCACGACCCGCGCGGGGAGCGGACGGGCCCGACCCCCGAGGAGGCGGTCCGCCGGCACCCGGTCCTGGTCGTCCCGGGGCTGTACCTGGCGGCCGACTCGATGCTCGACTGGCTCGCGGCCTACGCCGAGGCGGGCGGCCATCTGGTCCTCGGACCGCGCTCCGGCTACGCCGACGAGGAGGCACGCGCCCGCGCCGAGGCGGGCCCCGGCCGCCTCACCGACGCCGCGGGGGTCAGCTACGACGAGTTCAGCAACCTCGTCCGCGAGGTGCCCGTGCGGCAGACGCCGGGCGGGCCGCTGGACCTGCCCGAGAGAGCGACGGCGACGCGGTGGGCGGACGCTCTGACCGTCGCCGACGCCGAGGTGCTCGTCGGCTACGACCATCCGCACTTCGGCCGCTGGCCCGCGGTCACCACCCGCCGCCACGGCGCCGGACGGGTCACCTGCGTGGGTACGGTGCCCGGCCGCGACCTGGCCCGGGCGCTGGCCGAGTGGCTGACGCCCACCGCCCGCCACGCCTGGCGGGACCTCCCGGCGACGGTCACCGCGACGACGGGCACAGCGCCCGACGGACGCCGTGTCCACATCGTCCACAACTGGAGCTGGCAGCCCGCGAGCGTGCCCGCGCCGGTGGACCTCTCCGATGCCCTCAACGGCGAGTCCCTGCCCGCCGGTTCGGCGCTGGAGCTCGGCCCCTGGGACGTACGCGTACTCGCCTCTGACGACACCGAAGACCACTCCTGATCCGATCCCCGAGGAGGGGCTGTGCAGAGAAGAAAACCGGCCAGAGCACTGGGTGGCGCCGTCGCCGCGGCGTCGCTGCTCCTGATCCCCGCGTCCAGTGCCCAGGCGTACAACCCGACGGGCGGCATCCTCTACCAGCTCGGCAGCGAGCCCTGTCTGAAGGGGCGGGGCAACTGCGCGGTCTACCCCAAGTCGGCGCAGCTGCCGAGCGGCCGGCTGATCGCGTCGTTCGAGAAGTCGACGGTGGTGCCGGCGTCCGGCAGCGCCGACGGGCAGACGCTGCCCGTCCACAAGAGCGACGACCACGGCACGACCTGGCAGCCGCTGTCGGAGGTCAAGGCCCCGGCGTACCTATCCGACGACCCCAAGTACCCGAAGTACACCAGCAATTGGACCAACCCCTACCTGTACACCCTGCCGCAGGACGTCGGTGACCTGAAGCAGGGCACGCTGCTCCTCGCGAGTGTCGTCTCGGGCGACGACTACTACTACAAGGAGCACAAGGCAGCCGACCCGAACTGGACGCCGTCCAACGACGGCGACCGCAGGGACATGGCGATCGCCCTGTACTCCAGCACCGACGACGGGGCGACCTGGAAGATCCTCAACGTCGTCGCGACGGGCGGCTGGCAGGGCGGCAGCGCGGGCGCGACCGGCCAGAACATCGCCGACGCGAACACGAACAAGCAGGTGGATCCCCTCAGGGAGCCGTACCTGATGGTCTACAAGGGCAAGCTCGTCTGCTACTACTCCGACGAGAACGACTACACCGGCTTCAACGCGACGACCGGCGTCCCGACGCTGGACCCCGCCAACGACACCGCCAAGGACTCGCTCGGCCAGATCCTCGTCCACAAGACGTGGGACGGCCGCAGTGCGCAATGGGGCAGCCCCGTCGTCGACCTCGCGGGCCTGACCGAGGACATGGGCGGCGGCAAGTCGGAGATCGGCGGCGGCCGACCCGGCATGACGAACGTCGTCCGGACCACGGACGGCAAGTGGCTCCTGCCGTACGAGTACTGGGGCGGCGGAGCCAACACCCGCTACCGGATCGCCGACAACCCGCTGGAGTTCTTCCGCGGCTCCGCCACCGGCGAGGGCGTCGCCTCGCTGCCCGTCGACACCGGCTCCCGTCCGCTCGCGACGGGCGGCAGCCCGGTCGTCATCAGGCTTCCCGGCGGGCGCCTGGTCTACAACGCCGCCGGCAGCGGCAACGTCTGGGTCAACGAGAGCGGCCGCAGCGACGGAGTGTGGAAGGAGTACCAGACGACCTCACGCGCCGGCTACAGCCGCAGTCTCCAGTACGTCGAAGGCACCGGCCGCATCTCGATCCTCAACAACCAGGGCACGTCCACGCTCGCCTACGCCGAGGTCGATCTCGGCCACTCGGACGGCGCCTACGTCCAGCTGGTGAACCGCAGGACGGACCAGGTGATCGGGACCGGCGGCAGGACCAACGACGCGAACATCGGCAACGGGGACGTCCCCGACGTACGTCTGGAGGACGCCGGCTCGGCGGCGAACCCGGACACCCAGTACTGGCACGTGGTGACGGAGCCGCAGGGCGGTGTGACCCTGCTCAACAAGTCGGGCGGCCGCGCGGCGGCCGTCTGGACCGGCAACGCCACGGCCGGCCAGCGGATCGGCCAGTGGGTCGACAACAGCCCCACCGGCAGCTGGAACCTCGTCAAGACCGCCGACGGGTTCTTCCGGCTGCAGTCGGCGAAGAACACGAGCCTGTACCTGACCGGTACGTCCGCCGGGGCGCCGCTCACCCTGCAGACCAGCGTGAGTGACGGCTCGCAGGAGTGGGAGCTCGTCCCCTAGCGGACGCGCGCCGGGCGGCCGGGCGGCCGGGCGGCGCATGACGAGTGGGGCGACGGTCGGCGGAATAGGCTTCACCACCGAGAAATGAGGAAGAAGTGAACCGTCGTGACAGCACCCCGCCGACCGTCCGCCCGGCGACCTCCTCGGACCTCAAGGCCGTGGCCGACATCTACGCGCACTACGTCCGCCACACCGTGGCCACCTTCGAGGAGACACCGCCGACCCTCCCCGACTGGGAGCGGCGGCTGGCCGATCTCGCCGGACGGGGCCTGCCCTTCTTCGTCGCCGAGTCGTCCGGCGCGGTGATCGGCTTCGCCTACGCGGGCCCCTGGCGCCCCAAGCCGGCCTACCGGTTCGCGGTCGAGGACACCCTCTACCTCGCACCCGACGCCACCGGCCGGGGAGTGGGCGCGGCGCTGCTGGAGGCGCTCATCACCGAGTCCACCCGGGCCGGCATGCGGCAGATGATCGCCGTTGTCGCGGACACCGGCAGCGAGGCCTCCCTCGCCCTGCACCGGCGCTTCGGCTTCACGGCCGCCGGCCACCTGGTCGAGGTCGGCCACAAGCACGGCCGCCCGGTCGGCACGCTTCTGCTGCAACGGTCCCTGAGCGCGGGGCGGTCCGAATAACCGCCGAGACCCCAGGCAGAAGGCCAAAAAAAGGAGGGCAGGGAGTTCATCGACTCCTTGCCACTCTCAACATATAGCGCACCGGGGGCCTTGCGGCAAGGCCCGGGTCGTGCTGCAAAATCTCCGGTCGAAGCCAGGACCTGCGGAAATCAGGACCTATCTCATCGCCTGGGGGATTCATGATTGACGTGATCATTGCCGGCGGCGGACCGACCGGCCTGATGCTGGCCGGCGAATTGCGGCTGCACGGCGTGCAGGTGCTCGTACTGGAGAAAGAGGCGGAGCCCACGGTGCAGTCCCGTGCGCGCGGCCTGCACGCGCGCAGCATCGAGGTGATGGACCAGCGCGGTCTGCTGGAGCGTTTCCTCCCGCTCGGTCAACAGTTCGCGGTCGGCGGATTCTTCGCCGGCATCGGCAAGTCGTGGCCGGACCGGCTGGACACCACGCACTCGTACGTCCTCGCCATTCCGCAGCAGGTCACCGAGCGGCTCCTGACCGAGCGCGCCATCGAGTCGGGCACCGAGATCCGGCGCCGCCACGAACTGGTCGGGCTGAGTCAGGACGACGACGGCGTGACCGTCGAGCTGGCCGACGGCACGCGGCTGCGCTCGCGCTACCTCGTCGGATGCGACGGCGGCCGCAGCACCGTGCGCAAGCAGCTCGGCGTCGGCTTCCCCGGCGAGCCGAGCCGGGTCGAGACGCTCCTTGGCGAGATGGCGCTGACCGTGTCCCCGGAGGAGCTGGCCGCCGTGACGGCCGAAGTCCGCAAGACCCAGCTGCGGTTCGGCGCCATCCCCGAGGGGGACGGGGTGTACCGCGTCATCGTGCCCGCCGAAGGGGTGGCCGAGGACCGTGCGACCGCGCCGACCCTGGAGGAGTTCAAGCAGCAGCTGCGGGCGTTCGCCGGCACCGACTTCGGCGCGCACTCACCGCGCTGGCTCTCCCGCTTCGGCGACGCCACCCGCCTCGCCGAGCGCTACCGGGTCGGCCGGGTGCTGCTGGCGGGCGACGCGGCCCACATCCACCCGCCGACCGGGGGTCAGGGACTCAACCTCGGCGTCCAGGACGCCTTCAACCTCGGCTGGAAACTGGCCGCCGAGGTGCGCGGCTGGGCACCGGAAGGTCTGCTGGACAGCTACCACACCGAACGGCACCCGGTGGCGGCCGACGTGCTGAACAACACCCGCGCGCAGATCGAGCTGATGTCCACCGAACCGGGGCCCAAGGCAGTGCGCCGGCTGCTGGCGGAACTGATCGACTTCGAGAACGTGAACCGGTACCTGATCGAGAAGATCACCGCGATCGGGATCCGCTACGACGTCGGCGAGGGCCACGAACTGCTCGGCCGGCGACTTCGGGACGTAACTCTGAAGCAGGGACGCCTCTACGAGCTGATGCACGACGGCCGTGGACTGCTGCTGGACCAGACCGGCCGGCTCTCGGTGGCGGGCTGGGCGGACCGAGTGGACCACGTGGTGGACGTGAGCGAGGAACTGGACGAACTCGACGCGCCCGCGGTGCTGCTGCGACCGGACGGCCACGTGGCGTGGGTCGGTGACGATCAGCGGGAACTGCTCGGCCGACTGCCCAAGTGGTTCGGTGCCGCCGCCGGTTGAGCATCCGGCAGCGTGTCGTCACCACCCATGATCGAAGCCCGTGTCCCACGCCTCCGGCATGGCGAAAAAGACCTCCGCCATACGGGTGAAAACCGGGCAAATGCTCGTGATGTTCCGACTGTCCGCACATGCTGGGCAAGCCATCGTGATTCCCCTCGTACGGCCACGCACCTGAGCGCTTCCGGGTGCGTGGCATCGCGTACGCGCAGCAGTGAGGAGTGGGCACTTGCCTGAGGAGCAGTCGGGTACAAGCACGGGACAGATCAGCTTGGGAGCACAGATCTCCCGGCAGTCACGCGACGAGGTGACGGTACCGGAGCACGAGGAGTGGGAGCTGACGAACGGCTTCGCGTGGGCCTTCCCCGGCCTCAACGGCGGCGGAATGGCCCGGCCGGTGATCATCGCTGACGGGTTCAACCTCGGCCCGAGCGAGCTGGACAAGTTCTACCAGGGGCTGGAGGCGGACTTCCCGTTCATCAGCACCCTGCGCGAGCGCGGTCAAGCGGTGGTCCTGCTCGGTTTCAGGGACCGCACCGCCTCCATTCTGGAGAACGCCAAGGCCGCACGCGAGGCCGTGATCCGCGCCAACGTCCTGCGAGGTCCCGGCGGAAACCTGACCGTGGGCGGGTTCAGCATGGGCGGGCTCATCACCCGCTACGCGCTGGCCAAGATGGAGTCCGAAGGGGAGAACCACGGGACGGAGATGTACTTCTCCTACGACAGCCCCCACCGCGGCGGTTTCCTGCCCGTCGCCGCGCAGGCCCTCACCCACCACACCGTCCCCTCCCCGTTCAACTTCCTGCGCGCGATGGTCGACAGCCCCGCCGCGCACGAGATGCTCCAGTACTGGTACGACCCCGAAACCGAGGAACTGATCACGCATCCGGACCGGGAGGACTTCCTCAACGCCCTGGGGGACGTGGGGTGGTGGCCGCGCAGGCCTCGTCTGATCGGGGTGGCCAACGGCGCGGGCAACGGCACCGGCACCGTCCTCCCGGCCGGCGCGCCCGCGCTGGACATCAACGGCGGGGCGTTCGCCGACACCACCCTGTTCATCCAGGACGAAGGCGACGACGTACTGGTCGCCGACATCAAACGCTCGGTCCCCGCGCCCCCGATCACCACATTGGTCACCACCAGCGGTCTGACCGAGCTGGACGCCGCACCCGGCGGCACCCTGGACACCTACCAGATCATCGCCACCCTCATGGAGCCCGCGGGAGCGGCGGCCACCGTGCACTTCCCCGACGTGTGCTTCGTCCCCTCCGTCAGCGCCCTGGACCTGCGCGACCCCGACAGCCGCGAGCACCTCTTCACCCCGGTCAAGAGCATCAACCCGGACGACAGCGGCCTCGATGAGTTCGCCTACGCCGACTCCACCACGCCCCACACCGAGATCGTCCCGGATCTGTGTGTCTGGCTGCTGGAACGCCTCCAGTGATTCAGCTAATTGACGGGGCGTCACCGTAGGGCGGCGCCTCACCCGGGGACCGGAGACGCACCCTCCTGTCAGTCGTGGTGGTATTCCGTCGCCGCGTCGAGGAGCCAGTCCGCCAGGTAACCGGCGAAGGACGAACGGACCAGGACCCAGAATCCGGCTCGGGGTTCGTCCCGGGCGACCAGGACGATCTGGGTACGGCCCAGTGTCGTCTGGGCGCAGCGGCCCGCGTCGAAGGCGCGGGGGTGCAGGTCCAGTGGGCAGCCGTGGGCCAGGAGGTCACGGGCGCGGGGGCCGGTGACAAGGACGGTGGTGCGCTGGGCGGAGACGTCGGTGACGGAGACGGGTTCGTCCGCGGCGGCCTCCCGGATGCGGCTCTCCAGGTCGCGCTGAGCGCCGGGCGGGGCCACCAGCAGCCATTCGTCGGGGCCCTGCCACAACGCGGTCAGCTCTCCGGCGCGTACCACGCTGTTCGGTTCGAGGGGCAGGGCCAGGTCCAGCGCGAGTCCGACGGCGTCCGCCGCCGCTCCCTTGGCGTCGAGGCGCACGTTCAGCTGGGTCAGGAAGGGGAGTTCGGCCAGCCGGACCGCGCCCCCGGAGGTGCGGGTGGCGGCGGCCAGGCGGTCGGCGGCGTGCGACAGCGGGCTGCGGGGCGGAGCGGTGAGTACGGTGTCAGCCATCGCGGCGGGCTCCCTCGGGGTCGTAGAGGACGGGGCTCGCCACGGTCACCGGGACCAGCCGGTCACCCACCGGGGCGTAGAGCCGCTCACCGATGCGGTCCCGGCCGCCCTTGATCAGGGCGAGCGCGAAGGTCCGGCCGAGGGCCGCGCTGCGGTAGCTGGAGGTGACGTGGCCGAGCATCGGGACGGGCGGGGCGGGCAGTTCGCTGTCGGCGACCAGGTGTGTGCCTTCGGGGAGGAAGACGGCCGGGTCCACCGGGAGCAGGCCGACCAGGTGCTTGCGGTCGGGGCGGACGGTGTCGGCGCGGGCGTAGGAGCGCTTGCCGACGAAGTCGGGCTTCTTCTTCGAGACCGCCCAACCCATGCCGAGATCCTGGGGGGTCACCGTGCCGTCGGTGTCCTGGCCGATGATCGGGTAGCCCTTCTCCGCGCGCAGGACGTGCATGGTCTCGGTGCCGTACGGCGTGATGCCGTACGGGGCGCCGGCCTCGTACAGCGCCTCCCACAGGGCGAGGGCCTGCCAGGGTGACACGTTGATCTCGTAGGCCAGTTCGCCGGAGAAACTGATCCGGCACACCCGGGCCTCGATGCCCGCGACCGTCGTGTCCCGCCACGCCATGAACGGGAAGTCGTCGTTCTCCACGGCCAGTTGAGGCGCGAGCGCGCCGAGGACCGCGCGGGAGCGGGGGCCGACGAGGGCGACGGTGGCCCACTGCTCGGTCACCGAGGTGCAGTGGACGCGGAGTTCGGGCCATTCCGTCTGGAGCCACTCCTCCATCCAGTCCAGTACGGCGGCCGCGTTGCCGGTGGTCGTGGTGACCAGGAAGCGGTCCTGGGCGACGCGGATGACGGTGCCGTCGTCGAAGATCATGCCGTCCAGGCGGCTCATGACGCCGTAGCGGATCATGCCGACCTTCAGGGTGCTCATCATGTTGGTGTAGAGCCGGTCCAGGAAGACGGCGGCGTCCGGGCCCTGGACGTCGATCTTGCCGAGGGTGGAGGCGTCCATGAAGGCGACGCTCTCGCGGGCGGCGGCGCACTCGCGCAGCACGGCCGCTTCCATGTCCTCACCGCCTCGCGGGTAGTACCAGGGGCGCTTCCACTGGCCGACGTTCTCGAACAGTGCGCCGCGCGCGACATGCCACTCGTGCAGGGCGGTCGTACGGACGGGGTCGTGCAGCGCGCCCCGGTGGCGGCCCGCGAGGGTGGCGAAGGAGACGGGGGTGTAGGGCGGGCGGAAGGTGGTCGTGCCGAGCGCGGAGACATCCACGCCGAGGAGTTCGGCGACCACACCACTGGCCAGGACGCCGGAGGTCTTGCCCTGGTCGCCCGCGGTGCCGGCCGTGGTGTAGCGCTTGGTGTGCTCGACCGAGCGCATACCGGCGCCGGTCGCCCGGGCCAGGTCGTCCACGGTGACGTCGCGCTGGAGGTCGACGAAACGGGGGGCGTCCGAGGCGCCGAAGACGACGTACACATGCATGGGTGGCGTCGTCCGCGGCTGTGCGGCCGTGGCGGGGAGGCGGGGTGCCTCGGCGGTGTAGCCCTCGGCCTCGACGGCGCGGGCGCCGGCGGCGGCGCCCTGGGCGAGGACGGTGGGCAGGTCGAAGGCGCCGTTCGCACTGCCCACGACCTCGACCGCCTGACGGCAGGTGTCGGGCACGAAGGAGCCGAGCGCCTCGTCGTGGCGCAGCTTGCCGCCTGCCTGGCTGAACAGGTGTGCCACCGGGTTCCAGCCGCCGGAGACCAGCAGCAGGTCGACGGCGAACTCCCGCTGTCCCGTGGACTCTCCGTACGGGGCGACGGTCACGGCGGTCAGACGTGTCTCGCCCGCCGTGCCGGTGACGGCGTGGCCGGTGAGCACCTCGATACCGGCCGCCCGGGCGCGCTCCGCCCACTCCCCCGCCTCGGAGCGGGTGTCGACGATCGCCGCGACCGCCACGCCGGCTTCGCGCAGGTCCAGCGCCGCCGCGTAGGCGCTGTCGTTGGTGGTGAAGACGACCGCGTGGCGGCCGGGCAGGACGCCGTGGCGGTTGACGTAGGTGCGGGCGGAAGCGGCCAGCATCACGCCGGGGCGGTCGTTGTCCGCGAAGGCGAGGGAACGCTCGTGGGCGCCGGTGGCGAGGACCACGTGGCGGGCCCGGATGCGCCAGACGCGTTCGCGGGAGACGTTCTCGGGGGCGTCGGCGCCGAGGTGGTTGGTCCGGCGTTCCACGGCGAGGAGGTGGTTGTCGTCGTAGTAGCCGAAGACGGTGGTGCGGCGCAGGACGCGTACCTCGGGGGCGGTGTCGAGTCGGCCGGTGACCTCTTCGACCCAGTCGAGGTGTTCGCCGGCCCCCAGGAGGCTGCCGCCGGGCTCCGGCCGGTCGTCGGTGAGGATGACACGGGCGCCGCTCCTCGCCGCCGCCGTCGCCGCGGCGAGGCCGGCCGGGCCCGCGCCGACGATCAGCAGATCGCAGTGGGTGTGGACGGCGTCGTAGCGGGCGGGGTCCGGTTCCGTGGCGAGGCGGCCCTGGCCGGGGAGGCTGGTCGCCACCAGGCCGTCGTAGAGCTCGACCGTGGTCGCGGGGAGCATCGGTTCGGGGAACGGGGCCTCGATCTGGATGACCGCGTTGGGCTCTTCGACGCCGGCCGAGAAGATGCCTCGGGGGCGGCCGAGTTTGATGCTGGTGCCGGTGTGGATGACGCCGTTGGCGAGCAGGGCGCAGGCGAGGGTGTCGCCTCGGTGACCCTGGTATTCGGTGCCGTCGAAGGTGAAGGTGAGGGTTTCGGTCCGGTCCGCGTGGCCGCCGGTGGTCAGGCGGAACGGCTGGGTTCCTTTCCCGATCCCGCCCCTTCCCGAGACGAGGGGCCCGCCCGTCGACCCCGCTGGGGGCTCCGCCCCCGGACCCCCGTCGCCCTGAACGGGCTCGTCCTCGAACGCCGGACGGGCTGGGGATGCCGGACGCGGCTCAGAAGGGACTGAAGTCACTGGAGTTACGGAAGTTGCTGGCGTTACAGAAGCAGCCGTGACCGGCCTCTCCTCCCCCGCCCGGTACACCGTCACCAGCTCGTTCGTCGCCGTGTTCCGCACCGCGTTGAACCAGCGACGGCAGCCCGCCGCGTGGCTCCAGCGCTCGGCGAACGGACCCTTCGGGTTGTCGCGGAAGAACAGGTAGCGGGCCCACTCCTCGTCGGTGAGAGACGCCGGGTCCTCCGGGTACGGCACATGGGCCTGGCCGCCGTAGTGGAACTCGGCCTCGTCACGGGGCCCGCACCACGGGCAGGGGATGAGCAGCATGGTTCGGCTCCCTAAGCGGATTGGGGCAGCGCCCCCAAGGGGCGCGAGGAACTGCGCGACCAGCCACGACGGCGCCGCAGACGATCGACGGCCCATGGCGGCACTTCTGGCGGAGCGCTCAGTGGGCCACCGCGGCGGCGCCGTGTTCGTCGACGAGCGCGCCGGTGGTGAAACGGTCGAGCGAGAAGGGGGCGTTGAGCGGGTGGGGGGTGTCGTGGGCGATGGTGTGGGCGTAGACCCAGCCGACACCCGGCGTGGCCTTGAAACCGCCCGTGCCCCAGCCGCAGTTGAGGTAGAGGTTGTCGACCGGGGTGAGGCCGACGATCGGTGAGGCGTCGGGGCTGACGTCGACGATGCCGCCCCAGGTGCGCAGGACGTGGGCGCGGGCGAAGACCGGGAAGAGTTCCAGGGCCGCCGACATCTGCTCTTCGATGATGTGGAAGGCGCCGCGCTGGGTGTAGGAGTTGTACGAGTCGATGCCCGCGCCCATGACCAGCTCGCCCTTGTGGGCCTGGCTCACGTAGACGTGGACCGCGTTGGACATCACGACCGTCGGGTGGACCGGCTCCAGGAGTTCGGAGACCAGGGCCTGCAACGGGTGGCTCTGGAGCGGGAGTTCGATGCCCGCCATCGCCGCCAGTACCGAGGTGTGGCCCGCCGAGCAGAGTGCCACCTTGCCCGCCGCGATGGGGCCCAGGGTGGTCTGGACTCCGACCACCCGGCCACCGACCACGTCGAGACCCGTCACCTCGCAGTTCTGGATGATGTCGACCCCTGCCGCGTCCGCCGAGCGGGCCAGGCCCCAGGCCACGTGGTCGTGCTTGGCGATGCCGGCACGGGGCTGGTAGGTACCGCCGAGGACCGGGTAGCGGACGTCCGGGGAGATGTTGACGATCGGGCAGACCTCTTTGACCTGCTCGGCGTCGAGCCACTCCGCGTCCACGCCGTTGAGGCGGTTGGCTTCCACCCGGCGCACGCTGTCGCGGACGTCCTGGAGGCTGTGCGCCAGGTTCAGCACGCCGCGCTGGGAGAACAGGATCGGGTAGTCCAGCTCCTCCGCCAGGCCCTCCCACAGCTTGAGCGCGTGCTCGTAGATGCCGGCGCTCTCGTCCCAGAGGTAGTTCGAGCGGATGATCGTCGTGTTGCGGGCCATGTTGCCGCCCGCCAGCCAGCCCTTCTCCAGCACGGCGACGTTGGTGATGCCGTGGTTCTTCGCCAGGTAGTGGGCGGTGGCCAGGCCGTGGCCGCCACCGCCCACGACGATCACGTCGTACGACCGCTTCGGCTCGGGCGTGCGCCACAGCCAGTCGGGGTGCTCGGGGAGTTCAGCGCCAGGGGTACGGGGGTTCATCGGACGGCTCCGTCCTCTGGAAGGGACAGGTTCATACGGCGTTCGCGTTCCGCTCGGTGGCCTCGACGACGTTGGCGAGCAGCATCGCCCGGGTCATGGGGCCCACGCCCCCGGGCATCGGCGCGAGCCAGCCCGCGATCTGGGCGGCGTCCGGGTGCACATCGCCGACCAGGCCCTCGTCGGTGCGGGTGATGCCGACGTCCAGGACGGCCGCGCCGGGGCGCAGCATGTCCTTGGTGATCAGTCCGGGCGAGCCGGCGGCCACGATGACGATGTCGGCCTCCCGGACGTGCCAGGCCAGGCCCTGGGTGCCGGTGTGGCACAGGGTGACGGTGGCGTTCTCGGAGCGGCGGGTGAGGAGGAGGCCGATGGGGCGGCCGACAGTGATGCCCCGGCCGATGACACACACCCGCGCGCCCGCGAGGGGCACCTCGTAGCGGCGGAGGAGTTCGACGATCCCACGCGGGGTGCACGGCAGCGGAGCCTCTTCGCCCAGGACGAGCCGGCCGAGGTTCACGGGGTGCAGGCCGTCGGCGTCCTTGGCCGGGTCCATGCGTTCCAGCACCGCGCCCGAGTCCAGGTGGCGCGGGAGCGGGAGCTGGACGATGTACCCGGTGCAGGCCGGATCGGCGTTCAACTCGTCGATCACGTCCTCGACCTGCTGCTGCGAGGCATCGGCCGGCAGATCCCGACGGATGGAGGCGATACCCACCTGAGCGCAGTCACGGTGCTTCCCGCCGACATAGGCGTGGCTACCCGGATCGTCACCGACGAGGACGGTCCCGAGCCCGGGCGCCCGCCCACCGTCGGCAATCAACTTGCCCACGCGCTCAGCGAGTTCAAGACGAATGGCGGCGGCGGTCGCCTTACCGTCAAGCAGCTGTGCGGTCACCGACGGTGCTCCTTCCAAGAACCTGAACTGCGGCGCCCCAAAAGGGGCGCGGGGCAGTGTCCATATGCGGCTCCGCCGCGGGGCGCGACCAGCCACGATGGCGCCGCAGACGATCGACCACCCATCGCGGCACCCACTGCCGACAGCTCAGCCACGGAGCCGGGACATGGCCGGATCGAACAACGGCTCCTCGGCCACAACCGCCTCCACCCGCTGGTCGAAGTAGCCGATCTGCAACGCCGTACCAGGAGCGGCCAGCTCAACCGGCAGCCACGCATACGCGATCCCCTTGCCGATCGTGTAGCCATAGGCCGCGCTGGTGACGTAGCCGACCGCCCGGTCACCGTCGTACACCGGCTCCTTCCCCATGACGACCGACCCCGGCTCGTCGATGGTGAGGCAGGTCAACTTCCGCCGTACGTCGAGCCTGCGCCGCTCCAACGCCGCTTTGCCGATGAAGTCGTCCTTGTCGAGCTTGACCGCGAAGCCGACGCCGGCCTCGTAGGGATCGTGCTCGTAGGTCATGTCGGTGCCGAAGGAGCGGTAGCCCTTCTCCAGGCGGAGGCTGTTGAAGGCGCCGCGCCCCGCGATGACGCCGCCGAGGGGCTTGGCGGCCTGCCACAGCGTGTCCCACAGTTTCAGGCCCTGGTCGGCGGTGGTGTAGAGCTCCCAGCCGAGTTCACCGACGTACGACAGGCGCATCGCGGTGACGGGCACCGAGCCGATGTAGGCGTGCTTGGCGCGGAAGTACTTCAGGCCGTCGGCCGAGAAGTCCTCGTCCGTCAGGGGCTGGAGGACCTTGCGGGCCAGCGGGCCCCACAGGCCGACGCAGCAGGTACCGGGGGTGATGTCGCGGACCTGGACCGTGCCGTCGGCGGGGAGGTGGCGGGTGAACCAGTCGAGGTCCAGGTTGCCGTTGGCGCCGACCTGGAAGAGGTCGCGGGCCAGCCTGGCGATGGTGACGTCGCTGCGGATGCCGCCGTCGTGGTCCAGGAGCAGGGTGTAGGTCACCGAGCCGACGGACTTGGTGATCTTGCCGGTGCACAGTCGGTCCAGGAAGGCGCCGGCACCGGGGCCGGCGACCTCGATCCGCTTGAGGGCCGTCATGTCGTACATCGCGACGGTCTCGCGGGTGGCCTGGGCCTCGGCGCCGACGATGGGCGACCAGAACTGGGCGGCCCAGTCGTTGGGAGTGGGAATGCTGCGGCCCTCGACCAGTGGCGCGTTGGCCTCGTACCACTGCGGGCGCTCCCAGCCGTTCGCCTCCATGAAGACGGCGCCCAGCTCCTGCTGGCGGGCGTGGAAGGGGCTGGTGCGGATCGGGCGCGGGTCACCGGACGGCTGGAGCGGATGGAGGATGTCGTAGACCTCCTCGAAGTTCCGGCAGTCGCGGGCCAGGACGTACTCCGGGGACAGCTGGTGCGGCTCGAAGCGGTTGACGTCGCACTCGTGCAGGTCGAAGGAGGAGCAGTGGCCGTCGACCAGCCATTCGGCCATGGCCCGGCCGACGCCCGCGGAGTGCGTGACCCAGACGGCCTCGGCGACCCAGAAGCCCTGGACGTCCGGGGATTCGCCGAGGAGCGGGAAGTTGTCGGTGGTGAAGGAGAACAGGCCGTTGATGCCCTCCTCGACCTTGGCCTCCCGCGTCGAGGGGAGCAGGGACTGGGTCTCGGCCCAGGCGTCGGCGAAGTCGTCCTCCGTGAACTTCATGACCGACGGCATGTCGTCGGCCTCGTCCACGGAGAGGATGTCGTCGACGGAGATGGGCATCGGGCGGTGCCCGTAGTAGCCGATGCCGATGCCGTCGAAGCGGTCGCGGTAGTAGAGGTCGGCGTCCTGGTGGCGCAGGATCGGCCGCACCGCCTCCTCGGTCTGGCCGGCCAGGGCCGGGACCGGGCCGGTCCAGGCGAGCTGGTGGGCGAGCGGGGTGAGCGGCAGGTTCATGCCGACCATGCGGGCGATCTTCTGGCCCCAGATGCCGGCACAGCACACGACGATGTCGGCGGGGATCTCGCCCTGGTCGGTGAGGACACCGGTCACGCCGCCGCCGGCCTGCTGGACGTCGAGGACCTCGTGGCGAGCCAGGAAGCGCACACCGCGCTCGGTGGCCCGGCGGATCTGCGCCTCGACGGCGAGCACGGCCTTGGCGAGCCCGTCGGTGGGGACCAGGAGGCCGCCGAGCACCCGGTCGGGGTTGACCAGCGGGTGCTGCTCGACGCACTCGGCGGCGGTCAGCAGGCGGGCCTCGACGCCCCAGGCGGTGATCCAGCCGTGGCGCCGCTGGATCTCGGTGAGGCGCTCGGGGGTGGTGGCCACTTCGAGGCCGCCGACCTGGAGGAAGCACGGCTTGCCGTCGACGTCGAGGGAGCAGAACTTCTCGACGGTGTAGCGGGCCAGCTCCGTCATGGTCTTCGAGGAGTTCGTCTGGAAGACCAGGCCCGGGGCGTGCGACGACGACCCCCCGGTGGCGGGCAGCGGGCCCTGGTCGACCACGGTCACTTCGGTCCAGCCTCGCGCGGAGATCTCGTCCGCGAGTGCCGCGCCAACGACACCCGCTCCGATGATGACCACTCGGGGTCCCGCCATCGCCGCACCTCCGGTTTGCAAATCCGTCCAGCCGATCGAGTTGCTTCGTGCGCAACATGATTCAGGTTGCGCAACTCAATGTGCCTGCCGCGCAGGTGGGTGTCAAGAGGGCTGATGACGCCCGGGAACGGCCGGGAGAACGAGTCGCCGAGCGGCCCGGGAAACGGGCCGTGACCATGGCGAGGGCGGCCATGATCGACTGGCTGAGCCCATGACCATGGTCCGCCTGGACATCGGCAGCAGGGACTGCCGCCGGGTCGCGCCCAGCGAGTCGGCCGCCTCGACCGTGGTCTCGGGGACGGACCGGATGGCGTGCACCGCCAATGAGGAAGAACAGCCGTCAGCGGGGCCGGTCGACCCGGGGCGGAGGCCCGCGAGATCAGTTCCTGGACGAAGGTCACCAAAGTGTCGACGACCAGGCGGATCTCGTTGAGGAAGTGGAGAAAGAGCGGGGTGGAGTTGCGGTTCGCGCCGATATGGAACCCGGTGCCCACCCGGCGCGACAGCCGGGCCGCCGGGATGCCCATCCTCAGCCCGGACAGCCGAAGCGGCCCCATCAGAGAGATGGGCAGACCGTCACGAAGAGTCTCGACAAGTGAATGGCAAATATTCTACAAAAGGATCTCGGGGGCGCCCAGTGAATGCGCCCCTGAGATAGGATCCTACTCGGAATGGGAACACGGCAAAATTGACCGAGTTCCATTCATCCACGGGGAGGAATGCGCCATGGCGCGTATTTTCAGAATCAGTCACCGGCCTGCGCTTCACGCGGCCGTCTTCGCGGTCGCGGCTGCGGTCGCCCTGGGCACGGCCAGCCCTGCCAGCGCGGCGGCGAACAACCGCCTGGCCAATGGGAAAAAGCTCAAGGCGGGGCAGTGCATCACCGATGGCCCCGCGTCACGAAAGGCCAGGTTCTGCGTCGGGAAGAACTACAACATTTACATGACCTACAAGGCCTTGACCTGCTCGGTATACAAGGCCAAGGGGCATCTCAGCGGCCCGTCCGCGTATGTACAGGTCGCCAAGAACGGCGATGTGCGGTTCTACCAGTATTCCGGTGGCCGGGTCCTGTGGCACTCCAAAACCACGCAGTTCAAGGGCGCGGACCTCGTCGTCGGCAGCTCAAGGCCCGGAGGCCAGGGAGTTCTTGGTGTGGACAAGCCCGGAAAAGCATTCTTCATCATCAAGAAGTGCCCCTTCAATGGCTGATGCGGATTGTTGCGCGCTGAGCCATTCGGCCTGACCGACGCGCAATTCCCAATGGGGGCCGACAGCTCGCTGTCGGCCCCCATCAGTGAGGTTTTCTCAGTGAAGGTCATTTCCAGTGACCGTTGAGAACGAGTGCGGCGCGGGCTATGTCGCCGATTCTGCTGGGGCTGAGGGTGACGTGCTTGAGGGTTCGCCAGCGTTCCTTCAGTTCCGCCGCGGTCCACTCGCCGCGCACCCTCACGTGTCTGATCAGCGCATTCGTGGCGCGAGTTCCTCGGTCCAGGGCGGTCTCGGAGTGGCCTTTGGGGCGGCGTACGGGCACGTGAATGCCGATGCCAGCACCGATGTAGCCCTTGTCGGCGAGCGTGGGAAGCCCGTCGGCGGCGGCCTTGTACAGCGCGGGCAGCACGTGGATACGGGCCGCGGTGATATCCGGGGCAGAACCCGGCTCGACATCGGAGACCCACAACGGGGTGCCGTCCGGCGCAGCCAGGAACTGAATGTTGCCGCCGAAGCTCTTGTGCTTCTGGGAGAACCACAGGTCGTTGCCGTTCTCCCGGACCCCGGCCAGCCGGTCGCAGGAGATCAGCGTGCCGTCCAGCACCACGTGTGTCATCCCCTCGGCGCGGCAGTGGTCCAGCACCTCGTGCAGATCAGGAACTTGGGCGGCCAGCACGCCGATGCCCTCATGGAGGTAGCGGTAGCCGGTGGCCTGCGAGATCCCGGCGTCCCGGGCCAGGCAGTGTGCACGCAGCCGTGTTCTCGGAACCAGCGCAGCACCAGTACCGCCTGGCGGAACGGGCTCAGGGCGCGAGAGCCCTTCGGCGTGCCGATCCCGCGCCGGTGGGCGGCCAGCAACCGGGCGAGGAACTCCACGATGTGGCGCGGGACGTCGAGCGCGGCAGCATGGGTGACCAACGTGAAGCCTCTGGTTCGAGCGAACATGATTTTGGCGGACCAGTCCTACCAGGGCTTCACGCCTGCCCGGCCTGGTGGCTCTTACCCACTGGTGAAGCCTCAGTGGGTAAGAGCCACGCTGGGCTCAGCCCCAGGTCTTGCCGGCCGGTTCGTTGATGGTGCGGTTGATCCGGTTGAAGAAGTTGGTCATCGCGATCTCCAGGTTGATCGCGCCGATCTGCTCCTCGGTGAAGTGGGCGTTGACCTCTTCCCAGATCTCGTCGGTGACACCCGGCGCACCGTCCTGCAGCCGGGTGGCGGCCTCGGCCAGCGCCAGTGCCGCGCGTTCCGCGTCGGTGTAGAACGGCGCCTCGCGCCACGCTGCGACGTTGTGCAGCCGCTCGTCGGTGTCACCAGCCTTCTTCCCTCCGGAGACACTGGCGTAGACGCACGCCGAGCAGCTGTTGATCTGGCTGGCGCGCAGGTGGACCAGCGCGAGCAGCTTTGGGTCGACGCCCCCGGCGGCGATCGCCTTCTGGAGGTGCTGGACCGCGGTCCACACATCGGGGTTGTTGGTGTTCTTGTTCTTGAGCCGGTTTTCCATGTGGGAGTGCTCTCCTTCATCGGGTTACGTTGCGGCGCCTGTGTGCGTCATCCCTATGACGGAGCAGCTTCCAGGGAGGTAACAACATGGCCGGCACTCATCCCGCGGACCCGATCGTCGATGCCTTCGAGTCCCACCGTGACCGGCTCCGCGCCGTCGCCTACCGCGTGCTCGGGTCACATGCCGATGCGGAAGACGTGGTCCAAGAGGCGTGGCTGCGTCTGTCCCGACAGGACACCGACACCATCGACAACCTCGGCGGCTGGCTGACCACCGTGGTCGGCCGCATCAGCCTCGATGTCCTGCGGTCGGGCCGGACGCACCCAGAAGTCTCCTTCGACGACCAGCTACCCGAATTCACCGTCACGCTCGACGACGCTCCCGCTCCGGAAGAACTCGCGGCACTCGGGGACTCCGTCGGCCTCGCGCTTCTCACGGTCCTCGACTCGCTGCGCCCGGACGAGCGACTGGCGTTCGTGCTGCACGACGTGTTCGCCGTGCCCTTCGCGGAGATCGGCACCATTCTTGGCAAGTCCGCCGACGCGGCCAAAATGCTCGCCAGCCGAGCCCGCAGGAAGGTACAGGCCACCCAGCAGCCGGCAAGCGCCGGACGACAACAACGCGAGGTGGTCCAAGCCTTCCTGGCCGCGGCCCACGACGGCCGGTTCGAGCAGCTGCTGCAGGTTCTCCACCCCGAAGTGAAGTTCACCGTCCACACCCCGAACGGCACGTTCGTCACGCTCGGGGCCACCGAAGTCGCCACCCGCGCGCGAGTGGCCGGCAGCGCGGCACGAGGACATGCGGCGACCGTCAACGGCCACCCCGGCGTCATCTCCTGGCGCGAAGACGGCACCCCGCTCTCCCTCCTCGCCTTCACCGTCGCCGATGGACACATCACCGCGATCACCGCCGTGGTCGACCCGGCCAAACTCGCGCTCATGGACCTGCCGGACCCGGTGTGACTCCATAGCCTCTGAGAAAACCTCAGTGTCTCGTGACCCGGTTCGCGTTACTTCGATTTGTCATTGACGAGTTTCTTCACCCAGGTCTCGACGAGTCGGACCTTCGCGAGTATTTCGTTGGCGGTCGCGATCCAGGTGACGGCTGTGCGTTCGCGTTCAGTAGTCGATGAACACAGCGATGCCCGGTGGGCGGTGCGCGCGGGATGCGCACCGCCCACCGGGCGTGGGCGACCGGTTCTTGGCGTCCGGCCTCCGCTGCTACTTCAGCCAGGCGTCCACCTTGTCCTGGTTGGCCTCGACCCACTTCTCCGCCGCCGCCTCGGGCGTCATCTTGTCCACCGCGATGTACTTCGCCACGACGTTCTGGTCGTCGTTGGTCCAGGTGAAGTTCTTGACCAGGTCATAGGCCGGGCTGCCCGACTTGGCGAACTTCGCGCTGACGATCTTGTCCAGCTCGTACACGGGGTAGTCGCAGGCGATCTTCTCCGCGTCGGCGTCGCAACCCGCCTTGTAGTCGGGCAGCTTGACCTTGACGAGCGGCACCTCGGACAGGAACCACTGCGGCTCATAGAAGTAGCCGATCAGCCACTTCTTGTTCTTCTCCGCGTCGCGGAAGGCCTGGATGAGCGCGGTCTCACTGCCTCCGTACACCACCTTGTAGTCCAGCTTAAGGTTCTTCACCAGGGCCTCGTCGTTGGTTTCGAACGACGGGTCACCGTCGAGGAGCTGCCCCTTGCCGCCGGACTCCGAGGTCTTGAACTCGGCCGCGTACTTGTTGAGGCTGTTCCAGTCGGTGATGTCCGGGTGCTCCTTGGCGAGCCACGGCGGCACGTACCAGCCGATCAGCCCCTTGTTGCCGGTGAGACCCGCGTCGACGGCGGTCTTCTGGTCGGTGATGTACTTCTTCTTCAGGTCGTCGTGGCCCCAGTTCTCGACGACGGCGTCGACCTCGCCCGTCCCGAAGCCCTGCCAGGCGATCTCCTCCTTGAGGTCCTTCTTGACGACCTTGCAGCCGAGGTCCTTCTGCGCGACGTACGCGATGACCGCCGCGTTGGCCTCGTAGCCCACCCACGGGTTGACCGCGAGGTTGAAGGTGCCGCACTCGGCGGAGCCGCCCGAGCTGTCGGACCCCGAGGAGTCGTCACCGACCTTGGCCCCTCCGCAGGCCGTGAGGGCGAGTGCGAGGACGGCTATGCCGGCCGCGCCGACTCTCCAGTGTTTTACGTGTCCTGCCATGGTCCGTAGCTCCTTATGCGCCGGCACGCCGCGCCGCTGCCTGAGTGATCCTGTCGAACATGACTCCGAGAAGGACGATGGCCAGCCCCGCGGCCAGCCCCTTCCCGTACAGCTGCCCCTGCGAGAAGCCGGCTACGACGTCGTAGCCGAGGGCTCCCGCGCCCACCAGACCGCCCACGACCACCATCGACAGCACGTAGATGAGGCCCTGGTTCGTGGCGAGGGTCAGGGCACCACGTGCCATCGGCAGCTGGACCTTGGTGATGATCTGCCAGCTGCTGCACCCGGCAGCGGTGGCCGCTTCCACGGTGGTCGCGGGCACGTTCCGTACCCCGTCCGCGATGATCTTCACGGCGACTGGGGCCGCGTAGACGACGGCAGCGACGATCGCGGTGAAGCGGGTCGGGCCGAACAGCGCGAGAAACGGGACGAGATAGACGAACGGCGGCATGACCTGGGCCGCGTCCAGAGTGGGGCGCAGCAGCCGGTCGACCAGCGCGCTGCGTCCCATCCACACGCCGAAGAAGACGCCGACCAGCATCACCAGCACCGTGGCGACGAGGGTCAACGCCATCGTCGTCATGCCGTCCGACCACACACCGGTGCCGACCAGCAGGCCCACGCACACGGCCGTGGTGAGCCCGGCGCGCCAGCCGCCGAACACGACGCCGAGAGCGATCAGCACCGCGCCGACGAGCCACCACGGGGAGTCGGTGAGCAGCGACTGGAAGGGGTTCAGGAGGCCGTTGGTGAGGGTGTCACGGACCGCGTTGGTGAGGCCCGAGAGCTCGTCCTGCACCCAGGTCGCCGTGGTGTCGGCCGCGCTCGCGATGGAGCTGCCCGCGCCGCCCTCGCCGGGGAACTCGGCCGCCCAGACGTAGGTGTGCGACATGTAGACGAGGACCGCCGTGACCACCGCGCCGGCGCCCAGGAGGGGACGCCGCCAGGCGAGGAAGCGATTCTTCGAACTTCTGGCCGCCTCCGCGCGGGTGCTGGCGGCGGTCGTGACCCGGTCCAGGACGATCGCCATCACGACGATGGAGAGGCCCGCGTTGAAGGCCGTACCGACGTCGAGGGACTGCAGGGCCTGGACGACGGTCCTGCCGAGGCCGGGCGCACCGATCAGGGCCGCGATGGTCACCATGGCCAGGGCCGCCATGATCGACTGGTTGACGCCCATCACCACGGTCCGTTTGGACATCGGCAGCAGGACCTTCAGCAGTGACTGCCGCCGGGTCGCGCCCAGCGAGTCGGCCGCCTCGACGGTGGTCTCGGGGACGGACCGGATGGCGTGCGCGGTGATCCTGATCGCCGGCGGGGCCGCGTAGATCACCGTGGCGATCGTGGCGGAGGCGCCGCCGATGAGGAAGAACAGGGTCAGCGGGGCCAGATAGACGAAGGTCGGCATCGTCTGCATGAAGTCCAGGAAAGGCGTCATGATCCGGTTGACCCGGTCGGACAGCCCCGCCCACACACCGAGCGGGATGGCGAACAGCAGCGCCACGAGGACCGCGGAGAGGGTGAGCGCCAGGGTGTCCATGCTCTCCTGCCACAGGCCCTGGAGCCCGAAGAAGGTGAAGCCGGCCACGGTCAGCAGCGCGACCCGCCAGTTGCCCACGGCCCAGGAGACATAGCCGGCGATGCCGACGACACCGAGCCAGCCGATCTGCGGGAGGGGGCGGTCGGCGGACGCCTGCGAGATCAGTTCCTGGACGAAGGTCACCAGGGTGTCGATGACCAGGCGGATCTCGTTGAAGAAGTAGAGGAAGAGCGGGTTGGAGTTGCGGTTCGCGCCGATCGAGTCGTTGACGTCGTTGAACCACCGGTGCAGATCGGTCAGGTCCGCCGCCGCCAGGGTCAGGGTCTGCTTCCCGCGCAGTACGGCGAACAGCACCAGCCAGAGGAGGAGGATCGCGGCCACCGCCATGCCGCGACCGACTCTGCGCCCTGCGGCGGCGGAGGCGGGATCCGGCGCGTTCGCCGGCCCGTCCACCTTTCCCAGCCCGTCCGTCTTCTCCATGACGGCGGCCATCACGCGTCGCCTTCCCGCCCGGCGACGACCGCGAGGATCTCCTCGTCGCCGACGATGCCGAGCAGCTTGCCGTTCTCGACGACCTTGACCGGCTTCTCGGCGGCGAGCACCGCGCGGGTGGCTTCCCGCACCACGACGTCCGGGCCCAGCTCGGGGCCGTCCAGGGCGTCGCCGTCCGCCGCCGGGCGCATGATCCACCGCAGCGTCAGTACGTCGGCGCGCGGCACGTCCTTGACGAACTCGCGGACGTAGTCGTCCGCCGGGGCGCCCACCAGCTCGTCGCCGGTGCCGCACTGGACGGTCTTGCCGTCGCGCATGATGAGGATGCGGTCGCCCAGCTTGAGCGCCTCGGAGAGGTCGTGGGTGATGAACACCATGGTCTTGCCGACCTCGTGGTGGAGGCGGATGACCTCGTTCTGCATGTCCCTGCGGATCAGCGGGTCGAGCGCCGAGAACGGTTCGTCGAAGAAGAGCACGTCCGGGTCGCCGGCCAGCGCCCTGGCGAGGCCGACGCGCTGCTGCATACCGCCGGAGAGCTGGTCGGGGTAGGAGTTCTCGTAGCCCGCGAGGCCGACCAGTTCGACGACTTCCTGGGCCCGCCTGGTGCGTTCGGCCTTGCCCATGCCGCGGATCTCCAGTCCGAACGCCACGTTGTCGACGACGCGGCGGTGGGGCAGCAGACCGAAGTGCTGGAAGACCATGGAGAACTTACGGCGCCGCAGTTCGCGCAGGCGTCTGTCGTCCGCGTCCCTGATGTCCTCGCCCTCGAAGACGATCTCGCCGGCGGTCGGTTCGATCAGCCGGGTCAGGCATCGCACCAGGGTGGACTTGCCGGAACCGGACAGGCCCATCACGACGAACACTTCGCCGGGTGAGACGTCGAAGTTCACATCGCGGACGGCGGCGGTGCATCCGGTGCGGTCCATGAGCTCGCGGCGGGTGAGACCGCACAGCTCCTCGGACTCCGGTATCCGGTCGGCCTTCGGCCCGAACACCTTCCACAGATTGCGCACGGACACGACGGGGGTGGGGGCGGAGTCCTGGGGCGCGCCTCGCCGCTGCGGGACCTCGGTCGTGGTTGGGGTCATGATCGACCTCTTTTCGGCGTTCAGCCGCGAAACCAGTGCTGCGGCCGGGGTTGGATGTTCTGCCAGATGTGTTTGGGCTCTCGGTACTCTTCCAGGCCGGTCGGTCCCAGCTCCCGGCCCACGCCCGAGTGCCCGAAGCCACCCCACTCCGCCTGCGGCACATAGGGGTGGTAGTCGTTGATCCACACCGTGCCGTGGCGCAGCCGCTTGGCGACCCGCTGGGCCTTGCCGGCGTCCTGCGTCCAGACGGCTCCGGCGAGTCCGTACTCGGTGTCGTTGGCGATGCGTACGGCGTCGTCCTCGTCGGTGAAGCGCTCCACGGTGAGCACGGGCCCGAAGGACTCCTCGTGCACCACGCGCATGTCCTGCCGGCACTCGTCGAGCACGGTCGGCGGGTAGTAGTGGCCGTCGGCGAGGGCCGGGTCGCCCGGCCGGGCGCCGCCGCAGCGCAGTACCGCGCCCTCGGCGATCCCCGCGGCGACGTACGCCTCGACCTTCGCCAGGTGCCCTGCGGAGATCAGCGCGCCCGTCTCGGCCTCGGGGTCGAAGGGCCCGCCGAGCCGGATCTGCCGGGCGCGGCGGACGACCTCGTCGACGAAGCGGTCGTGCAGGGAGTCCTCGACGATCAGCCGGGCGCCGGCCGAGCAGACCTGGCCGGAGTGCAGGAAGACGGCCGTGAGGGCGAAGTCCACGGCTGTCTCGAAGTCGGCGTCGGCGAACACGACGTTGGGGTTCTTGCCGCCGAGTTCGAGCGCCACCTTCTTCACGCTCGCCGCGGCGGTGGCCATGATGTGTTTGCCGGTCTCCAGGCCGCCGGTGAAGGAGACCATGTCGACGGCCGGGTGCTCGGAGAGCGGGGCGCCGACCTCGGGGCCGGTGCCGAGGACGAGGTTGGCGGCGCCTGCCGGGAGCCCGGCCTCCTGAAGTGCCTTCATCAGCAGGACGGAGGTGGAGGGGGTGAGCTCACTGGGCTTGAGGACGATCGTGTTGCCCGCGAGGAGGGCGGGGGCGACCTTCCAGGACGCCTGGAGCAGCGGATAGTTCCAGGGAGTGATGAGGCCGCACACGCCGATCGGTTCGTACACGACGCGGCTGACGGCGTCGTCGCGGCCGGTGTCGATCACCCGGCCGGCGTCGGTGCCCCCGATGCCGCCGTAGTAGCGGAAGCAGGAGACGACGTCGGCGATGTCGTACTCGCTCTCCACCAGGCGCTTGCCGGTGTCCAGCGATTCGGCGCGGGCGAAGTCCCTGGCGTCCCGCTCGAGGATGTCCGCGGTGCGCAGCAGCAGCGCGCCGCGCTCCCGCTCGGGGGTGCGGGGCCAGGGCCCCTCGTCGAAGGCCTGGCGGGCCGCGGCGATCGCCGCCTCGGTGTCGGGACGTGTCCCCTCCGACACGGTCACCGTGAGGGTGCCGTCGGCGGGACAGCGGATTTCCCGGCGACCGCCGGCCACCGCGTCCCGCCATTCACCAGCCACATACAGGTCTGCCACGCGCCAAGCCCCTCAGCTGAATTACGTTGCGCATTATGCATTCAATTGCTTGTGGTGGAACACCATGACGAATGCCATAGACGTACGTCAAGGGGTTGGATGATGACGATTTCGCCAGGCGGGCACTTGCGCGGCCACCCTTGACCGCGGGCGACGGCACGCCGACCATGTTGCGTATCGCTCACCATGTTGTGCAATACGCACCATCGGAGGCTGTCATGTCCCCTCGATCGCAATCCGGCCGTGAGTACGTCCTCACCCTCTCGTGTCCTGACAGTGCCGGACTGGTCCACGCAGTGAGCGGCTTTCTCGTCAGGAACTCGGGCAACATCCTTGAGAGCCAGCAGTTCGATGATCGACTCCAGGGCCGTTTCTTCATGAGGGTCCACTTCGACGTCTCCGATCCGGACGCGAATCTGGAAACTCTTCGTTACCGATTCGGTCCCGTGGCGGAGGCGTACCGCATCTCGTGGACCCTGAGCGAGGCGTCGACGCCGACCCGGACGCTCATCATGGTGTCCAGGTTCGGCCACTGCCTCAACGATCTGCTCTTCCGCCGGCGCACCGGCGCCCTGAACATCGAGATCCCCGCGATCGTCTCCAACCACCGGGACTTCGAGGGTCTGGCGGACACCTACGGCATCCCCTTCCACCACATCCCGGTCACCAGGGACACCAAGGCCGAGGCCGAGGCACGCCTGCTGGAGCTGGTGCGCGACCTGGACGTCGACCTCGTGGTGCTGGCCCGCTACATGCAGGTCCTCTCCGACGACCTGTGCAAGCAGCTCGAAGGCCGCGCCATCAACATCCACCACTCCTTCCTTCCCAGCTTCAAGGGCGCACGCCCTTACGACCAGGCCTACGACCGTGGTGTGAAGCTCGTCGGTGCGACAGCGCACTATGTCACCTCCGACCTGGACGAGGGGCAGATCATCGAGCAGGACGTGGTCCGGGTCGATCACTCTCGCGACCCCCGGGACCTGGTCACGGTCGGGCGGGACGTGGAGGCCCAGGTCCTCGCCCACGCGGTGAAGTGGCACAGCGAGAGCCGCGTGATGGTGGACGGCAACCGCACGGTGGTCTTCCGCTGAGCGACACGGCACGAGGGCGGGCGGGCCGGCCTCCACCGGCCCGCCCGCCCTCGTAGTCGTATACGAATGAGACGGCCACTCCGCCCCCGAGAGGTGCGTGTCAGCCGCCCAGCCGGTCCAGCAGGGACCGCCGCCACAGTTCCGTCTCGGCGATCTGGTTGAAGGTGAACAGATGCAGGCCCGCCACCCCGGCCGAAGGGGTGGTGAGAGCGCCCTCGGTGCGGGTGAGCAGCTTCTCGGGTGAGTAACCCCCGGGTGCCGCGAAGCGCAGGAACCAGGAGGCGTGCCTGGTCAGGAAGCGCGTCGACTCCCCCACGCCGATCTTCGTCGCCATGGACAGCAGTTTCGCCCGCTGCACGGGCCCCGCGACGCCCACATGGAGGGGCAGCGTGATGTCCCGGCGCCGTATCCGGGCGATCCACTCCCCCAGCGTCCGCGGGTCGAAGCAGAGGTTGCTCACGACGTACGTGGCGTGCTCGCGCTTGTCCCACATCGCCTGGACGGTGACGTCGTCGTGGATGAGGGGATGGCTCTCGGGACAGCCGGTGACGCCGACGTGCGCGAAGGGCCTGCCCAGCTCGCTCAGCCGGCGCAGCACCGGCAGCGCCCCGTCGTAGGCCCCGGCCGACGGGTCGGCGTCGCCCGCCGGGACGAAGACGTCGTCCACCCCCGCCTCGAGGAGCCGGTCGACCACCTCCTTCAGGTGCGCGTCGTCCCGCAGCAGCCGCGCGGGCACGTGCGGGACGACGCGGTAGCCGTGCGCCGCGAGCCGGGTGGTGAGAGCGAGGGTCGGCTCCAGGCCCTTGACCGGCGACGCCGTCACGGTGACGACGATGTCGCGCGGGACGTGGGCGAGCACCTTGTCCTCGGTCGCCCCGGCGGGCAGCACCTCGTGGCGGACGCTGCCCAGCAGCGTCCGGAGTCCTTCGGCGCCCAACGTCTACCCGCCGGCCTGCTGGGCGTCGTGGTGGCGGTAGTACGCGGCCTTGGAGGCGGGCAGCGGCTCCTTGCCGAGGATCAGGTCGGCGGCCTTCTCGGCGATCATCATCACCGGTGCGTAGATGTTGCCGTTGGTGACGTACGGCATCACCGACGCGTCCACCACACGCAGGCCCTCCACGCCGTGCACCCGCATGCTGGCCGGATCGACGACGGACATCTCGTCGGTGCCCATCTTGGCGGTGCAGGACGGGTGCAGGGCGGTCTCGCCCTCCTTGGCGACCCAGGCGAGGATCTCCTCGTCCGACTCCACCTTCGGGCCGGGCGAGACCTCCCCGTCGTTGTACGGGGCCATCGCGGGCTGGCTGAGGAGCTTGCGGGCGACGCGGATCGCCTCGACCCACTCACGGCGGTCCTGCTCGGTGGAGAGGTAGTTGAAGCGGAGCGCCGGGTGTTCGCGCGGGTCCTTGCTCTTGATCTTCACCGAGCCGATGGCGTCGGAGTACATGGGGCCCACGTGCACCTGGTAGCCGTGGCCGCCGGCCGGCGAGGAGCCGTCGTAGCGGACCGCGATCGGCAGGAAGTGGAACATCAGGTTGGGGTACTCGACGTCCTCGTTGCTGCGGGCGAAGCCGCCGGCCTCGAAGTGGTTGGTGGCCGCCGGGCCCTTGCGGAAGAGCCACTGGAGTCCGATGAAGGGGGCCCGCCACTTCGCCATGTACGGCTGCATGGAGACCGGCTGCTTGCAGGCGTACTGGACGTAGACCTCCAGGTGGTCCTGCATGTTCTCGCCGACGCCCGGCAGGTCGTGCACGACGTCGATGCCGAGGGCGCTGAGCTCCCGCGCGTTGCCCACGCCGGAGAGCTGGAGCAGCTGCGGGGAGTTGATCGCGCCGCCGCAGAGGATGACCTCCTTGGCGCGGACCTGCTGGGGCGCGCCCTTGCCGCGCCGGTACTCGACGCCGACGGCCTTCTTGCCCTCGAAGAGGACGCGGGTGACGAGGGCGCGGGTTTTGACGGTGAGGTTGGGGCGCTTCGTCGCGGGTTTGAGGTACGCCTTCGAGGCCGACAGCCGGCGCCCGCGGTGGACGTTGCGGTCGAACTTGGCGAAGCCCTCCTGCCGGTAGCCGTTGACGTCGTCCGTGGGCGCGTAGCCCGCCTCCTCGGTGGCCTTGAGGAAGGCGCCGAACAAGGGGTTGATCGCGGGGCCGCGCTCCAGGACGAGGGGCCCGTCATGACCGCGGAACTCGTCGTCCGGGTCGGCCGCCAGACAGTTCTCCATCCGCCGGAAGTACGGCAGACAGTGGGCGTAGTCCCACGTCTCCATCCCGGGGTCGGCCGCCCAGCGCTCGTAGTCCAGGGGGTTGCCGCGCTGGAAGATCATGCCGTTGATGCTGCTGGAGCCGCCGAGCACCTTGCCGCGGGCGTGGTAGATGCGACGGCCGCC
Organism: Streptomyces adelaidensis; assembly: GCF_016598475.1. Classification (GTDB taxonomy): domain Bacteria; phylum Actinomycetota; class Actinomycetes; order Streptomycetales; family Streptomycetaceae; genus Streptomyces; species Streptomyces adelaidensis. The sequence continues at coordinate 57,345 of NZ_JAEMUX010000004.1, forward strand.
CATGTGGGGTTCGGGCTCGGACTCGTACTTCCAGTCGTAGAACCGGCTGCCTATCGGGTAGGTCAGCGCCGCGGGCATGTGGATGAAGACGTCCCACGGGTAGTCGGACCGGCCGGCCTCCAGTACCAGCACCCGGTTCGCCGGATCCGCGGAGAGCCTGTTTGCCAGTGCACTGCCGGCCGATCCGCCGCCGACGATGACGAAGTCGTACTGCAAGGGAGCCATCATGTCTCGTCTCGCTCGCGCCGTAGATGTGCGAGGCATGCTAGTACCAGTGCGCAATATGCACCAGGTTGCGAAGCACGCAACCTATAAGGCCTTCGTCTCGGCTTCGCTGCTTGCAACGGTGTTGTTTACTGCGCGTATAGTTTCATTGTGAGCAACTACAGTCTTGACACAGAAACGTCCAACTCGCAGTCCGGCGGGGTGCAGTCGGTCGACCGCGCCATCAGCGTCCTGGAGATTCTGGCGCACCGCGGGGAGGCGGGGGTCAGCGAGGTGGCGGCCGAGATCGATGTTCACAAGTCCACCGCGTTCCGACTGCTGGGCGCCCTGGAGGCGCGCGGTCTGGTGGAGCAGGCGGGTGAGCGCGGCAAGTACCGTCTCGGGTTCGGCATCGTGCGTCTGGCCGGTGCGGTGACGGGACGTATCGACATCACACAACAGGGCCGCCCGGTCTGCGAGAGCCTGGCCGAGGAGCTCGGCGAGACCGTCAACATCGCCGTGCTCCAGGAGCACTACGCGGTCAACCTCTACCAGGTACGCGGCCCGGGCGCCGTCACGGCGCAGAACTGGGTCGGCCAGCTGACCCCCCTGCACGCCACGTCCAGCGGCAAGATCCTGCTGGCCCACCTGCCCGCCAAGGACCGCACCGCGCTGCTCACCTCGTCCGGCCTGAAGAAGGTCACCTCGCACACCATCACCGCGAAGACCAAGCTGGAGAAGAACCTCGCCGAGGCCCGCGAGCGCGGCTATGCCTGGGCGCGGGAGGAACTGGAGCTGGGCCTCCATGCCATGGCCGCCCCGATCCGCAACAGCGAGGGAACGGTCGTCGCCGCGCTGAGCGCCTCCGGGCCCTCGTACCGGCTGACCGAGGAGCGTCTGCATGAGCTCGCTCCGCTGCTGCTCAAGGGCGCGGAGGAGATCAGCCACCGCTTGGGCCACGTGGGCTGAACCGCCTCCACTACGACTGCCGGGCGCCCAGGCGCTCGTTCACCCAGTCGTGGAAGGCACCGATGTGGTGCTCGCTGGGCACCAGCACACCCCCCTTGGCATACAGCCGGGAGCTCATGCCGGGCTGGGTGCGCTCGCAGGCGTCGAAGTCCTGCCGGTTGACCCGGTCGAAGAGCTCCACGGACCGGCTGACGTCCTTGCCGCCGTCGACGACATGCGGGAGGTAGAGCCAGTCGCACTCGACGATCGTGCGGTCGACGGCCACCGGGTACATACGGTGGAAGATCACATGGTCGGGGACGAGGTTGATGAAGACCTGCGGCTTGACGGTGATCGCGTAGTAGCGGCGGTCCTGGTCCTCGGCGACGCCCGGAATACGGTCCAGCCCCTCGGAACCGTCGACGGTGAACCCCCGCACCTCCTCGCCGAACTCCGCGCCGTGGCCCACGTAGTACTGAGCCGCGTAGCCGTCTGCGAACTCCGGCAGCACCTCGGTGAGTTCCGGGTGGATGGTGGCGCAGTGGTAGCACTCCATGAAGTTCTCGATGATCAGCTTCCAGTTCGCCTTCACGTCGTAGACGATCCGCTTGCCGACCGAGAGGTTGTCGATGTCGTAGCGCTCGATCAAGTCGACGTCCCCGAGGCGGCTGACGATCTCGCCGATCACGTACTCCTCGAAGGAGGGCGGGTTCTCCGCCAGGCAGATCCAGACATAGCCGAGCCATTCACGGACGGCCACACTCACCAGGCCGTATTCGGTGCGGCCGACGTCGGGCATCTTGGTGAGGTTGGGCGCCGCGACGAGCTTGCCGTCCAGCCCGTAGGTCCAGGCGTGGTACGGGCACTGGAAGGCCCGCTTGACCTCGCCGCTCTCCTGCGTGCACAGCTTGGCGCCGCGGTGCCGGCAGACGTTGAAGTAGGCGCGGATCGAGTTGTCCCGGGCCCGGGTGACCAGGATGCTCTCGCGGCCCACGTCGACCGTCCGGAAGGCGCCGGGTTTCGCCAGGTCGGACGAGCGCACGGCGCAGAACCACATGTTCTCGAATATGTGTTCCTGCTCCTGGGCGAAGATCCCCGGGTCCGTGTAGGAGGAGCCGGGGAGGGTGGCGATCAGACTGTCCGGCAGGCTGGTCGAAGTCACAGGGCACTCCTCGGGGAACGTCATGGAGGGGTCATTCACGCGCCGGGAAGAGCGACTCCGGACGGCGTTGTGCAGGGAGCAACGCTGCGCGCCATGGGCAACGGCAGCATGGGGTGCCCGATGGGCGGTGTCAAGGTGTGGCGGGGTCAAGATGTGCGGGGTCAGGTGTGCGGGGTCAGGCTGTGGCGGCGGCGAGCTGCTTGCGCCAGCGGGTGAACAGCCTCGGCTGGTTCATCCCGAGCACGGCGACGGGATGCCCCGCGCGCCGGTAGACGGCCAGGATGTCGCGGTCGCCCGCGGCGCCCTCCTCGATCGTCACGCTGTCGGCGCCGGCCGCGTGACCGGCAAACTGGATCTTCACGCCGTACTGGTCGGACCAGAAGTACGGCGGCCGGGGCACGCCCGGTTCCACCGCACCCCCCGCCAGCAGCGTCGCGACGGCCGCGTCGGGCCGTTCGCGCGCGCCGGTCCAGTGTTCGACGCGGCGATGGGCGCCGACGCGGGGGTCGTACCAGTTGGCGCAGTCACCGACCGCGACCACGCCGGCCAGGCTGGTGCGGCCGTCCGCACCGCACTTGACGCCGTTGTCGAGGGTGACGCCGGAGCCCTCCAGCCAATCGACGCAGGGCCGTGCGCCCACCCCGACGACGACGATGTCGGCGGGGACGCTGCGGCCGTCCTCCAGCAGGACGGCGTCCACGCGGTGCTCCCCGCTCAGCCCCTTGACGCCCACACCGCACAACAGCCGTACGCCGTGGTCGGTGTGGAGAGCGGAGACGATGCCGCCCATGGTTTCGCCGAGCGGGCCGGCGAGGGGCGTCGGGGCCACCTCGACGATTGTCACGTCGAGCCCGAGGGCGTAGGCGGTGGAGGCGACCTCGGCGCCGACGAACCCGCCGCCGATCACCACCAGCCGGCCGCCCCCGGCGAGTTCGTCCCGCAGGGCGCGGGCGTCGTCCAGGGTGCGCAGGACGTGCACTCCGGCCAGGCCTTCGGCGCCGGGCAGGGTGCGTGCCGCGGCGCCGGTCGCGATGACGATGCCGTCGGCGCGGACCTCCCGGCCGTCGGCGAGCCGGACGGCGCGGTCCGTGCGGTCGAGTGCGGTGGCGCGGACGCCGAGCAGCCACTCGGCCCGCAGGTCCTCGTCGTCGGACTCCAGCGCCAGCTCCGCCTCACCGATGGTGCCGGCGAGGAACTCCTTGGACAGCGGGGGCCTGTCGTACGGACGGTGGAGCTCGTCGCCGATGACGACCAGCCGCCCGTCGTAGCCCTGCTTGCGCAGTGAGCGCGCCGCCGACAGCCCGGCCAGCGAGGCTCCCACCACGGCCAGCGTCCTCACGCGTGACCCCCGGCGAGCCTGGCCGCGATGCACGGCGGCAGGTTGGGGGCGTCCGTGGACACCCGCACATAGACCATGCCGTCCTCGACCGCGACCTCATGGGTGCGGACAGGGAGCTTGGCCGGCGGGGAGTCGACGGCACCGGTCCTCAGGTCGAACTTCGAAGCATGCAGCGGGCATTCCACCTCACGGCCCTCCAGCCAGCCATCGGCGAGCGAGGCGTCCTGGTGGGTGCAGGTGTCGTCAATGGCGAAGATCTCGCCGTCGTCGGTGTGGAACACCGAGACCGGCGGATCGATGTCGAGCCGGTATGCCTCGCCTCGCGGGAGATCCGTGAGACGGCACGCGGGAATCATCATGACACCTCGGTGCGTATAACGAAACGGATTGCGGTAAGCGCAACAACAGTTTGAGGTTCGCCCCGAACCCTTGTCAAGGCATCCAGGAGACGGGGCGACGCATCATTTGTGGTTGCTCATCACGCAATGGGCAGCATGATGAGCAACAGCACATGCAGGGGCGGGCTGGGGTCAGAACCCGCGGTCGATCCACTCCTGGAGATGCGGGGCCTCCGCGCCGATGGTCGTCGCCTCCCCGTGCCCGGTATGGACGACGGTGTCCCCCGGCAGGGTCAGCAGCCGGTCCCGGAGGGAACCGACGATCGTCGGGAAGTCGCTGTACGACCTGCCCGTCGCCCCAGGGCCGCCCGCGAAGAGGGTGTCACCGCTGAAGAGGGCCGCCAGGTCCGGCGCGTACAGGCACACCGCGCCGGGGGCGTGGCCGGGGGTGTGCAGCACGGTCAGCTCGACACCGGCCACCGTGAGGACCTGGCCGTCGGTCAGGTCGCCGTCGGGCATCCGTTCGGGATGGGTCTGCTTCCACAGCGGCAGGTCGTCGCCGTGGAGCAGGATCGGGGCGCCGGTGCGCGCCGCGAGTTCGGGGGCGGCGTCGATGTGGTCGTTGTGGGCGTGGGTGCACACGACGGCCCGCAGGGTGCGACCGCCGAGGGCTTCGGCGATGGTGTCGGCGTCGTGGGCGGCGTCGATGACGATCACCTCGTGGTCGTCGCCGACGATCCACACGTTGTTGTCGACGTCCCAGGTGCCGCCGTCCAGCGAGAACGTCCCCGAGGTGACGAGATGCTCGATACGGGCGCCGGCCATCAGAGGACCACCACCGAGCGCAGCACGTCGCCGCCGTGCATCCGCTCGAAGGCCTTCTCGACGTCGTTGAGGGCGATGGTCTCGGTGACGAACGCGTCCAGGTCGAGGCGCCCCTGGAGATAGAGGTCGATGAGCATCGGGAAGTCCCGGCTCGGCAGGCAGTCGCCGTACCAGGAGGATTTCAGCGTGCCGCCCCGCCCGAAGACGTCCAGCAGCGGCAGCTCCAGCTTCATCTCCGGGGTGGGGACGCCGACGAGGACGACCGTGCCGGCGAGGTCGCGGGCGTAGAAGGCCTGCTTGTACGTCTCCGGGCGGCCGACCGCCTCGATGACGACATCGGCGCCGAAACCGCCGGTCAGCTCGCGGATCGCCTCGACCGCGTCGGTGTCCTTGGAGTTGACGGTGTGGGTCGCGCCCAGCTTCTTCGCGGTGGCCAGCTTGTGGTCGTCGATGTCCACGGCGATGATCTTCGCCGCGCCCGCCAGGCTCGACCCGACGACCGCCGAGGCCCCGACGCCGCCGCAGCCGATGACGGCCACGGTGTCGCCCCGGCCGACGTTGCCGGTGTTGATGGCCGCGCCGATGCCCGCCATCACCCCGCACCCCAGCAGCCCGGCGACCGCCGCCGACGCGGCCCGGTCGACCTTCGTGCACTGCCCCGCCGCGACCAGCGTCTTCTCCGCGAACGCGCCGATACCCAGCGCCGGTGACAGCTCGGTGCCGTCGAGCAAGGTCATCTTCTGCTTGGCGTTGTGGGTGTCGAAGCAGTACCAGGGCCGCCCGCGCAGACAAGCCCGGCACTGTCCGCACACCGCGCGCCAGTTGAGGATGACGAAGTCGCCGGGTGCCACGTCGGTGACGCCCTCGCCGACCGACTCCACGACCCCGGCGGCCTCGTGGCCGAGCAGGAAGGGGAAGTCGTCGTTGATGCCGCCCTCGCGATAGTGCAGATCGGTGTGGCAGACCCCGCAGGCCTCGACCTTCACCAGCGCCTCGCCAGGGCCCGGGTCGGGCACGATGATCGTCTCCAGGCTGACGGGGGCGCCCTTCCCCCGCGCGACGACAGCACGGACCTGATGAGTCATGGCCACTCCTCGATGGGTACGAACCGGAGTCCGACGTTGCTTATTACGGCACGCATCTCATGTGCCGCAACAAGCATCGGGCAGGGCGGACCCGTGGTCAAGGACGGGACGCGAGCGGATGCCCTGCGGGTGGGGCGCCGGGGGCGGCCCCGGCATCCGCCACCCGCCGGCGACGGGCCTCAGGCCGCGCAGGGCAGGCCGCTACGCTGGGATCATGCCCGCCACCCGCCGCACGGCCCGCCAGGCCGACCTGCTGGAACGACTCGTCGCACTGGTCACGACGGAGGGGTTCGCGGAGCTGACCCTCGACGACCTCGCCGAGCGGCTGCACTGTTCGAAGACGACGCTCTACCAGCTCGCCCGCAGCAAGCAGGGGCTGGTCGTGGAGGCGGTCAAGCACTACTTCCGGGGGGCGACCGAGGCGGTCGAGAAGCGGGTGGCGCAGACCGTCGCCCCGTCGGACCGTGTCCGGGCGTACCTGACGGCGGTGGCCGAGCAACTGCGTCCGCTCTCCCGCCGGTTCCTCGACGACGTGGCGGAGTTCCCGCCCGCCCGCGAGGTGTACGAGGCCAACACGAGGATGGCCGCGGAGCGGGTGCGGCAGCTGATCTCCGAGGGTGTCTCCGGCGGCGCCTTCCGGGACGTGCACACCGCCTTCGTCGGAGAGGTCGCCGCCGCCACGATGCGCCAGATCCAGCAGGGCGAACTGAAGGCGCGCACCGGGTTGACCGACGCGGAGGCGTACGAGCAGCTCGCCTCACTGATCGTGCACGCCGTCTCGTCCTGATATCCGGCGATCACCCCGGCCTTCTCGGCTCCCCGGGCCACCGCACCGAAGCCGACCACCTCTTCGCCGTACTGAAAATGATACGCTTGTACGTACCGCAGTATCGCTTCTAGTATCAAAGCATGGAGGTTGCCGTGCCTGCCACTCGCGCCCTGCCGACCGAGGAAGCCGTCGAGCTCATCCAGCTCACGCGCACGCTCGCCGCCAAGGAGCTCACCCCTCGGGTCGCCGACGCGGAGGCGGACGAGACGTTTCCCCGGGACGTCTTCCGCACCCTCGGGCGCAGCGGCCTGCTCGGGCTGCCCTTCGCCGAGGAGTGCGGCGGGGCGGGCCAGCCGTACGAGGTCTATCTCCAGGTGCTGGAGGAGGTCGCCGCGGTCTGGTCGAGCGTCGCCGTGGGCATCTCCGTGCATGCCCTGTCCTGCTTCCCGCTGGCGCGCTTCGGCACGGAGGAGCAGCGGCGCCGGTGGCTGCCGGACATGATCGGTGGCGAACTGCTCGGCGCGTACTGCCTGTCCGAGCCGCACGCCGGCTCCGACCCGGCGGCCATGCTGACCCGCGCGGTCCGTGACGGCGACGAATACGTCCTCAACGGTGCCAAGGCCTGGACGACGCACGGCGGTCACGCCGACTTCTACACGGTGATGGCCCGCACCTCCGACGAGCGCGGCCGCGGCATCTCCTGCTTCCTGGTCCCGGCGGACACCCCGGGGCTCAGCGCCGATCCGCCGGAGCGGAAGATGGGGCTGACCGGCTCGGCGACGGCCACCATGCGACTGGACGACGTCCGGGTGCCGGTCGAGCGGCGGATCGGGGCGGAGGGGGAGGGCCTGAAGATCGCGCTCGCCTCGCTGGACTGCGGCCGCCTCGGCATAGCCGCTGTCGCCACCGGGCTCGCCCAGGGCGCCCTCGACCACGCGGTGCGTTACGCCCGCGAGCGGGAGACCTTCGGCAGGCCGATCATCGAGCACCAGGGCCTGGCGTTCCTGCTGGCCGACATGGGCGCCGCGATCGAGTCGGCGCGGGCCACCGCGCTGTCCGCCGCGCGGCTGAAGGACCTCGGCCTCCCCTTCACGCTGGAGGCGTCGATCGCCAAGCTCGTGGCCACGGACAACGCCATGAAGGTCACCACGGACGCGGTACAGGTCCTCGGTGGATACGGGTACACCCGCGACTTCCCCGTCGAGCGCTATATGCGCGAGGCCAAGGTCATGCAGATCTTCGAAGGCACCAACCAGATCCAGCGGATGGTCATCTCCCGCGCGCTGGACCGGAACGACGGCGGTGCGCTCACCGTCCTCGGCAAGGGCTGACGAGGCGCGCGCCGTTGGAGGAGGCACGGGCTCGGCCCGAAAGGGTGAAGACCACCTGGCCTGCGGGAAGCCCCGCCCGCGTGCCGGCTCGGGGGCCGGGGTCAGACCGGCCGGGGTGTGAGGCGTTTGTGGCCCCTGCGGTCGTAGTAGCTCGTCATCGCGAAGCCGAAGACGAGGGCGAGGGCGGTACCGAGGGCGATCATGAGCCAGGAGCGGGTGAGGCCGGCGTCGCCGCGCGCGTCGAAGTAGAGGATGGCGCGCACGCCGTCGCTGAGCTGGCGCATGGGCTCGAAGTGGGACAGGAAGCGGTAGAAGTCGGGCACCGCCTGGAGGGGGACGGTGGCGCCGGACGACGGCAGGCCGAGGACGATGAAGACGAACATGGACACCAGCTGCCCGATCCCGCCGAAGGCCGCGTTGATGGCCTGCACACCGAGGCCGACGGCGAGGGACGCGCAGTAGGAGTAGATCCACAGCAGCGGCAGATGCGAGGCGTCCATGTCGAGGACGCCGACGCAGCACGCCATCACCAGTGAGGCGCTGAGGAGGGTGATGCCGGCGGTCATGGCCATCTTCAGCAGCAGCGTCTGGTTCCGGGTGATCGGCACCGTCGGGCGGCGGGTGTGCCAGGGGCCGATCTCGTTGTCGGCGTAGCCGAGGGCGGTGTCGACGCCGTTGCTGATGACGTTGCCGCCCATGAAGCCGGCCAGGACGAGCAGCAGCGTGTAGTAGAAGGCGCTCAAACCGAGGCCGCTGTGGGTGCCGATGGGGTGGCCGACCTCCGTGACGACCTCCACGGGGTCGGCGAGCAGCAGCCGGGAGGTGGAGTCGGCACCGGTGGCGGCCCGCGTGAGCCGCTCGCCGAGGTCCTGGGACGCCTGGTGCGCCGCCTTGGTGGTGATCTGGCCCGCCAGGGAGGAGCCGAGGCTGCCCTTGCCGGGGTTGGTGAGCGTGGTCATCGTCGGCCGCTCGGTGGCCCCGGTCGTGGTCAGCGCGGTGACGGCGTCGGTGAAGTCGGCCGGGACGACGAGTGCGCCGTACACCTTGCCGGAGTCCAGCTGGTCCTGGGCCTGTGCGCGGGTGAGGGTACGCCACTCGGCCTTGCCGCCCGCGCTGTCGGCGGCGATGGCGGCGGTGACCTGGGTGCCCAGGTTCTCGCCCTGGCCGGCGGGCGGCTTGCCGGTGTCACCGTTGACCAGGGCGATGGGCAGGTCCCGCAGGTCACGGTTGGGGTTGACGATGCCGCCCATGTAGAGCAGGGACAGCAGCAGCGCGAGCAGTCCCGTCAGGACGGCGGGTACCAGCCACAGCTGGAGGTGGGACAGCAGCGCGATGGCGCGGGCCTCGGAAACCGTGTCGGGACCGGTATCAGGACCGGTATCAGGACCGGTGTCGGTCATGGTGCTCCGTGGGTCCGGGCGGTGCGGGGGCCGCACTGCGTGGGATGGCGGCCGTGCCGCGACCACGGCACGGCCGCACGGGACACCAGCATGCGACGTTCCCGGGGGAAAGGCGCGCGCTGTTCCCTTCCGCTCCCCCCGTTGCAGTACGGCGTGCCGTCGGCGGCCATGACAAGCCAAAGGGGCAGCAGGCGCAGGCAGCCCCCCGCCTACTCTTGGCCCATGGACAGTGGATCTCGTGACACCTCCGCCCCGGGCACCGCCAATCCGCTGAGCCGGCTCTCGCTGGAGCAGCTGCGGCGGCGTACGAGCATGAAGTGGCGGACGTACCCGGACGACGTACTGCCGCTGTGGGTCGCCGAGATGGACACGCCCCTCGCCGAGCCGGTCGCGCGGGCGATCGTGGACGCGGTGGCACTCGGGGACACCGGTTACCCGGCCGGGACCGATTACGCCGAGGCGCTGGCCGGGTTCGCGAGCGGGCGGTGGGGCTGGGACGGCCTCGCGGTGAAGCGTACGGCGATCGTTCCGGACGTCATGCTGGGCATCGTCGAAATGCTCAAGCTGGTCTCCGGACCGGGCGATCCGGTCATCGTCAACTCCCCCGTGTATCCGCCGTTCTACCAGTTCATCCAGAACCTGGGCCGTCCCGTGGTCGAGGCGCCGCTGGGGCCGGACGGCCGGATCGACTTCGAGGTGCTGGAGGCCGCGTTCGGGCGCGTCACTGACGGCCGGAAGCGCCCGGTCCACCTGCTGTGCAGCCCGCACAACCCGACCGGCACACTGCACACCGCCGAGGAGCTGGCGGAGGTGGCGAGGCTGGCGCGGTCGTACGGCGTCCGGGTCGTCGCCGACGAGATCCACGCTCCGATCGTGGCCTCGGGCGCGACGTTCGTGCCGTATCTGAGCGTCCCCGGCGCGGAGGACGGGCTGTCGCTGATGTCGGCGTCCAAGGCGTGGAACCTGGCCGGGCTGAAGGCCGCGCTGGCCGTCGCCGGGCCCGACGCGGCCGCCGACCTCGCCCGCCTTCCCGAAGAGGTCGGCCACGGCCCCAGCCATGTCGGTGTCATCGCCCACACCGCCGCGCTGCGGCACGGCGGCGACTGGCTCGACGCCCTGCTCGCCGGGCTCGACGACAACCGACGGCTGCTGGCGGACCTGCTGGCCGCCCACCTGCCCGCCGTACGCTGCGCACCGGCCCAGGCCACCTACCTCGCCTGGCTGGACTGCCGGTCTCTGGGCGCGGACGGTGATCCGGCGACCCTCTTTCTGGACCGGGGCCGCGTCGCCCTGAACTCCGGCGCCGATTTCGGGACCGGCGGCGCGGGCTTCGTCCGGATGAACCTGGCGACCTCCCCCGAGCTGATCACCGAGGCGGTACACCGGATGGCCGCCGCTCTCGACTGACTCGTCGCGAGAATGCCTTCCGAACAGCCATACCTCAACCGGTCGACCGGTGGTGAACTCGACATCACCGTCATCCCCTCCCGAGCCGCGCCCGCAGCCGCCGCGTCGCCGAGTCCATGTGCGCGTGCATGGCGGCCCGTGCCGCCCGGGGGTTCTTGTCCCGCACGGCCTTCAGTACGGCGTCGTGCTCGCCGAGCCGTCCCTCGCCCGGCTTGCGGATGTTCTGCCGGATCCATACGGCGACCAGGGTCTCCAGCCGGGCCTGGAGACCGGCCAGGGCGCTGTTGTGGGAGGCCTGGGCCAGGGCGCGGTGAAAGGCCAGGTCGGCCTCCAGACAGCGCTCCGGGTCGTCGTGTTCGGCGGCCATCCGGGCCAGATGGGCCTCGAGGGCGGTGACGTCGTTGTCCGTCCGGCGCAGCGCGGCGAGTTCCGCGAGGTCGACCTCCACGCGCGCGCGAGCCCCCAGGAGTTCGTCCATGGTGTGGTCGCCCAGCATCAGTCCCCACTCCAGGACCTGCGGCAATAGGTCGGAGGGAGCGCCCCGGACAAAGGTGCCGTCGCCCTGCCGAATCTCCAGGAGTCCGAGCAGCGAGAGGGACTTGAGGGCCTCGCGGACCGCCGAGCGGCCCACCCCGAAGGTCGCCGCGAGCTCCCGCTCCGGCGGCAGCCGGTCACCGGCCCTGAGCCGGCCCGACGTCAGCAGATGGTCCAGCAGGCGGCGCGCCACCTCCACCGCGGGCGCCTGCGGCTCTTGTCGTTCGATGCAAGCCCGGCCATGCCCGCGGCCTCCCCTGTCTGGTCGTCCACCGGCGCGGCAGAACCGGCGCGCTCGGTCGACACGGTAACCGTCCGGGGCCCTCGTACCCTGTCGGCCTCGATCAATGGTTGGCAGGTAGACCAGTTGCGCCATCGTCGTCGAAACCAACGGACAGCACCAGTGCCGTCGCACCGACGGAGGAAGCCGCGAAATCCGGTGCTCCCGACGCGGCAGACGAGCAGACTGCCGAGGGGCGGTACGGCGCACATGAGATAGTCGATCGGCCCGCGCGCGGCTTCGGACGCCGGCGGTTTTCGGTCCCTGAGGTGGCGGTGCGGCTGTGCGTGAGGTGCCCGCGAAGAGGTCGTCCGCTCGCGGCGGACGATGATGGGGGGACCGGGAAAGGGGAGTGCCCGCGCCTTTCCACTCTCAACGTATAGCGCACCAGGGGGCTTGCGGCAAGGCCCCGGTCGTGGCGCACAATCACAGGCCGAGGCCACTACCTGCGGAAATGGGAGATTCACGAAGTGCGTGCCGGACCTGATGACAAGAACCCTCCGACGACCGGCGCATTCGACCTTCCCGACCGTCTCGCCGCCAAGGCCGACCCCCTGCTGATCGCTCGGGACGAGCGGCATTTCGCGGCCATCGCGGCGAGCCTCGAGGAGGCGATCGCCGAACTGTCCGACCGCCTCGATGCCGAGCGCCGGGCGCCGGGCGGCGCCGGCCGGGAGGCCATGGAGCGGGACATCGAGATCCACCGGCTGTCCGCCCGGCTGCGCGCCCTGCGCCGCTTCGGGCTGGACCTGTGCCTCGGGCACGTGGTCGGCGCGGACGACGCCGAGCCCATGTACATCGGACGGCTCGGCCTCACGGACAGCGCGGGCCGCCGGCTGCTCATCGACTGGCGCTCCCCCGCAGCCGAGCCGTTCTTCGCGGCGACGCACGCCAACCCGATGGGTCTGGCGAGCCGCCGCAGGTACCGCTGGACCCGCGGCCGGATCAGCGACTACTGGGACGAGGTGTTCACCGCCGACGGGCTCGAACAGCACGCCGCGCTCGACGACCAGTCCGCCTTCATCGCCAGTCTGGGCAGCAACCGGTCGGCCCGGATGCGCGATGTGCTCTCCACCATCCAGTCCGACCAGGACGCCATCATCCGCGCGGGATCCCGCGGCGCCCTCGTCGTCGACGGTGGTCCGGGCACGGGCAAGACCGTCGTCGCCCTGCACCGCTCCGCCTACCTCCTCTACTCCGACCCGCGCCTCGGTCACCGTCGGGGCGGCGTGCTGTTCGTCGGTCCGCACCAGCCCTACCTGGCCTACGTCGCCGATGTCCTCCCCAGCCTCGGCGAGGAGGGCGTGCAGACCTGCACCCTGCGGGACCTGGTCGCCGAGGGAGCCGGCGCGGCGATCGAGGCCGACCCGGAGGTGGCCCTCCTGAAGTCGTCCGCGAACATGGTGAAGGCGATCGAGAAGGCCGTCAGGTTCTACGAGGAGCCGCCCGCCAAGGGCATGACGGTCACGACCCCCTGGTCCGACATCCGGCTGAGCGCCGAGGACTGGGCCGAGGCCTTCGAAGCGGCGGAACCCGGTACGTCGCACAACGACGCGCGCGAGCAGATCTGGGAGGAGCTGGTCACGCTCCTCATGGACAAGCACGAGGGCGACGACGCCCCGCCCGCGCTGTTGCGCAAGTCGCTGCAGAACAACAGGGAACTGGTCGGCACCCTCAACCGCGCGTGGCCGCTGCTCGAAGCCGCCGATCTCGTCGGGGACCTGTGGTCGGTACCCGCCTACCTGCGGATGTGCGCCCCCTGGCTCGACCCCGACGACGTACGGAAGCTGCAGCGCGCGGAGCCGCAGGCCTGGACGGTGTCCGACCTGCCGCTCCTGGACGCGGCCCGGCAGCGGCTCGGCGACCCCGAGGCGTCACGACGTGAGCGTCGGCGCAAGGCCACCGTCGCCGCCGAACGCGAGCGCATGGCCGGTGTCATCGACAACATCATCGACGCCGATCCCGACGGCGAGGGCGCGGTGACGATGCTGCACGGCCAGGACCTGCGGGACACCCTCGTCGACGAGAGCGCACTGCCCACCGTCACACCGGACCTGCTCGCCGGTCCGTTCGCGCATGTCGTCGTGGACGAGGCACAGGAACTCACCGACGCACAGTGGCAGATGCTGCTGCTCCGCTGCCCGTCGCGGAGCTTCACCATCGTCGGGGACCGCGCCCAGGCCAGGCACGGGTTCACCGAGTCGTGGCAGGAACGGCTCAAGCGCGTCGGGCTCGACCGGATCGACGTGGCCTCCCTGAGCGTCAACTACCGGACGCCCGAAGAGATCATGGCGGAGGCCGAGCCGGTCATCCGGGCCGCGCTCCCGGACGCCAACGTCCCGACCTCCATCCGCAGCGGCGACGTCCCCGTCGTCCACGGATCAGTCGCGGAGCTGGACTCGGTCCTCGACACCTGGCTCGCCGGCCATGCCGACGGGATCGCCTGCGTCATCGGCGACCCCACGTTCCGGGCGACGACCCGCGTCCGGTCGCTGACCCCGGAGCTGTCGAAGGGGCTCGAATTCGACCTGGTCGTCCTCGTCGACCCGGAGAAGTTCGGCGAGGGCATCGAAGGGGCGGTCGACCGCTATGTGGCCATGACCCGGGCGACCCAGCGACTCGTCATCCTGACGAGTGGCTGATCGATCTCCTGAGTTCCTGATGAGGGCGGCTGCCGAACCCGGCAGCCGCCCTCGTCGTTTCCGGGGAGGCCGACGAGGCCCAGGTCGTCGGCGGAGGAGCGGGAAACGGTTACCCAACTTCGCCCAGTTCGACCGTCCCGTACGCAAAAGGCTATCCATGCACGACCATTGACCGGGCATCGCCCTCCTCACTAGCGTGGAATACGTTTACTAAACATGGCCTGTTCACGCTCCCCTCCCCGCAGAGCCGAAAGGAACGTCCGCCGTGGCCGAAGCAGTCCAGCGCAGATCCCTTCTCAAGATGGCCGCAGGCACCACAGCCGCGGGATGGCTGTGGCAGGGCGGCACCGCCCGGGCCGCCGATGCCTCGACCGCTTCCGGGGAGGGCGTTGCCGGCGGGCGCGGGCCGCTCGACACGCTCGTGCTCGGGAACACCGCGTCGGAGAGCGCGCACCGGCTGACCGCCACCCGCTCCGAGGTCGTCGCGGGCGGCCTCGACAAGGCCGGGCGCGTGCTCAACGCCCCCGAGACAGCGGGCTGTTGGGGCGGCACGCTGGCGGCGACGATGGCCTGCGGGGCCAAGGGCGCCACGTACGTCACCATCAAGCTGTGGGGCTCGGAGAGCGGCGCGGAGCTCGGCCGGCTCCAGCTCTTCGCCGAGGGCAGGCAGGTCGGCCACTACCACTTGGGCGCCGTGGACCCCCTCGACATCGCGAGCGACGATCCGCGTACCCCGGAGCGGTTCTTCTTCCACACGCTGCCGCTGCCCCTCGACCTCACCGAGGGCAAGAGGTCGCTCTCCCTGGAGATCCGGTCCATGGGGCGGATCGCCGGGTACGCGGCGACGGCCGACGCCTACTACAAGGCCATGGAGGGCCCGAGCCGCACGGTCTACCGTCTCTACACGCACGACGAGCCCTACTTCGACCCCGCCGCCGACGACGTCACCGGGACGCTGCCGGCCGCGCCGACCCGTACCTCCCCCGGCACCGCGATCATCGGCACGATCAACGACCGCATCCTGGCCAGGGCCGCGGCCGAGGCGGGCCGGACCAGCGCCCAACTCGACCTCTGGTACCTGGAGTTCCTCGCCCGCGCCTACGCCATGCCGGCGACGGCCGCGTACGGGAACGTCGCGGTGCCGCCGCAGATCGCCCGGAGCCTGGACGGCGTCCACTGGAGGTACCTCGCCGACCCGGCCGTGATGACGGGCTCCAGCCAGCAGTGGATGGGGCTCGGCCGGTCCGGTCTGGTCATGCTGGCGCTCGCGGACGTCCTGGAACCGCTGCTCGACGAGCCGGTCATCGGGTCGCCGTACGGTCTGGGCAACCCGGGCTTCGAGTTCGGCACGACCGGCTGGAAGTCCTCCACCTGGTCCGGCAGCGGTACCGCCTCCCGGGACACCACCGTCCACCGCACCGGGCACGCCGCCGCGAAGGTGACGATCCCGGTCTCGGGCACGGTCGGCTACAGCACCTCGGCGAAGATCCCGGTGGATCAGGGCACGTACACGTACGGAGCCTGGATCAGGACCGACGGCGTCGGCACCGACAGCGCCTATCTGGACGTCCTGTTCCACGACGCGAACGGCACCCTGGTCGGCACGGACAACAAGGCCCACGCCTCGGCCGGCACCCACGACTGGGAGCAGGTGACGGCCGCCCTCACCACACCAGCCACGGCCACACACGTCGTCATCAGCGTCCGGCTGTCGGGCGCGGGCACCGCCTGGTTCGACGACCTGACCTTGGTGGCACCCGCCGGCTCGTCGTACGCGCCCGTCGTGCGCCGGGACGCCTGGGCGAAGATGCTCCTCGACAGCCGCGAGTTCTGGCGGCGGAACTTCCCGCAGTACACCAACCAGGCCATCATCTGCGCCATCGGCCTCTATCTCGCCGACCGCGGCCTGGCCTGGCTCGGCTCCGACAAGGCCTGGGGCGAGGAGAAGGCCCGCGACTACCTCTACCAGTCCGTCGGCCTGGTCCCGTGGCTCGGCCCGGAGGACGCGGACGGCACACCGACCGCGCCACTGGGCGGCTCCTACTACCAGGTCACCAAGAAGGGCATATCCAAGGAGCTCGGCTACGCCGGCAGTTACGGCGAACTCCAGGAGTGGCTGTCACTGGTGTACGACGCGGTGACGGGCATAGGCGGCGTCGAGGACAGCACCCTGCGCGACCATCTGATCAAGATGGCCAAGGCGCGGATGGTCTTCCGCCACCCGTCCGTGGACCGCGACGGCTACCGGGCGATGCGCCTGGAGACCATGGTCGGCTGGCGTGACAGCGAGTACCCCGGCAAGGTCGCCTACGACGAGGACGCCAAGTGGGACGGCCACGCGATGAAGATGGCCGCGCTGATCAAGGACCCGGACCTCACAGCGTACGCGCGGCAGTCCCTCGCGGACGGCCAGGCGTTCCAGTCCCTCGCGGACACGCACGCGGCGGCGGTCTCCGCCCGCACCAACCTCAACCTGGTGAGCGCCGCGGACGACTACGCCTACATCAGCGGCGCCACCGGCAGCGGCGCGCGGCTCCCCATGACGCCCGGCGCGCCCGACTTCGTCTTCGCCGACGAGGAGAACGGCCTGGTCGCGGTCAAGCACGGCGAGGAGATCCTGTACGCGTCCCTGTACTGGCGGGCCCGCTGGGGCATCAACCGGCTCGCCCGCGTCCACCACATCAGCGCGGCGGGCGTGGAGCGTTCGGCCACGGTCTGGCAGGACGTGAAGTACGTCCCGGACGGGCGCGCCTTCACCGAACCCGACTGGGTCAACTGGGAGTTCACGGTCGGCGACCTCGACATCCCGGACGGCGGTTTCGACCCGCCCGGCGACGTCCTGCGCCAGGCGTTCGCCGGCCAGGTGCTGCCCCTGGCCAAGGCCCCGGCCGACATGCCGGAGCGCGCGCCGGGCGTGGAGACCCCGTACGCCGGACGCGCCTCCTTCTACCGCTGCGTGTACGGCCCGTACCTCATCGCCATGAACACCACCGAGGACCGCGTCCACACCCTCAGCACGAAAGGCTTCGGCGCGTCGACGAACCTGGCGAGCGGGGCGAAGGTGGGCGGGAACGCGGAGTTGCGTGTGAAGCCGGGGACGACCGTGGTGTTGCGGCGCGAGCGCTGAGGTGCCGGGGAACCGGACATCACTCGATGACGATGACCGATCCGCGCGCGGACCGTTCCCAGAGGTTCAGTCCCGCGCGGAGGAGTTCTCCCATCGCCGCCATCTCCTCGTCCGTGCAGGCTTCGTCGCCGCCGAAGATCTTCTCGTAGGCGTCGTCGTGGATCGGTCCCTGCGCGGGGAGCGAGGAGCCGGCCGGCCGGCTGTGGGAGAGATCGTCGAAGAAGTTCCACGCGTCCAGCAACAGCCCGGCCGGCACCGGGCCTCGGCGCGGGCCCTCGGCCCACTCCCGCACGGCTTCCAGATCGAGAGTGGCCTCCTCGTCCTGGACGAACGGCCGGCCATTGCGCTCACAGTGCTTCTGAAGCCCCTTGGTGTCCGGGGAGGCGAGCAGTCGTCCGTGGTCGTCGACGACGAACTCATCGGGGGCGTCGCCTTTTCCGGGCCGCCAGATCAGGACGAGGTAGCCGCTCCCGCCGGCGATGCGGTACGGGTAGTGATCAGTCATCGTGGGGCTCCCCCAGTGCCGTGGCGGCGGCGTGGGCGGCGCGGGGTCGGTCGAGCAGGTCTGTGCTGTCCGACCACTGGTCGACGCTTCCGACCAGTGGCGCTCCGCGGAGGTCCGGGTCGGTGACGGTACGGGCGAGGGCCTGGGCGAAGCGGTCGGCGCGCAGAACATGGCGATCACTCCTGACAACAGGACGCTGTACGTGGCGAACATCCACGACAACACCGTCACACCGGTCGACCTGGAAGCACGGAAGGCGGGGGCGGAGATCCCGGTCGGCCCCCGCCCGTTCAACGTCGTCGCCGCGCCGGACGGGAAGACGGTGTACGTGTCCAACTCCGGTGGCTCGACGGTGACCCCGATCGACACGGAGACGAACGACACCGAGCCGACGCTCCTGGTCTCCGGCCAGGCGTACGGCCTCGGCCTCTCACCCGACGGGCGGACCCTGTGGGTGAGCCCCAGCACCGGGGACCACGTCACGCCCGTCGACACGGTGACCGGCGCCCCGGGGACGAAGGTCACCGTCGGCAGGTCCGCCTTCGATGTCGGCCTGGACTGGAACGGCTCCACGGCCTACGTCACCACGGCCGACGGCAACAGGCTGGTGCCGGTCGACACCGCGTCCGGCGCCGCTGGGGCCCCGCTGACCACCGGCGCCTATCCGCTGGCGGTCGCGCTGACGCCCGTACCGGTTAAGTGATCAGCTGGCGGTACGCCGGATCCGTCCGGCGTACCGCTTCTCCAGCTCCAGGTTGCCCTCGAAGCCGCCGGGCACGTTGGCGGAGACGTACACCGGGGGGCGGTCGCCGGAGGCGAGGAGTTGGGCGGCGGCCTCGGCGATGGTCATCTGGATGAGCAGGACGCCGGTGAGGGTGGACAGGGCGCAGACCGCGCCGCCGCCGGGGAGTTCGAGGAGGGCGTCGCCGCGCGGGGCCGCGTTGTCGAGGACGACGTCGGCGAGGTCGGCGAGCTTCTTGCCGCTGGGGTGGGTGGCGGGCACGGAGCCGGTGTGGGCGAGGGAGGTGATGGCGAGGAGGCGGTGGCCGCGCTCCTTGGCGTGCAGGGCCATCTCGACGATGACGTTGTTGACGCCGGAGTTGGAGATGATGACGAAGAGGTCATGGGGGCGGGGGTCGGCGAGTTCGTAGAGGCGGACCGCTATGCCGGGCTCGCGTTCCAGGAGCGGGTCGTCGAGGCCGCTGGGGTGGTCGCCGCCGTACAGGACGAGGTCGGCCATCTGGAGGCGGTTGGTGGGGACGAAGCCGCCCGCGCGGCCGGCGAGTTCGAGAACCATGGCCTGGGAGTGGCCGGTACCGAAGGCCTGGACCACGCCGTCCTCGCGGACGCAGTCGGCGATCAGTTCGGCGGCGGCGCTCACCTCGGCGCGCGCGGTCTCGGTGAGGCGGGTCAGGACGGCCAGGCCCTCGCGCGCGAAGCGGTCGGCGCTCAGCCGCTCGGGCACGGACTCATTGGCGGACTCGACGGACACCTGAGACTCCCCACTGGTGGATTGAACCACCTCACATACACCTATCAGTGAATCACTGAATCACAGGCCCGGCATCAAGGGCAATGGCGCAGTTCACCCCCGGATGCGGAAGCGAAGCCCGGTCCTGGTATTCAGCTGCTGCCCCAACGGGTGGCTGGTACCTTCTTTGCATGCCCACGACCGATGTCACCACCCTGATCCGCACCGAGTTGCCCCGGCTGGCCGGCTCCCTGCGGAAGGTCGGCGAGCTGATCCTGGAGGATCCGGCCGCCGTCACCCACTGCTCGGCCGCGGAGCTGGGCCGCCGCACCGGCACCTCCCAGGCCACCGTCACCCGGTTCTGCCGTGCCATCGGCCTCGACTCCTACCAGCACCTGCTGATCGAGCTGGCCCAGGAGCGGGGCCGGGGCGAGTCCTCCGAGTGGGGCAGCGCCGAGATCGGGCCGGACATCTCCCCCGACGACAGCCTGGAGCGGGTCGTCCAGGTCGTGGGCACCTCCGATCTGCGGGCCATCCAGCAGACCATCGACCGGATCGACCTCGACTCGATGGAGCGCGCCGCCCAGGCCGTGGCCCGCGCCCGGCGCGTCGACGTGTACGGCGTCGGCGGCAGCGGCGCGGTGGCGCAGGAGACGGAGACCCGGCTGTTCCGCATCGGCTGCGCGGTGCGCGGCTGGACCGAGGTGCACGCGGCCACCACCTCCGCCGCCCTGCTCACCCCGGCGGACGTGGCGATCGGCATCTCCCACTCCGGCGCCACCCGCGAGACGATCGAGCCGTTCGAGCTGGCCAAGGAGCGCGGCGCCACCACCATCGCGCTCACCGCCGACCCGCGCTCGCCACTGGCCCGCGCCGCCGACGTACGGCTGATCGCCTCCTCCTCGGAGACCAGCTTCCGCACCGGCGGCATCGGCGCGCGCCACTCGGTGCTGATGCTCATCGACTGCCTCTACGTGCGCGTCGGCCAGCTCTCCTACCAGCGGGCGAGCGCCTCCCTGGCGCTGACCGACCACATCGCCGGAGCACACGCGGTGAAGTCCCGCCGGACCCGCTGAGCCGACCGGCACCGCTCTCCCAGCCGACCCCGATTGCATGGATGAACCAACCAAGATTCCTACGGATGGTTGATTGAACCACCCCTCGGTGCCAGGATGGGGCTCCGCCGAGTACTCGTAGGAGCCCCATGCGTGTCATCTCTGTCGAGTCGACCGAGCTCTTCGTCGGGACGGAGGACCAGCCGCGTCAGGTGGTCGCCGTCGAGGTCGGGCACGAACCGGGCCGGGCGGTCCGGCTGAGCGTGGAGGGCGAGGGCGTCCGCAGCGTCGGGGAGGCCGGGGAGACCGTCGTCACCGTCGGTGCGGACGGGACCGTACGCGCCGAGATACCCGTGGTCAGCGATGGTCTCGCCGTCGGCGACCGCCGTGAGATCACGGTCACCGCCGTCGACGGGGACGGGGACGCGGATGGGGGGCAACTGGCCCGGCAGACCGCCGAGTTCACGGTCGCCGAGCCCGGCTGGACCATGTTCATGGTCAGCCACTTCCACTACGACCCCGTCTGGTGGAACACCCAGGCCGCCTACACCGAGACCTGGGACGTCGCCGACGATCCCGCCCTCACCGGGCTGCCCGCCCGGACCTTCGACTCGCGCGGCCAGTCCGGCATGAGTCTGGTGCGGGCCCACTGCGACCTGGCCCGGCGCGACCCGGCGTACACCTTCGTGCTCGCCGAGGTCGACTACCTCAAGCCGTACTGGGACGCCTTCCCCGAGGAGCGGGCCTTCCTGCGCCAGCTCATCCGCACCGGGCGGGTCGAGATCATGGGCGGCACCTACAACGAGCCCAACACCAACCTCACCGGTGCCGAGGCGACCATCCGCAACGCGCTGTACGGCGACGGCTTCCAGCGCGGGATCATCGGGGCCTCACCGGAGACGGCCTGGCAGCTGGACGCGTTCGGGCACGACCCGCAGTTCCCGGGGCTCATGGCGGACGCGGGCGTCACCTCCAGCTCGTGGGCGCGCGGGCCCTTCCACCAGTGGGGGCCGACCCTGTCGGTGTTCGGCGAGGAGCCCCGCGACCCCCAACGCATGCAGTTCCCGGCCGAGTTCAGCTGGATCGCCCCCTCCGGGCGCGGGCTGCTGACCGCGTACATGGTCAACCACTACGGTGCCGGCTGGGCCATCGACAACGCGCCCACGCTGCCCGAGGCGGAGGCCGCCGCGCTCAAGCTCTTCCGGGGGCTGAAGAAGGTCGCGCTCACCCGCAACGTGCTGCTGCCGGTCGGCGGCGACTACGCCCCGCCGTGCCGCTGGGTGATGGGCATCCACCGCGACTGGAACGCCCGTTACGTCTGGCCGCGCTTCATCAGCGGCATCCCCCGGGACTTCTTCGCCGCCGTACGCGGCGAGCTGGAGCGGGAGGGGCGCACCGCGTCCCCGCAGACCCGGGACATGAACCCGGTCTACACCGGCAAGGACGTCTCCTACATCGACACCAAGCAGGCCCAGCGGTACGGCGAGGCGCTGCTCGCCGACGCCGAGGCCTGGGCGACCCTCGCCTCCCTCACCGCCGGACACTCCTATCCGGACGCGGCGCTCGACAAGGCGTGGCGGCAGCTGATCTACGGCGCCCACCACGACGCGATCACCGGCTCCGAGTCGGACCAGGTCTACATCGACCTGCTCACCGGCTGGCGGGAGCTGTACGACCTGGCCCAGGCCGTGCACGCCGACGCCACCCAGGCCCTCGCCGACCGGGTCGTCGCCCTGCCGGGCGACAGCCCCGACCTGGTCGTCTTCAACTCCGCGACCTGGCGGCGGGGGGACGTACTGACCGTCGCCGACCCCGGCCTGGTCCCGCTGGACCACACCGGGCTGCCGCTGCCGGCCGTGCGCGAGGACGGCGAACTGCGGGTCGTCGTACCGGACGTGCCCGGCATGGGCCTCAAGGCGCTCTCCCTCGCGGAGGGTTCGGTCGCCGGCTGGACGGCCGGTGAGGGAGCCACGATCCGCAACGAGTTCTACGAGGTGACGGTCGACCCCGCGCGCGGCGGCGGCGTCAGCAGCCTGCGCGCGCTCACCGAGGCCGGCGGCGGCCGGGAGTTGCTGCGCGCCGGGGACATCGGCAACGAGCTGGTGGTGCAGGAGGAGTATCCGAGGCATCCGCGCTTCGGCGAGGGCCCCTGGCACCTCACCCCCACGGGTACGACCGCCGCCCGCAGCCGGGACGTGACAGCTGACATCGATGTCGAGCACTCGGCGGCCGGCTCCCGTATCACCGTCCGCGCCGACCTGGGCCTTTTCCGGTACACCCAGCGGCTCACGCTGTGGGCGGGCGTCGACCGGCTGGACGTGACGACGACCGTCGACGGCTACGACGGCGCCGACCGGCTGATCCGGGTGCGCTGGCCCTCCGACGTACGCGGCGGGCTGCCGGTGCACGAGGTCGCGGACGCGGTGATCGGGCGCGGCTTCGGCTTCGTGGAGGTGGACAGCGAGCAGTTCCCGTGGACGCTGGACAACCCCGCGAACACCTGGTTCGGGCTCGGCTCCACGGCCCGCGTCGCCGTCCACGACGACACCGGGGCGCTGCTCGGGCACCGGTCGATCGGCGTCGCCGAGCTGGTCTTCAGCGGCTGGGACACCGCCGGCGAACTGGGCACCCCGCTCGCCGCGGCCCTGGTGCGCACGGGCGTCACGGCCACCTCGACGATCGCGGGCGGCCCGCGCTACGGCGACCTGGAGATCGACTCCAACCTGCCCGACATCCGGATCGCCGTCGGCGGCCCGGAACGCAACACCCTGGTCGCCGAGGCCCTCGGCTGGGACCCGGCCGCCGCCCGCGAACTGCGCCGCCAGCTCGCCGAGAACGGCCTCGCCGCCGTCTGGGTGGCCCCCCGCGCCTCGCTCCGCGAGGAATGGGTGCCCGGCGCCGACCTGCGCGACCTGGAGCGGCTGCCGCTGCTCGTGGTCGCGGGCGCCCGCCCCGAGGACGACGCCAAGGCCGTGGACGCGCTGATCTCCGACCTGGACGACGCGACCGTGCGGGCCACGGCGGCGGGGGGTGGCGAGGCGCTGCCGCCGGGTGACGCCTGGGACGGGCGGGGCTTCGCGATCCTCAACCGGGGCACGCCGGGCTGCGTGGTCACCTCCTCCGGCGACCTCTACATGTCGTTGATGCGGTCCTGCACCGGCTGGCCCTCCGGCATCTGGGTCGACCCGCCCCGGCGCACCGCCCCCGACGGCTCCGGCTTCCAGTTGCAACGTTGGTCGCACACCTTCGAGTACGCGGTCGTCGCGGGAGAGGGCGACTGGCGCGATCTGGGCTGGCCGCGCGCCGGACACGCCTTCAACCGCCCGCTCACGGCCCGGCTGCGGGAGCCCGAACATCCGCTGACCGCACGGCTGCGGGGGCCCGCCGGGACGCCGGCCGACCTGCCGAGGACCGTGGCCCTGCTGGCGCTGGAGCCCGAGGGCCGGGTGCTGCTGGACGCGCTGAAGCCGGCCGGGTCCCCTCTGGCCCGGGGCGGTACGGCCCCGGCGGACCCCGCGCGCGGGGTGGTCGTACGGGCGCACGAGGTGGACGGACGGCCGGTGCGGGCGCGGCTGACGGGGCCCTCGGCATGGGCGGAGGGCGGTCGGGCGGACGTACTGGAGCGGCCCGGCGAGGCCCTGGCGCCCGGCGCGGACGGTGTGCTGGAGCTGGACCTGACGGGTTTCGAGGTGGCCACCGTGCTGGCCTCGCCGGTCGGCGGACGGCCCGCCGAGGGGCCCGGCGTGGCCGCGTACGAGCCCGCGCAGCCGGTGCACACCCGGTACTGGCTGCACAACTCCGGGCCCGCGCCCCGGGGGAACATGCCCGTGGCCGTCTATCTCTCGCCGGCCGCGCTCACCGCCGACGGCCCGGTCACCGCGACGGTCCGCGTCTCCTCCGAGCTGACCGACACGCCCGTGTCGGGCACGGTCGCCCTGGACGTGCCGTCCGGCTGGACCGCCGAGCCAGCCGAACTGACGTACGCGCTCGGCCCCGGGGGCTTCACGCTCACCGAGGTCACCGTGACGCCCCCGCCGGACCCGCTGCCCGGCCGGTACCGGCTCGCCGCGCGGCTGACCTACGGCGGGCAGTCGTTCGAGGACGTGGTCGCGCTGGACGTGCCGGGCGGGGCGGTGGAGGGCGAGCCCGACGGGCGGACCGGGCCGAGTCTCGTGCTGGAACTGGGCGCCGCCCGGGTCGAGGTGCGCCGGGGTGAGCGTGTGCGCGTACCTGTCCAGGTCCGGAACACGACCCGGGGGCCGGTGAGCGGAACGCTCTGGGCGCTGTCGTCCTGGGGGACGTGGGCCGGCGTCGGACCCGGCTGCCAGGGGTTCACCCTCGCGGCCGGGGAGAGCGCGGACCACCTGGTCGAGGTGGACGGCTCTGCGGTGGAGCCGGGCTCGTACTGGCTGATGGCGAAGGCAGGCTGGCACGGCTGTGTGGCCTACACGGAGGCGGTCGTACTGGAGGTGACGCGATGAACTCCCCGGGCGAGCCCTCCGCGCCGGGCCGGCACGCGGTGCTGGTGGGTGGTGAAGTCATCCCCGAGGAGCGCGTGGAGGCCGTGTTGGAGGCGGTGCCCGCGCGGGATCGGGAGGCGCGGCCGCAGGGGCGGGCTCGGGCGGAGCGGCAGCGGCGGCGGTGGGCCACGCAGGTCGTGGTCGCCGACGAGCTGGCGCGCCGGGCCTGCGCCGCGCGCGGTCTCGCGCCGCCGGCCGGGGCGGCCCCGGCCGGGGCGCTCGCGGTGTCCGGGACCGAGGTCGCCGACCTGGGCAGCATCATCGCCGTGGCCCTCGCTCACTCCCCCGCCGCCCGGGCCCTGCTCGCGGCCCTGGAGACCGAGCAGAGGGTGCCGGAGATGGCCGTACGGGCCTACTACGAGCGCAATCCGGACCGTTTCCTCACCGCGGAGGCGCTGCGGCGGGGCGTCGATCCGTACGGCGGGGCGGGGCCGGGGGACTTCCTGCCGTACGACGAGATCCATGACGACGTGGTGCGGGAGTTGCGGCGGGCGATGGGCCGGCAGGCCTTCTTCGACTGGCTGGACCGGGCGCGGGCCGACGTGGAGTACGCGCCGGGGCACGAGCATCCGGGCGACCCGTCCCACCCTGACCACGAGCACCGGCACTGAACGCGCCGGAAACGGCCCGGAACCGAAAAGCAACACGGCAAGGCATTGACCTCCGATGAATTCTGGTCCACATTTTCATCAATCGGAGTCCTAGTTGGTGATTTGAACCAGCAGCCCGGCCCCCAGCAGCGTGGTCGGCGGCTGACTCATCGCAGGAGGCAACATGCGTGCGAGAAGACTGACCGGATGCGTGGCGGGCGTCATCGCCCTCACCCTGACCGCCGCCGGCTGCGGCCTGTCGGGCGGCGGCTCCGACAGCGGGGACGCCACCGCCGGCGGCTGCAAGGTCGACGAGGGCAACGTCGGTTCGGGGAAGATCACCGGGGACGTCAAGGGGAAGATCACCTTCCAGACGACCAATCTGAAGAAGGACTTCGGGGACTACTTCAACGGCATCATCAAGGCCTTCGAGAAGGCCCACCCCGACACCACCGTGAAGTGGGTCGACGACCCGGGCGACGCCACCTTCACCCAGCGCCTCGTCGCGGACGCGCAGGGCTGCACGCTGCCGGACGTGGTGAACATCAACGTCAACACGGCGATCGCGCTCACCAAGAGCGGTTATCTCCTGGACCTGGACAAGAAGGCCCCGGACGCGGGGAAGCCGTTCACCGAGTCGATGTGGAAGTCGAGCATGTACGCGGACTCCACCGACACCAAGGTGCACAGTGTGCTGCCCTGGTACTCCGGCGGCATCGCGCAGACCTTCAACATCGATCTGATGAAGAAGGCGGGCCTGGATCCCGCCAAACCTCCGACGACCGTGCTCGGCCTGTTCGACGACGCCCAGAAGATAGCCGAGGCCTCGGACGGCAAGTACTACGCCTTCCTCGCCAACCCGCAGCTGCGCATCCCGGCCGACTGGCAGCAGATGGACATCCAGGTCCTGACCCCCGACGGCAAGAAGTTCACCTTCGCCGACGACCCGAAGACCACGCAGTGGGTCGAGGCCATGACGAAGCTCTACAAGAGCGGCGGCATGCCCCGCGACTCGCTCTCCTCCACCCAGGACCCGGCCAACGTCTACGGTCAGGGCAAGCTGGTCTACGGCCCCACCAACCCCAACTTCCTGCGCTTCATCCAGCAGAACAACCCGAGCGTCTACAAGGAGACCGGGGTCGCCCGCTTCATGCTGGACGACCTGGGCCACACCGTGGGCGCCCCGCAGTACATCGGGGTCGCGTCCACCAGCGAGAACGCCGCCACCGCGCTGTCCTTCGCCCAGTTCCTGACCAACGCGAAGAACCAGCTGGAGTGGGCGAAGGACCCCAACGTGGTCATCTTCCCCTCCACCACGGAATCGTTGAACGACCCGTTCTTCCAGTCGGTCGAGGGCAGTGACCCCTTCGCCGAGGCCCGCAAGATCGTGGCCAGCGACCGCAAGACCGCCACAGCCGACGAGATCGCCCTCACCCCCGGTGAGCTGAACGCCATCTCGGCCCAGATCCAGCTGGCCATGCAGGGCAAGAAGAGCGCCCAGGACGCCCTCGACGAGGCCCAGAAGAAGGCCAACGAGCTGATCGAGCAGGGCAGCTGACCCTATGACCACCCTCTCTCCCCCCACCAAGGGATCGGGGGTCGCGGTTCCCCGCGACCCCCGTCCCGGGGAACCGAACGGCGGGCGCCGCCTGCTGCGGGCCATCAGGCCGGGCCCCTCCGCCGACGCGGGCGGCGCCGCGCTCTACCGCCGCTGGTGGCTGCCGTGGCTGTGGATGTCACCGGCGATCATCGGCGTCACCGTCTTCGGCGTGTACCCCTTCCTCAACACGCTGCTGCTGTCCTTCACCGACGCCAAGCCGCTCGGCGGCGCCGCGTCCTTCGTGGGCCTGGACAACTACACGCGGATGCTGGGCGACTCCGACTTCTGGCTCGCCACCCGCAACAGCGTGCTGTACGCGCTGATCGTGGTCCCTCTGATGGTGCTGCTGCCGCTGACGCTGGCCGTGCTGGTGGAGAAGAACCTGCCCGGCATCGGCTTCTTCCGCTCCGCCTTCTACACCCCGGTCCTCGCCTCCAGCGTGGTCGTCGGCCTGAGCTGGCAGTGGCTGCTCAGCGATCAGGGCCTGGTCAACACCTGGCTGCAGAAGGCCCACATCATCCGCGAGGCCATCCCCTTCCTCTCGGACTCCTGGCTGATCCTGATCTGCGCGATGGGCCTGACCCTGTGGAAGGGCCTCGGCTGGTACATGATCTTCTACCTGGCCGCGCTGGGGAACGTGGCCAAGGAACTGCACGAGGCCGCCTCGGTCGACGGCGCGGGCGCGATCCGCCGCTTCTGGCACATCACCATGCCCGGCGTGCGCACCTCGATGATGCTCGTCGGCACCCTCACCGGTATCGGCTCGCTGCGGGTGTTCACCGAGATCTACATGCTCGGCGGCTCCACCGGCGGCCCCGGCGGCGCCGACCGCACCCTCCCCTTCTACATCCGGGACGTCGCCCTCGACCCGCTCACCGGCAACGCCGGGTACGGCTCGGCCGTCAGCGTCGCCCTCTTCGTACTCACCCTGGGCCTCACGCTGCTCGCGCAGCGCCTGACGAAGGAGGACGAGTCATGACGACGGCCGTGACCGACCCGGCCTCCGCCGCTTCCGAGGCCTCGGAGGCCGCCGAGGCTCCCCCGGCGAAACGGCGGCGCCTGATGCCGCGCTGGCGGGACTACGGCCGGCCGCGCGAACTCATCGTCCGCTACCTGCTGTTGCTCTTCGTCCTCGGCATCACCATCGGCCCGCTGGTGTGGCAGCTGCTGTCGTCGCTGAAGGGCGTCGGCGAGGACGTGTTCGGCCCGAACGCCTCTCTCTTCCCCAGCGATCCGACCCTGCGCGCCTACCGCGAGGTGTTCGCCCAGGTCCCGGTGTGGACGTACATCCGCAACAGTGTGGCCGTCGCCCTGCTGTCGATCACGAGTCAGCTGGTCTTCTCCACGCTCGCCGGCTACATGCTCTCCAAGCCCAGCTGGAAGGGCAAAAAGCTGGTCTGGGTGCTGTTGATGGCGTCCATGATGTTCCCCTTCGAGTCGATCATGGTGTCGCTGTTCCTCAGCATCCGTGACCTCGGCCTGGTCGACAACGTGGTCGGTGTCTGGCTGCCCGGCTTCGTCGCCGCCATCAACGTCCTCATCATGCGGGCCGCGTTCCTCGCCGTGCCGCGCGAGATCGAGGACGCGGCGATGCTGGACGGGGCGGGCGAGTGGAAGCGGTTCCGGTATCTGTATCTGCCGTCCGCGTGGGGAGCGATCCTCGTCGTCACCATCAACACCTTCATCAGCGCCTGGGACGACTTCCTCTGGCCCCTGATCGTGCTGCGCACGGAGGACCACTTCACCCTCACCCTGGGCCTCTCCCGGCTGCAGTCCTCCTCCTTCGGCTACGACCAGCGGATCGTCATGGCGGGCTCGGTGATCTCCGTGATCCCGGTGCTGGTGCTGTTCGTGATCACACAGCGGTGGTTCTACAAGGGGGTGTCCTCCGGGGCGGTCAAGCTCTGATCGAGCACGAGCGGTACGACCGTGAGCGCCTCCCGCGCGGACCGCGCGACCCGGATCTCCACCGCCTCCGGCACCACCACGGACTCCAAGTCGGCGCCGACCAGCGACAGTTGGTCGGCGCCGAGGCGTATCGCGACCGTACGGCATTCCCCCGGGGCGAGATCCACGCCGCGGAACGCCCGCAGTTCGAGCGTGCGCGGCCACACGGGCGTACGCAGCCTGCGGATGTACAGCTGGACGACGCTGCGGCCGGGCCGCGTACCGGTGTTGGTGACGTCGACCTCGACGGTGCACCCGGCCAGGCGGGGCGGACCGTGGTCGAAGGCCGTGTACGACAGCCCGTGCCCGAAGGAGAAGAGTGGCCCGGCGTCGCCGTCGACGTAGGAGCCGTACTCGGTGTCCTTGTGGTTGTAGTAGGCGGGAAGTCGGTCCGCCGAGCGCGGGACGGAGACCGGGAGGCGCCCGACGGGTTCGGTGAGCCCGAGGAGCACCTCGGCGATCGCCCGGCCGCCCCACGGGCCCGGATACCAGGCGGTGAGCAGCGCGGCGGCCCGGTCCGCCGCCTCCGGGACGGCGTGCGGGCGGCCCTGGACGAGGACGACGACGGTGGGCGTGCCGGTGGCGGTGACCGCGTCCAGCAACGCGTGCTGGGCCTCCCCCAGCCGCAGCCCGGCGAGGTCGACGCCCTCACCGCAGGTCATCTCGGACACCACCGTCCGCGCGGCCCCGTTGGCGTCGAACTCCGTGTCGGGGGTACGGGCGCTGCTGCCGCCCAGCACGAGCACGGCCAGGTCGGCCGCGACGGCTTCGGCGATCGCGGCCGGGACGCCGCTGCGGTCGGCGCCGGTGAGGGCCGCGCCCGGTGTGTGGCGGACGTCCGTGCCGGCCGGGGCGAGGCGGCGTAGTGCGTCGAGGACGCTCTCGCCGGTGCCGGGGCGCTGCGGGGCGGTGTAGTCGCCGAGTTGGTGGGCGATGGTGGCGGCGTGCGGGCCGAGCACGGCGATACGGCGTACCGAGGGCCCGATGGGCAGGACGCCGGCCGGGTTGTGGAGGAGGGTGACGCAGGCGCGGGCGAGGTCGGTGCTCAGGCTGCGCCCGGCGTGCTCGGGGACGGACGCGCGTCGCGTGTACGGGTGCTCGAAGAGGCCGAGGCGGAACTTCAGGCGCAGTACGCGGGCGACGGCCGTGTCCAGGGCGGCCTCGCTCACCAGGCCCCGTTCGACGGCCTCCTCCAGGTGGGTGAAGCCCTCGTCCCAGAGGCTGAGGTCGACGCCGGCGTGCAGCGCGAGCGCGCCCGCGGACACCTTGTCACCGGTGATGCGGGCGAGGCGGTCCACGGCGAGCCCGTCGGCCATGACCAGGCCCTCGAAGCCCCAGCGGTCCCGGAGCAGTCCGGTGAGCAGGGCGCGGTTGCCGGAGCAGGGCACGCCGTCGACCTCGTTGTACGCGGCCATGACGGCGGCGGCGCCGGCCCGGACCCCGGCGCGGGCGGCCGGGAGGTGGATCTCGTGCAGTTCGCGCAGGCCGAGTTCGGACTCGGCGGAGTTGCGGCCGCCGACGGTGGCGCCCTGACCGGCGAAGTGCTTGAGGACGACGGGGGTGCGGTCGGCGGCGAAGTACTCGCCCGGCGCACCCTGCATGCCGTGCACCAGGGCCTCGGTGAGCCGGGCGGCCAGGTACGGGTCCTCGCCGAAGCACTCCTCGGTACGGCCCCAGCGTGGGTCCCGGGCGATGTCCAGTGCGGAGACGAGGGCGACGTGGCCGCCTCTGGCGCGCAGTTCGGCGGCGGCGTGGGCGGCGGCCCGCTCGTACAGGCCGGGGTCCCAGGTGGCGCCGACGGCCAGGTTGACGGGGAGGACCGTGCCGTCGAGGGCCATGTGACCGTGCGGCATCTCCTCGACGAACAGGGCGGGGATGCGGAGTCGGCTGCGTTCCAGGACATGGCGCTGGACCAGGTCGGCGAGGTCTGCGCTGTCCGTCGCGTCGGGTCCCGAGCCGTGGTCCACGCCGGACCAGGCGTCGGCGCGCATCAGGCCGTAGAGGGCGCCGAGGCCCGCGAAGCGCTCCGTCTCGGCGTACAGGGCCTCGGTGAGTGCGAAGTGCCCGTCCGGGGTGCGGCGGTAGGCGCCCCAGCCGTACATGCGCTGGTTGAGCTGGCCGGCCTTCTCGCGTGGGGTCATACGGGAGAGGAGGTCGCGGACTCGGGTGTCGAGGGGGGCGGCCGGGTCGAGGTAGGGGTGCGAGACAGTTGCCTGGTTCTGAGGGGACATGAAGTCGTCCTTCCTGCCTCAGCGGCCGGTGCGGTGGGCTCAGGTGGTGTGGGCTCAGATGGCGTGGTCGAGGCGGGCCAGGGCCACGGCGCCCGGGGAGCCGTCCGAGACCGGGGTGATCGCGAGGGCGAGGGGGGCCAGGCGTTCGGTCAGGGGGATCAGCAGGGGGCCGTCGGGGGCGAGGAGGCCGCCGGTGACGACGAGGGGTTCGCCGGGGCGCGGGGCGAGTGCCGCCACGGTGTCGGCGAGGCGGCGGGCCGCCTCGTGCAGAATCCGCGTGGCGACGGCGTCCTTCTCCTCTGCGGCGCGGACGACCAGGGGCGCGTGGTCGGCGAGCCGGACCGGCGGCCGGTCCATCACGGCGGGCAGCAGACGCTCGCGGTAGGCGGCGCGCGAGGCCGCGCTCCAGGGGGCGGCGTCCGTGCCGCCGTGGCACGGGGCCGCGTCCGTGCCGCCGTAGTCCTGCGGGGGAAGGATCTCCGTCGGCAGGCCGAGTGCCCGGCCGACCGTGAGGGCGAGCGCGGTGGGCCCGCTGCGGCCGTCGGCGGCCCGCAGGACCGCCCGTACGGCGGCGCGGCCGATCCAGAAGCCGCCGCCGTCGTCGCCGAGGAGCCAGCCGTCGCCGCCGGAGGTCGCGGCCGGCACCCGTGCGTCGATCCGGGCGGCGACCGCGCCGGTGCCGGCCACCAGGACGAGGCCGTCGGCGGGGTGGCCGGGGGCGGCGGCGAACGCGGTCTCGATGTCGCTGTGGACACCGACCTCGGCGGCGGTGACGCCCACCCGGGCGAGCGCGGCGGCCAGCGCCGCCTGTGCGCGTACCCGGCCGGGCTCGTCGGCGGCCTGTCCCCCGTGGCCGGTACCGGCGAACCCGCCCGCCACCGCGACCACCCGCCCGCGCAACGGTTCGGGCACGGCCCGCGCGAGGGCCTCTGCGAGGTGGTCGGCGAGCACCGGGCCGGGCACGGTGAGTGCGTTGCCCGGCCCGGACGTGCCCTCGCCCAGGGTGCGGCCGTCACCCAGGTCGGCCAGGACGGCACGGGTGCGGGTGCCGCCGGCGTCGATGCCGACCACCAGCGCCGGGGCGGCTCTGGAGAGCGACGCGGCCGACGCCCGGGCAGCCGGGGAATCCGCGGAAGCTTGGTTCAAATCACTATTCATTGTCGTCCATGGTGGTTGATACATTCGCCGGAGACAAGGTCCAACTCTTGAGGAGGCCGCCATCGACACGCCGCCCTCGCCCGCGCCCGCACTCCGCTTCGGAGTGAACTACACCCCACGCAGAGGCTGGTTCCACGCCTGGCACGACTTCGATCCGGGGCTCACGCGCGAGGACCTGGAACAGATCGCCGGGCTGGGCCTGGACCACGTCCGGGTCTTCCATCTGTGGCCCCTGCTCCAGCCCAACCGCACCCTGGTCCGCGCATCGGCCGTCGACCAGCTGGTCCGCCTGGTGGACCTGGCGGGCGAATGCGGCCTGGACGTCGTCGTCGACGGCGTGCAGGGCCATCTGTCGAGCTTCGACTTCTACCCGGAGTGGACGCGCGGCTGGCACCACCGCAACGTGTTCACGGACCCCGGGGCCATCGAGGCGCAGGCGCTGCTCCTGCACACGCTGGGCCGCGCCCTGACCGGCCATCCCCACCTCATCGGCCTCCAGCTCGGCAACGAGCTCAACAACCTGGTCGAGCACAACCCGGTGTCACCGGCCGAGGTGGACCACTACCTGGACACCCTGCTGGCCGCCGCGCGGGACGGGCTCGGCGAGTACGGCGGCCTGGTCACGCATTCGGCGTACGACGCCGCCTGGTACGGCGACGACCACCCCTTCACCCCCGAGGCCTCGGCCCGCAAGGGCGACCTGACCACGGTCCACCCCTGGGTCTTCTCCGCCGACTGCGCCCGCCGCTACGGCCCACGCTCCCCGCAGACGCACCATCTCGCGGAGTACGGCACGGAGCTGGCCGTCGCCTACGCCACGGACCCGGCCCGCCCGGTCTGGGTCCAGGAGACCGGGGCGCCCGAGCCGCACATCCCGGCCGCCGACGCCCCCGACTTCGCCCGCGCGACCCTCCGCAACGCGGCCGGCTGCGCACAGCTGTGGGGCGTCACCTGGTGGTGCTCCCACGACGTCGACCGCTCCCTGGCCGACTTCCCCGAACTGGAGTACACCCTGGGTCTCTTCGACTCCGCCGGCCGTCCCAAGCCGATCGCCGACGCCCTCTCCACGACGGTGGCCGAGCTCCGCACCGCCGCCGCCCCGTCCGTTCCCCGTACGACGGCCCTGGTCCTCGACTGCACCCCGTCCACCCGCTCGGTCTCCGGCCCGGGCGGCGCCTTCTTCGAGGCCTGGATGCGCCTGCGGGAGGAGGGCACCCGCCCGGCGGTGGTCCTGGCGGAGCGGGCGAAGGACACGGCGTATCTCGCGGCGAGGGGGATCACGGAGCTGGTCGAGGGGAGCGACGTGCGCATCCCCTGACGGCCGGAGGTCAGGGTGTCCGCCCCGTCAGGATCTCGGCCACCGCCCCCAGGTTGACCCGCCCCCTGCCGTGCGCGCACACCGCGGCGCCGGGTTCCGGCAAGCCGGTGGAGACCGGTAGCGCGTCCGGGCGTGCGGTCAGGAGCGCGTCCCGCAGGCGCCCCTGCCAGGGGTACAGCTCGGCGTCGCACACGGCGACGACCAGCGGCCGCCCGGCCGCGGCCCGCAGCGCCTGAGCCACGACGGCGCCGGTGTCGTCCGGTTCTCCGGCGACCGCCGTGCCCGTGGCCGTCGGGTCGAGGGCGCGGATCTCGGTCAGGAGGTCCTCGCCGCCCCAGTTGAGGGCGGGGTGCGGGGCCGGGAAGAGGTCGACGACATGGGCGCCCGGCACCGGTTCCGGCACGGGCCCGCCGCGCCGGACGGCCCGCCGCGCCGCCGCCGGCCCGGCGTCCGCGTCCCACGGCGCCGCCTCGCCCGGCCGGTACGGCACCGCGTACCGCAGCGCGAGCCGCCGTACCCGTGCCGCGGCCTCGGTCACGCGCTCCTCGGCCAGTTCGCCCGTCAGCAGGGCGTCGAGCACGGCGTCCCGGCAGGCGAGGGTGACCTCCGGATCCGGCACGGCGACGATGACCTGGTCCGCCCCGGCGGCGAGCGCGAGCCGGGCGCCGGCCGCCTCGCCGTAGCGGTCGGCGATGGCCTTCATCTCCAGCGCGTCGCTCACCAGGACGCCGTCGAAGCCGAGTTCGCCGCGCAACAGGTCGGAGAGGATGCGCGGGCTGAGGGTGGCGGGCAGGTCCGGGTCGAGGGCCGGGAACACCACATGGGCGCTCATCAGCATGGGCACGCCCGCGTCGACGGCGGCCCGGAAGGGCGCGAGATCGAGCCGGTCGTACGGCCGTGGGTCGACCGCGAGCTCGTGGTGGCTGTCCGTGACGGTCCCGCCGTGACCGGGGAAGTGTTTGGCGCAGGAGGCCACGCCACGCGCCTCGGTGGCCTCGATCCAGGCACGCAGATGCCGCGAGACCAGCTCGGGGTCGCCGCCGAAGGCCCGGGTGCGCACGATCGGGTTCTCGGGCCGGCTCTGTACGTCGGCGACCGGGGCGTACGAGGCCGTGATGCCGAGCGAGAGCAGATGTCCGGCGAGGGCGTCGGCGCACGCGGCGGTGAGCCTCGGGTCGTCGGCGACGCCGAGCGCCCAGGAGCCGGGCACCTCGGGGGCGCCGGCGGCCACCAGGTGGCCGATGCCGCCGCCCTCGTTGTCGATGGCCACCAGCAGGTCCGGGCGCAGTCCCCGTAGCGTGCCGGTGAGTTCGCGGACCTGGTCGGCGTCGCGGACGTTGCGGGTGAAGAGGATGACCCCGCCCAGTCCACGGTCGATGAGCCGTTTCAGGGTGTCGGGGACGGTCGTCGTACCGTCGAAGCCCGCGACGAGGCAGCGGTGGGCTGCCTCGTCGAGGGCCGCGGGGAGGACCGGGCCGAGCGGCCCGGCGGCGGAGTGTGTCACCCCTGGAATCCTCTGGCTGACCAAGCCTTAAGTCAACAGTTGGGTGGATGAATGATTCACCAAGGCGGGCAAGGGCGTCACGGGACGGCGTGATGCGAGGAGACCGCCCGCCGTGCGCGCACCCAGCCGAGGAGGACCGCCGAGCAGAGGGCGGCGAGGGCGCACCAGGTCGAGATGAACTCCAGTCGCCACAGGATCCAGCAGACCAGGGCACCGACGGCGGCCAGGGCCCCGAGCAGTACGAGGCGCCGGTCGCCCGAGAGCAGGAGGGAGCCGACCGTGGCGAGGAGGTAGCCCGCGACGAGGAGGCCAGGATGGGAGAGGCCGAGTGTGTAGCCGACGGTGCGGCCGCGGATCTCGGCGGTCACCGGACCGGTGGCCAGGGCGTGGGCGAGCAGCGCGGCCGTCGCGACTCCGACGCCGAGCAGGACGGTGAGCCGGGTCCGGACACGGGGCGGGGCCGCGCACCACACGCCCACGGGCACCCAGACGGCCAGCAGCGGCAGCGCGATGACGGCCCAGGCGACGGTGGCCGGTCCGCTGCCGCCGCCCGAGGACCAGACCGCCGACTCCACGATCTGATGCGCCCCGAGCAGCAACGGCAGCGCCGCGAGCGGCAGATCCCGGCCGTCGCGCACCTGCGCCACACAGGCCACCCCGACGACTCCGACGCAGACACCAGCCACGAGATCGGCCGTCGCACTCCAACACATCACGCCACCACGGGGTCGACCGCCGTAGGCATCTGGCTCCCTGACGTCTGACAGCTGAATATCGGGCATCGGCATCGGCATCGGCATCGGCATCGGGCAGGGCATCCGACATCTGACGGATCTGCGGTTTTTGCAGTATTCACCGGATATGTCGCGCACGCCGCTCACGCTCTGCCGTGCGGGCCAACCGGGCCAACCGGGCCAACCGGGCCAACCGGGGGCACGCCGCCACGGAGGACGGTGGCAGTGCCTTGGCCCGCCGTCACCCCGTACGCGGCAGGCCCGTGGCGGCGGGCGGCATGTTGAACGGGGTGACCACCTGGATCGGCGACGGCAGCATGGGCCCGTCGTCCGGCAGCGCCTTGTGGGCGCGCATCACGGTCTGGCAGGCGCGGCGTACGTCCTGGCGGAGGTCGTGGTGGAGGACCGCGGACAGGCGGCGCTCGCGGAGCAGCCGGGTGTTGTCGTGGTCGAGGTCATGGGCGATGAACACCGCGCAGGTGCGACCCAGTTCGCCGAACGCGTCCAGGGTCGCGAGGTTGCCGCCGCCCATGGAGTAGACGGCGACGATGTCCTCGTCGCGTCGGAGCGCCGCGCGGACGAGGTCGCCCTGGGTGGCGTCGAGGCCGTCGCTGTCGGTGACCTCCACCAGGGAGCGTCCGGGGTGGGCGAGGCGCATCGCGCTGCGGAAGCCCATCTCGCGCTCCTCCTCACCACGGAACGAGCCGCGGCTGATGGTGGTCAGCACATGGCCGGGCCGGTCGCCGAGCCACTGGCCGACGAGGTACGCGGCGGTGGTCCCGGCCGCGCGGTTGTCGATGCCGACATACGCGACGCGGGCACTGCCGGGCAGGTCGGTGACGAGGGTGACGACGGGGATGCCGGCCGCGGCCAGCCGGTCGACCGCGGCGGAGATCTCCGGCAGGTCCGGAGCCTTGAGGAGCACACCCTGCGAACCCCGCCGGGCGATCTTGTCCAGGGTGGCGACCGGTTCGGCGGCGGTGCCGGTCTCACGGAAGTGGAAGCGGGAGCGTACGACGGCGGGGTGCAGGGAGGGCAGTTCCGCTTCGAGGGCGTCGCGTACGGCGGTCGTGAAGCGTTCGGGGGCCTGCATCACGATGTCGATCATGAACGTACGCCCGCCGATGCGGACCTGGCTCCGCTGGCGGTCCAGGTCCTCGACGGCCTGCCGTACCTCCCGGGCCGTGCTCTCCCGCACCATGCCCCGGCTGTTGAGGACGCGGTCGACCGTGGCCGTGCTCAGGCCTGACTGACGGGCGATCTCCTTGATCGTGTACGGGTGTCGCATCGCTGATTTCCCAGGCTCTGTGATGTCTTTTTGATGTGTTTCCGCGCATTGAATGATGGATTCGAGGTCATCAGACTGGCAGAAGGACAAGGGCTGCGACATAGGAAGGGAGCACGATGTCCCCCATCGATGCGGCGTCACGGACGGCGGCAGGGACGACGGCACGGACCGCGCCAGGGACGGCGTCACGGACTGCGGCAGGGACCTGGCTGACCGAGGAGGACTGCGATCTCGACGCGTTCCGCGCACTCGTCGAGCAGCGCACCGAACTCGCCGACCACCCCTCGGCCGAGCGGGTGGAGCAGAACGTTCCGCTCTACGACAGCGATCGGCTCCGCGCGCTGACGGCCACCCCGCAGGGCCGTCGGAGCGTACAGACCGAGCTGATCCGGGCGCTGATGGACGGCCCCGGCGTCGTCGTTCTCAAGGGCGCGTTCACCGACCCGGCCGTCGTGGACCGGGCGTCCGCCGCCTTCCGGGCGCTGATCGAGGAGGAGCGCGCCGCCGGCACGGCCCGGGGCGACCACTTCGCCAAGCCCGGCGCCAACGACCGCGTCTGGAACGCCCTGGACAAGGTGGCCGTCCGCGCGCCGGAGGTGTTCGCCGACTACTACGCCAACGACGTCCTGGCGCTGATCGCCGAGGCCTGGCTCGGCCCCGCCTACCAGGTCACCTCGCAGGTCAACGTGGTCAACCCCGGCGGCGCCGCCCAGAGTCCGCACCGCGACTACCACCTCGGGTTCCTCTCCCAGCGGCAGGCCGCCGCCTACCCCGCGCACGTCCACCGCCTCTCCCCCGTCCTCACCCTCCAGGGCGCGGTCGCCCACTGCGACATGCCGGTCGAGTCCGGCCCGACCCTCTACCTGCCCCACTCGCAGAAGTACCAGCCCGGCTACCTCGCCTGGCGACTGCCGCGGTTCGTCGAGTACTTCGACGCCCACCACGTCCAACTCCCCCTGGACAAGGGGGACGCGGCGTTCTTCAACCCCGCGCTCTTCCACGCCGCCGGCCACAACCGCTCGACCGGCATCCGGCGCATGGCCAACCTGCTCCAGATCTCCTCCGCCTTCGGCCGCGCCATGGAGACCGTGGACCGCGAGGCGATGGCCAACGCGCTCTTCCCCGTCCTGCTGCACCGCAAGGCCGAAGGCGCCCCGGAGGACTGGCTGCGCCGCGTCGTCGCCGCCACCGCCGAGGGCTATCCCTTCCCCACCGACCTCGACCTCGACCCGCCCGTCGGCGGCCTCGCCCCGCCCTCCCAGGCCGACCTGCTCTGGCAGGCAGTCACCGAGAACTGGGCCCCGGCCCGACTGCGCCGGGAACTCGAAGCGGGGACCAAGCGCCGGGGCCTCTGACCCGTCCGGTCGTCCGGCGGCGTTGTCAGTGGGTCCCTCTAATGTGGTGATCGCTGCTGAACATTGCGTGTATCCGCTGGTCAGCGCTGACTTCACGTGGGGTGTGGGCCGCAGAGCCCGCAGGTCGGAAGGGGTGGGACGTGCGCCGCTGGGAGTATGCCGAGGGGGACTCCTCGAAGTTCTGGGAGGCCGTACCGGACGGTGTCATCGTCACCGTCCGGTACGGGCGTTGCGGCTCGGAGGGCCGCACGCAGGTCAAGGAGTGCGCCTCCCCGGAGGAGGCCGCCGAGCATCTGCGCAAGACCATCGCGGCCAAGGAACGCAAGGGCTATCGCGAGGTCGGCGAGGCCACGGATGCGGCGGCCGGTGACGCGGTCGCTCCGCTCTCTCAGGTCCCTGTCGCCCCTCCAGCCGCACCGATCCTCGACGAGGACGCCTTCGTGCTGCCGGCCGCCTGGCACCGTCATGTGCATCCGCGCCGGGGTGGCGTCAGCCGCAAGCCCGCGCGCCCGGTCAAGGGCGCCGCGGCCACGGCCGAGCAGCGGCTGCGCGCTTCGGCCGACTGGGTACGGCAGTTCCTGGACAGCCCGAAGAGCGACGCGGACCTGGTGCGGGCCGCCGAGGCCCATCTCGCCGGTACGGCCGACCCGTTGGGCGCGGCCGTGCTGGCCGTCACGTCCGACACGGCGTGGTCCGGCGCGGCCTGCGCCGATGCCTGGGTGGAGGCGCACGGACCGGTCTTCGCCGCCCGGGCGACCGTCGCACTGTTCGACGTCAACGTGCATTTCGTGCAGCGTGGCCAGCACCGCTCCGATCCCCACGTCGAGCGGGCACCGGACGGCGGCTTCACACACCACGCATGGCGGGTGCGCGGCGTCGCGGACCGTGTGCGGGCACTGCTCGCCGCCGCCGACGAGGGCACGTACCGCGCGGTGGTCTCCGCGCTCACCGGGACGCGGGACAGCGCCCGCCGACGGATCGTCGTCTCGTACCTCCTCCCCAGTGAGACGGAATGGCTCTACGAGTGCGCGGGCGGCCCCGAGGCCGACCGGCCGCGCGACAACACACTGCGTTCGATGCTGTTCTGTTCGTTCAACGACCCCGAGCAGGTACGGCAGTTGGGCGGTGTGGCCGGTCTGGGCCACAACGGATGGCCGATGCCGACGGTCGCCACCGTCGCCGAGGGCATCGGCACGGCGGTGGCACCGCTCGTGGCGGAGCAGCTCAGGAGGTCGTACGTCTCGTCGGGCGACCTCAAGAAGGTGGGCTCGGTCCTGGTGGAGATTCCCACCGACGAGGCCTTCGCCGTGCTGCTGTCCCGGCTGGACGACAAGCGGATGCAGCCCCTCGTGGCGAAGGCGGCCCACCGCTGCCCGAGGCGGGCCCTGCGCATGCTCGCCGAGGCCGTGGCCGCGGGCGGGCCGAACGTCGATCACCTCAGGCACGCGCTGCTCGTG
Source organism: Streptomyces adelaidensis (assembly GCF_016598475.1). Lineage (GTDB taxonomy): Bacteria > Actinomycetota > Actinomycetes > Streptomycetales > Streptomycetaceae > Streptomyces > Streptomyces adelaidensis. Next base: position 97,469 of record NZ_JAEMUX010000004.1, read on the forward strand.
CACGCGACCGCCCACCGGGACCTGGCCGAGGAGGCGCTCGCCTCCCTCTCGCCGGGGGCGGCGGCCCTCGTCGAACCGCTGCTGAGCCCACCCGACCTGATGCCGGACGCCCCGGCCTCGGCCCTCCCCGAACTGCTCACGAGCCCCCCGTGGACCCGGCCGCGCGAAGCCGCCGAGGTCCGCACGATCACCGGGCTGGTCGTTGCCGACGAGCCGCGGATCGGCTGGCTGCCCGAAGAGCGACAGACCTGGGCCGACACCCAGTCGTGGGAGCGGGACTGGGCCGCGCGCAACGAGTGGCCGGACGATCCGGACGCCCTGCTGGAGCTGGTCCGCGCGAACAGGCTCGGCTCGGTGGGCCTGTTCCTCACCCAGCCCGAGGATCTGGTCCGGCCGCTGCTGGACGAGTGGGAGCCGACGAACGTGTGGGACGGCGACGCCGTACTGCGGCCGGTCGTCGCCAGGTTCGGCACGGACGCCCTGGCGCTGGTGCTGCGCCTGGCGCCGAAAGCGCCCGCGTCGCTCGCGCCGCTGCTGCTGCCGTATGCGAGCGTGGCGACGGCCCGGCTGGTCGCGGAGTGGGCCGTGCGGCTGAAGTCGGTGCGGGGGACGGCCCGTTCGTGGTTCGGGCGGCATGGGGCGGCCGCCGCGGCGCTCCTCGTTCCGGACGCCGTGGGCAAGGCGGGCCCCGGTCGCCGCCATGCCGAGCAGGCGCTGCGCACCATCGCGGCCCTGCACGGCGAGCAGGTCGTGCTCGCGGCCGCCGGGGGGTACGGCGCCGAGGCCGCGGCGGCGGTCGGGGAGCTGCTGTCCGCCGATCCGCTGCGGACGGCCCTGCCGGCGAAGCTGCCCGAGCCCGTCGAGTGGGCGGAGCCGGTGCTGCTGCCGCAGATCCTGGTGCGCTCCGGTGGCGCGCTGCCCGCCGAGGCCACCCGGCATGTGGTCACCATGCTCGCGCTGTCCCGGCCGGGCGAGCCGTACCCGGGGCTGGCCGTGGTTCGGGAGCTGTGCACACCGGAGTCGCTCGCCGAGTTCGTGTGGGCCCTGTTCGAGCAGTGGCGGCTCGCAGGTATGGCGAGCAAGGAGAGCTGGGCGCTGACCGGGCTGGGCCCGCTCGGTGACGACGAGACGGTACGCAGACTGACGCCCCTGGTGCGGGCCTGGCCCGGCGAGGGTGCGCACCAACGCGCGGTGGACGGACTGGACGTCCTGGCCGCGATCGGCACCGATGTGGCGCTGACGCATCTGCACGGCGTGGCGCAGCGGGTGAGGTTCAAGGCGCTCAAGTCGCGTGCGCGGGAGAAGATCACCGAGGTCGCGGAGGGGCTCGGGCTGACCGGCGAGCAACTCGTCGACCGGCTGGTCCCGGACTTCGGCCTGGACGCTCGGGGCACCACGGTCATCGACTACGGCAGCCGTACGTTCACGGTCGGCTTCGACGAACAGCTGCGCCCCTTCGTGCAGGACCCCGACGGCAAGCGCCGCAAGGACCTGCCGCAGCCGGGCGCACGGGACGACGCGGAGCTGGCGCCCGCCGAGCGCAAGCGGTTCATGGCGCTGAAGAAGGATGTGCGGACGATCGCCGCCGACCAGGTGCGGCGGCTGGAATCGGCGATGGTGCGGGGCCGTTCGTGGTCGGCCGACGAGTTCCGCGAGCTGTTCGTCGGACATCCGCTGTTGTGCCACGTGGTACGGCGCCTGGTGTGGCTGAGCGACGCCGACGGGTCGACGACCTCCTTCCGGGTCACGGAGGACCGTACGTTCGCGGACGTCGGCCACTCCCCCTTCGCCCTGCCCGACACGGCGACCGTACGGATCGCGCACCCGTCGCAGCTGCCGAGCCGACTCGACGCCTGGGCCGAGCTGTTCGCGGAGCACGAGATCCCGCAGCCGTTCCCCCAACTGGGGCGGCAGGTGTTCGAGCTCACGGCGGAGGAGGCCGACGGCTGGCGGCTGGAACGCTTCGAGGGCCGTACGGTGACGACGGGCCGCCTCGTCGGTCTGGAGCGGCGCGGTTGGCGGCGCGGCCAGCCGATGGACGCCGGTGTCGAGCGCTGGCTCTCCAAACAACTCGCCCCGAACCGCTACGCCGTGATCGCCCCCGACCACGGCATCGCCGTCGGCTCCTTCGACCCCGCCGAGCAGCAGAAGCTGGAGCACATCTGGCTCGACACCAGGCCGGGCGACTTCTGGCCGAGGAAGACCTACAGCACGCGCTTCAGGGACCTCGACCCGGTGGCGGTGTCCGAACTCCTCGCCGACCTGACGGAGCTGACCGAGCCGACGGCAGAGTAAGGGCGGCGAAGACAGCGCCAACGGCAACGGCGGAGAGGGGGGAGCCGGCTTCCAGTGACAGATGCTGTCGCGAGGGGTTGACGGCGGTGCGTGTGGCGGTCATCTTCGAAAGCGCATCGTGATGGGAGCGCTCCCATCCGCCTGCCGCTACCACCCTCTCCGTTCGCCGAAGGGATGGCCCCATGGAAACGCCTCGCCACTTATCCCGAAGGACATTGGTCGCGGCAGCCGCCGCGGGGCTCGTCACCGCCGTCGCCTCCCCCTCGCAGGCGGTCGGCGCGCGGGGGGCGCGGTTCCACACGGTGGGCCGGGTCGAGGAGGCCGCTGACGGGAGTGTTCGGTACAGCTGGCCCGGTGTCTGTTTCGAGGGGCGGTTCCGGGGGACGGGGGTCGGCGTCGTCCTTGATGACACGGACAATGATTACGACGTGCAGGTCGACGGGACGACCGTCGCCACCCTCGTGACGCCGGGCCGTACCGTCTCCTGGGTCGACGGGCTCGGCGACGGCGGGCACAGCGTGCGGGTCGTGAAGCGGACGGAGAGCCCGTGGGCTGCGGGCCGGTTCGGGGGGTTCGTCGCGGCTCCCGGTGGGGCTATTCTCGCGAGACCCCGGGCGCGGAGCAGGCAGATCGAGTTCATCGGTGACTCGTACACCGCCGGATACGGCAATGTCTCCGAAACCCAGGACTGCTCCGGCAACGGCGGGGTCAACCGGAACAGCAACGCCGATCTCGCGTTCGGCGCGCTCACCGCACGGAAGCTCGACGCCGACTACCAGATCAATGCCTTTTCCGGCCGTGGAATGGTGCGGAATTACAACGGCGGCGAGCCCGGCACCGACTTTCGTACCTACTACGACCGGGCCCTGCTGAACATCGAAGGTGACGTCTGGCGAAAGCCGGCGAGCTGGCGGCCACAGGTCGTCGTGGTGGGGCTCGGCATCAACGATTTCTCGACGCCCCTCAATCCCGGCGAGCGCTGGACCACACCGGACGAGCTGGTCACCGCCTACGAGAGTGCCTATCACGGCTTCCTCGACAAGCTGCGCGGCCGGTACGGGCCCAGGACGTTCGTCGTGGTCGCCGCCGCTCACCTCTGGAACACCACCGCGTTCGCGGAGGCCACGCTGCGGATCGTCGAGGAGCGCGGGCGGCGGGGCGACGCCCGGGTCAGCCACTGGTACTACGACGATCCGGGGCTGGATCACCTGGGCTGCGACTGGCACCCCTCGCTCAACGACCACCGGATCATCTCCGGGCTGCTGGACGACCACCTCGCGGGGCTGCCGCTGCGCTGGTAGCCGGCCGCCGGCGTCCACCGCGGCTTGGGGCTGTCCGACGACCTCAGGCCGTCAGGGGCTGCCCCGGCTTCAGTGCGTCGAGGAGGCCGACGTGGTGCAGTTCCGCGACGGGGGCCAGGAGGTCGGGGTGGCGGAGCAGTGCGGCCGCCCGCCGGGCGAGGTCGTCCGGCCGGAGGAGACGGCGGAAGTCGGCGGCGGAACCGGCCGCCGTGTAGGGGGAACCGGCGAGGGTGGCCACCGCGGTGCGGGCCAGCCCGGCGTCGGCGAGCAGGCAGGCCGCCCAGCTGGCCACGACCTCGTCCACCCAGGTCCGCCACGCGTACTCGTCCGGTGTCGGGGCGTCGTCGGAGCCGGTGATCCAGTCGAGCCGGGCCGATCCGCCGGGCCCGGCCACGCCGACGAGCGCCGCGTCCATCGGGGTCGGATAGCGCAGCCAGGCCGCCACCGTGACTGCCTGCCGGGCCTGTGCCTCGCAGAGCGCGTCGTCCAGCGCGCCGCCGCCCGCCGGGTAGGCGCGCGTGAGCCATTGGGTGGTCGCCGCTATGAGCGGGGAGAGATCTGCGAGCACTGAGCCATCCGTGGGTTCTGGGGGGGGAATGCGTTGCAAAACGTAGCCGGTGTGCGTCGGCCCCGGAAATGGCGCAGGCCACGGAATGGACGTGTCCTCGGCCACATCGCGCTGCGGGACGGACTCACCGGGCGTCGATACGACGAATTCGGGTTCGGCGGGGTTTCACTGACCTCCGCAAGGTCCAGCCCGGAGCGAACGGCCGGGACGCGCAGCTGAGGAGCGACGGAAATGGGACACGGCGCAGACGTCATCGAGGAACTGAAGACCGACCACCGAGAGGTCGAAGAACTCTTCGGGAAAAACGAGGAACTGCCTTCCGGAAACCGCCGGCGCAAGGAATAGGCCGACCTGATCACCCTTGAGCTGGTCCGGCACTCCGTCGCGAAGGAGGCGTACCTCTACCGTCGAGACGCTGAACGACGTCGGCGACAAGGTCCGCCGCGCGGCAAGGACTCCTGAGCCATCCAAAGGTGTACATCCCACGGCTGACACGCCGGCGGGAAATCCATCGGGGGCCCGATGCTCTCCGCCCGTGCCGCCGGAAAGGTGAAGTCATGGGTGAATCCAGAACACTGACGAAGCGTCATGGGCGTCATTGGCGTGACGGGCGCGATGGGCTCGATCGGCGTGATCGGCGTGATCGGCGTCATGGAAGTTTCCTGACCGGCCGGCTGGCTGCCCTGGCCGCCGCCCTCTGTCTCACCGCGACCAGCGCCGCCCTGCTGCCCGCGTCCTCGTCCGCCGCGACGGGCGGGGGCGGCGAGGCGGTGGCCGAGGGCGGGTACACGGCGCGGATCAGTCGGACCGAGTACGGCATCCCGCACATCCGGGCGCGGGACTTCGACGGGCTCGGATACGGCTACGGCTACGCGTTCGCGCAGGACAACGTGTGTGAACTCGCCGACCAGATCATGACGTTACGGGGTGAGCGGTCCCGGTTCCTCGGGCCCGACGGGGAGGCCGGCGAGGGCTCCAACCTGGCCAGCGACACGTACCACCAGGGGCAGTCGCGCGCCGGCACCGTACGGCGGCTGCTCGACCGGAAGGCACCGGCGGGGCCGACGGCGGAGCTGCGCCGGATGGTCGAGGGCTATGCCGCCGGGTACAACCGCTATCTGCGGGACACGGGCGCCGACGAGCTGCCGGAACCGCGCTGCAAGGGCAAGCCCTGGGTCCGGCCGATCACCCCGCTCGACCTGTGGAGCATCGTGTACGACGTCAACGGGGCGACCGGGGCGGTCCCGCTGGCACCGGACATCGGCGACGCGAGGCCTCCGACGGCGGGCGGCACGAACACGGAGGCCTCCGTGGCCTTTGTGGCCTCCGCTCCAAGCCTCCCGGCACTCGGCGCCGACTTCGGCAGCAACGGCTGGGCGCTCGGCCGCGAGGTCACCCGTAGCGGCAACGCGATGGTCCTCGCGAACCCGCATCTGCCCTGGACCGAGGGCGGATTCCGCTTCTACCAGGTGCAGTTGACGATCCCCGGCACCCTGGACGTAGCCGGCGCCGGCATCTACGGCACCCCCCTGGTCCTCATCGGCCACAACCGGAACCTCGCCTGGACGCACACGGCGAGCGACGCCCAGCACGCCTCGCTGTACGCGTTGAAGCTGGTGCCCGGCGATCCGACCAGTTATGTGGTCGACGGCAGGACCGAGCGGATGGGACGCCGTACGGTCCCGGTCACCGTGCGCGACGCGGACGGCGGGCTCACGACCGTCGAACGGACCCTGTACACCTCGCGGTTCGGCGCGGTCCTCTCCTCGGGGTGGACGACCGAGACCGCGTACGCCCTCCGTGACGCCAACGCCGACAATCTGCGTTCCATGAACACCTGGCTGGCCATGGGCAAGGCCCAGAACCTCGAGCAGCTGCGCGCCGCCCAGGACACCTATCAGGGCATCCCCTGGACGTACACCCTCGCGGCCGACACCGGCGGCGGCACGTACTTCACCGACTCCTCGGTCGTCCCGCATCTCACCGACGCGCAGTTGGAGCGCTGTGCCGTCGGCGAGGAGGGCGGAGCCGGGGAGGGGCCCGCCGCGCTGGACGGTTCGATGTCGGCCTGTGCCTGGGGCAACGCCCCGGACGCCGTCGTGCCGGGCATCCAGGGCCCGTCCGGACAGCCGAGGCTGAGCCGCGCCGACTACGTCGCCAACTCCAACAACGGGCCCCGGTACACCAATCCGAAGGCGCCTCTCACCGGCCTTCCGGGCACGTACGACACCGACACCAGGCTCGGCCGGCGCGCCCAGCTCGGCCTCCGGATGGTCGGGGAGCGCGTGGACGGCACGGACGGACTCGGCGCCCCGGGGTTCACCCTGAGCACCCTGCGCGAGTCGATGCTGGGCAACCGCGTCCTGTCCGCCGAGACGGGCCGCGACGACGTGGTCGCCATGTGCCGCGCCCACCCCCGGCTGACGGCCACGGACGGCACGGAGATCGACGTACGGCAGGCCTGCACGACCCTCGCCCGCTGGGACACCCGTGCCGACACCGGCAGCCGGGGCGCCGCGCTCTGGATGACCTTCTTCGAGCGTCTCCTCAGGGCGGGCCCGCCCGACACCTGGCTCCGCGTCGCCCACGACCCGGCGCAGCCGCTCACCACACCGCGCGGCATCAAGGGCGACGACGTACGGGTCCGGCGCGCCCTGGCCGACGCCGTCCAGGACTTCGCCGCCCGTGACCTCCCGGTCGACACCGAGCTGGGCGCCGTACAGAAGTGGGCCGGCATCCCGCTCTCCGGCTGCACCGGCGAGAAGGGCTGCTTCAACGTCCTGAGAGCGGGCCCCGACTCGGGCACCGGCACCCCGCCCGCCGACGCCTTCGGCACCAGCTTCCTCATGGCCGTCGAACTGACCCCCGACGGCCCCCGCACCCACACCCTCCTCACCTACGGCCAGTCGGCGAACCCGGCTTCACCCCACTACACCGACCAGACCCGCCTCTACTCCCGCGAGGAGTGGGTCCGTGAGCGCTTCATCGAGGCGGAGATCGCGAGCGACCCGGCGTTGAAGGTGACGACGCTGCGCCGCTGACCGGAACCGATCCGACCCGACCTGACCCGATCGGATCGGATCGGATCGGATCGGATCGGATCGGATCGGATCCGAGCCGAGCCGGGCGTGCCGGTACGCCCGGGTCGGCTCGGTTCCGTACGGGGATCGCCTACCGTTGCCCGCCATGAGGATCCTGATCATCGGCGGCAGCGGGTTCCTGGGCGGCGAGCTGGCGCGCCGGGCCAGGGCGGCGGGGCACGAGACGGCGGCGACGTACGCCACGCGGCCCGGCACCGCCCCGGACGTCCCCTGGCATGCCCTCGATGTCCGGGACCCCGCGCAGGTGACCGGGGTGCTGGCCGAGGTGTCTCCCGAAGTCGTCGTCAACGCGTCGAGCGGGCAGTCCGACTGGGCGGTCACGGCCGAGGGCGCGGTCCGGGTGGCGATGGCTGCCACCGAGCGGGGCTGCCGCCTGGTCCATGTGTCCAGCGACGCCGTGTTCTCGGGCGACCGGGATCGCTACGACGAGACGTGCCTCCCCGATCCCGTCACGCCGTACGGTGCCGCGAAGGCCGCGGCGGAGACCGGGGTCCGGTTGTCGGCCCCGCACGCGGTCGTGGCACGTACGTCGCTGATCATCGGGGACGGCCGCGCCCTGTCCGGGCATGAGCGCCAGGTGCACGACCTCGCGGCCGGCACCGTCGACGGAGCGCTGTTCACCGACGTCGTGCGCTGTCCGGTGCAGGTGGGCGACCTGGCCGCCGCACTGCTGGAGCTGGCGACGTCCGGGGAGAGCGGTGTGCGGCATCTCGCCGGGCCGGACGCCCTCACCCGTCATGAACTGGGCGTCCTCGTCGCCCGCCGCGACGGCCTCGACGCGTCCCTGCTGCCGGCCGGCCGCCGCGCCGACGCCTCCCTCCCAGGGGCACGAAGAGGAGCCATGGACGTCCGGCTGGACTGCCGGGTGACGCGGCTGGGGCTGCGCACCCGGCTGCGTGGTGCTCGGGAGTTCCTGGCGGAGCGGGCGTGAAGGGCAGGCCCACGGCATGAAGGTGCCTTCGCCGGAGTAGGTGACGCCGGGCCGGACACCGGTGTACGCCAGTGACGTGGCCCATACGGCTCACTTGTCACCCACGGACGAACTCCGGTCCCGCAGGACTCAACTCCCGCAAAGAGAAAGGCGATCGCTCCGGTCGGCCACGAAGGCGCTGCCATATTCGGAAGCCACTTCGGAGGTGGCTGTGACACTAGAGGTGACGACATCCCGGGCGAGGCGAGTGGCGGAGCGGACGACGACCCGCGCGCCCGACCCGACCGCCGGACCAGCCGGTCAACCGACCGCCGGACCAGCCGGTGAACGGAACGCCGACCGGACCGCCGACCGCATCACTGATCTGGAAGCCCGCCGGGCCAAGGCGGTCGCTCCCGGTGGGCCCAGGCGGCGCGGTGAGTACGGCGCCCGGGAGCGGATCGATCTGCTGCTGGACGCGGGCTCGTTCACGGAGACGGGTCTGTTCGTGCGGGCCCGGCCCACCGGGGACGGCGGCCGGCGCCCCTACGGCGACGGCGTGGTCACCGGGCACGGCACGATCGACGGGCGCCCCGTCTGCGTGTTCGCCCAGGACGCCACGGTCTTCGGCGGCAGCATGGGCGAGGCGTTCGGTGAGAAGACCATCGCGTTGATGGACCTCGCCCTGAAGACGGGCTGTCCGGTGATCGGGCTCAACGACGGCGGTGGCGCCCGTATCCAGGAGGGCGTCACCTCGCTCGCCCTCTACGCCGAGCTGGTGCGCCGCAACGTGCGGGCGTCCGGGGTGATCCCGCAGATCTCGGTCGTTCTGGGGCCGTGCGCCGGCGGGGCCGCGTACTCGCCCGCCATCACCGACTTCACCGTGATGGTGGAGGGCACCTCGCACATGTTCGTGACCGGACCCGACGTCATCGAGACGGTCACCGGTGAGCGCACCAGCGCCGAGGAACTGGGCGGCGCCCGCACCAGCAACACCGTCAACGGCAACGCCCACTTCCTCGCCGCCGACGAGGTGGACGCCCTCGACACCGTACGGGACCTGCTGTCGTACCTGCCCGTCAACAACCTGGAGCGGCCCCCGCAGTACGCGCCGGGGGCCGCGCCCGACGGGTTGTGTCTGGACGCGGTGGTGCCGGACCGGCTCGGGCAGGCCTACGACATGCGGGACATCCTGCGGGCGGTCGTCGACGAGGGTGAACTCCTGGAAATCCAGGAACTGTTCGCGCCGAACATCATCTGTGCCCTGGCCCTCGTCGAGGGCACCTCGGTCGGGATCGTGGCCAATCAGCCGCTGCACGCCGCCGGGGTCCTCGACATCGACGCCTCCGAGAAGGCCGCGCGGTTCGTGCGGTTCTGCGACGCGTTCGGCATCCCGCTGCTGACCTTCGCCGACGTGCCGGGTTATCTCTCCGGCGTCCGCCAGGAGCAGGCCGGCATCATCCGGCGCGGCGCCAAACTCCTGTACGCGTACGCCGAGGCGACCGTCCCCAAGGTCACGGTGGTGGTGCGCAAGGCGTACGGCGGCGGGTACGCGGTGATGGGCTCCAAGCACCTGGGCGCCGACCTCAACTTCGCCTGGCCCACCGCGCGCATCGCCGTCATGGGCGCCGAGGGCGCGGTGGGGGTGCTGCACCGGCGTGAACTCGCCGCCTCGGCCGACCCCGAGGCGCTGCGCGCCCGCCTGGTCACCGCGTACGAGAGTACGTACGGCACGCCGTACCTCGCCGCCGAGCGCGGCTACGTCGACGCCGTCATCGCCCCGCGCGACACCCGCGCCCACATCTGCCGCGCCCTGCGCGCGCTGCGCGGCAAGCGCGCCCCGATGCCGGAACGCCGCCACGGCAACATCCCGCTCTGAGCCCCCTCCGCGTGCTTGGGCCGCGCCAAGCCCTCTGACCGCAAGCCGTCCCCGCGACGTCAGGAGCCTGCCCCATGGACAGCCGCCGCCCCCCGCTCGCGCCCACGTTCCGTAGTCTGCCGGAGTACGTGCGGCACTGGGCCGAGACCACCCCCGACCGCCGCGCGTTCACCTTCGTCGACCATCCCGCGCCGCACTCGCGCGGTGTCCACCGCACGCTGACCTGGCGCCGTCTGGACCTGCGGACGCGGGCCGTGGCCGCCCGGCTGGCCGCCGAGGCGGAGCCCGGGGCGCGGGTCGCGGTGCTGTGCCCGCAGGGGATCGAGTACGTCACCGGCTTCCTCGGGGCGCTCGCCGCCGGCCTGGTCGCCGTACCGCTCTATCCGCCCGGTCTGCGGGGCCACGGCGACCGGCTGTCGGCGGTCCTGGCCGACGCGCGTCCGGCGGTCGTCGTGACGACGGGCCACGCCCTCGCCGAGGTACGGGAGTTGTGCGCCGGCCAGGCGCTGAAGGTCGTCGCCGTGGACCAGGTGCCCGACGCCGCCGCCGCCGGATGGCAGCCATCGGTACCCGACGACACCGACGTCGCGTATCTCCAGTACACCTCCGGCTCGACCCGTACCCCGGCGGGTGTGGAGATCACTCACGCCAACGTCGTCGCCAACGCCCGTCAGGCGCTGGGCGCCTATGGTGCCGACAGGCATCCGGTGACCTTTGTGGGCTGGCTGCCGCTGTATCACGACATGGGGCTCGTACTGAGTGTCGCGGCGCCGGTGGTGCGGGGGCTGTTGTCGGTGCTCATGGATCCGGTGGCGTTCCTGCACGAGCCCGTGCGCTGGCTGCGGCTGCTGGCCGCGCACCCTCGCGCGCTGAGCGCGGCGCCCAACTTCGCCTACGACTACTGCGCGTCGGTGGTCACCGAGGCGCAGAAGGCCGGGCTGCGGCTGGACGGTGTCGCCGCGCTGATCAACGGCAGCGAGCCGGTCCGTCCCGGCACCGCCGACCGTTTCCATGCCGCGTTCGCCGCGCAGGGGCTCGGCCCGCAGACGCACTGCCCGTCGTACGGGCTGGCCGAGGCGACCGTGTTCGTCAGCGCGGCGCGACCCGGGGAGCCACTGCGCCGCTTCGCCCTCGACCGTGACGCCCTGGCCACCGGGAAGGCCCTGCCCGCGCGGCCCGACGACCCGAGAGCCGTGCTGCTGGCCGGCTGCGGCACTCCGGCGGGCCAGCGGGTGCGGATCGCCGACCCGGTGACCCGGGTCGCGCTCGCCGAGGGAGAGGTCGGCGAGATCTGGGTGCGGGGTCCCAACGTGGGGCGGGGCTACCGGAATCAGGACCGGCAGACCCGGCGGGTCTTCGGCGGCGTCTTCGCCGACGCCACGGCCGGTGCGGGTGCCGGCGCGGGTGCGGGTGCGGGTGCCGGTGCGGGCGAGTGGTTGCGCACCGGCGACCTGGGGACGGTCCTGGACGGGCAACTGATCGTCACCGGACGGCTGAAGGACCTCATCGTCGTCGACGGACGCAACCACTACCCGCAGGACGTGGAGGCCACGGCCCAGGACGCGCACCCGGCCGTGCGACGCGACCGGCTCGCCGCGTTCGGCACACCGGGCGGCTCAGGGGAGCGGGTGGTCGTCGTCGCGGAACACGTACGGACGACGCCGCTCGCCGACATCGACGTACCGGCGCTGGTGCGGGCCGTCCGCGCGGCGGTCTCGGCCCGGCACGGGCTGCGGCTCGCCGACGTCGTCCTCGTCCCGCCAGGCACCGTGCCCCGTACGTCCAGCGGCAAGGTGTCGCGGGCCCGGACCCGTGAGCGGTATCTGGCGGGGGCGTACGCGGTGGGGAGTGCGGGATGAAGGCCGTGGGCGAGGGCCGGGAGGGCGGGCCGCCGGGGCGCAGGGTCGGCGGGGGCGAGGAGAGTGCGCTGCGCCGGATGATCGCCGAGCAGGTGGCCGCGTGGAGCGGTACGGCCGTCGAGGACGTGCCGATGGACCGGCCGTTCGCGGATCTCGGCATGTCCTCGCGGGACGCGGTCGTGCTGGCCGGGGAACTGTCCCGGGCGACGGGCCGTGAGCTGCCCGCGACACTGCTGTGGGAGGCGGCCACGGGCGACGCCCTGGTGGCGCGGGTGTGCGGTACGACGGCGGGCGCCGCGCCTGTCGTCCGCGAGGCGCGTCCCCGGGTCGGGCCCGGCGAACCCGTCGAGCCCGGCGTGACCGGCACCGTGGGCGAGCCCGTCGCCGTCGTAGGGGTCGGCTGTCGGCTGCCAGGCGGTGCGCACGGCGGTGTGTGCGGCCCGGCGGACTACTGGCGGTTGCTGACCGACGGCGTCGACGCGATCCGGCGGGTCCCGGCGGACCGGTGGCGGGACTTCACGCCCTACCCGCCCGCCGACGCGCTCCCGTACGGCGGCTATCTGGACGACATCGCCGGGTTCGACGCGGACTTCTTCCGGGTCACCCCGCGCGAGGCCGCGGTGATGGACCCGCAGCAGCGGATGCTCCTGGAGGTCGTGCAGGAGACCCTCGACCACGCCGCCGTCCCGGCCGCCTCCCTCGCTGGGACCGCCACCGGGGTCTTCGTCGGGGTGTCCGCGCCCGAGTACGGGCAGCTCACCGGCGCCGACCCGGCGGCCGTCGATCCGTGGGCGCCGGCCGGCGGGGCGTTGAGTGTGGCGGCGGGACGGCTGGCGTACGTCCTGGACACGCGCGGGCCGAGCATGGCCGTCGACACCGCGTGTTCGTCGTCGCTGGTGGCGGTGCACCACGCCTGTGTCAGTCTGCGCACGGGCGAGAGCGATCTCGCGATCGCCGCCGGGGTCAATGTGCTGCTCTCGCCGACCGTCACCGTCGCGTTCCGGCGGGCGGGCGCCCTCGCGCCGGACGGGCGGTGCAAGCCGTTCTCGGCGGCGGCCGACGGCATCGGACGGGGTGAGGGCTGCGCGGCCGTGCTCCTCAAGCGGCTGTCGGACGCCGAGCGGGACGGCGACCGGGTACTCGCCGTCGTCCGTGCCACCGTCGTCAACTCCGACGGCCGCTCCAACGGTCTGATGGCCCCCAACCCGGCCGCCCAGCAGGCCCTTCTGACGACCGCCTACGCGCGCGCCGGTCTCTCCCCCGCGCGCGTCGACCACGTCGAGGCGCACGGCACCGGCACCCCGCTCGGCGACCCGATCGAGGCGGGCGCGCTCGGCGCCGTCCTCGGCGCGGGCCGCGACCCCGACCAGCCGCTGCTGCTGGGCTCCGTCAAGGGCAACCTCGGCCACCTGGAGTCCGCCGCGGGCATCGCCGGCCTGGTGAAGACGGTGCTCGCCCTCCACCACGATCTGATCCCGCCCTCACTGCACTGCGTCGAGGGCAGCGCCCTGGACGGCCACGTACGGCTGCGGGTCGTGACGGAGGCCGAGCCGTGGCCCCGGTACGGGGGTACGGCCACCGCCGGGGTCTCCGGGTTCGGGTTCGGCGGCACCAACGCCCACGCGGTGCTGGAGGAGTGGCGGCCCGGCGCCCTGCTGCCGCCCCCGGCCGACGCGCCCCCCGCCCGCCTCCACCTCCTCTCCGACGCCGACACCGCCCGCGTCCGGGACACCGCCGCCCGCCTCGCCGACTGGCTCGGTACGCCCGAGGGCAGCGCCGCGCACCCCGCCGACGTGGCCCGCACCCTCGCCGGGCGCGCGGGGAGGGGACCGGTACGGGCCGCCGTCGTCGCCGCTGACCGTGCCGAACTCGCCGACGGGCTGGGCGCGTTGGCGGGCGAGCGCCCCCACGCACGGGTCGTGACCGGCGACCGTGATCTCGTCGGGCGCGGCCCGGTGTGGGTCTTCTCCGGGTACGGCAGCCAGTGGGCCGGCATGGGGCGCCGGCTGCTGGCCGAGGAACCCGCGTTCGCCGCGGCTGTGGAGAAGCTCGACGCCCAACTGGCCCCCGAGTGCGGTCTGTCCCTGTACGACCACCTCGCGGCCGGCGGCGACCTCGACCGTCTGGAGGTCGCCCAGCCCGTCCTGTTCGGCCTCCAGGTGGCGCTCGCCGAACTGTGGCGCGCGTACGGCGTAGAGCCCGTCGCCGTCATCGGTCACTCCCTCGGCGAGGTGGCCGCCGCGGTGTGCGCGGGCGCGCTGGAGGTGCCGGACGCGGCCCGCGTGGTCGCCGTACGGGCCCGGCTGCTCAGCGGGCTGCGCGGCGGGGCGATGGCGGTCGTCGACCTCGACGACGACGAACTCGACTTCCTGGAACGGGACTTCCCCGGCGTGCATGTCGCCGTGCACTCCTCCCCCGGCCAGAAGGTGGTCACCGGGGAGGAGGAGGCGGTGGCCCGGCTCGTGCGCCGACTGGAGGGGGAAGGGCGGGCCGCACGTGCGATGCGGGTGGTCGGGGCGGGCCACTCCCCTCAAGTCAAGCCGCTGCTACCGGAGTTGGCCGACTCCCTGGCGGACATCCGGGGTGTCCTGCCCCGTATCCCCGTCTACTCCACCGTCCTGGACGACCCGCGCGGCGAGGGTGTCTTCGACGCCGCGCACTGGGTGGCGAACCTGCGGCGGCCCGTCCGGCTGGACCGTGCCGTCGCCGCTGCCGCCGCCGACGGGCACACCGCCTTCGTCGAGCTGTCGCCCCACCCGGTCCTGACCCGGGCCATCACCGACACCGCCCCCGGCGCCCTCGCCGTCGGCACGCTCCACCGCGACGCCGACGGCTCCGCCGGATTCCTCACGCGGCTGGGCACCCTCTACACCGCCGGCCTGCGCCTGCCGCTGCCGCCCGGCCGCGTCATCGACCTGCCCGCGCCGCGCTGGCGGCACGTCCGGCACTGGTGGACGGACGGGCGGGGGGCGGGAGGCGCGGGGACGGACCCGTCGAGGGTGCCGGTGGACGCGGCGGGCGCGGGGAAGGCGGTGGGCGCGGTGGAGGCGGTCCACGGCTCGGCGGGGGGCGATGCGGTGGCCGAGGACGCCTCGGTCTCCGCCCGTCTCTGCCACCACATCGCCGCCGTCACCGGGCATCCGCCGACCCGCGTCACCCCGGCCACCGCCTTCGCCGAACTGGGCCTCGACTCCCTGATGGCCGTCCGCATCCGCGCCGCCCTGGAACGCGAGTTCGACATCGAGCTGCCCCTGCGCGACCTGCTGGGCGCCGCCACGGTCGAGGACACGGCGACGCGCATCGAGCGGGCGATGCCGGTACGGACGCCTAGCGCCCAGTCGCCTTCGCAGGCCGCACCCGCGACGGCCGAGGACGACCGACAGGCACCACCGACGAGGCCGGCTCCGGCCGGAGACATCCAGCTCGCGCCGCCCACCAAGGCGTCGGCCCGGGACACGCCGTCGGGAACCCCCCGGCCGCCGGACGAGGACTCCCCGCCGCGCCCACCGCGAGCGATCGGCGAAGCCGCCCTCCCCCAACCGCCACGAACCATCGGCGAAGCCGCGCAGCCACAGCCACAGCCGCCACCGGCGATCGGCGCGAACTCCTCACCGCATACCGAGAGGACGCCGGGCGAGGGCTCCCCGCTCCGGGCCCCTCACACCACCGGCTCCCATCCTTTCCTCCGCTCCCTCCACCCCACCGGCACCCGTCCCCCGCTCTTCCTCGTCCACGCCGCCGGCGGCACGACCGACGTCTACCGGGCCCTCGTGGAACGGCTCGGCGCGGAACGGCCCGTGTACGGGCTGGAGCGGCTCGCGGCGGCCCGTACGGTCGCCGAGAAGGCGCGCCGGTACGCCGAGGCGGTCGCCGCCGTGCATCCCGACGGGCCCTGTCTGCTGGGTGGTTGGTCCTTCGGTGGCTTCGTCGCGCAGGAGACCGCGCGGCAGCTCACGGCCGCCGGGCGGGACGTGCGGCTGGTGGTGCTCATCGACTCCGTACGGCCCCTCACCCGGCCCGATGTCACGCCGGGCGACCGGATCCGCGCCCACTTCACGGGCTTCGCCCGCCATGTCGCCGACGCGTACGGGGTCGAACTGGAGTTGCCGTACGACGAGTTGGCCGCGACCGAGGACGACGGTGAGCGGATCGACGTCGTGCTGCGGGCGCTGCGGGAGGCGGCCGAGGTGCCGCGGGCCGCCCTCGATCATCAGCGGTCCTCCTATCTGGACCTGCGGATCGGCGAGGCCCACCGGCCGGGCCGCCACGACGGGCAGGTGGTCCTGTACCGGGCCGGCGAGAGCGCGCCGCACACCGTGCGGGACCCCGCGTACGAGCGGGACGACGAGGCGCTCGGCTGGGACGAGGTGTGCCCGAACCTGGCCGTCGTCCGGGTCGTGGGGCACCATCTGTCGCTGCTCGACCCGCCGTACGTCGACGAGATCGCCGCCCATCTGCGGTGGGAGCTCGCCGACGAGAACCGCTGAACCCGAGCCGAGGAGAGCCGCCATGTCCGACCCCACCACCGCGATGTCCCGACGCGCCGTCACCAGGACGGCGGCCGCCGCCTCTCTGGCCGCCCTGTTCGACGCCGCCGCCACCGGCACCGCCGGAGCGGCCGCCATGACGCGAGCGACCACGGGCCGGGCAGCCACCACCGGAGCCGCCGCCACGCGAACCGTCACCACACCGACCGTCACCCAGCTCGGCCCCCGCACCCTCGACGTCTCCCTCCCCTCCGCCGCGCTGGGCCGCAGTGCGCCGGTGCGGCTGGTCCTCCCCTCCTCCTTCGCCACGCAGCCCGGCCGGACGTACCCCGTGCTGTACCTCCTGCACGGCGCCCACGACGACTACACGTCGTGGACCCGGGAGACGGACATCGTGGCGTTCACCGAGGGCCGGGAGCTGATCGTGGCGATGCCGGACGCGGGGCCCACCGGGATACCCACCGCCTGGCGCAGCGGCCCCGACTACGAGACGTTCCAGCTCAGCGAGGTCCCGGCGCTGCTCACCCGTGACTACCGGGCGTCCGGCGTCCGCGTCGTCGCCGGTGTCTCCACCGGCGGCTACGGGGCGATGGCGCACGCCGCTCGCCATCCGGGGACGTTCGCGGCGGCGGCCTCGTACAGCGGCATCCTCGACACCACCGCCCCCGGCGTGCCGACTCTGATGGACGCCATCGTGGCCCGCGAGAACCTGGCGGCGCTGTCCCTGTGGGGCAACCCGATCCTGAACGCGCTCACCTGGCGCGACTTCAACCCCAGGGCCCGCGCGGCGGGGCTGCGCGGCACCGCCCTGTACGTGTCCAGCGGCAGCGGGGTGGTGGGCGGCAGCGGCGACTGGCTGCCGGAGGCACTGGAGAGCGCGCTGTGGCCGTCCGCCCACGCGTTCGCCGACACGCTCGCCCTGCTGGGTGTCCGGGCGACCACCCACTTCTACGCGGGAGGGGGACACAGCTGGGCGTACTGGAAGCGGGAGTTCGGCGCGTCGTGGCCGATGCTCGCCGGTGCGCTGGGGGTGCCGGCGTGAGGCCGGTACCGTCCGGGCACGGAACGGAGCGCCAGGGACGTGCGTCCAACCCAGGACTTGTCCCTCGCCCCACGGGCACCGGCCCTCGGGTGAGCCGCTTCCGGGTGAAAGGAGGGTCCGCCGTGGCTGCCCCCACACCGCCGCACGGCGTACCGGACGGTCCCGGCACTGCCTCTGTCGCCACCCCTGTGCCGCCCGAACTCGCCAAACTGCTGCGCGATCAGCTGGCGGTCGTCGCCGACGAGGTGGAGGAGGAGGTGCGCAGACAGGTACCGGAGTACTCCCGCCCGGCCGACGCGACGTATCGCGCCCGCCTCAGAGCGGGGGTCGTCCAGGCGCTCACCCTGTTCGTCGACCACATCGCCGATCCGCGCGGCCAGGGCGCCGCGATCACCGCGACGTACTACGAGATCGGGCGCGGCGAGGCCCTGGACGGCCGGGGCCTGGACGCGTTGCAGTCCGCGTTGCGGGTCGGGGGTCTGCACGCCTGGCGGCTGATGGGCCGTACGGCGGAGGAACTGGGCCTGGACTCCTCGGTCGTGGCCGCGCTGGGCGAACTCGCGTTCCAGACGGTGCACGAGGTCGCCGAGGCGGCCGCCGCCGGCTACGCGGAGGCTCAACTGCGCAACACGGACGAGCTGGAGCGGCGGCGCGCGCGGCTGCTCGATCTGCTGCTGGCCGAGGGGCCGGTGTCCCCGGAGGCCGTGCAGGACATGGCGCACGCCGCCCGCTGGTCGGTGCCGAGGCAGGTCGCGGTCGTCGCGCTGGCGGCGAGCCCGGACCAGCGGGAGGCGGACCGGCCGTTGGCGGCGGCGGGGGCGCTGGTGGACATGGAGTCCCGGCCGCCGCGGATGCTGGTGCCCGACCCGGACGGTTCCGGCCGTTTCGGCGGCCGGGCGTTCACCCTCGCGCTGCGCGGCCGGCCCGCGGCGATCGGCCCCACGGTCCCGCTGACGGAGGCCGCCCGTTCGCTGCACTGGGCCATCCGGGCGCTCGGCCTGATGGGGCGCGGCGTCCTCCCCCGGCAGGGCGTGGTGCGCTGCGCCGACCATCTGTCGACGCTGCTGCTGCACAGCGACGAGCCGATGCTCGACCAGCTCCGGTCACAGGTGCTGGCCCCGCTGGACGCGATCGCGGAGGGACCGCGCGGCAGGCTCGCCGAGACCCTGCTGGCGTGGCTGCTCGGCGGCAGCAACGTGCCCGACGTCGCCGCCCGTCTCCACATCCACCCGCAGACGGTCCGCTACCGCCTGCGCCAGCTGGAGAAGCTCTTCGGTGACGCCCTGCACGACCCCGGCACCCGCCTGGACCTCATTCTCGCGCTGCGCGCGGAGGCGCTTCGGGATTCGCTCCCGCTCACCTCGGCACAAAAACCAGAGGAATTCCTGAATTCCCGTCCATAACACTCGGTCCGACAACGCGAATACCTTCGGGACGTCCTTTTCCACAGGCGCTCCACGCGCCCCACCCTCAAAGGATCCCCATGCGTATCCGCTTGTGCCTCGCCGCGCTCTCACTGGCCGGCGGGGCCGGACTGGCCACCGTCTCGGCCCCCACGGCAGCAGCCGCTGCCTGCACGGACATCGACGTCGTCGCGGCTCGCGGCACGTTCGAGCCGGGCACGCTCGGCTTCATCGTCGGCGACCCGGTGTATTCCGCCCTGCAGAAGAAAATCACCGGGAAATCCCTGTCCAGCTACAAGGTGAACTATCCGGCCGACCTTTCGCTCACGTCGGCCGCGCAGGGAAACTCCGACCTGGTGAACCATGTCACGAGCCAGGCTTCGGCCTGTCCGAACCAGCGTTTCGTGCTCGTCGGCTATTCGCAGGGCGCGAATGTCGTCGACAACTCCATCGGTATCAGCAGCGCCGGCGCGGTGGTCGGCAGCCCCATCGTGGCCACGATTCCGGCCGCGCTGGAGCCGAGGGTCGCCGCGGTGCTGCTGTTCGGCAATCCGATCCGGGCCATCGGCAAGAGCGTGACCGGCACCTACCAGAGCCGCACCATCGACTTCTGCGCGGCCGGTGACCCCGTCTGCGAGAACGGCGGGGGCGACGTGGGCGCGCACCTCGGCTACACCGCGAACGCGGACGCGGCGGCGGCCTTCGCCGCGACCAAGGTCTGACCCGTAGCCGTCGCGCATGAGCCTGTATCCGTACAGGCGAAGGGCCCGGGAGGAGAGATCCGACGCTGACTCTGTCGGGGATCTTGGCGGTCTGCTCAGTCTCTGGCGGACCGCCAAGACCTCGGCCGGGTGATTCCGTGCTGGTCCAGGTAGTTCTGGAAGGCGGTCGGCGGCCGGGACGGAGGTGCTTCTCCGGCCGGCGGCCGTCGGCTGAGGCGCTCGATGTTTGCGGCGATGGCCGTGAACACGTGCTGTAAGTGGGCTTTGTGCTGTCCCCGGTAGCGGCAGCGACGCATGCCGTGTCCGTGGGCGAGCTCGTTGATGGTGCCTTCCACTCCGGAGCGGACCGCATAGCGGGCCTGCCATTCGGATGTCTGCTGCTCGGCACGGACGCGGAGCTGCAGGTCACGGAGTTCTCGCGGGGGAAAGCCCACGCTCCGGGCGCTGTCGGCGGTGGTCGTGCAGCGGGTGCGGACCGGGCAGGGACGGCACTGGCTCTTGGTGAACCGTGCCACGATCAGAGGCGCCGCGATGGGCGAGGAGGTCGGATAGGGGCCGTGCCATCCCGCGCTGGTCTCGCCCTGCGGGCAGGTGACCTGCCGGCGGTCGAAGTCGATGTGGAAGTCGTCGCGGCCGAAACCGTTGTTCCTGCGGTTCTGGCGGGCGGTGTTGACCGGCAGTGGTCCGGTGACCGTGACCTGGTGTTCGCGGGCCGCCTGTTCCAGATGGACCAGGGAGGTGTAGCCGCCGTCGACCAGGTGCTCGGCGGGCAGCAGACCGCGGTGCTTCAGCCGGGTGTGGATGCCGGGCAGAGCCTTCGCGTCGTAGCTGGTGGCGTCGGTGGTCGCCACATCCGTGATCACGTTGACGCCGTCGGGATCACAGGTCTCGGTGAGATGCGCGACGAACCCTTTCCAGCGGGTGACGTGTCCGCGGCGCGCGTAGCGGGCCGTCGGATCGTAGGGCGAGACGACTGCGACGGCCGAGGGCGGCAGGCCGCCGTCCTCGGCGGTGCGCCAGCGCAGGCGGCCGACCCCGTCGCGGTAGTAGTTCTGCACCATGATCTGCCGCAGAGCCTGGACGCAGGGACCGGACAGGCGTTCCGGCCCGTGCTGCCCGAGGTGCTCGATCAGCCGGACGGCGTCGCCTCCGGTGGCGAGGATCCTGGTCTTGGGGCGGGTGGGGTTCTTGCCCAGACGGACCGGGCGGCCGTAGCGGCGCCCCCACTCCTCGTCGACCAGGCCGGCCAGCAGGTGCGGAGCTGCGCCGGCCAGTTCTTCCAGCGCGGCGCGGACGGCCTCGGTGACCAGTTCCAGCCGGGTCAGGTCGCGCACTGCGGCCAGGACGTGGGTGGAGTCCGTGCGCCGGGTGGTGCGCTCGCGGACGAGACCGGCCTCCTTCAGGCGCGCGAGCGCGAGGTCGAGGAGACGGTCGGCTCGGCCGTCCTCGGTGAGACGGTCGCGGAAGTCGGCCAGCACGCTGTGGTGGAAGCCGGGATCGTCCAGTTCCATGGCCAGCGCGTACTTGAAATCGATGCGGCAGCGAACCGCTTCGGCCGCCTGCCGGTCCGACAGACCAAGGAGGAACTGGAGCACGCAGACGGTGGCCAGCTGAGCGGGCGAGAGACCCGGACGGCCATCACGCGGATACCAGTCGGCGAAGTCCTCGTCCCGCCACAGCCCGCCCAGGTGGTCTCTCACCCACATCGCCGTCGTACCGCCCGGGTTGCTCGCCCGTGCCATCCGCACAGTCGAAGAAGGGACTTGCTCACCAGAACGGGCGTGGAGCGACAACGGGCACCTCGACAACTGCATCGGCCTTTGAACAGAGCCGAGCATGCCCGTTGATCACGCTGCCCCGCCGGGGATCCTCAAGATCCCCGACAGAGTCAGCGTCGGAGAGATCCTCCCGGGCCCTTCTTCCATGGGGGAAAGTGGCTGGTGGGGTTACTCGGGAGCCCGCGCGAACTCCGTGAGACCCGTGGAGACGGGCTCGGGGCGGCCGTTGTTCTGGGTGGGCGCGGCGGTCAGCACGTCGAGGTGCTGGTAGCCGTCGGCGACGACGGGGTCGAGGTCGGCCGGGACCCGGCCGGCGAGCAGTCCGTCGCCCGCGAGCACGGTGAGCGTCGGGTTGGCGGTGAGCCCGTCCGGGTGGACGACGAGGCGCTTCACCTGGGGCGAGGTGGCGAGTTGGAGGTCGGTGACGAGCTTGGTCGGGAAGTACTGCTCGGTGAAGTCCAGCGGCTGCTGGGCCATGCTGCGGGCCAGTTCCTGGATGTCGGTGACCTCCTTGCCGGCGTCGGTGAACGGCGTCCCGTCGGCCGACCGGTACCCGGGGTCGTCGGGATCGCCGACGCGGTCGTAGTTGCGCCAGGTGTAGAGCGGGCCGTGCGGCTGGTCGGGGATGGCCTTGTACTCGCCGCCGAACAGCGCCGGTTGCTCCTCGCCGCCGTTGGCGACGGGGAAGTTCTTGTCGACGATCGGCCCGCCGTCGTAGAAGCCCACGCTGCTCTGCAGGAAGGCGAGCGGCACGGAGTGGTCGTCCATGAGCGCGCCGAGTATCGCCTCGTTGGTGAGCCGGAAGTCCTTCACCGCCGGTGAGCCGGTGAGGAAGGTGGCGGTGTCCTCGGAGAACAGGAAGCGGTTGGTGGCCTCGATGTTGGTGTTGAGGGGCAGGTAGCCGGGCAGATCGGCCTCGCCGCCGGGGTCCTGTACGGCGCCGAGGCCGGCGATGGCCAGCAGGGTCATGGTCTCGGGGTTGAGGAGCACCGGCGCGGACAGCGAGCGCGGCACTACTCCGCTGTCGAGCCCGGCCTGCACGACGCCGTAACCGAGGCCCACGTCGGGCAGGTTGGTGTCGTCCGGGATGCTGCCGCTGAGGTCGGCGAGCGAGGTGGAGACGGTGGTGTCGAGGGCGAAGTAGCCGGCGCACTGGTTGTGTCCGGCGTCCGCGGTGGTGGCGGGGTCGCCGTCGAAGTCGGCGGTCGCGAAGTACCCGGTGACGACTCCGCCCAGGGAGTGCCCGCCGCACAGCACCTTCTCCTCGCGCATCCGCTGGTCGGGCAACTCGGCGGTGAGCAGGTCGTACTGGTCGCGGACGGTCCGCTCGATGCCGAGCTTCGCCATCCACCCCAGCTCGCCGTCGCCGACGTATCCGGCGAAGGTGCGGCCCTCGACCTGCTTGCCCCGGTAGTAGTAGTCGACGGCCGTGTGCTGGTCGCCGGAGGCCACGCCGGTGCGGTCCTCCAGGCAGTTGGAGCGCCGGTCCAGGGCCCAGAACTCGATGTGCCGGCCCTGTTCGGCGGCGCGGGCGACGGTGTTGCGGGCGACGCTGTCGAACGCTCCGGCGCCTTCCAGGATGCCCGGCTGGGCGACGAGGACACGGTCGGCGTCGGCCGAGGCCGCCGGTCCGTCGGCGGCTCGGTAGCGCAGGTACGACAGCCAGTCGCACGCCGCCGGCCGCGCCCCGAAGGACGCGGGCAGCGGCGACTTGACCCGCACCATGGTCTCGGTGACCCCGCTGACGGGGCTCGTCGACGACACGGCCGTCTCGGTGCGCGCGTCCGCGCCCCGGGCGTCCGGGACGGCCCCGGTGAACGCCCCGACGGTCAGCAGCGCCGCCACCGCGGTGGTGCGGCACGTTCCTGTTCTGCTGCGACTCATGTTCATGCTGGGACGGTAGGACCGCCGCGACGGCCCTGCCGTCCCATGCTCACAAGTACGCAGCTCCTGCCGGCACCTTTGTCACCAGGCACCAACTACCCTTGTTCCAGCGGGACTTACAAGAACTACAGCCCGTCGCTCACCATCGCGGCGACGATCCGGACGTGCCGGTCGGCCGCCGTGCCGGAGTACTCGTTGTCGTAGTTCAGCCCGTACGGCCAGAAGTGGCCGCCGCCGGTGGAGATCTTGGCGCTCGACCCGTCGTACTGCCGGACGAGCGCCGTGGCCTGCGCGCCGGTCCAGGTGCCGCCGCCGCCCAGCCGCGACCAGCCGGAGCTGGTGCCCACGCCGATGGTGTGCGCGATCTCGTGCAGCGCGGTCCGCTCGTTCATGTAGCTGCGGTTGCCGAAGCGGATGGTCCCGTTGATGTTCCCGTCGGCGGTGGGCACACCCGGTTCGTAGCGGACGGTGATGTTCTTCCCGAGGTCGCTGAGGTTGTTGTAGCGGGCGACGGCCGCGTTCATGGCCGCCGTGATGAGGTTGTACGCCGTCTGCTGGTCCTGAGTCGGGTTGCTCGCCCGTACGAGGGTCCAGGTGATCGTGGCCGCCGCGGCCCGTTCGCCGGGCACCGGCGCGGCCTGCGGGGCCGCCTGTGCGACACCGGGTCCGGCCAGCAGCGCCGCCGCCAACGCGGCCATGACCGCTTTCTTGCGCAGTGAACTCATGTGGGGGTCCTTCTGTGGGGGGGGGTGGGGATGGGGGGGTGATCAGGCGCCGATCCTGCCGACGCCCGCCCCGGCCCGTACGAGGGCGGGGACATCTGCGGTGGGGTCCAGCGTGTAGGCGTAGTAGGTGCGGGGCTCGGTCACCGTGCCGTTGGTCTCGCAGGTGCCGGAGCCGGTGAAGAGGTTGTTCCGCTGCACCAGCCGGCCCGGCCCGGAGGCGTCGTAACCGCTCGCCGAGTAGCAGGGTTTGGGGACGCCCTCGAAGTGGTTGCCCTCGACGACGACGCCCGCGTCCATGGTCGACGCGACGCCGTAGACGGCGTTGCCCTTGAAGTCGACGAACTCGTTGTGGTCGATCCAGATGTGGTGCGACTCCTGGCCGACGTTGACGGCGTCGTCCTCGGCGGCGGTGAACCTGATGTTCCGCACGATGACGTTGTACGAGCGGTAGAAGTCCAGGCCGCCGTTGATGACGGCCGACGAACCCACGCCGATGATCGTCTTGTCGGGGCGGACACCCTGCTTGCTGGTGATGTCGATGGTGCCCTGGACCCGGATGACCAGCGGGCCCGTGGTGTCGATGTACTCCAGGAACTGCTCGGTGGTGGTGGCGGTCACGGTCGCACCGGCGGCTCCGCCCGTGGTGCCGTTCTGCCCGAGGGCGTTGACGGCGGCGAAGCCCGTGGGGGACGTCTCCGCCTGCGGCGCCGCCTGGGCCCGCGGCGCCTCCTCCGCCCCTACGGGAGCGGTCGCGGCGAGCAGCAGGGCGAGGGTGAGCGCCGGAACGCCGTGTGCGGCGCGGGACAACGACGAGCTCATGTGGTTCCTCCCGGGTCGAGTGGGGGATCTTCCGGGCCGTACGAGAACGGGAGCACAGAGACTAGAAAGCGCTTTCAGTTTCGTGAATGCTAAGCAGGTGTTTTGGGCATGTCAACGAAATCTCGTCGGCCTCTGTGTTGTGGAAGGGAGTGTCGTGACCCCACGGCATCGCATCGTCCGGGCAATCGCGCCCATGGTCCCCCTGGTGCTCGGCGCGGGGCTGATGGCCGCGCCGGCGGCGACCGCGGACGCGTCGGCCAGGGAGGCCTCCGCCTCGGCGGCGCGGAGCGCGGTCACCGTACGGATCGACCCGTCGTACCGGCAGCAGGAGTTCGAGGGGTGGGGGACGAGCCTCGTCTGGTTCGCCAACGCCACGGGCAACTACCCGGAGCCCGTACGAAGACAGCTCGTCGACATGCTGTTCGGCGAGGACGGTCTCGGGCTCAACATCGCGCGCTACAACATCGGCGGCGGCAACGCCCCGGACGTCCGCACGGACTACATGAAGGCCGGCGCGACGATGGAGGGCTTCTGGAAGGCCCCCGAGGGCACCACCCGGCAGGACATGGAGTGGTGGGACCCCAGCGATCCGGACCACTGGAACTGGGACGCCGACTCGGGCCAGCGCTGGTGGGTGGACCAGATCAAGGACAAGGTCACCACATGGGAGGCGTTCAGCAACTCGCCGCCCTGGTTCCAGACCGTCAGCGGCTATGTCTCCGGCGGCTTCGACGCGAACACGGACCAGATCCGGGCGGACCGCGTCGACGAGTTCGCCGCCTATCTGGTGCGGGTGACAGAGGAGCTGGAGAAGGCGCACGGCATCGACTTCGACACCATCGCCCCGCTGAACGAGCCCAACACCAACTACTGGGGCACCCAGATCGGCGCGAACGGCCAGCCCACCGGCGGCCGCCAGGAGGGCGCGCACGCGGGACCGGCGCTCCAGCAGAAGGTGCTCCTGGCGCTCGACAAGGCGCTCGAAGGGGCGGCGATCGACGCCGAGATCTCCGCGATGGACGAGACCAACCCCACGATCTTCACCCAGAACTGGAACGCCTACGACACCTCCGCACGTGCCGCCGTCCCCCAGCTCAACGTGCACACCTACGGCACGGGCATGCGCACCAGCGCCCGTGACATCGCCAAGGGCGCGGACAAAAAGCTCTGGATGAGCGAGGTCGAGGGCACCTGGGGCACCGGCAGCGACTTCACGAGCATGGAACCGGGCCTCGGCATCGCCACCCGCATGGTCGACGACATGCGTGAACTGGAGCCCTCCGCCTGGGTGTTCTGGCAGCCCATCGAGGACTCGATCCCGCAGGCCGCGGCCGGCAAGAACTGGGGCAGCATCCACGTCCCGTTCAACTGCACGGCCGAGGACACCCTGGAGACCTGCCCGATCCGGGCCAACTCCAAGTTCCACACCATCCGGAACTTCACCCACCACATCCGTCCCGGCGACCGCTTCGTGAAGGTCGACGACCCGTCCAGCGTCGCCGCCGTCAAGAAGTCCGGCCGCGCGGCCACCGTGGTCCACGTCAACAGCGGCACGACCGCGCGCTCCGTCACCCTCGACCTCTCCCGCTTCGGCAAGGTCTCCTCGCGCGCCACCGTCACCCCCGTGGTGACGAGCACCGACGGCGCCCTCGTGGAGGGCACCCCGGTGCGGGTGACCGACCGCACGGCCACCCTCGACGTTCCCGCCAAGTCCGTCACCACCTTCCTGGTCGAGGGCGTCAGCGGGGTGGCGAAGGATGCCCCGCTCGTCCGGTCCGGGCACGTCTACCGGCTCCAGGGCGCGCAGAGCGGCAAGTCGCTCGCCCCGTCGGAGGACGGCACCGGCGTGGTCATCCGCACGACCGACGCCGCGAGCGCCCGGCAGCTGTGGTCGGTGGAGCAGCTGACCCCGGGCACCGACAACCGCGAGCGCTACGCCCTCACCAACGCCGACACCGGCAAGCGGCTGGCGGTGCGCGACAACCAGGCCGTCCTCGAAGACCCGGCAGCGGACCCGGCGGACGGTGATGTCCCCGAAGCCGCGCAGTGGATCATGTCGACGACGGGCGACGGCAGTTGGACCTTCGTGAACGTCGCCACCGGCCGCCTGGCCGACGTCGCCGGGCAATCGTCGGCGGACGGCGCCAAGGTGTCGACGTACACCCCGACCTCGGCGGGCAACCAGCGCTGGACCGTGACCGACGAGACCGTGCTGCGCACCGAGCGGGCCGAGGCGTTCACCGTGCCGCGGCTGCGGCCGAAGCTGCCGGAGACGGTGACGCCGGTGTTCCGGGACGGCGCCCGGGGCTCCCTGCCCGTGGTGTGGGACCTTCCGTCGGACCGGAATTGGCGCGAGCCCGGGACCGTACGGGTCACGGGTGAGGCGACCGACGCCCTCGGGCGGAAGATCGCCGCGAAGGCCGTCGTCACCGTCGACACGATCGCCTCGACCGTCCCCGGCCGCGCCAAGACCTACGTGGGCGGCGAGCCGGAGCTGCCGGCGACGGTCGTCGGCCTCGGCAGGCACGGCGGCCGGACCGCCCTCCCCGTCACCTGGGGCGCCGCTCCCGAGGGGGCGTTCGACAAGGCCGGGGCCGTGACGCTGACCGGCACCGCCGAGGTCGTCGACGGCAGCACGGCCGCCGCGTCGGTACGCGTCCAGGTCACCGAAGCCACAGCGACCAACATCGCGCCCGAGACGGGCGTCTTTGTCGCCGCCACCTTCACCGAGAGCGGCTACTCCGCGGAGCGCCTGCGCGACGGCACCACCGGCGAGAAGGCCTGGTCCAACTGGAGGTCGGGCACCAAGAACCCGTCCGACACCCTCACCTTCACGCTGCCGAAGAGCCGCGACCTCACCCGGATCGTCGCCCACTTCCACCGGGACGGGACCAATGTCTCCTTCCCGGAGAGCCTGAAGGTGCAGGTCAGGGCGGCCGACGACGGTCCGTGGACCGATGCGAGCGGTTCGGTCGCGGTCGGCACGGAGGGCACACCGGTCATCGACGTCCCGCTCGACGAGGGCCCGGCGACCGGCGTGCGCGTGGTCATGACCGCACGTCAGGGCGGCTACATCACGATGAGCGAGATCGAGGTGTACGCCAAGTCCGCCGGCGTCTCCTCGGACGCCGCCGCCACCGCCGTCGAGGTGGCCGGAAAACCGGTCGCGTCCTTCGACCCCGACACCACCGCCTACCGGGTCGTCACGTCCGACCCGACCCGGGCCGAGGTCACAGCGACGGCCCGCGACCCGTACGCGACCGTCACCGTCGACCGGACCACTCGCACCTCGGCCGTCGTCTCCGTGACGAGCGAGGACGGTACCGAGACCCGGAAGTACCGGATCGATCTCGTACGACGCTGAAACAGGTCGGCGGGGGCCGATGACGGCCCCCGCCGACCGTACGAGCGACTGGTCGACCGCTGCTCAACTGCTCACGCAGGCCGCCCCGTTGAGAGTGAAGGTCGTCGGCGCGGTGTTGGTGGTGCCCTTGCTGCCGATGAACCCGGCCGTGACGGAGCCCGCGGCGGGGACGGTGGAGGTGTAGGAGGCGGGGGCGACGCTCACCGAACCGCCTGTCTGCGTGGGGGTTCCGCCCCACATGTTGGTGATCTTCTGGCCGTCCGCGAAGGTGAAGGCGAGGGTCCAGCCGCTGATGGCGCTGGTGCCGGTGTTGCGGATGACGATCTCGCCCTGGTAGCCGCCCTGCCACTCGTTGGTGGCGCGGTAGGCGACGGAGCAGGTCCCTGCGGGTGTGTCGTCGGTGGTGACGCTCACCGTGGCCGAGCGGGGCGACCGGTTGCCGGCCGCGTCCCGGGCGTAGACCGCGAAGGTGTAGGCGGTGTCGGCGGTGAGGCCGGTCACCGTGGCGGAGTTGGCGGTGGACGCGGCGACCTTGGTCTCCGTGCCGCCGCTGACGCGGACGACGTCGTACGCGGTGACGCCCACATTGTCCGTGGCGGCGGTCCAGGAGAGCGTGGCGGAGGTGGCCGTCACCGCGGAGGCGGCCGGGGTGCCGGGGGTGGTCGGGGCCTCGGTGTCGCCCGGGTTGCCGCCGCCGAAGACCGTGGCTTCCTCGGCGGTCTGCGCGATGCCGTCGGCGCCGTTGAAGATGCGCTGGCCCCAGGCGCTGAGCCGCGTGGGGTCGAAGTCGGTCGCCAGGTCGAGGATCGGGTCGGTGTTGCCGCTCCAGGACCAGGCGAGATAGCCGAGGTCCAGCTGCTCGGCGGTGGCCATCATGGTGTCCTCGTCCGGGTCGCCCCACTGGTCGGCGGGCCCGCCGAACTCACCGATGAGGATCGGCAGTCGCGCGTTCACGAAGGCGTTGAGATAGTCGGTGATCTCCGCGGCCGTGTCGAAGACGCTGTACATGTGGATCGAGAAGATCAGGTTGCCCGTGGTGTCGGCGTCGTACACGGACTGGGCGTTGGCGCGCATGACGCCCTGCCAGTCCTGGCCCCAGTTGGGCGCGTCCACCATGATCGTGTGCTCGAAGCCGGCGGCCCGCAGCTTCTGTACGGCGGCGATGGTGGGGGCGGTCCAGCCTTCGGGGTCGGTGTTGCCCCAGGGCTCGTTGCCGATGTTGATGACGACGTAGTTCTCTTCGCCCGTGAGCACGCTCTTGAGGCCGATCCAGTAGTCGGCCGCGTGGTCGAGGGTCCCGGCCGCCGTCTCCTCTCCGTATCCGGTGGTGTCGTGCACCTCCAGGACGCAGATGAGCCGGTTGGCCTTGCACTGCGCGACGACGTTCGCCACGTCCGAGGCGCTGTTCTGGGTCCAGCGGTGTCCGTCGGAGAGGACGACGCGGACGGTGTTGGCGCCCAGCGCCTTGACGTCGGCCAGCGACTGCGTCTCGCCCGGATACCAGGTGTGGGCGTGGTTGACGCCGCGCATCACGAAATCGTTGCCGTTGCCCTCCAGCAGCCGGCCGTCGTCGATGTGGAGTCCGGTGGCGAGCGCACCGGGCGACGACTGCGCCTGGGCGACGGCCGGGGCGAGGACCCCGAGCGCCCCGAGGAGGGCGAGCCCGATCAGGCTCGCGAGTCCGGCCAGGAGGCTGGGTAAGGGGTTCCTTCGCTGTGTGGTTCTTGTCGTTCTCACAGTTCTCACGGTTCTCACTGCGGCTCCAGGTGGGGGTGAGCGCCGGGAATCTCAGGCGTGAAAGGGGGTGCGGAGGCGTGGGGGGTGGCGATGGGAGCGCTCCCATGAACCCACTTCGCCACGTACACGTCAAGACTTCGCGCGCGCTCGGTGACGCAGGCCCCCGCGGACGGCCGCCGCGACGACCGCGTCCCGCTCGGCGCCGTCGCGGTCATGGGCTTCGACAACTGGCAGGTCCTGACCGCCGGTTCCCGCCCCCACCTGACCAGCGTCGACATGAACCTCGAACAGGTGGGACGCGTGGCCGCCCAAGCCCTGTTCACCGCGATCTCCGGAACCGGCCGCTCAGGGATCGAGACGCTCCCCTGCCGAGTGGTGATCAGAGGCTCCACGGCACCACTGTCATGAGCGGCCGCGCCGGAAGACCGCGAGTCAGCGGGTGGTTCCCGGCTCAGGTCACAGCCGCCGAAGCAGCGTGGAACTGACGGGCGCTCACCGGCACGCGGCACATCAGCCAGGAAGACCCGTGCGCCCCGGTTTCACCAACCCGGACTCGTACGCAAGCACCACCGCCTGCGCGCGGCTGCCGAGGTCGAGCTTGGACATGGTGCGGTTCAGATGCGTCTTGACGGTCGCCTCGCTGATGAACAGCCGGCCGGCGATGTCCATGTTCGACAGCCCCTGTGCGATCAGCCGGAGCACCTCCACCTCGCGCGCCGTGAGGACCGCCAGATCGGCCGACGGCTCCACCACCCGGTCATGGGGGGCGAGAGCCTCGATCAGCCGCCTGGTCACGCTCGGCGCGAAGAGCGTGTCGCCGTTCGCGACCGCCGCCACCGCGGCGAGCAGCCGCTCGGGGCCGGCATCCTTGAGCAGGAAGCCGGAGGCTCCCGCGCGGAGCGCGGCGTACACGTACTCATCGAGGTCGAACGTGGTCAGCACCAGGATCCTGGGCGGCGGCCCCGCGCCGTCCGCCCCGGCCAGAATCCGTTCGGTGGCGGTGATGCCGCTGATGCCCGGCATGCGGATATCCATCAGGATCACGTCGGGGCGGGTCGCCGCCGCCCGCTCGACGGCCTCCGCCCCGTCGGCCGCCTCACCGACGACCTCGATGCCGGGCGCGGCGCGCAACAGCCCCACGAGTCCGGCCCGGATCAGAAACTGGTCGTCGACGACGAGCACCCTCGTCATGTGCGTGTCTCGTCCCCCTGAGGCGTGGCCGACGCCGAAGTGGGCAGCGTCAGCCGGACGCCGAAGCCCCCCTCGGGCCGGGGGCCGATGTGCACCGTCCCGCCGTAGAGCCTGGCGCGCTCGCGCATGCCGATCAAGCCGTGTCCGGCACCCGGCAGGAATCTGTCCGGATCCGTACGTTCTTTCGAGCCGCCGTCGTCCGTGACGGTCACCGACAGCTGCCGCACCCCGTACGCGACCACG
The DNA here is from genome assembly GCF_016598475.1 of Streptomyces adelaidensis. GTDB lineage: Bacteria > Actinomycetota > Actinomycetes > Streptomycetales > Streptomycetaceae > Streptomyces > Streptomyces adelaidensis. The sequence continues at coordinate 128,777 of NZ_JAEMUX010000004.1, forward strand.
ACGACCGCCCGAGCCGCATGCGCATGCTTGAGAACGTTCGTCAACGCCTCCTGGACCACGCGGTACGCGCACAGCTCCACACCCGGCGCGAGCGGCCGCGGCCGCCCGGTGACGGTCAACTCCACCGGCACCCCCGCGGCCCGGATGCGTCCGGCCATCTCGTCGAGCCGGCCGAGGCCGGGCACGGAGTCGTACGACGCCGGGCCCCGGGCGTCGCCGTTGCCGTCGGTGCGCAGGACGGCCAGCATCCGGCGCAGCTCCTCCAGCCCCTCCCTGCTGGTGTCGCTGATCGTGCGCAACGCCTCATGTGCCGCGCCGGGATCGGAGCCGAAGACGTATCCGGCCATCCCGGCCTGCACCGAGATCACCGACATGTGGTGGGCGACCACGTCATGCAGCTCTCTCGCTATGCGGCCCTGCTCCTCGGCGACCGCTCGCCGGGCCCGTTCCGCCTGCTCGCGGCGGAGTTGCTCGGTCAGTACGGCCAGTTGGTCGCCCCGCTCGGCGGAGACCCGGGCCGCGTGGCCGAACCGGCACATGACCAGAGGGAACACCACCGCTTGCACGGTCACCGTGGCCATGGAACTCTCCTGGGCCGTCAGCCCCGCATACATCCACACCCCGCCCGTCAGCGCCGCGCAGCCCAGCGCCGTGCGCGGCGAGCGCGCGGCGGCGACGGTGTAGAGCGCCAGCATCGGCGCGAGGCAGTTCACCACCGGCCAGTAGCCGGCGGATATGTAACCGGTCCACGCGGCGCACACGATCAGGCAGACGGCGACGGGGGCCCGACGGCGGGCGGCGACGGGCACATTGACCAGTGCGGTCAGCGCATAGCCGGAGGAGTCGAGCGGCTCCCAGCCGGGCGCCGGGACCTGCTCGTGCCCGAGCAGCATGCTCGCCGCCGTGAAGGCCAGCGCCAAGCCCACGTCCACCAGCCCTGTGTTCCGCAGCACGCGCGCAGCGTAGACCCAGGCGACGGGCTCAGGCATCAACCAGGCGGTGTAGCACGGGAGTTGTACGCGACCGGACCGCTACCGCCGTGGTTGGGCGAAAGCTCAACCCCGCACGGGACGCGGTGCGGCCCCGGCTGTACCTACCGTCTGACCGTCACCCAGCGAGCCGGTCCATCGGGACGGCTCGAAGGAGAAACGAGGGGAAGTATGAACATGACCTCACGCAGGCGGATCGCACTCGCCTTCACCACCGCGGTCGTCGGTGCCGGTCTGGCCGTCGCACCCACGGCGAGCGCCGCACCGGCGCAGTCCGCTCAGAACGTCCAGGCGGCGGCCTTTTCCTGCGGCTACTACAGCGGCACCGCGCTGACCAAGGCCAACCAGACCGGTGCCGCCGCGGCGGCACGGATCAAGGAGGTGCAGTGCCTGATCAACTACAACACCTCCTACCCGACATGGCTCAACGAGGACGGGGACTTCGGCACCGCGACATACAACGCCGTGAGGTCGGTCCAGAGCCACGCCGGGATCTCCGTCGACGGCCAGGTCGGCTCCGTCACCTGGGGCAAGCTGCGCGCCGGCGTGTGGTGGTGACCCCGCGCCCGATCCGCTAGCCCCATGACCTCCAGGAACAAAAAACGGGATGCGGCCTAGCAGGACTCGTCCAGGTAACCGCGCGCCAGTGCGCCGGCGCGGGTGAACCAGTCGGTGAGGACGGTGAGTTCGTCGGCCGTGTACTGGGTGAACAGCTCCGCGAGGCGGGCGTGGAACGGGCCGTAGACGGCTCTCACGCGCTCGGCGGCGTCGGGGGTCGCGACCACGCGGACCCGGCGCCGAGGGAGGCCGCGGCCACGGAGGCGAGGGTCGTGCTGCGGAACCTGGACATCGGGTCCTCCAGCCTGGGTAAACGATTACTCCCCTCGCAGCCCAGCAGTCCCGCCTCCACCCCTCGAAACAGAGCTCGGATGCAGTAACGTCGAGCCGTGACGGACATCGAAAACGGCCGCCGGAAGAGCCCGGAACCCAAGAGTGCCAGGCGCCGACGGAGCAGCACCTCGGTCGGCGAGCGGCCCAGCACGATTCGGGATGTCGCCGCGCAGGCCGGGGTGTCCGTAGCAACCGTTTCCCGGGCGTTGGCCGGGAACTATCCGGTGTCCAAGGAGACCAGGGCCCGGGTCATGGCGGCCGTCGAGTCGCTGCGCTACGTGGTGAACGTGCACGCCAAGGCGCTCTCGGGACGGGTCGCGGGCCCGGTCGCCCTGGTCATCAGGGACATCACCGGGCCCTCGCTGGCCCATGTCGCGGCGGGGGTGGAGCAGGAGGCCGCCGACCGGGGCCGGCTGAGCCTGGTGTGCGCCACACACGACGACGCGGCCCGCGAGGACGACCTCGTGCAGCTGATGCGGGAGCAGCACGCGGCCGCGGTCGTCCTGGTCGGCGGCGCGGTCGAGAACGAGGCGTACCGGCGGCGCATGGCCGAGTACGCCACAGCGCTGGACGCGGTCGGCTCCCGGCTGGTGCTGGTGGGCCGCCCCCCGCTGCCCGGCGACCTGCCGGTCACCGTGGTGCAGTACGACAACCGGGGCGGCGCCTTCCAGGCCACCGACCATCTGCTCACCGCCGGGCACCGGCGCGTCCTCTTCCTGGGCGGGGCCCCCGGGCTCAGCACCGGCGAGGAGCGCCGCGACGGCTTCCGGCAGGCGCTGCGGTCACACGGCCTGGCGCCCGTGGCGGAGTTGGAGCTGCCCGGCCCGTACACCCGCGTCTCGGGCTACCAGCGCACCCGGGAGGCGCTGGCGGCCGGCCTGGAGTTCACGGCGGTCTTCGCGGGCACCGACATGGTGGCCACAGGGGCGCTCGCCGCGCTGCGCGAGGCCGGTCTCGACGTGCCGGGCGACGTCTCCCTCGTCGGCTTCGACGACGTCCCGTTCGCCGCCGACCTCACCCCCGCGCTGACCACGGTGCGGGTGCCGTACGAGGATCTGGGGCGCACGGCGGTCCGGTTGGCGCTGGAGCGCGAGGAGCGCGTCGGGGGCGACGACCACGTGGTACTGAGCACGCAGTTGGTGATCCGCCAGTCGGTACGGGCGCTTCAGTGAACGTTCGCCTGCCTTCGTGAACGTTCGCCTGCCTTCGTGAACGTACACCCCGGTTCGTGACGGCGGCGCCGAAACAACCTCCGCTCGTCCACGTGAATTTGACGCGTCGCCATCTTGCCTTCGGGCCCTCGGCGCCATCAGGTCAACCGTCCCGGACTATTGACTCGGCTCACCCCAGTAGCGATTCTCGTCACATCGCTTGTGCCAGCCATGACAATCGGGCTATGGCGTCGTGGTGTTCCCGCGTCCCGGAAGGTCTGGCCCATCGACCGCATCCCCCCGACCGAGGACGTGAGTGATGACCAGGACTCGACGCGCCCAGCACAGACGCAGACCCCTCATGGTGCTGACGCTGTTCCTCACCGCGATGGGCATGCTGCTCAGCCCGTCGTCCAGTTCGGCCGCCACCACCGACTGGTGGCTCCCCACGTCCCGGTCCTCGCCCGACTCCCAGATCAACGTCACGGGCGCGCCCTTCACGGGCACCGACTCGGCGGGCGATGTGCGCGGGTTCGTCGACGCCCACAACCACCTGTTCTCCAACGAGGCGTTCGGCGGCCGGCTGATCTGCGGCAAGGTGTTCTCGACGTCGGGCATCGCGGACGCCCTGAAGGACTGTCCCGAGCACTACCCGGACGGCTCTCTCGCGCTCTTCGACTACATCACCCACGGCGGTGACGGCAAGCACGACCCGGTCGGCTACCCGACGTTCAAGGACTGGCCGGCGTACGACTCTATGACCCACCAGGCCAACTACTACGCCTGGATCGAGCGCGCCTGGCGCGGTGGCCAGCGGGTGCTGGTCAACGACCTGGTCACCAACGGCATGATCTGCTCGATCTACCCGTTCAAGGACCGCAGCTGCGACGAGATGACGTCGATCCGGCTGCAGGCGAAGCTGACGTACGCGCTGCAGGACTACATCGACGCGCAGTACGGCGGCACCGGCAAGGGCTGGTTCCGGATCGTCACGGACAGCGCGCAGGCCCGCTCGGTCGTCGCGCAGGGCAAGCTCGCCGTGGTGCTGGGCGTGGAGACCTCCGAGCCGTTCGGCTGCAAGCAGATCCTCGACATCGCGCAGTGCAGCAAGTCGGACATCGACAAGGGCCTCGACGAGCTGTACGACCTGGGTGTGCGCAGCATGTTCCTGTGCCACAAGTTCGACAACGCGCTGTGCGGTGTCCGCTTCGACGAGCACGATCTCGGTACGGCGATCAACGTCGGCCAGTTCCTGTCGACCGGCACGTTCTGGCAGACGGAGAAGTGCACCGGCCCGCAGAAGGACAACCCGATCGGTGAGGCGTCCACCGAGGCCGAGGAGGACCTGCCGGCGGGCACCGAGGTCCCGGAGTACGACGAGGACGCGCAGTGCAACGTGCGCGGGCTCACCGATCTCGGCGAGTACGCCGTGCAGGGCATGATGCAGCGCAAGATGATGCTCGAGATCGACCACATGAGCGTCAAGGCCACCGGCCAGGTCCTGGACATCTTCGAGGCCGCGTCGTACCCCGGCGTTCTCTCCTCGCACAGCTGGATGGACCTGAACTGGACCGAGCGCGTCTACTCCCTCGGCGGTTTCGTCGCCCAGTACATGCACGGCTCCGAGGAGTTCAGCGAGGAGGCCGAGCGCACGGACGCGCTGCGGGCGAAGTACGACGTGGGCTACGGCTACGGCACGGACTTCAACGGCATCGGCGACCACCCGGCCCCGCGCGGCGCGGACACCTCGAACCCGGTGACGTACCCCTTCAAGAGCGTCGACGGCGGTTCCACCATCGACAAGCAGACCACCGGTGAGCGCACCTGGAACTACAACACCGACGGTGCCGCCCATGTCGGCATGGTCCCGGACTGGATCGAGGACATCCGGCTCGTCGGCGGTCAGGGCGTCGTGGACGACCTCTTCGAAGGCGCCGAGTCCTACCTCGGTACCTGGGGCGCTTCCGAGGGCCACCAGGCGGGCGTGAACCTCGCCAAGGGCGTGGCGGCGACCGCCAGTTCGTCCGAGTCGAACCCCGTCACCAGCTACCAGCCGGGGCGGGCCGTGGACGGCGACAGCTCCAGCCGCTGGGCGAGCGACTGGAGCGACAGCCAGTGGCTGAAGCTGGACCTCGGCTCCTCCCGCGTGGTCAAGAAGGTCACGCTGGACTGGGAGCGCGCCTACGGCAAGGCGTACCGGATCGACGTCTCCACCGACGGCTCCACCTGGAAGACCGTATGGTCGACGACGGCCGGTGACGGCGGCCTGGACACGGCCAAGTTCTCCGGACTGACGGCCAGATACGTCCGGATGCTGGGGACGGACCGCGGCACGGACTGGGGCTACTCCCTCTACGAGGTCGGCGTCTACAGCAGCTGACCGCGCCGACGGCGGGAACGGGGAGAGGAATCCACATGGCACGCTTGCCTTCGGCGGAGCGGCGCAGGCAGCTGACCGAGGCCGCGATCCGCGCGATGACCCGGGACGGCGTCCCCAGGACGACGACCCGGTCCATCGCGGCCGAGGCGGGCGTGTCACTGAGCGTCTTCCACTACTGCTTCGAGTCGAAGCAGGAGCTGATCGAGTCGGTCATCACCACCATCACCGGGCACTACGTGACGCTGGTGCGGGAGGCGATCCGGCCCCGGGAGACACTCCGGGAGACCGTCCGGGCCGGTTTCCAGGCGTACTGGGACCATGTGTCCGCCCACCCGGGCGAGCACATGCTCACCTACGAGCTGACCCAGTACGCCCTGCGGGAGCCCGGGTTCGAGCATCTGGCGCGGCGGCAGTACGAGATGTACCGCGACACCTACGCCGAGCTGATCGAGCAGCTGCGGCAGTCCATGGAGTTCGAACTGACCGTGCCCGTCCCCGTGCTGGCCCGCTATCTGGCCGCCATGACGGACGGGCTCACCCTGAACTTCCTGGTCCTCGGCGACGACGCCACCTGGGCGGACATCCTCGACACGATCACCGACCATGTGTCGGGTCTCGTGCGGGAGGAAGTCCGCCCCTAGGCCTCAGTCGGGGCGGGGCGGGTTGCCGTCGCCTCAGTGGGCCGAGGCGGCGATCAGCTGGTCCAGCAGGGCGATCAGTACGTCGCGGGACGAGGTGCGTTCCCGGGCGTCGAAGGGGATGACGGGGGTGTTCTCGGGCAGGGCCAGGGACTCCCTGATGTCGTCCGGATCGTAGGGGTGTTCGCCATGGAAGCCGTTGACGCCGATGACGAAGGGGATCTTGCGGCGCTCGAAGAAGTCGATGGCGGCGAAGCTGGACTCGGGCCGGCGCACGTCGACCAGGACGACGGCGCCGAGGGCGCCGATCGAGAGGTCGTTCCACATGAACCAGAACCGCTGCTGCCCGGGGGTGCCGAACAGATAGAGCACGAGGTCCTGGCCGATGCTGATCCGGCCGAAGTCGAGGGCCACCGTGGTGGCCTTCTTCTCGGGGATGCCGTCGAGGTCGTCGACGCCGAGACCGGCGGTGGTGAGGGGTTCCTCGGTGCGCAGCGGGACGATCTCGCTGACCGACCCGACCATGGTCGTCTTGCCCACGCCGAAGCCGCCGGCGATGAGGATCTTCACCGTGTCGGGAGCCGAGATGCCCTGTGGGGTGGGGTCAGAGCCGGCCAAGGCCGTCCCTCACTTTCTTCAGCAGGTCCAGGTCGGGGACGCGGGAGATCATGCGTGGCTGGCGCACGCTGATCCGGCCCGCTTCGAGCAGGTCGCAGAGCATGATGGCGACCACGCTCACCGGGAGGTCGAGCTTGGAGGCCAGCTCCGCGACCACGATCGGTTTGGCGCAGAGTCTGACGATCCGCGCCTGCTCGGGCTGCGACCGGGTGCCCCCGCTCGGCTGCGGGTCCACCGCCGTCACCATCGTGATGAGCGTGAAGTCGCCACGGGCGGGCCGGGTACGGCCGCCCGTCAGGGTGAACGGGCGAACCAGCCGGCCCGCCGCGTCGCCTCCGTTCACCTCACTCGCCGCTGTCGGCCGCGACAGCGCCGGTGCGTGGTGCCGCGCTGAGGTGCTCGCCGATCTTCTTCACCAGCATGTTCATCTGGTACGCCACCACGCCGACGTCCGCGCCCTGCCGGGTCAGCACGGCAAGGTTGGCGCCGGGCCCGGCGTTGGTGAGGATCAGGAAGGCGTTGCCCATCTCGATGAGCAACTGGCGCACGGGGCCGCCGCGGAAGTCCATGCTGACCCCCTTGCTGAGGCTCATCAGGCCCGACGCGGTCGCGGCCAGCCGCTCGGCGTCGTCGCGCAGGAACGCGGTGGACTTGCTGACGACCAGTCCGTCCTCGGAGAGCACGACGGCGTGGTCGACCTCGGCGACCCGGTCCACCAGTCCGGTGAGCAGCTGGTCGAGCTGACTGTGCGTGGCGGGGATGGGGCGTGTCATCTGTGTGTCCTTCAATGAGCGGTCTGCGTGGGGAGTCGATGGGGGACGTCAGGTGCCGGAGGCGGGGATCCGGTCTCCTGGGTCTTCGGATGCGGATTCCTCCCAGGAGTCCCCTTGTTCGTACTCGGGTTCCGCGTCGTCGTCACGTGCCTGGAGCGTTCCGCGCTGGAATCCGGCGAGCGAGGAGGCCGCGGCTTCGGCGGTGAAGTCGGCCAGGACGTCGCCGTCCGGGTCGGGTGCCTCCTCCTTCAGCTCGGCGGCCAGGCTGGTCTGCGGGACCCGCCGGGGCAGCGGCATCAGGCCACCTTTCTTCCCGGCCGAGGACTTCCGGGACGCGGCCGGCCGTGTCGCGTTCTCGGCCTTGACGGTGTCGGCGATCCGCCCGTTCACAGCGGTCCGGGCATCCCGCACCGGGTCCGCGTCCGGCTCCCCGTCCGCGTCCTGCCGTACGGACTCGGACTCGGACTCGGAGTCGGAGTCGGAGTCGGAGTCGGGCATGGACTTGGACCCGGGCTCGGACTCGGCGGCCGCGATCCGCGCGGCCACGAGCGAGGTGCGTACGGGCGGTTCGGCGGCCTCGGTGCCGTCCTTGCCCAGGGCGGGGGCCTCGCGCACCACGATCTCGTCCGGGATCAGCACGATCGCGGTGGTGCCGCCGTACGGCGAGGCGCGCAGGGTGACAGCGGTGCCGTGCCGGGTGGCGAGCCGGGCGACGACGAACATGCCGAGCCGGAGGTCGTCGGCGAGCGCCACCACGTCGAACTGCGGGGGCACCGCCAACTGGGTGTTGAACGTGGCGTAGTCCTCCTCGGACATGCCCAGTCCGCGGTCCTCGACCTCGATGGCGAGGCCCTTGGCGACGATCGCGGCCCGGACGCTGACCGGGCTGGGCGCCGGCGAGTACGAGGTCGCGTTGTCGATGAGCTCGGCGAGGAGGTGGATCACGTCGGCCACGGCCGGCGGGGCGATCCACACGTCGTCGTCGGCGTGCACCTCGACCCGCTGGTACTCGGCGACCTCGCCGACGGCGCTGCGCAGGATGTCGACGAGCGCGACCGGTTCGGTCCAGCTGCGGCCGGGGCGCTCGCCGCTGATGATGACCAGGTTCTCCTCGTAGCGGCGCAGCTGGCTCGCGGTGGAGTCCAGCTCGTAGAGGCCCTTGAGGATCTCGGGGTCCTGGTGCTGGCGCTCCAGCTTGTCGAGCTTGGTGAGCTGGAGGTTGACCAGGTTCTGGCTCTGCCGGGCGATGCCGAGGATGACGCGCTGGAAACCGCGCCGGGTGTCGGCGAGTTCCACGGCGGTGTGCACGGCGGTGCGCTGGGCGGCGTTGAACGCCTTGGCGACCTGGCCGAGTTCGTCGGTGCCGTAGTCCAGGGGCGCCGCGGCGGCGTCCACGTCGACCTTCTCGCCCCGGTCGAGGCGGGCGACGACGTCGGGCAGCCGCTGCTCGGCGAGGGCGAGGGTGGCCGTCCTGAGGCCGGTGAGCCGGCGGGACAGGGAGCGGGTGATGCGCCAGGACATCCCGACGCACAGCAGCAGCGCGGCGAGACCGCCGGCGCTCAGCGAGCCGGCCTTGATCAGCAGGCCGCGCGCCTCCTCACCGCTGCGGTCCAGCAGCCCCTGGGTCTCCTCCCGGATCAACTGCTCGTACTGGCTCGACAGCTTGGCCATCGAGGCGTCCCAGCGCGCCTGGACGTCCGGCAGCTCGGTCTTGCGGGACTCGCCGGTGCCCGTGGTGTGCGCGGAGAGGACCTGGTCCTCCACGGCGGTGAGGGCCTGCCAGTCCTTGTCCTGGACGATCCGCTCGACCTCGGTCTTCACCTCGCCCTCCAGCGAGGGGACGAGCTGGTTGTCGACGAGCCAGCGCCGGGCGTTGACCGCCTGGGCGAACCGGTCCCGGGTCGCCTCGTCGAACCGGCCGGACGGCCAGTTGAGGGTGAGGAGCGCGTCCTCCTGGGAGACCAGCTCGGCGGCCTGTTCGAGGATGACGAGCGGGCCGGCCAGCGAGGTGAGCTCGCCGTCGTCGACCTGGGAGAGCGCCTGGAAGGCGTGGATCTGGCCGTCGATGATCTCCGAATACTGGTCCAGGGCCTGCTCGGGGGTGATGTCGGTGGGGTTGTCCACCTGGTCCCGGTAGTACTCCAGGCTGCCCGAGCCGGCCATCACCGAGTACAGCCGCTCGCCGATGCGGTCGGGGGCGTCCTCGATCGCGCCCGCGCGCGCGGCGAGTTTCGCGACCGCCGCGTCGGTCTCCTCGCGCTGCTGCTCCAGGGCGTCCATGGAGCTGCCGGGGGCGGCCATGTAGGCGGCCGACAGCGCGCGTTCGCGCTGGAGGGCGAGGGTCGCCTCGGTTCCCATGGCGCCGGTGGACTTGCTCAGTCCGGTCTGCGACCGCAGCCGCAGGCCCTCCGAGAACATCTGGGTCGTCGTCACGGCCCAGCTCGCGGTGAGCGTGACGCTGGGGATCAGAGCCAGCAGGATCAGCGAGAGACGTATGGAGCCGAGACGGCGCCGGGCGCCGGTCCGTGGGGGCATCGTCGTCCTTGGGCGGTTGGGGCGGGGAGCGGAAGGGGCTGGATACGGGCGACAGGGGTCCCGGATGATGGGTGGACACCTGTCAGTACGACGCACAGGGGATGCGCAGGATGTTATCCGCACAAGTGAACACACGTGTCAGGGGAGGTCGGAAGTTTGGCGTCGCCGTTACACGACCGTTCCGGATGCTTGGGTTCCGGCGTGTGGTCATGCCCGAACGGAAGGTTCCGGTTGGCCGTTCCCGGCCACCGGGACGGCGGGGCCGCGGGCGGTCGCGTCGGGCGCCGTCCGCTTCACGTCAACGGGTCCCGTTCGCCGCGAACTTCGCGATTTTGGCGAGGTTCTTCTTGGTCACGAACGCGGGGCCGGTGAGCACGGGCTCCACGCCGCCGCCGCTGATGTTGCCGTTGGTGCGGTAGAGCCAGAGCGCGTCGACCGCGAGGTAGCCCTGGAGATAGGGCTGCTGGTCCACCGCGAACTGCACATCACCGCTTTGCACGGCCTTGACCATGTCTTTGTTGAGGTCGAACGTGGCGACCTTCGCCTTGCTGCCCGACTCGTCGACCGAGTCCACGGCGGCGAGCGCGAACTGCGCCCCGAGCGTCACCACCTCGTCGATGGTGGGGTCCTGGCGGAGCTTCGCGGCGATCGCGCCGGTCACCGAGTCCATGTCGGTGCCGTCCACATAGAGGTTCTCGGTCAGGCCCCCGAAGGCCTTCCGCACGCCGGCACAGCGGGCCTCCACGGCGACGTTGCCGCGCTCGTGGATGACGCACAGGGCGTGTTCGGCGTCGCGGGCGTCCAGCTCGTTGCCGAGCGCCCGGCCGGCGACGCTCTCGTCCTGGCCGAAGTAGCCCAGCAGGCCCTGCGCGCTCCAGGCGTCGATGCCGGAGTTGAGGGCCACCACGGGTATACCGGCCGCGCGGGCCTCGGCGACCGCGCCGCGCATCGCCTGCGGCTTGGCCAGGGTCACCGCGATGCCGTCGACCTTGTCGGCGACCGCGTCCCGCACCAGCTTCGCCTGGCCCGCCGGGTCGGGGTCGCTGACGAAAGTCAGCTCGATGCCGTCCTTCGCGGCCGCGACCTCCGCGCCCTCGCGCACCAAGTCCCAGAACGCGTCCCCGTCGGCGCTGTGCGTGATCAGGGCGACCTTCATCCCCCCGCCCGAGGTACCGGTGTCCGCGTCGGACTCCGATCCGCCGAGGACCGAGCATCCGGCGGCCGTCAGGCAGACGGCGGCGGCGAGCGCCGTGACCCGGAAGGCTGTGGCGAGCCGGTGGGGAGCGGAGGGTTGGTTCATGAGGGTGCGGCACCTCGCTGTGCGACCGATGAGGGGAGGTCAGGAGTGTGCGAAATCGCCGTGTACGCCGCCATGACGTGCGGCGACTGGCTGACTTTCGCTGGGCGGAGCCAATCGCGTGTGACGCCTGGTAGTCAAGTGGACAACGTGATCGATGTGTTGCTGTGACTGCCCGGGCTTGACCTGCACACACGTGTCACCGACGACGGCGGGGCGGGCCGGGGAACTGCGGGTTCCCGGCCCTCAGGACAACTGGGGGCGAGCCCCCGCTTTCCAGGGACGCGGGGAACCGCGCGACCAGCACCCACCCACCCGCACCCGCCCTGCACACCGCACCCCCCGAACCCTCCCGCGCGATGGGGTCGATTATCAGCCACCCCCCACTTCGCACAGGAACACGGCAACCATTCCCCCCGCGGCGGCGACTGCTCGGCTGACCCCACTCCCCGCACGGAACGGAAGCGACACGTGAGCGAGAACCACAGCAAGGCCCGCCACCGCAGAAGAAGGACCGCCCTCGCGGCCGGAGTCCCCCTCACCCTCGCCGCCGCCGGAACCATGGCCTACGGCACGGTCTTCGGCGTCTTCGGCGAGGACGCCCAGCCGAAGGCCGCCGCCGCGGCCGCCGCCCCGGCCTGGGCCACCGCGACCGCCGACGGCTTCGCATCCGTCAACGCCCTGGGCCAGAACGGCACCTACGGCGGCCGGGACGGCCGGACCGTCACCGTGAAGACTCTCGCCGACCTGGAGAAGTACGCGACCGCCGCCGAGCCGTACGTCATCGTGGTGGCCGCGACGATCGACATGAACCCGGTGGGCAAGGAGATCAAGGTTGCCTCCGACAAGACGATCGTCGGCTCGGGGACCTCGGGCCACATCGTCGGCGGCGGCTTCTTCCTCGGCTCGGGCGTCCACAACGTCATCATCCGCAATCTGACGATCCGTGACGCCTACCAGGGCACCTGGAACGACAAGGACCACGACTTCGACGCGATCCAGATGGACGGCGCCCACCACGTCTGGATCGACCACAACGACCTGCGGCACATGGCGGACGGTCTCATCGACAGCCGCAAGGACACCACCTACGTCACGGTGTCCTGGAACAAGCTGAGCCAGAACAACAAGACCTTCGGCATCGGCTGGACCACGAACACCACCGCCGACCTGACGATCCACCACAACTGGTTCCGCGAGACCGAACAGCGCAACCCCTCCACCGACAACGTCGCCCACGCGCACCTGTACAACAACTTCCTGGAGGACGTGTCCGGCACGGACATCACCTCGTCGTACGGCAACTACGCGCGCGGCAACACGAAGATGGTCCTGGAGAACAGCTACTTCCAGGGCATGCGGAACCCGGTCACCAAGGACTCCACGGCCACGCTGGTCCAGCGCGGCAACGTCTTCTCCGGCACCTCCGGCCGCAACGAGAGCGGCGGCACGGCCTTCGACCCGAAGACGTACTACAGCTACACCCTCGACAAGACGGCCGACGTGCCCGCGCTCCTCAAGTCCGGTACGGGGCCCAGGAGTTCGATCGGTACGACGGCCACGACCACGGCCGCCGCGGCCACCACGCTCACCGTCGCCAAGGACGGCAGCGGCCAGTACACCAGCGTGCAGAAGGCCGTCGATGCCGTGCCCGCGAACAACGCCTCGCGGGTGGTGATCTCGGTGAAGCCGGGCACGTACCGGGAGCTCGTGAAGGTCCCCGCCAACAAGCCGCACGTCACCATCCAGGGCTCGGGCGGCAGCCGCAAGGACACCACGATCGTGTACGGCAACGCCTCCGGCATGCAGAAGCCGGACGGCTCCGGCACCTACGGCACCCCGGGCAGCGCGACCATGTCCGTCCAGTCCGACGACTCCCAGGTCCGCAACCTGACCGTCACCAACGACTTCGACGAGAAGGCCAACCAGTCCCTCTCCGGACACCAGGCGGTGGCGCTGCTGACACAGGCCGACCGGATCGTCCTCGACGGGATCATCGTCAACGGCGACCAGGACACCCTGGAGCTGGAGACGGCCGCCAAGGACAAGCTCGGCCGGGTCTACCTCACCAACTCCTACGTCACGGGGAACGTCGATTTCATCTTCGGCCGGGCCACGGTGGTCGTCGACAAGTCGGTCATCACCCTGAAGAAGCGCTGGGACGGCACGTCCGCCGGGTACATCACCGCGCCCAGCACACCCGCCAACCGCAAGGGCATCCTGATCAACCGGTCCACCGTCAACGGTGACGTGTCCTCGGCGAGCTTCTTCCTGGGCCGCAACTGGCACCCCGGCGGCGACACGACCGTCGACCCGCAGGCCACGGTCCGCAACTCCACCCTCAGCGCCGCGATCAAGTCCACGCCCTGGTCCGACATGGGCGGTTTCTCCTGGAAGGACGACCGCTTCGCCGAGTACAAGAACACCGGAGCGGGCGCGGGCAGCGCGAGCGGCAACCGCCCGCAGCTGACGGACGCGCAGGCCGCCGACCAGGAGGTCGCGGACTGGCTGGGCGACTGGACGCCGAGCGCCTGACACCGCCACGCGCACAACGGGAGACGCACCGCCCCGGTTTCTGTTATCGCCGCCGGGCCGGTGCGTCTCCTGTTCGTAGCCCCCCGCGCGGGCCGACGCGAGCGCGAGCTACGACCCGTACCCGAGACCTGAGGACCTCCAACGTGACAGCACAGATCAGCCGCCGGAGCATGCTGAAGATCGCCGGAACCGCCGCGACAGCGGCCGGGATCGGCGTCGGCACGGGCGCGGTGGCGACACCGGCCGCGGCGGCGGGCGGCGCGTACGCGCACCCCGGTCTGCTCCACACCAAGGCGGACCTGGCCCGTATGGCGGCCAAGGTGAAGGCGGGCGCCCAGCCCTACACGGCGGGCTTCGCCAAGCTGACCGCCAACGCCCACGCACAGAGCTCCTGGACACCCCGCCCGGCCGCCACGGTCTACCGGGGCGGGGGCTCCCCGCAGAACTACGCCGCGCTCTACAAGGACATCCACGCCGCCTACCAGAACGCCCTGCGCTGGCACATCACCGGCGAGGGGGCGCACGCCGACACCGCCGTGAACATCCTCAACACCTGGTCGGGGACGCTGACCAGTGTGCAGGGCAGTGCCGACCGGTTCCTCGCGGCGGGCCTGTACGGCTACCAGTTCGCCAACGCCGCCGAACTCGTCCGTGACCACGCCGACTTCGAGCTGGACCGGTTCAAGACCATGCTGAGCGAGGTCTTCGCACCGCTCAGCGACGACTTCCTGGCGAACCACAACGGCGCGGTCGTCACCAACTACTGGCCCAACTGGGACCTCGCCAACATGGCCTGCGTCCTGGCCACCGGCATCTTCTGCGACGACAAGGCGCAGGTCGCCCGCGCCGTCGACTACTTCAAGGACGGCGAGGGCCTCGGCGCCGTCAAGAAGGCCATCCCCGTCGTGCACGACGACGGCCTCGCCGAATGGCTGGAGGCCGGCCGCGACCAGGGCCACGCCCTGCTCGGCGTCGGCCTGATGGGCACCTTCTGCGAGATGGCCTGGAACCAGGGCATCGACCTGTACGGCTACGACGACAACCGCTTCCTCAAGGGCGCCCAGTACGTGGCCAAGTGGAGCATGGGCGACAACGTGGCCTACACGGCCAACACCCGCGCCAAGGGCGCGGTCAACGGCTGGTCCGGCCGGGAGACCGCCGCCGACGCGGCCGGCGTCGACCAGAACATGACCCGCCCCATCTGGGCCATGATCGCCAACCACTACACCAAGCGCCGGGGCCTCGACGCCTCGTACCTCACCCGGATCGCGGCCAAGGCGGCCCCCGAGGGCGGTGGCGGCGACTACGGCCCCAACAGCGGCGGCTACGACCAACTCGGCTTCGGCACCCTGGCGTTCACCCGGGACAAGGCCACGGCCGCCGAGGCGGGCGCGTCGCCGTCGGCGTCCACCACCACGTCCGGCTCGGGCACCACCTCGAAGAAGGGTGCCTCGTCGGCCGACCCGTCCGCCTCCGCGAGCGCGCAGGGCGGCCGGAGCGAGGACCTGGCCGCGACCGGCACCTCCGACTTCCCGGCCTGGACCGCCGCGGGCGGCGTCGCGGCCCTCGCGGGCGGCCTGCTCCTGCTGCGCCGCCGCAACCGCTCGGGCGGCGGCCCCACCGCCTGACGGCCACGCAACGTCCTCGCAACCTGGCGAGGCGTTCACTGCGGCCATGGATGTGGTCCCACGCGTAGAACTGACCCCCGCGGCCGCCGATCTCGTACGGCGGCTGCGGGCGGCCCACGGCCCGTTGATGTTCCACCAGTCGGGCGGCTGCTGCGACGGCAGCGCCCCCATGTGCTATCCGGACGGCGAGTTCCGTACGGGAAACTCGGACATCCTCCTCGCGGAGCTGGCTGTCGACGGAGTCGGTGAGACGGTCGGGTTCTGGATGTCCCGCAGCCAGTACCAGGCGTGGAGCCACACCCGGCTGATCGTCGACGTCGTACCGGGCCGGGGCAGTGGTTTCTCCCTGGAGGCACCCGAAGGGGTACGTTTTCTGATCCGTTCCCGCGTCGTCGAGGCCGACCCGCCACCCGGCCCGTAGTCGTCTGGTGCACTTCCCCTGAGTCCTGAAACAGTTGACGAGACATCAGGGGGCACCGTGACACGTCGTGGCGGACGGCTCAGAACGGTACTGACGGTTCTCTCGGCGTGGAGTGTGCTGGCCGGCGCGGCCCTCGTGGGGGCGGCACCGGCCAGTGGCGCGCCCGGGGCCGTCGTCCTCGCTCCCGGCATCGAGTACAGCCGGTTCGACATCCAGGCGGCCGAAGGTGTGGCGCACGCGCATGTCCTGAGCGTCGATCTGCGCAGCCGTCAGGTGGGCGTCGGGCTGCTGTACCCGGGAAAGGTGGCCGCGCGGGCGACCGTGTCCCGGCTGGCCGCCTCGGCGGGCGCGGTGGCCGGTGTCAACGGTGACTTCTTCAACATCACCGAGACCCAGCATCCCGGCATCGCGGCCACGGGAGCGCCGGTCGGCCCGGCGATCGCACTCGGGCACGCGCTCAAGGCCGCCGTCCCGAACGGCCAGCGCTTCGGTCCGGCCCTGCCGCCCGGCACCACCACCAAGGACGTACTGGGAGTCACCGCCGACGGCACGGCCCGCCTCGACAGCATCGCCCTCGACGGTTCCGTCACCACCGGCGAGGGCGATCTTCCGCTCGGGGGCCTCAACCAGTACGCCCTGCCCGTCGGTTCCGTCGGGGCCTTCACCTCGGACTGGGGCACCGTCTCCCGGCTGCGCGCCGTCTGCGGCACGGACAGCGACCGGGGGGCGCCGTGCGGCACCGACACGCATGAGGTGCTGGTCGCCGACGGCCGCGTCGTCAGCTCCGCCGACGCGCCCGGCAGCGGGGCCATCGAGCCCGGCACCACGGTGCTCGTCGGCCGCGAGACAGGCGCCCAGCGGTTGCGCGACCTCTCCCCCGGCGACCCGGTCCAGGTACGCCACCGCCTGATCGCGTCAACCACCCGCTCCCCGTACACCTTCGCACTCGGCGGCTACCCGGTCCTCCGCGGCGGCCTGCCCCTCCCCGGCCTCGACGCCACCACCTCAGCGGTCCGCACCGCCGCCGGCATCGCCGACGGCGGCCACCGTCTCCTGCTCCTCGCCCTCGACGGCGCCGCCGCGTACCGCACGGGGTTGACCATCGCCGAAGTGGCCGACACCATGCGTGACTTGGGCTCCACGGAAGCCTTCAGCCTCGACGGCGGCGGCTCCTCCACCCTGGTCGCCCGCGCCCCCGGCGCCGCCCTGACCGTACGCAACCACCCAAGCGGCGGGGCGGAACGCCCGGTCCCGAACGGAATCGGAGTCTTCACCAAGCCCTGACGCCGACCCGAGACTTTCCTCGCCCCGGGGCTCCGCCCCGGTTTCAGCCCGTCCGGCGTTTACGGCTTGAGGCTGCTCACAATGTCCGCCGTCGCCGTCAGCCCGTTGTGGATGGTCGGCGCGAGACTCGTACTGGCCATGTAGAACCCGAGCAGCACACACACCGCCGCATGCGACGGCTTCAACGTCCCGTTGCGCATGAAGACCACCGCCAGAACCACGAGCAACAGCACCACAGAGATGGAAATGGCCATCGTCAACCTCCTCCGCCACGCCCACTTCGCGGCATTCGGCCGCAAGTGTGACGCAGCGAAGGGCCCATCCGTGCGGCTGACGTGTCCGCCGAACGTGTGGTGTCTACGCCGACCGGTAGGCGTCGAGGAACGCCTCGAGCCCGGCCAGGTCATCCGTGTTGAGGAAGTCCACGTCCGCCCCGGCCAACTCACCCCACAGCGCGTCCCGCCCCGCCCCCGCCAGATCCGGCGTCGCCCAGAACCGCACCCGCTGCCCCCGCCCATGCGCCGTCGACACGATCGTCCGCAGCTTGGCACGCTCGGCGTCCGGGAACGGACCGACACCCTGCCAGGTGAAGTTGAGCAGCCAGTTGTCGGAGATCAGCGGGATGAAGGAGGCGGGCGCCGCGCCGCCGAGGTCGGCGAGCCGGCCGTCGTAGAAGGCGCGCCGCACGGTCTGCGCCGCCATGGGGACGCGGGCGGCCCGGTCACCGGAGATCACGGCGGTGACGGCACCGGGGCGCACCCGGCCGTTCGCGTACGTCGTGAAGAGGTGCCGGTGGCGCCGCAGGTGGCGGTCGAGTTCGAGGTATGTCGACGAGCCCTCGGTCTTGATGTCTATGAGGAGTTGCAGCGGCTTGCGCTGCCCCCGGTACACCGAGCCGTGGTTGGCCCGGACGCGGGCGGCGAGCGGGTCGAGGTAGAGGGATTCGAGGGTGCGGGTCGGGTCGAGGCCGGTGGCGTCGTGGGCGACGAGAAGTTGGTCGCCGACGAGGAAGATGTCGGCCTCGACACTGCCGAAGCGGTGGTCGAGGGCGTCGAGGAGCGGCCGCGGGTGCTCGTAGTCGTTGTGCGCGTGGGCCCGCCACAACGGACGCGGCCGGTGCTTCCGCTCGCCGGCGAGCGCACGCGTGGCGGGCAGGGCGACCGAGCCCGCGAGGGCGGCGCCGAGGGTGGTGAGGGCTCTGCGACGGGTGGTGAGGGCCATGCTCTGCCTCCCGGGTGGGGCCGGTTACGGACTGAAGCGAGTATGCGAGCCGGAAGGGGCGGATGAGCAGTGGTGTGCGGGGAGTTGGCCGGGCCGCCGTCGTTCGTTCATATGGGTCGCCTGCGCACATGCGAAAGCCCGCCCCAGGAATTCGCCAGGTGGGGCGGGCTTTGCCTGTTCTTCTCCGGCTGTACGTCAGGGGGCTCGCAGGTCGACCAGTTCGGCCAGAGCCGCCCGGTGGGCGCCCGCCGTGCCGTACGCGATCGAGTCGGTCTTCGCCCGCTTCAGGTAGAGGTGGACGGGGTGCTCCCAGGTCATGCCGATGCCGCCGTGCAGTTGCAGGGCCTCCTCGGCCGCGTGGACGGCCACGGGTGCCGCGAAGGCCTGGGCGACGGCGACGGCCACATCGGCGTCCTCGCTGCCGGTGGCGAGCGCGTCGGCCGCGTTCCGGGCGGCAGCCCGGAGGTTGACGACCTCCAGCCACAGTTGCGCGAGGCGGTGCTTGAGCGCCTGGAAGCCGCCGACGGGCCGGTTGAACTGCTTGCGTTCCTTGAGGTAGCGGACCGTCTCGGTCAAGGTCCACTCCGCGAGCCCGAGTTGCTCGGAGGCGAGCAGCCCGGCTCCGGCGCGCAGGGCACGTCGTACGGCGGGTTCGGCGTCGCCGAGGAGACGGCCGGGCGCCCCGTCGAGGACGATCTTCGCCAGCGGGCGGGTCAGGTCCAGGGACACCTGCGCAGTGATGATCGCGGCCGTCGCGTCCACCGCGTACAGGCCGCCGTCGTCGGCGGGCACCAGCAGCACATCGGCGGCCGCCGCGTCCGCGATGCCGGTCAACTCGCCGTGCAGGGCCCCGTCCTCGAACCGTACGACCTTGTAGGCGCTGCCCGCGGGAAGGTTCAGGGCGACCGCGAGGGTGCCGATCCTCCGTCCGGAGGCCAGCTCGGCGAGGAGGTCGGGGGCCTCACCGGCCAGCAGGGCCTCGGTAGCGACGACGGCGCTGGTGAGGAAGGGCACCGGGGCGACCGCGCGCCCCAACTCCTCCACGACGACGGCGACTTCGCGGTGGGTGGCGCCCTGGCCGCCCAGTTCCTCGGGGACGAGCAGGCCGGCCAGGCCCATGCCGTCGGCGAGCAGCTTCCACAGTTCACGGTCGTGCGGGGCGTCCGACTCGATGCGCGCGATCACGCCCGCCGCGTCGCAGTGGTCGGCCAGCAGGTCGCGGACGGCCGCGCGGAGGGCGTCCTCCTCCTGCGAGTACAGCAGGTCGGGCTCTGCGCGCTGCGTGGGCTGCGTGCTCATCGGGCGAGGTCCTTCCAGGGGACGTCCTTGTCGGTGCGCGGTTCGGAGGGCAGGCCCAGGACGCGCTCGGCGACGATGTTCAGCAGGACCTCGGTGGTCCCGCCCTCGATGCTGTTGCCCTTGGAGCGGAGGTAGCGGTAGCCGGCGTCGCGGCCGACGAAGTCGACGAGCTCCGGGCGCCGCATGGTCCAGTCGTCGTACAACAGGCCTTCCTCGCCCCGGAGTTCGACCTCCAGGCCGCTGATCTCCTGGTTGAGGCGGGCGAAGGCGAGCTTCATGCCGGCGCCCTCGGGGCCGGGCTGGCCGGCGACGAGTTGCTGGCGCAGCCGTTCCGCCGTGAGCCGGGCGGCCTCGGCCTCGACCCAGAGCTTCAGGAGCCGCTGGTGGAGGTCGTGGGTGCGCAGTTCGGGGCGTTCGCGCCAGGTCCTGGCGACCGGGCCGATCATGCCGCCCTCGCGGGGCAGCCGCATACCGCCGATGGCGACGCGTTCGTTGTTGAGCGTGGTCTGCGCGACCTTCCAGCCGTCGCCGACCTCGCCGAGGCGGCGCGCGTCCGGGATGCGGACGCCGGTGATGAACACCTCGTTGAACTCGGCCTCGCCGGTGACCTGGCGCAGCGGCCGTACCTCGACGCCGGGGTCGGTCATGTCGCAGATGAAGTAGGTGATGCCCCGGTGCTTGGGCACGTCCGGGTCGGTGCGGGCGATGAGGATGGCCCAGCGGGCGACGTGCGCGCTGGAGGTCCACACCTTCTGCCCGTTGACGACCCAGTCGCCGTCGCCCTCCCGCACGGCACGGGTGCCGAGCGCGGCCAGGTCGGATCCGGCGCCGGGTTCGCTGAAGAGCTGGCACCAGACCTCCTCGCCCGTCCACAGGGGCCGCAGGTACTGGCGCTTCTGCTCCTCCGTGCCGTAGGCGAGGATCGTCGGCGCGGCCATGCCGAGGCCGATGCCGATGCGGCGCGGGTCGTTGTCGGGGGCGCCTTCCGCCTCCAGATCCGCGTCCACCACGGCCTGGAGTGAGCGCGGGGCGCCGAGCCCGCCGAGGCCCTCGGGGTAGTGCACCCAGGCGAGCCCCGCGTCGAAGCGGGCCCGCAGGAAGTCCAGCCGGTCGGTGTCGGCGGGCGGATACGCGGCCAGCAACTCGGCCGTGCGGCGCCTGAGTTCAGCTGCGTCGGTCATGCGGTGGCTCCGTTCTCCAGCGAGGGCACCACGACGACCCGGCCGGTGGTGACGCCGTCCGCGACCCGCTGTACGGCGGCCCCGGCCCCGTCGAGCGGTGCGCGCTCGCTCACCAGCGGCCTGACGACGCCCCGGGCCGCCAGATCGGTGAGCTGCTCGTGGCAGTGCTGGACCAGCTTCGGGTTCTTGGTGTTGTACAGGCCCCAGTGCAGGCCGAGGATCGAGTAGTTCTTCACCAGGGCGTGGTTGAGGCCGGGGCTGGGGATGGTCCCACTGGCGAAGCCGACGACCACGATGCGTCCCTCGAAGGCGACGACCTTGGTCGACTGCGTGTAGGCCTCGCCGCCCACGGGGTCGTAGACGACATCCGCGCCCCGGCCTCCGGTGGCCTCCTTCACGGCGGAGACGACGTCCTCGCTCCGCCGGTCGACCACCACGTCGCAGCCCAGCTCCCGGGCCACGGCCACCTTGTCGGCGCCGCCGACGACACCGATGACCGTCGCGCCGGCCGCCTTGCCGAGCTGCACGGCCGCGCTGCCGACCCCGCCCGCGGCGGCGTGGACGAGCAGGGTCTCCCCCGCCTCCAGCCGGGCCCGGCGGTGGAGGCCGAACCAGCCCGTCTGGTAGCCGATGTGCAGGGCCGCGGCCTCGGCGTCGTCCAGCGCCTCGGGCGCGGGCAGCAGGGCGGCGGCGTCCGCGACGGCGTACTCGGCGAAACCGCCGTACGGCAGTGCGGGGTTGGCGATGACGCGGCGGCCGTCCTCGGTCTCGCCGCAGATCTCCACGCCCGGGGTGAACGGGAGCGGCGGCCGGACCTGGTAGTGGCCCCGGCACATCAGCGCGTCCGGGAAGTTGACGTTCGCGGCGCGCACCTTCAGCAGGACCTGGCCGTCACCGGGCGTGGGCCGCTCCACGTCCTGGAGCCGCATCACCTCGCTCGGCTCGCCGTTCTCGTGCACTTGCCATGCCTGCATGCGGTGCCTCCACGGGACTTCTTCGTCGGACCGGGGTCGACTGTTCGAGTGCATACTAAGCGGTCGCTTGCCCTCCGGGGAACAGTAGCGTGCGTCACGAACGCGCGGGCTTGGCCCTGACGTGGATCCGCTCCCCCTGCGGCCCGAACAGACTGAGGAACTCCACCGGCCCGTCCCCCGTCGACCCGAACCAGTGCGGGACCCGGGTGTCGAACTCGGCGGCCTCCCCGGCGACCATCACCACATCATGCTCGCCGAGCACGACCCGCAGTTTCCCGGACATCACATACAGCCACTCGTAGCCCTCATGGGTGCGCGGCTCCGGCTCCTGCTGCGACTGGGGCACGAGGACCTTGAAGGCATGGAGGCCGCCCGGCTGCCGGGTGAGCGGCCAGTACGTCCGCCCGTGCCGCACGATCGGCCTCGATCTCACCCTCGGATCACCGACGGGCGGCTCCCCGATCAGTTCGTCCAACGGCACCTGATGAGCCCGCGCGATGGGCAGCAGCAGCTCCAGGCTGGGCTTGCGCAGCCCCGACTCCAGCCGGGAGAGCGTGCTCACCGAGATACCGGTCGCCTCCGACAGCCCGGCGAGCGTCGCCCCCCGCTCCTTCCGGATCCGCCGCAGCCGTGGCCCGACCCCGGCGAGAACCCCGTCCGTCCCCTCGCTCATCCCACTCTCCTCACTCATGCCGGTATTGCAGTTTCGGCAAACAGGTTTGTCAATGCCGCAGCGCTCGGGCGACTCTCGTCGTGGAGGTGGTCACCATGACCGAGCAGTACGAAGTGATCGTCATCGGCGGCGGCGCTGCCGGACTCTCCGCCGCCCTGGTCCTCGGCCGGGCCCGGCGCCGCACCCTGGTCGTCGACGCGGGCGAGCCCCGCAACGCACCCGCCGCGCACATGCAGGGCTATCTGTCGCGGGACGGGATGCCGCCGACGGAGTTCCTGGCCGTGGGCCGGGAGGAGATCGCCCGGTACGGCGTCGGGCTGGTCCGGGGCCGGGCGGTGGACGTCACCCGAAATGAGGACGGGCAGAGCTTCACCGTGACCCTCGCGGACGGCCGAGCCGTACGCACCCGGCGCCTGGTCGTCGCCACCGGCCTGAAGGACGAACTGCCGGCCGTCCCCGGCGTCGCCGAGCGTTTCGGCCGGGACGTGCTGCACTGCCCGTACTGCCACGGCTGGGAGGTCCGCGACCAGCCCTTCGGCGTGCTGGCCACGACCCCGCTCAGCGTGCACCAGGCGCTGATGGTCTCCCAGTGGTCCAAGGACGTGACCCTGTTCCTGCACACCGTCACCGAGGACGAACTGTCCGACGACGACCTGCGCCGCCTCTCCGCCGCCGGGGTCTCGGTGGTACCCGGGGAGGTCTCGGGCCTGGTGGTGGACGACGACCGCCTCACCGGCGTACGCCTCGCCGACGGCACGACACACGACCGCTCGGTGCTCTTCACGGCCCCGCGGCCGATCCCCCGGACCGGCCTGCTGGAGAAACTGGGCGCCGAACTGCACGACACCCCCTTCGGCGCCTACCCCGTGGTCGACCCGACCGGCCTGACCACCGTCCCCGGCGTCTGGGCCGTCGGCAACGCGATGGGCTTCTCCGAACAGGTCGTCAACGCGGCATCCTCCGGATACCGGGCTGGCGCCACGATCAACGGAGAACTGCTGATGACCGACCTGGACACGGCATGAGCGATCGGCCCGAAGGGCCATCGAGGGGCGCGGGGCTGTGCTGAATCTGCGGCTACCGCCGCGTGGGCGCGACAAGCCACGACGAACCCGCAGCCGCCAAACCGCCCGCACCCCCAACCCGATGGGCACCCGGCCTGACTCCGTAGGACCATGGCCGCATGTTGTTCGCCCGGCTCGCCCGTGTGTCCCAGGAGGTGGCCGCCACCTCGGCCCGCTCCCGGAAGACGGCTCTGCTCGCCGACCTGTTCCGGGACGCCGACGCGGCGGACGTACCGGTCGTCATCCCCTACCTCGCGGGCCGTCTGCCCCAGGGCCGGCTGGGCATCGGCTGGAAGGTGCTGAACCAGGAGATCCCGCCGGCGACCGAGCCCAGCCTCACCGTGCGCGAGGTGGACACCCGGCTCACAGCGATCGGCGGCGTCACCGGCGCCGGTTCGCAGGCCGAACGCAAGCGCCTGGTGGGCGAGTTGCTGGCGGCGGCCACCAAGGACGAGCAGCGCTACCTGTTCGGACTCCTCACCGGCGAGGTCCGGCAGGGCGCCTTGGACGCGGTGGCCGTGGAGGGCCTGGCCGGAGCCACCGGGGCGCCCCCGGCCGACGTACGACGGGCGGTGATGCTCGCCGGATCGCTGCAGACAGTGGCCCAGGCGCTGCTCGCGAACGGGCCGTCGGCCCTGGAGGAATTCCGGCTCACCGTCGGCCGCCCCGTCCTGCCGATGCTGGCGCACAGCGCGTCCTCCGTCACGGAGGCCGTGGCGAAGCTGGGTGCGTGTGCGGTCGAGGAGAAGCTGGACGGCATCCGCGTCCAGGTCCACCGCGACGGCTCCGACGTACGCGTCCACACCCGCACCCTGGACGACATCACCGGCCGCCTCCCCGAACTCACCACCGTCGCCCTGGAGTTGCGGGCCGAGCGGTTCATCCTCGACGGAGAGGTGATCGCGCTCGACAAGGACGGGCGGCCACGCTCCTTCCAGGAGACGGCCGCCCGCGTCGGCTCGCGGATGGACGTGACGACGGCGGCCGAGCAGGTCCCCGTCTCCCCGGTGTTCTTCGACGCACTCTCCGTGGACGGCCGGGACCTCCTCGACCTGCCCTTCGCCGACCGCCACGCCGAACTGGCCCGTCTCGTCCCCGAGCCGATGCGGGTCCGCCGCACCCTCGTGGCCGGCCCCGACGACCTGCCCGAGGCGGAGAGGTTCCTCGCGGACACGCTGACCCGCGGCCATGAGGGTGTCGTGCTCAAAGCCCTCGACGCCCCCTACAGCGCCGGCCGGCGCGGTGCCTCCTGGCTGAAGGTCAAGCCCGTGCACACCCTCGATCTGGTGGTCCTGGCCGCCGAATGGGGCCACGGCCGCCGCACGGGCAAGCTCTCCAACCTCCACCTCGGCGCCCGCACCGCCGACGGCTCGTTCGCGATGCTCGGCAAGACGTTCAAGGGCATGACCGACACCATGCTGGCCTGGCAGACCGGGCGACTGCGGGAGCTGGCCGTCGAGGAGCACGGCTGGGGCGTGACCGTCCGCCCCGACTCGTCGTCGAGATCGCCTACGACGGCCTCCAGCGCTCCACCCGCTACCCGGCCGGCGTCACCCTCCGCTTCGCCCGAGTGGTCCGCTACCGCGAGGACAAGTCGCCCGCACAAGCCGATACGGTCGAGTCCCTGCTATCCGCCCACCCGGAGGTCACCCGGTGACGACCGCCCCCAAGCGCAGCGCCGGCCTGCTGCTCCACCGCCGTACCGCCGACGGCGTCCAGGTTCTCCTCGGCCACATGGGCGGCCCGTTCTTCGCGCGCAAGGACGCGGGCGCCTGGTCCGTGCCGAAGGGCGAGTACGAGCCCGACGAACCCGCCTGGGACGCGGCCCGCCGGGAGTTCCAGGAGGAGCTGGGGCTGGCGCCGCCCGACGGCGAGGCCGTACCGCTGGGCGAGGTGCGGCAGACCAACGGCAAGATCGTCACCGTATGGGCGATCGAGGCGGACCTCGACCCGGCGACGGTCGTGCCGGGGACGTTCCGGATGGAGTGGCCGCCGAAGTCCGGGCAGATCCAGGAGTTCCCCGAGCTGGACCGCGTGGAGTGGCTGGGCCTGGAGCGGGCCCGGGCGGTGATCGTGAAGGCGCAGGCGGAGTTTCTCGACCGCCTTCTGGAGCACTCGGGCCGATAACGACTCCGCGTTGCGGCGGGCGCCGCCGCGCGGGAAGGTCGAAGGACAGCCCGCGCTCAGGAGGCCGACCATGCCCATCGCCACGGTGAACCCGGCGAACGGCGAGACCCTCAAGACGTACGACGCGCTCGGTGAGGAGGAGATCGAGCGACGGCTCGCGACCGCCGACACCACGTTCCGTACGTACCGGACCACGTCCTTCGCGCAGCGCGCCCGGCTGCTGCACCGGGCCGCCGAACTCCTCGACGAGGACGCGGACGCCGTAGCCCAGGTGATGACCACCGAGATGGGCAAGCCGGTCAGGCAGGCCCGCGCGGAGGCCGCCAAGTGCGCGAAGGCGATGCACTGGTACGCCGAGCACGCCGAGGTGCTGCTCACCGACGTGGAGCCCTCCGACGCGGACGTGAAGGACTCGGGCGCCTCCCGCGTCCTGGTCCGCTACCGGCCGCTCGGCCCGGTGCTCGCCGTGATGCCGTGGAACTTCCCGCTCTGGCAGGTGATCCGCTTCGCCGCGCCCGCGCTGATGGCGGGCAACGTGGGCCTGCTCAAGCACGCCTCCAACGTCCCGCAGACCGCGCTCTACCTGGAGGACCTCTTCCGCCGGGCGGGCTTCCCCGAGGGCTGTTTCCAGACACTGCTCATCGGCTCCGGCGCGGTCGAGGACATCCTGCGCGACCCGCGCGTGAGGGCCGCCACGCTCACCGGCAGCGAGCCGGCGGGCCGGGCGGTCGCCTCGGTCGCCGGGGACGAGGTCAAGAAGACGGTCCTGGAGCTGGGCGGCAGCGACCCGTACGTCGTGCTGCCGTCCGCCGACATCGAGCAGGCGGCGCGGGTCGCCGTGACGGCCCGGGCGCAGAACAACGGGCAGTCGTGCATCGCCGCCAAACGGTTCATCGTGCACGCCGACGTGTACGACGCCTTCGCCGAGCGGTTCGTGGCCGGCATGCGCGCGCTGCGGATCGGCGACCCGCTGGAGGAGGAGACGGAGATCGGCCCGCTCTCCAGCGAGCAGGGCCGCGAGGACCTGGAGGGACTGGTCGAGGAGGCCGTGGAGAGCGGCGCCACCGTCCTGTGCGGCGGGGAGCGCCCCGACGGGCCCGGCTGGTACTACCCGCCGACCGTCCTCGCCGACGTCACCCCCGAGATGCGTATCCACCACGAGGAGGCCTTCGGCCCGGTCGCCACGCTGTACCGGGTCGCCGGCCTCGACGAGGCGATCGCGATCGCCAACGACACGCCCTTCGGTCTCAGCTCCAACGTGTGGACCCGGGACAGCGCCGAGGCCGACCGCGTCGTACGGGATCTGGAGGCCGGCGCGGTCTACGTCAACGGGATGACCGCCTCCCACCCGGCGTTCCCGTTCGGCGGGGTCAAACGGTCCGGATACGGGCGTGAGCTGTCGGGACACGGAATCCGCGAGTTCTGCAACATCACCACCGTATGGCACGGGGCGTGAGCGTTCCGCGGTTACCATCCCCGTTGTGAACCGCGAAGTGACTCTGCCTCTGATCGTCGACGACCGCGGGACCTTGCAGGTGTCTGCCGCCGATGTGAGCAAACTACTGCGAACGGTGGGTGGGCGCTGGCTGCACCTGGTGGAGGCCGGTGCGGACGGGCTCGACGAGGACACCGTCGCCGCGTTGACCATCGAGCTGGCGAAGTTGGCGGACCGGATCGATGTGGCGTGCATCGCGCACAGCAGTGGGGCGCCGTAGGGGGCGCGGTTCCGTGTCGGCCGCCGGTCGCGTGTGGTTGATCGCGCGGTTTTCCGCGCCCCTTCAGGGGCGCGCCAGTGTGGTCCAGAACATCGATTCATAGCTCTGCAGCAGTCGGCCGTGGTGGTACGCCGCGTTCTCGTCCATCCGGCCGCCGTCCAGTGCCGCCTGGACGGCCTCCCTCGCCCGCCGCTCCAGCTCCGGTGACGGCTCGGCGAAGAAGTCGAAGAAGCCGCATGCGTCGTCGGTGAAGCCGTAGTGGCGGCGCAGGGCGTCGGCGATCGTCGCGCAGTAGGTGCCCCAGGACGAGAAGTTGGCGCTCAGGGCGAGCACCACGTCGGCCGGTGACGCGCCGAGCGCGAGGCGGGCGACGTACGACGGGTAGGCCTGGCAGCCCGGCAGCGGCTCGTACGCCGCGCTTCGCTCCTCGCTCACGCCGCACGCCTTCGCGAATGCCCCAAGCCGCTCTCCCGCCACCGTCTCGCCCTGGGCGAGCATCTCGAAGAAGGGCGCGCTCGCGGGCTCCTCGGTCGCCGCCCGCTGGGCCAGGTGGAGGAACGAGCGGTGGTCCGCGGCGATGACCAGGCGCTGTTCCATGGCCAGCGCGGCGAGGGTGTCGCGGCCGGCCGTGCCGGTGGCGATCAGCGGGAGCAGGGGGTCGGCGGTGGGATCCGGGGCGAGTTTCGCGGCGGTGGTCTCCAGCAGTCGGGTGGCGGTGTGCGTCATCGCGGCTCCCCTGGGTGCGGTTGTCTCGCTCGTCCTGCTCCGACCCTGGCACGGCTGCCCGGTTCGGAGTAGTGGGCGGTGGTTCGTCGGGGTTCGCCGGTCTGGAGTAGTCCGGCGCGAGATCCGGGAGGCGCCGGGTGATCGTGGATGAACCACCTGAACCACCCCGTGCTCGGGAGGCGAAGGCCTTCCGGATGGCGAAAGCAGGCGCGCTCCATGGCCACTTTGTGCAGACCCGCGGTGTCCGTCCCGGAGTACGTGATCACGATGGAGGACACGTTGGCGCTGGCGCGTGAGCGCCACCCCGACCACCCCCAACTCCCGCTGGCGCTGAGGCTGATCGAGAACACCGGCGTCCGAACCCGGTACATCGTGCAGCCCATCGAGGAGACGCTGAAGCATCCCGGCTTCGAGCAGCGGAACAAGGTCTACGAAGCCGAGGCGAAGGCCCGCGTCCCGGCGGTCGTACAGCGGGCGCTGGACGAGGCGGAGCTGCTCAGCTCCGACATAGACGTGATCGTCTACGTGTCGTGCACGGGCTTCATGATGCCGTCGATGACCGCGTGGCTGATCAACAACATGGGCTTCGGCCATGACACCCGGCAGATACCCATCGCCCAGCTGGGCTGCGCGGCGGGCGGCGCCGCGGTCAACCGGGCGCACGACTTCTGCACGGCCTACCCGGAGGCCAACGCCCTGATCGTGGCCTGCGAGTTCTGCTCGCTGTGCTACCAGCCGACCGACCTGGGCGTCGGCTCGCTGCTCTCCAACGGCCTGTTCGGCGACGGCATCGCGGCCGCCGTCGTACGCGGCCGGGGCGGCGAGGGCATCAGCCTGGAGCGCAACGGCTCGTACCTGATCCCCAAGACCGAGGAGTGGATCATGTACGACGTCCGGTCCACCGGGTTCCACTTCCTGCTGGACAAGCGGGTGCCCGGAACCATGGAGCCCCTCGCGCCGGCGCTCCAGAAACTGGCGAGCGCCCATGGCTGGGACGCCTCCGACCTGGACTTCTACATCATCCACGCGGGCGGTCCGCGCATCCTGGACGACCTCAGCAAGTTCCTCAAGGTCGACCCGCACGCGTTCCGCTTCAGCCGGGCCACGCTCACCGAGTACGGCAACATCGCCAGCGCCGTCGTCCTGGACGCGCTGCGCCGGCTGTTCGACGAGGGCGGTGCCCACGACCGGGCACGCGGCCTGCTCGCCGGGTTCGGTCCCGGTATCACCGCGGAAATGGCCCTGGGCCGCTGGCAGGGCACCACACGAGAGACGTGACGTGACATGACGACGAGCGAAGAGACCATGGCGGCCCCTCCGGTACGGCACTGGCCGGCCCTCGATCTGAGCGGGGTCGACTTCGACCCCGTCCTGACCGAGCTGATGCGCGAGGGCCCGATCACCCGGATCCAGCTGCCCAACGGCGAGGGCTGGGCCTGGCTGCTGACCCGCTACGAGGACGTACGGCTGGTCACCAACGATCCCCGGTTCAGCCGTAAGGAGGTCGTGGGCCGCCCGGTCACCCGGCTCGCCCCGCACTTCATCCCGCAGGCCGACGCGATGAACTTCGTCGACAAGCCGGACCACGCCCGGCTGCGCAGGGCCGTGGCGCCCGCCTTCACGGCCCGGGGCATCGAACGCCTGCGGGCGGGCGCCCGGCGGACCCTGGACGCGGCGGTCGACGCGCTGCTGCGCGACGGCCCGCCCGCCGATCTGATCGAGCGGGTCCTGGAGCCCTTCCCGATCACCGTGATCTGCGAGTTGATGGGCGTGCCGGAGGCCGACCGTGAGGACATGCACATCTGGACCCAGCGGATCCTGTCCTCCACGCACGGCATCAAGGCCAGCGAGCGGGCGAAGCTCGACATGGAGGCGTACTTCGCCAAGGCGATCGCCGAGCACCGGGGCGCGGACGGCGAGGACGTCATCTCGCTGCTCGGCGCGGCCGTGGGCCGGGGCGACATCAGCGAGGCGGAGGCGATGGCCCTGGCGGGGCCCCTCCAGATCGGCGGTGAGGCGGTCACGAACAACACCGGCCAGATGTTCTTCGTCCTGCTGACCCGCCCGGACCTGCTCGACCGCATGCGCAGCGAACCGGCCCTGCGCCCGCAGGCCCTCGAAGAGCTGCTGCGCTACATCCCGCACCGCAACGCCGT
Organism: Streptomyces adelaidensis; assembly: GCF_016598475.1. Taxonomy (GTDB): domain Bacteria; phylum Actinomycetota; class Actinomycetes; order Streptomycetales; family Streptomycetaceae; genus Streptomyces; species Streptomyces adelaidensis. Next base: position 159,053 of record NZ_JAEMUX010000004.1, read on the forward strand.
GGGCCTGTCCCGCATCGCCACGGAGGACATCGTCCTGCACGGCGTCCGCATCCGGGCGGGCGACCCGGTCTACGTCTCCTACCTGGCCGCCAACCGCGACCCGGACGTCTTCCCGGACCCCGAGCGCATCGATTTCGACCGCGCCCCCAACCCTCACGTGGCGTTCGGCTACGGCGCCCACTACTGCGCGGGCTCCACCCTGGCGAAGCTGGAGACCGAGCTGATCGTGGACACCCTGCTCGACCGTCTGCCGGGGCTGCGGCTGGCGGTCCCGCCGGGCGAGGTCCCCTGGCGTCGCGGTGCCCTGATCCGCGGCCCCGAGGCCCTCCCCGTCACCTGGTGACCGCGCTCACCCCGCCCGAAGGGCTCCTCGTACCGCCGGGCCACGGCCGCACCGTCACGACCCCCGCGCACGCCGTGACCTTCAAGGTCACGGGCACCCACTCCCGGACGGCCTCCAGCTTCGAGGTGGTCGTCCCGCCGGGCTTCGACGTCGGCGCCCACGTGCACACCCGGAGCGAGGAGCTCTTCTACGTCCTCGAAGGCGAGCTGGACGTGCTCGCCTTCGAGCCGCGCGTCCGCACCCCCGACAACTGGCAGCACTGGCAGTCCGCTTCGGGCACCCGCACGGTCCGGGCCACCCCGGGCACGGTCATCGTCGTCCCCCCGGGCTGCCCCCACGCCTTCGCCAACCCCACCGACACCCCGGCGAAGATGTTCTTCCAGTCCTCACCGCCACCGGATCACGAACGGTACTTCGAGGAGTTGCTGGAGATCCTGGAGGCGGGGGGTCCGCCGGACGGCGAGGCGATCGAGAGACTGCGCAAGAGGTACGACATCGAGCAACTCACACCTCTGAAACACCGGTGAAGAGCAGCGGAGTCAGGGGCGCGGGGCTGTGTCGATACACACAGCACACCGCACGACGCTACCGAATCGGCATCCCCGACAAGGTCCGAGCGATCACCAACCGCTGAATCTCACTCGTACCCTCGAAGATCGTGTAGATCGCCGCATCCCGGTGCATCCGCTCCACCGGGTACTCACGGGTGTACCCGTTCCCACCCAGTATCTGAATGGCCTGCCCCGTGACCTTCTTCGCCGTCTCGCTCGCGAACAGCTTCGACTGCGACCCCTCGGCCCCGGTGAACGGCCGCCCGTTGATCGCCATCCAGGACGCCCGCCACACCAGCAGCCGCGCCGCGTCCACGGAGGTCCGCATGTCCGCGAGCTGGAAGGCGACGCCCTGGTTGTCGATGATGGGCCGCCCGAACTGCGAACGCGTCATGGCGTAGTCGAGGGCCACCTCGTACGCGGCCCGGGCGGTGCCCACCGCCATGGCGCCGACAGCAGGACGGGACGCCTCGAACGTGGCCATCGCCGCGTTCTTCACCCTCTCGCCACCGGTCTTCGCCCGCTCGCGGGCCCGCGCCAGGCGCTCGTCGAGCTTCTCCTTGCCGCCGAGGAGGCAGGAACCGGGGACCCGGACGTCCTCCAGGACGACCTCGGCCGTGTGGGAGGCGCGGATGCCGTGCTTCTTGAACTTCTGGCCCTGGGACAGGCCGGGCGTCTTCGGCGGGACGATGAAGGAGGCGTGGCCCTTGGAGCCGAGCTCGGGGTCGACCACCGCGACGACGACGTGGACGTTGGCGATACCGCCGTTGGTCGCCCAGGTCTTGGTGCCGTTGAGGATCCACTCGTCCTTGGCCTCGTCGTACACGGCGCGGGTGCGCATGGAGGCCACGTCTGAACCGGCGTCGGGCTCGGAGGAGCAGAACGCGGCGACCTTGACGTCGTTCGCGTCCCCGTACATCTGGGGGATCCAGGTGCCGATCTGCTCCTCGGTGCCGTTGGCGAGGACGCCCACGGCGGCGAGGCCGGTGCCGACTATGGAGAGGGCTATGCCCGCGTCGCCCCAGAACAGCTCCTCCATGGCCATGGGGATGCCGAGGCCCGTGGGGTCGAAGTACTGCTGGGCGTAGAAGTCGAGGGAGTAGATGCCGAGTTTGGCGGCCTCCTGGATGACCGGCCAGGGGGTCTCCTCGCGCTCGTCCCATTCGGCGGCCGCGGGGCGGATCACATCGGCGGCGAATCCGTGGAGCCAGTCGCGAACCTCTCGCTGTTCCTCGTTGAGTTCCATGGTGAACTCGGCCATGACGCGCCTCCAGCACTGCACTAAGATGTTACCTGCGGTAACTAGGAGTCTGTTACCGGCCGGTAGGAAAAGTCAACTCCCGAGCCGGGCCCGGCAGCCCGTTCGATCCGTTCGATCGGGACGTGGCAATCAGTGCTAGTTTGCGCAGGCGTCACCGAAATCAGTACCTGGGGGAGAGACTCATGGACACCACGCAGCGGACCGACCAGGAACGGTCCGCCGACCGTCGTCGGCGCGAGCTGCTGGAGGCCGCGGACAGAGTGGTGCTCCGCGACGGTCCAGGAGCGTCGATGAACGCCATCGCCGCCGAGGCCGGCATCACCAAGCCGATCCTCTATCGCCACTTCGGCGACAAAGGCGGACTCTACGCCGCTCTCGGCCAGCGCCACACCGACGCCCTCCTCGACTCCCTGCGGGCCGCGCTGGACGCCCCGGCCGAGCGCCGCGAACGCGTCGAGGCGACCCTCGACACCTACCTGGCGGCCATCGAGGCCCGACCCCAGGTGTACCGCTTCCTCATGCACCCCGCCGAGGGCGCCCACCCCGGGGACCAGCCCGGCGAGCAGCCCGCCGACCAGGGCTTCGACGTCGGCAAGCACTCCGCCCCCCTGCTGCGCCGCATGGGCGAGGAACTCGGCAAGGTCATAGAGGAACGCCTCGACCTCGGCCCCGACAGCCAGCGGCTCGCCCGTGTCTGGGGCCACGGCATCGTGGGCATGATGCACGCGGCAGGAGACTGGTGGCTCGGCGAACGCCCGTGCACGCGGCAGGAGTTGGTCCGCAGCCTGGCAGACCTCCTGTGGGGCCGCCTGGCAGCGGCCGGCGACAAGGTGGGCAGCCCGGGCTTCTGAGGGCGCCTGGCAGCCGTACGTGGGCGGGGCGGGGCCCCTTGAGGGGCGCGGGGAACCGCGCGAGCGACCACAGACAACCCGCGCCCGCCCACCCGCGGCTCATCCCGAGCGACGAGGCGCCCACGAAGCCCGCGCGGCCTTCCGCAGAACCCTGCTCCGACGCCACCCCGAAAGCCGGTCCACATACACGCCGCCCTCGAGGTGATCACACTCATGCTGAAGGCACCGCGCGAAGAACCCCGTCCCCCGCACCCGCAGCCGGTCTCCGTCCACCGTGAACCCCTCGACCACGGCCTCGTCGTACCGCTCCGTCCCCGCCTCGAGGCCGGGCAGCGACAGACATCCCTCGGGGCCGCGCAGTACGATCCCCTCCGCCGAGACGAGCCGCGGGTTCACCACATGGCCGAGATGCCGCACATCGTCGTCGTCCGGGCAGTCGTATACGAAGACCCGCAGCGCCCGGCCGACCTGGTTCGCGGCGAGACCCACACCCCGCGCGTCGTACATCGTCGCGAACATGTCCTCCACAAGCCGCACCAGTTCGGGCCCGAACTCCGTCACGTCCTCACAAGGGGCGTGCAATACGGGGTCCCCGAGCAGTGTCATGGGGAGAACGCGCCCTCGGGCGCCCGGAACAGAGCCGCTTCGCATGGCCGCAAGAGTACGTTCAGACCCGATATCGCCGGTCCGGGGCATGTAACGCCCCGGTCGAGATTCGGGCGCGTGAGTGGATCTCGATAGTCTTCGGTCCACACGTTGCCGGGACTGGGCGCGGCGCTGTACGCAAGGAGGATCGAGAACTGATGGCAGGGAACTCGGACCCGCTGACGCCGCGGGCCAAGCTGGCCGTGACGGCGGGCAAGGCGGTCGCGGCGGCATCGCGTGCCGCGGGACGCGGTAGCGGATCGGTGATCGGCGGCCGGGTGGCACTCAAACTCGACCCCGATCTCCTCGCCAGGCTCGCGCAGAGCCTGGACGTCATCCTGGTCTCCGCCACCAATGGAAAGACCACCACGACCCGTCTGATCGCGGAGGCGCTGCGCGCCGCGGGGCCGGTCGTGTCGAACGCGCTCGGGGCCAACATGCCCGCGGGCATCACCTCGGCGCTGGCGGGGAACTCGGACTCCAAGTTCGCGGTCATCGAGGTCGACGAGAAGTACCTCGCCGGTGTCGCGCGGGACACCGACCCCAAGTGCATCGCGCTGCTCAACCTCTCCCGCGACCAGCTCGACCGCGCCGCCGAGACCCGCATGATGGCGGAGGCCTGGCGGGAGGGCCTGGCCGGCACGAAGTCCGTGGTGGTGGCGAACTGCGACGACCCGCTGATCGTGTGGGCCGCGTCGTCCTCCCCGAATGTGATCTGGGTCGCGGTCGGCCAGATGTGGAAGGACGACGCCTGGTCGTGCCCGTCCTGCGGCGGTGTGATGCAGCGCCCCGGCGACGACTGGTTCTGCGGCGAGTGCGGTTTCCGCCGCCCCACGCCGAGCTGGGCGCTCTCGGGCGACCACGTCCTCGACCCGCACGGCTCGGCCTGGCCGATCCACCTCCAGCTGCCGGGCCGCGCCAACAAGGCCAACGCGGCCTCGTCGGCCGCCGTCGCCGCCGTCTTCGGGGTGCCGCCGCAGGTCGCCCTGGAACGCATGTACCAGGTGCAGGCGGTGGCCGGACGGTACGACGTCGTCCAGTTCATGCAGCGTGATCTGCGGCTGCTGCTCGCCAAGAACCCGGCGGGCTGGCTGGAGACGTTCTCGCTGATCGACCCGCCGCCGTCGCCGGTGATCCTGTCCGTGAACGCGCGCGGCGCCGACGGCACCGACACCTCCTGGCTGTGGGACGTCGACTACACCCGGCTGACCGGCCACCCGGTCTTCGTGCTCGGCGACCGCAAGCTCGACCTCGCGGTGCGGCTGGAGGTCGCGGGCCAGCACTTCCAGGTCTGCGACACCCTCGACCAGGCGGTGCAGATGTGTCCGCCGGGGCGGATCGAGGTCATCGCGAACTACACCGCGTTCCAGGACCTGCGCCGCCGCGTGGGCAACTGAGCACCCGTCCACGAACGACTCTGAGGGGCACTGACTTCATGAGTGACAACAGCCTGCGGATCGTCTGGGTCTACCCGGACCTGCTCAGCACCTACGGCGACCAGGGCAACGTCCTCGTCGTGGAGCGGCGGGCGCGGCAGCGCGGCCTGGACGTGGCTCGGCTGGACGTGCGCAGCGACCAGCCGATCCCGACCTCCGGCGACATCTATCTGATCGGCGGCGGCGAGGACCGTCCGCAGCGGCTCGCGGCCGAGCGGCTGCGCCGCGACCGGCATCTGTACCGGGCGGTGGAGAACGGCGCGATCGTCTTCGCGGTGTGCGCCGGCTACCAGATCCTCGGCCACGAGTTCGTCAACGACCTCGGGCAGCGCGAGCCGGGCCTCGGTCTGCTCGACGTGACCAGCACGCGTGGCGAGGGCGAGCGGTGCGTCGGTGACGTCCTCGGGGACATCGACCCGCGCCTCGGTCTGCCGCAGCTGACCGGGTTCGAGAACCACCAGGGCGTCACCCACCTCGGCCCCACCGCCCGCCCGTTCGCGAACGTGCGGCTCGGCAAGGGCAACGGCACGGGTGACGGCACGGAGGGTGCGTACAACGACACCGTGTTCGGCACCTACATGCACGGTCCGGTGCTGGCGCGGAACCCGCAGATCGCCGACCTGCTGCTGAAGCTGGCGCTCGATGTGAACGCGCTGCCGCCGAGCGACGACCGCTGGTTCGACGCGCTGCGGAGCGAGCGCATCGCGACGGCCCAGCAGCAGCCCGCGTAACGCGTCCGGCAGGAAGCCGAGGAGCCTGAGAAACGGTTCCTCAGTGCCCGTACGAAAGCCCGTCTGACCTGGTCTCCGCTCACCTGTGCGGGGCCGTCCAGCAGGCGGACGCCCGCTACGGCCCCGCCCCCTGCCGCCGGTAGGGTGGCGGGCATTCCCGCCGGACAACGTGGTCCGGATCCGGCCCACGTCGATAAGGTGATCGGGCTATGCGCATTGGTGTCCTCACGTCCGGCGGCGACTGTCCCGGGCTGAACGCCGTCATCCGGTCCGTCGTGCACCGCGCCGTCGTCGACCACGGCGACGAGGTCATCGGGTTCCGGGACGGCTGGAAAGGCCTCCTGGACTGCGACTACCTCAAGCTCGACCTCGACGCGGTGGCCGGCATCCTGGCTCGCGGCGGCACGATCCTCGGCTCCTCCCGGGTCCAGCCCTCCCATCTGCGGGACGGTGTGGAGCGGGCGAAGGGCCATGTCGAGGAGCTCGGCCTCGACGCGATCATCCCCATCGGCGGTGAGGGCACCCTCAAGGCGGCCCGGCTGATGTCGGACAACGGCCTGCCGATCGTGGGTGTGCCGAAGACCATCGACAACGACATCGCGGTCACCGACGTCACCTTCGGCTTCGACACGGCCGTGGGCGTCGCCACCGAGGCCCTGGACCGGCTGAAGACCACCGCCGAGTCCCACCAGCGCGTCCTGGTCGTGGAGGTCATGGGCCGCCACACCGGCTGGATCGCGCTCCACTCCGGCATGGCGGCCGGCGCGCACGCCATCGTCGTACCGGAACGGCCCTTCGACATCGAGGAGTTGGCCGCGCGGGTCGGCGAACGCTTCGAGGCGGGCAAGCGGTTCGCGATCGTCGTGGCGGCGGAGGGGGCCAAGCCGAAGACCGGGTCCATGGAGTTCGACGAGGGCGCCAAGGACATCTACGGGCACGAGCGGTTCGCCGGCATCGCCCGGCAGCTCTCCGTCGAGCTGGAGGCGCGCCTCGGGAAGGAGGCGCGGCCGGTGATCCTGGGGCATGTACAGCGGGGCGGGACGCCCACGGCGTACGACCGGGTGCTGGCCACGCGGTTCGGGTGGCATGCGGTGGAGGCCGTGCACCGGGGGGAGTTCGGGCGGATGACGGCGCTTCGGGGGACGGACATCGTGATGGTGCCGCTCGCCGAGGCGGTCGAGACGTTGAAGACGGTTCCGCAGGAGCGGTACGCCGAGGCCGAGTGCGTGCTCTGAGTCTCGCCGTGGGTCTGCGGGAACGTCGCAGACCGCGGGTGGGTCGTGGCTGGTCGCGCAGTTCCCCGCGCCCCTGGGCAGGTCGCACCGCCCCCGAGCGCAAACGTGACCGGGGGCGGTTCTAGTCTGGGGCGGACAGACAGCGCAACCCCCCACGAATCAGGAGCCGGCGGATGGAGCACAGCGGGCACGGTATGGGGCTTTCGCCCTTCACCCTCGGGCGGGGACTCGCGTGGTCGGCGGACCCGTTCTTCCTGGTCGCGTGTCTGCTGGGGCTGGGGCTGTACGGCTGGGGGGTCGTGCGGCTGGTCCGGCGCGGGGACAAGTGGCCGGTGGGCCGGACGGTCGCGTTCGTCGTAGGTGTGCTGCTCGTGATGCTGATGATGTGCACCGGGCTGAACGACTACGGGATGGTCATGTTCAGCGTGCACATGGTGCAGCACATGGTGATCAGCATGCTGGCGCCGATCGTGCTGCTGCTCGGTGCGCCGATGACGCTGGCGCTGCGGGCACTGCCGGTGGCGGGCCAGGGGCGGAAGGGGCCGCGTGAGCTGCTGCTGATGTTTCTGCACAGCTGGTACATGAAGATCGTCACGCACCCGGCGTTCACGATCCCCATGTTCATCGCGAGCCTGTACGGGCTGTACTTCACCCCGATCTTCGACTCCCTGATGGGGTCGACACCGGGACACATCCTGATGATGGTGCACTTCCTCCTGGTCGGTCTGTTCTTCTTCTGGCCGATCATGGGCATCGATCCGGGACCGCACCGGCCGGGGTATCTGATGCGGATGCTGGAGCTGTTCATGGGCATGCCGTTCCACGCGTTCTTCGGCATCGCGCTGATGATGGCGTCCGCGCCGATGGTCAAGACGTACGAGAACCCGCCCGCCTCCCTGGGCATCGACGCGCTCGCCGACCAGAACGCGGCCGGCGGCATCGCCTGGGCGTTCAGCGAGATCCCGTCCGTGCTCGTGCTGCTCGCGCTGCTCTTCCAGTGGTACGGCTCCGAGCAGCGGCAGGCCAAGCGCGAGGACCGCGCGGCCGACCGGAACGGCGACAAGGAGCTGGAGGCGTACAACGCCTATCTGGCCTCATTGAACGCACGTAGTCGCTGAGTCACTTTTCTTTTTCGTGCCCCAATTCTTTTGTTTGGCCCCACGGCCCTTCTTTTGTTTTTTCCTCGACCGAAAGGCTTTGCCCTTCAGTAGCATGATGCGTGAGCCCCGCTTCCGTACTGCGGGGTGACGGGGGAAACCGCCGGGGGGAGCGGTCATGACAATTCACGCATGCTTGCGAACATGTTTGCGAAAAGCGGGGAAATCGGCTGCCCGGAGGATCGCCGTCCTACTGGTGGGCGTGGTGATCCTCAGCGGCTGCGGCGACTCGACGCCGGCGCTGTTGGCGGTGAAGGCGGTGGCCGCGGGCGTGCCGTCTCTCGCGCCCTTCTTCGACGAGGGCGAGCGGCTGGGCCGGGACGAGCCCGACCTCAGGTCCCTGGAGCCGCACAGCGGCCTGCAGCAGGGCAACACCCCCGGCCTGTACGGGGGCACACAGCAGCCGAAGATCTGTGACGTCGGCAAACTGGAGGATTTCCTCACCGATCCCGAGAACAAGAAAAAGGCTCAGCAATGGGCCGGGATCGTCGGAATCGACGTGGCCGGAATCGCTGATTATCTCGACGAACTCACTCCCGTTCTCCTGCGCCACGACACCCTCGTGAAGAACCACGACTACAAGAAGGGCAAGGCCGTCCCCTTCGACGCGTTGCTGGAAACCGGTATCGCGGTATTGGTCGACAGTCAGGGCCTGCCCGCCGTGAAGTGCAGCTGCGGAAATCCCCTGCGCGCGTTCGACGAGGACCCTCAGCGCATCAAGGTGGATTTCGCCGAGGGCAACGAGGAGTGGAAGGGCTACGACAAGTCCCGGGTGGTCGTCGTCAAGCCCGCGCCCGAGCAGCTGAAGGAGGTCAAGCTCGTCGACGTCGAGGACCCGGACCAGGGCATCAGCCGGGACGTCGGCACCACGGGCGAGTCCGACACGACGTTCGACACCCGGGCGCGGCAGGCCGTGCCGAAGGTACGGGGGATGACCTTCGGCGACGCCAGTGCGGCCATGGCGGACAAGGGTCTGGCCGTTGCGGTCGCCGGGGACGAGATGCCGCCCAGCGACGCGCCGGTGACCGGTTCGAGCCCCGGGCCGGGTACCCGGCTGGCGTTCGGTGACGCCGTGGCACTGCAGGTGGACTGGCCGGGGGCGTCGTCCGACGAGGGTAAGGACGACCCGGGATCCGGCTCGGGCTCGGGCTCGGGTTCCACGGGGACGGGACCGGAACCGACCGGGCCCTCGGCGACGGACGGCTCACCGTCGAACAGCTCGCCGTCGTCCGGGTCGCCGATGGCGAGCACTCCCCCAACGGCCGGCGGCACATCTCCGACACCGACACCGACACCAACGCCGACTCCGACTCTGACACCGACTCCGACTCCGACTCCGACTCCGACACCGTCCAAGACCCCCGAGCCGCCACCGACGCCCACACGCACTCCCACGCCAACCCCCACACCCCCGCCCACTCCGACGCTCACCACATCCGCACCGCCCGCCACCCCGACCCGGACGAGCACGCCGCCGGAGCCCCCCGATCCCGACCCCAGCCCCCCGGAGGACAGCGAGCCCCCGGAGGAGAGCGGGCCGGCCACCGACGACCCGGTGGATCCCGGGGGCCCGAGCGACTCGGGTGATCCCGTCGAGAACCCCGTCCAGTCCGTGCGGATCTGAACCCCGGGAGTGACCGATGCAGTCAGGAGCACCGCATTCGGGAGTCGGCCGGGTGATCGCCGACCGCTATCTCCTGCTGAACCGGCTGGGCAGCGGCGGCATGGGCCACGTCTGGCTGGCGCACGACCAGCAGCTGGACTGCGAGGTGGCGCTCAAGGAGATCGTGTTCCGCGATCCGGACGAGGCCGAGCGGGACCGTACGGCCCGGGTGGCGCGCGCCCGTGCCGAGGCCCGGCATGCCGCCGTGCTGCGCGGCCACCCGAACGTGGCGACCGTGCATGACGTCCTGGAGCACGACGAGCTGCCTTGGATCGTCATGGAGTACGTGCCGGGTGCCCTCGACCTGAAGGCCGTCGTCACCCGGCGCGGCGCCCTCGCGCCCGCCGAGTGCGCCCGGATCGGGCTCGCCGTGCTGGACGCGCTGACCGCCGGGCACGAGCGCGGCATCATGCACCGGGACGTCAAACCCGCCAACATCCTGCTCGCCCCGGATCGCACCGGCTCGCCGTACGCGCGTGTTCACCTCACGGACTACGGCATCTCCGTCCAGCCCGATACCCAGGAGACCCGGTACACGCGGACGCATGTGCTGGTCGGGACCTCCGGGTATCTGGCGCCCGAGCGGGCCCAGGGCGGGCCGCCGACCGCCGCGGCCGACCTGTTCTCGCTGGGCTGCACGCTGTACTACGCCGTCGAGGGGTACGGGCCCTTCGACCGGGACTCGGAGATCGCGGCGCTGACCGCAGTCGTCCTGGAGGAACCGCGCCCCATGCTGCGGGCGGGCGCCCTGGAACCGGTGCTGGCCGCCATGCTCGGCAAGGATCCCGTGCACCGGATCACGGCGTCCGAGACCGAGGCCGCGCTCTCGGCGATCGTCACGCCCCAGGCGCACCCCCGCACCGAGCCCGACCTGGGCTCGCAGCCGCACTGGGCGAGTGAGCGGACGCACACGGCGGAGCCGGAGATCCTCGGCTCGCCGATCCCGCACGAGTCGCCGTGGTACGCGCCGGCGCCCGCACCGGCGAGCCCCTCCGCCTGGGCCCCGGCCGCCGACCCGGGCTACGGCGCTCCCCCGCGCACCACCGGCACCGGCGGCCGCCGCCGACGCCACCGCAGCCGGGCCCTGCTGGCCGGGGTGGCGACCACGCTCGGCCTCGCCCTCACGGTGGGCGGCACCTGGTACGCCTTCGGGAACCTGCCGGGTGGCACGGGCGACGGCGACACCGTCGGCGGGAAGCCGTACGGGGATGCCGTCGGGCTGTCCGAGCCGCTCAAGGACGGCGACTGTGTACAGGTCACCTGGGCGGGCGTCCGGTTCGAGGGGACGCCGCGACTCCAGCTGGTGCCCCAGTGCACGGGGCCCGCGGTGGACGGGCAGGTGATGGCCTTCCACGAGGCGTCCTCGGCCGAGGACGCGCGGGCGAGCGGGACCGCGCGGTGCGAACAGCTGACCGAGGAGGAGCGCGGGAACCTGGTGGACATCCGCTCCTACCCCGTCCTCCCGGCCGACGACGGCTTCGACGCCGCGGGACACCGGGTCGCCTGTCTGCTGCTGGGCGAGCGCCGGCCGGTGTACGGGCCGATCGGGCGCCACCGTCAGGAGGGGGAGACCGTGTTCGTCGACGCGGCGACCATGCAGAAGCAGGACTGCCTCGACGTGATCTCCGACAGCAGGGCCCGGCTGGTGTCCTGCCTGGGCCGCCATCGGCAGAAGGTGCTCGGCTTCCACGAGATGAGCCCCGGGACGACCTACGCGAAGGCGAACGCCGAGGCGCTGGCCGCCTGCGCGAAGAACGTGCCCCCGGAGGAGTACGGCTACGAGGAGGCCGTCACCGCCTCCGGCTACTGGCTCAGCGAGGACGGCTGGAAAAAGGGCGCACATTACGTCGTCTGCACTGTCATTTCCGGTAGTGGGGGCACCATGGAGGGAGAAGAAGCCTGAGGAAGGGTGTTGCGATGCCCGGTTCGACGAAGGCCATGGGGGTGCTCACCGTCGGTGGGCTGGTCGTGGTGACGGCCTACTCGGTGGCGCTCGGCAGCAATGGCTGGCTGTGGTTCGGATGGGTCGTCCTCGGCCTGTTGACGCTGGGGATGGTGGCATCGCGCACCTGAGGCTCAGCGTCGGTGACCTTCAGGCGCGGGGGATTCCCCCGTCCGGGTGTACGCCCGGCTGGTATTTGGGCAGCCGGGCGGTGATTTTCATGCCCGCGCCGACGGCGGTCTCGATGACGAGGCCTCGGTCGTCGCCGTACACCTGGCGGAGCCGTTCGTCGACGTTGCTGAGGCCTATGCCACCGGAGGGGCTGCTCTCGCCTGCCAGGATGCGGCGGAGCACCTCGGGTTCCATGCCGACGCCGTCGTCCTCGATGACGACGAGTGCCTCGGCGCCCGCGTCCTGTGCGGTGATGCTGATGTGGCTCTTGTCGGTCCTGCCTTCGAGGCCGTGTTTGACGGCGTTCTCGACCAGGGGCTGGAGGCAGAGGAAGGGCAGGGTGACCGGCAGGACCTCGGGGGCTATCTGGAGGGTGACCGAGAGGCGGTCGCCGAAGCGGGCCCGGACCAGCGCCAAGTAGTGGTCGATGGCGTGGAGTTCGTCGGCGAGGGTGGTGAAGTCGCCGTGTCTGCGGAACGAGTAGCGGGTGAAGTCGGCGAATTCCAGGAGGAGTTCGCGTGCGCGCTCGGGGTCGGTGCGGACGAACGAGGCGATCACCGCGAGCGAGTTGAAGATGAAGTGCGGGGAGATCTGGGCGCGCAGGGCCTTGATCTCGGCCTCTATCAGCCGGGTGCGGGACTGGTCGAGGTCGGCCAGCTCCAGCTGGACGGAGACCCAGCGGGCGACCTCCCCGGCGGCCCGGACGAGGACGGCGGACTCGCGCGGCGCACAGGCGACGAGCGCCCCGTGCACGCGGTCGTCGACGGTGAGCGGGGCGACGACGGCCCAGCGGACCGGGCAGTCGATGATGTCGCAGGTCAGCCGGAAGGCCTCGCCCCGGCCGGTCTCCAGGGGCCCGCCCAGCCGTTCCATGATCTCGGCGCGGTGGTGCTCCCCCACTCCCTCCCAGGCGAGGACCGACTCGTGGTCGGTGAGGCAGAGCGCGTCGGTGCCGAGCAGGGTGCGCAGCCGCTTGGCGGATCTGCGGGCGGTCTCCTCGGTGAGGCCGGCGCGCAGCGGGGGCGCAGCGAGCGTGGCGGTGTGCAGGGTCTGGAAGGTGGCGTGCTCGACCGGTGTGCCGAGTCCGCCGAGGCTGTTGCGGGGCCGGGCCGTGCGGCGGCCGAGCCAGAACCCGGCCGCGAGCAGCGGGAGCACGGCCACGAAGACCCCCGCCAGGAACCCGCTCACTTCACCGCTCATCATTCACCTCCCGCATGTGGTACACCGCTCACCGCCCGCGGGTTCCCTCCCGCCGATCCTCGCCGCCGCCACAGTCCGATCGATCCTCACCTTCGCCACAGTTCGATCTCCTTGGTCGCCGCGCGGGTCCGGCCGCCGACCAGCTCCTCCGGGAGGTGGAAGCGCGCCAGGATCGCCGGTGTCTCCGCCGGGACCTTGCCGGGGGTGGCCAGGGACACCAGGACCATGGTGAGGAAGGCGAGGGGAACCGACCAGAGGGCGGGCCAGGCCAGCAGGGCGTGCAGGGTGCCGGTGCCGGGGTATCCGGCCATGGTCGCGGCGACCGCGAGGAGGGCCGAGCCGCCGCCGACGAGCATGCCGGCCGCGGCGCCCGGCGGGGTGAGGCGCCGCCACCAGATGCCGAGGACGAGCAGCGGGCAGAACGAGGAGGCGGAGACGGCGAAGGCGAGCCCGACCGCGTCGGCGACCGGCAGCCCGCCGACCAGGCCGCTGGCCGCCAGCGGTACGGCCATCGCGAGGACCGTGCCGAGCCGGAAGTGCCGTACGCCGCGTGCGGGCAGTACGTCCTGGGTGAGCACGCCGGCGACCGCCATGGTCAGGCCGGACGCGGTGGACAGGAACGCGGCGAACGCGCCGCCCGCCACCAGCGCGCCGAGCAGGTCGCCGCCGAGGCCGCCGATCATGCGGTCCGGGAGGAGGAGCACGGCCGCGTCGGCGTCGCCGGTGAGGGCGAGGTCGGGGGCGTAGAGCCTGCCCAGGGCGCCGTAGACCGGTGGCAGGAGGTAGAAGGCGCCGATGAGGCCGAGGACGACGACGGTGGTGCGGCGGGCGGCGACGCCGTGCGGGCTGGTGTAGAAGCGGACGACGACGTGGGGCAGGCCCATGGTGCCGAGGAAGGTGGCGAGGATCAGCCCGTAGGTGGCGTACAGGGGGCGTTCCTCGCGGCCCGCGGCGAGCGAGGTGGACATGCCGCCGTTGGTGGCTCGGTCGGCGACGGGGACGGTGTCGCCCTTGGTGAAGGTCAGCCGGGTGCCCCGGTCGATGCGGTGGGTGCCGACGGGCAGGTCGATCCGCCGGTCGTCGTGGCGGCGGCCGTCGATCGTGCCGGAGACGGTGACGGTCAGCGGGCTCGCGAGTTTCAGGTCGACGGTCTCGTCGACGCGGACGACCCGTTGTTCGCGGAACTCGGCGGGCTCGTCGAAGGCGTGGCGCGGGCCGCCGTCGCCCTGCCAGGCGAGGACGAGGAAGAGGGCGGGGACCAGGAGGGCGGTGAGTTTGAGCCAGTACTGGAAGGCCTGGACGAAGGTGATGCTGCGCATGCCGCCGGCGGCGACCGTGGCGCAGACGACGACGGCGACGATGACCCCGCCGAGCCACTCGGGGGCGTCGGTGAGCACGTTCAACGTCAGTCCGGCGCCCTGGAGCTGGGGCAGCAGATACAGCCAGCCGACGCCGACCACGAAGGCCCCCGCGAGCCGCCGTACGGTCTTGGAGGCGAGCCGGGCCTCGGCGAAGTCCGGGAGGGTGTAGGCGCCCGAGCGGCGCAGCGGGGCGGCGACGAACAGCAGGAGGACGAGGTAGCCGGCGGTGTAGCCGACCGGGTACCAGAGCATGTCGGGGCCCTGGACCAGGACGAGCCCGGCGATGCCGAGGAAGGAGGCGGCGGAGAGGTACTCGCCGCTGATCGCGGCCGCGTTGAGGCGGGGGCCGACGGTGCGGGAGGCGACGTAGAAGTCGGAGGTGGTCCGGGAGATGCGCAGGCCGAAGGCGCCGACGAAGACGGTCGCGACGACGACGAGGGCGACGGCGGGGACGGCGTAGGTGTCGTTCACGGGTTCTCTGTTCCGTCGCCTCAGCGGTCCTCGACGAGGCGCACGAGGTCCTGTTCGTTGCGTTCGGCGCGGCGCACGTGCCAGTGGGCGAGGAGGACCAGGGGCGGGTAGATGCCGAAGCCGAGGACGGCCCACTCCAGGCCGGCGCCGTCCGGCATCGCGGCGAAGACCAGGGGCAGCGGGGCGACCAGCAGTACCAGGATCGCGAACACGGCGAGGGCGGCGCGGAGTTGGCTGCGCATGAGGGAGCGGACGTAGGTGTGGCCGAGGGTGGTCTGTTCGTCGATCTCGGTGCGGGGGCGGTGGTAGCCGGATGTGCGGCGGGTGCGGCGGGGCACTCCGGTGACGACGACGCGTCGTTCGGTGGGGTCGTTCGGCATGGCGGCTCCTCAGCCCGTGGTCCGGCGCATCAGCAGATCGCGCAGTTCGCGGGCGTGGCGGCGGCTGACCTGGAGTTCGACCGGGCCGACGAGGACGCTCACCGTGCCGGCGTCCAGGCGGAGTTCGCCGACGTGGCGCAGGGCGACGAGGTGACGGCGGTGGATGCGGACGAAGCCTCGGGAGCGCCAGCGTTCTTCGAGGGTGGAGAGGGGGATGCGGACGAGGTGGCTGCCCTGCGGGGTGTGCAGCCTGGCGTAGTCGCCCTGGGCCTCGACGTGGGTGATGTCGTCGACGGCGACGAAGCGGGTCACGCCGCCGAGTTCGACGGGTATCTGGTCGGGGTCGGGTTCGTGGACCGGTATCGGCGGGGCGGTGTCGCGGAACTGGGCGGCCCGGCGTATCGCCTCGGCGAGGCGTTCGCGGCGGACGGGCTTGAGGACGTAGTCGACGGCCTTGAGGTCGAAGGCCTGGACGGCGAAGCCCTCGTGCGCGGTGACGAAGACGACGAGCGGGGGCCGCGCGAAGCCGGTGAGGAGGCGGGCGAGGTCGAGGCCGTCGAGTCCGGCCATGTGGATGTCGAGGAAGACGACGTCGATGGCCTCGGGCCCGTCGGGGCCGGACTCCAGGGCCCGGTTGATCCGGCGCAGTGCCTCGGTGGCGTCGCTCGCGCCCTCGGCACTGCCGATCCGGGGATCCGCGTTCAGCAGGTACAGCAGTTCCTCGAGAGAGGGTTTCTCGTCATCGACGGCGAGCGCGCGCAGCATGAACGTGGAGTGTAGGAGTAATTCGTACTACTGCACACGTCCGCGCGCCGGACGCCTTCGCGCCGGGCTCCGCGGGCACCCCTCGCTGGATACAGTGCCCGCATGAACAGCAAGTCCGCGGTGTTCGACGAGCTCGATCGCAAGATCATCACGGCGTTGATGGCGAACGCGAGGACCAGCTTCGCCGAGATCGGCTCCGCTGTCGGCCTTTCCGCCACGGCGGTCAAGCGGCGGGTGGACCGGCTGCGCGAGACCGGGGTGATCACCGGCTTCACGGCCACGGTCCAGCCGGCGGCGCTCGGCTGGCGCACGGAGGCGTACGTGGAGGTGTACTGCGAGGGCGCGGCGCCGCCCCGGCGGCTCGCGGAGGTGGTACGCAACCATCCTGAGATCACCGCGGCGATGACGGTGACGGGTGGCGCGGACGCGCTGCTGCATGTACGGGCCGTCGATGTGGAGCACTTCGAGGAGGTGCTGGAGCGGATCCGGGCGGAGCCGTTCATCCGGAAGACGATCAGTTACATGGTGCTGTCGCATCTGCTGCCGGAGGCTCCGGAGGCCGGGGCGACCCAGGACGCAGCGAACCTGCGCTGAACGGGGAAAACACGCAGCATTACTGCGCGAACACGCAACGTTCGTTCCTTGTCCTGCGCCGGTCCCGATTCCTACCGTGGTGTCATCCCAGCCGACACCGCAGGAAGCGGAGAGACCCTCTGTGCCCGACAGCCGTGTGCCGCGCCTTCGGCGCTTTCTCGTCTGTGAACCCAGACATTTCGCCGTGCAGTACTCGATCAATCCCTGGATGCATCCGGACACCCCCGTGGACGTCGACCTCGCCCAGGATCAGTGGCAGGAGCTGATCCGCGCCTACCGGGCCCATGGCCACACCGTCGACGCCGTGGAGCCGGTCGCGGCCCTGCCCGACATGGTGTTCGCGGCCAACTGCGCGCTCGTTCTCGGCGGCCGGGTCCTCGGCTCGCTGTTCCACGCGCCCGAGCGGCGTCCCGAGTCCACCGCGTACGACACCTGGTTCAAGAGCGCCGGGTACGAGGTGTTCCGGTCCGAATCGGTGTGCGAAGGAGAGGGCGATCTGGTGCCGGCCGGCCGCTATCTGCTCGCCGGGACCGGCTTCCGCACCACCCGCGAGGCCCATCGCCAGGCGCAGGAGTTCTTCGGCGTCCCCGTCGTCAGCCTCCAGCTGGTGGACCCGCGCTTCTACCATCTGGACACCGCGCTGTTCGTCCTCGACGACGGGACGGGCTCTCACCCCGGCAACATCGCGTACTACCCGGAGGCGTTCTCGCCCGGCAGCCGCGCGGTCCTCGCCCGTCTGTATCCGGACGCGGTGATCGCGACACGCGAGGACGCCATGGCGTTCGGCCTGAACTCGGTGTCTGACGGCCGCCACGTCTTCATCGCGCCCCGCGCCAAGGAGCTCGCCGACCAGCTCGCGCGGCAGGGCTACGTCCCCGTCCCCGTCGACCTGTCGGAGTTCCAGAAGGCCGGCGGCGGCATCAAGTGCTGCACGCAGGAGATCCGCCCGTGAGCCTGGAGATGCTCCCCCTGAACCGGGGATCCCGGCCCGTGACCCAGGAGGTCCGCTCATGACCGCTCCCGTCCGCACGCGTTCGTCGGCCGACCTCATCCGCTCCGAGGAGCCCGTCCTCGCGCACAACTACCACCCCCTGCCCGTGGTCGTCGCCCGGGCCGAGGGCACCTGGGTCGAGGACGTCGAAGGCCGTCGCTATCTGGACATGCTGGCCGGCTACTCCGCCCTCAACTTCGGCCACCGCCACCCGGCCCTGATCGAGGCCGCGCACCGCCAGCTCGACACCCTCACCCTGACCTCGCGGGCCTTCCACAACGACCGGCTCGCCTCTTTCGCCGAGTCCCTGGCCGAGCTGACCGGCCTGGACATGGTGCTGCCGATGAACACGGGCGCCGAGGCCGTCGAGAGCGCGATCAAGGTGGCCCGCAAATGGGCGTACGAGGTGAAGGGCGTCCCCGCCGACCGGGCGACGATCGTGGTCGCCGCCGACAACTTCCACGGCCGTACGACGACGATCGTCGGCTTCTCCACGGACCCGGTGGCCCGTGCCGGGTTCGGCCCGTTCGCGCCGGGCTTCCGGATCGTGCCGTACAACGACCTCGCGGCGCTCGAAGCAGCGATCGACGAGACCACGGCCGCCGTGCTGATCGAGCCGATCCAGGGCGAGGCGGGCGTGGTCATCCCGGACGACGGCTATCTGCGCGGGGTCCGCGAGCTGACCCGCCGCACCGGTTGCCTCTTCATCGCGGACGAGATCCAGTCGGGCCTCGGCCGCACCGGCCGGACGCTCGCCGTCGAGCACGAGGACGTCCTCCCCGACGCCGTACTGCTGGGCAAGGCGCTCGGCGGTGGCATCGTGCCGGTGTCGGCGGTGGTGGCCCGCCGGGAGGTGCTGTCCGTGCTGCGGCCCGGTGAGCACGGGTCGACCTTCGGCGGCAATCCGCTCGCCGCGGCCGTCGGTTCGGCGGTGGTGGAGCTGCTGCGGACCGGGGAGTTCCAGCTCAGGGCGGCCGAGCTGGGCGAGCTGCTGCGGGACGGGCTGACGGCTCTGGTCGGCCGGGGTGTGGTCGGGTTCCGGGCGCGCGGGCTGTGGGCGGGCGTCGACCTCGACCCCGCGATCGGCACCGGTCGCGAGATCAGCCACCGCCTCATGGCCGAGGGCATCCTGGTCAAGGACACCCACGGCTCGACGATCCGGCTGGCGCCGCCGCTCACGATCACCGCTGCGGAGCTGCGGTCGGCGCTCGGGACGCTGGAGAAGGTGCTGGGGGGCGGGGTCTGAGCCCGCCCCTCGGGCCCAGCGGCGTGTCATGCGTCCTGGGCGCCGGTGTTCTACCCGCCGGCCCCACGGACCCGGTCGACTACCTGGAGCGGGTCGGCGGGTGGGGTGTCGCCTCGCCAGGCGACGTGCTGGTCGGGGCGGATCAGGACGAGGTCACGCTCGTAGAGGGTGTGGGCGTGCGGGTCGCGTACGTCGACGACCCGGAGGGGGAGGCCGCGCTCGGCGGCGGCGTCGGTGAGCGCGGTGACGTCGTGGTCCGCGAACCTCAGCAGGGTGAAGCCCTGGTGGAAGAGGTCGAACAGGGCCCGGCCGTCGGGGAGCAGCACGCTCGGCGGCCGGGCGCCCGGCCAGGTGCTCGGCGTGTACGCGTCCATGGTCTGCCGCGGGGCCCGGCCGCCGGTCTCGTGGCAGATGACGGGTGAGGTGTCGTAGCGGTAGCCGAGTTCGATGCCGAGTGCCTCGTTCTCCAGGTTGCCCAGGTCGCTGATCTCCCGGCCGAGCCGTCGGCGGGCGCGTGCGTCGAGCGGGCGTTCGCCGTGCACGGCGGGCCGGTGGGCGGCCTTCACCGCGCCGCGTACGGCGCTGTGCCGGGCGGCGGCCGCGCGGTTGCGTACGGCGACGGCGCGGCGCTCCTGCTCGTAGGCACGCAGCAGCCCGGTGGTGCCCCAGCCCTGGAGCACCGCGGCGAGCGCCCAGCCGAGGCCGACGGCGTCTCCGACGCCGGTGTTCATGCCGTAGCCGCCGGTGGGCGGCACCTGGTGGACGGCGTCCCCGGCGAGCCAGACCCGGCCCCGGCCGTACGCGTCGGCGACGGTGAGCCGTGGCCTCCAGGCGTTGGCGACCAGGACGTTCATCTCGAACTCACGGCCGACGCGCTCGTACACGAACTTCCGGGGGTCGATGCGGTCGGCGTCGGTACCGGCGCCCAGCGGGGCGTGCAGGGTGAAGGTGTCGCCGTCGTTCTGGGAGATCACCGTCCAGCCCTCCGGGGACTGGAGGTGCCAGACGCCGCCGAAGCGGCGGAAGATCTCGGGGTCGGGTGTCGTGAAGTGGACCAGGTAGATCCGGCCGTCCATGGGCCGTTCCCCGGTCGCCCGGTAGGCGCGGGCCAGCATCGCCGCCGTACGGCCGAGGCCCAGTTCCCTGACCAGCATCCGGCGCAGGTCGATCTCGTCCGTGCCGATGCCGAGCCGCTGGCGGGTGCGGCTGCCGGCGCCGTCGCATCCGGCCAGGTAGCGGGCGCGGACCGTGCGCCGGCGGTCGCCGTCCGCGGACACCAGCCGGGCCGTGACGCCCTCGACGTCCTCCTCGAAACTCTCCAGCGCCCAGCCGTACTGGACCCGCACATGTTCGGAGCGGGCTTCCAGGAGGTCCCGCAGGGCCGGTTCGAGGATCACCTGGGAGACCCGCATCCAGGGTTCGAGCGGAAGGGTGCCGTCGTTGCGGTCGCGGATCGTCTCCCGCGTCTCGTCGACGCTGGGGTAGTCGAAGGAGGCGAGCCGCCAGCCCACCGCGCTGGTCGCCCACGTCACCCTGGTGGGACGATCCGTCGGGATCGCCACCTCGCGCAG
This sequence comes from Streptomyces adelaidensis, assembly GCF_016598475.1. Classification (GTDB taxonomy): domain Bacteria; phylum Actinomycetota; class Actinomycetes; order Streptomycetales; family Streptomycetaceae; genus Streptomyces; species Streptomyces adelaidensis. The sequence continues at coordinate 179,618 of NZ_JAEMUX010000004.1, forward strand.
GTCGTCCGCGACGCCGAGGCGGCGGTACAGCTCCATGCTGCGGCCGTTGGTGACATCCATCTTCGGGTGCCGGGTGGTGTCGGTGTTGCGCTCCACGAGCAGGGTGTCCACACCGTGCCGCTCCAGCTCCATCGCCAGCGTCAGGCCGACCGGCCCCGCGCCGACCACCAGCACCGACACGGTCGCGACCGTCCCGGCTTCCGCTGCCTGCCCCCGTCCCAGGGTCGTTGGCTTGCTCATCTCGCGGCCCATTTCTCGTACGACGGTGATCCAGGTGGTCCGGGTGGTCCGGGTGGTCTAGAGCAGGACGATCAGGTAGGCCACCACGAGGGCGGCCGAGACGAACGCCGGTGCCACGGCGGGCAGTCGGTCCCCGGCGCGCAGGTGTGCCGCCGCCGCGCCGACGAGCAGCAGCAGGAACCCCACCGCGGCGGCGACGCCTATGCCGGTGACCGCCCAGCCGAGGAACAGGCCGATCACCCCGGCGAGTTCGAGCAGGCCGATGACGCGGTAGGCGCCGAGGCCGACGCCCACATGCGCGGCTCGCTCGGCCATCGAGGGAGTGCCGAGGACCTTTCCGGCGCCCAGCGAGGTGAACCAGAGGGCCAGGACGGCGGTGAGGACGACGAGGACGGACATGCGAGGGGTCTCCTTGGTGCTGATCGACGGTGGTGCTCATCGACGGTGCGGCACAGAGGTCGCCGCGATACGGAGGTCACCCCCGCCCAGCACCTCCTGAAGAAATATTCACTTCCGAATCTGATTTCAGTCAACAGAACTGAAGAAATATTCAGAAACTGGGGTCGGGCGGCTAGAGTGCGGGTGGAACGAACACCTGGCGAGAGGGAGGAAGCGATGGCCGACAAGACCGCTGTCGGCGAGGCCACGGCCGGGACGACCGCACCCCGGCGGACGGACCGGCGAAGGGCGCGGACCCGGAGCGCGCTGGTCTGCGCGGCCCAGCGGCTGCTGGCCGAGGGGCGGACCGATGTCCCCATCCAGAAGATCACCGAGCTCGCCGACATCGGGGTCGGCTCGTTCTACAACCACTTCGACAGCAAAGAGGATCTCTTCCGCGTCGCGGTCGAGGAGGCGCTGGAATGGTGGGGCGGCCTCATGGACCGCCTCACGGCGGACGTCACGGACCCCGCGGTCGCCTATGCCCAGAGCTTCCGGATGACGGGCCGCCTGCACCGGCGGCACCCGGAGCTGAGCAGGCTCCTCCTGAACCGCGGACTCGAACTGACCTACTCCGCCGAGGGTCTCGCGCCGAGGGCGCTGCAGGACATCCGCGCCGCGGTGGAAGCCGGGCGGTTCGAGGTGACGGACCCGGATCTCGCCCTGACGGTGACGGCGGGCGCCGCGCTGGCCCTGGGCTCGCTGCTGCACGCGCAGCCCGACCGCGACGACGCGAAGTCCTCGGACCTGGTCGCCCTCGGACTCCTGCGGCAGTTCGGCGTCCCCGGAGACGAAGCCGCGCGGATCTGCGCGCTCGACCTGCCGGACCTCGACGCCGTGATGGGTTGAGCGCACCACGCTGATCGGCGACTACTACTCCGGCCGGCAACGCGACCGCTATCTCGCCCTCCAGACGATGTGCGCCTCGATCTCGGCGACGGCCTTCTTCGTCCTGGGCGGCGCCGCCGGATCGGCCGGCTGGCGCACGCCGTTCTGGGCCTACGCCGTGAGCCTGCTGCTCGCCCCCGCCATGGCCGCCTTCCTGCCCAGGCCCCGCCCGGCCGACCGGAACGCCGCCACCTCCCCGGCTCCCACCGCCGGGCCGACGGCCGCGCGGTCCTTCCCGTGGCGGTCGCCGGCCGGGACGTGCGCGCTGACCGTCTTCGGCGCCGTCCTCTTCCACACCGTCCAGGTCGAGATGGCCTTCCTCCTGGACGACATGGGTGTGACCGACCCCGGCACGATCGGGCTCGCCATCGCCGTCTCCAGCGTGGCGACCGTGATCGGCGCCGGTGTCTTCAGCAAGGTGGCCCGCGACCCGGCCGCCTGGCTGCCGCTCGTCTTCGCCCTCTGCGCCCTCGGCTTCGCGGTGATCTGGTTCGCGCCCAACCCCGTCGTGCTGGTCGCCGGTGCCGTGATCAACTGCTTCGGCGGCGGCATCATGCTGCCGAGCCTGCTCACCCTCGCCATGTCCAAGCTGGACCACGCCGACCGAGGTCGCGGCACCGGCCTGTGGACGGGTTCCTTCTTCGCCGGCCAGTTCATCTGCCCGCTCATCGTCCTCGCGTTCACCTCCGCCGTCGGCAGCCTGACCAACGCCGTGGGGCTCCTCGCGGTCGCCGGGGCGATCGCCGCGGCCGGCCTCGATCTCTCCGCCCGCCGACGCCGGCCGGGCGCCGCCCTGGAACCGGTCGAGCAGACGGCGAGCTGACCGGCAGCGACACCGGTCCCCCGGCCAGGATGCGGACCGGTCCTCGGAACGGAAACACGCCTGTCACACGGTCCCTCGAAACGCCCCTCTTCCCGCCGCACGACATCCGGAAAGACACCAGCGAAGACATGCTGAATCTGATCGCCGCCATCCGCCGCAAGCCAGGCATGACCCACCAGGCCTTTCCTGCACCACCTGCGGCACGTGCACGGATCGCTCGCCGCCGAAAACCCGCTCCGCATCCGGCGCTACGTCCAGAACCACGTCTTCGACTCGTCGTTCGGCACCGGCGAGGACCCGGCCTACCTCACCGGCTTCGGCCGGGACTCGGTCACCGAGCTGCACTTCGAGAACATGGAGGCGCTGGCCGCCACACTGTCCGATCCGTACACGCGCGAGGTCATAGGCCCCGACGGCGCCCTCTTCAACGACCTGCCCAGCGCACTGGCCCTGTTGGCCCGCCCCACGGTGCTCACACCCCCGCCGGCCGCCGAGGACGAGGACAAGGACGAGGACAAGGACGAGGGCGAGAACCGGGTGAAGGTGCTGCACTTCGTCCACGCGTCCGCGGGCCTGGACCGCGACACGTTCGCCGAACGCTGGCGGACCGCGCACGAGAAGGTGGTGGCCGACGGCGAACCGGCGGCGGGCGCGCTGCGCGGCTGCGTCCAGCACCGGCAGGTACCGGGGCCGAGCAGGCACTGCGCCACTTCGGCGGCCGGGACCAGCATGTGTACGAGGGGGTCGCCGCCCTGTACTACGACTCCCCGGAGGAGGCCCTGACCCACTTCCCCGCCTACGAGCGGTCCCTGCGTGGGCATTCCACCGGGACCGGCGGCTCCTTCTACGACCCGTCCCGCTCCTTCGCCCTCTACAGCCGAGAGGTGACGATTTTCCACCGCCCCTGACCTCGGCGGTTCGGGGGTCTCCAAGTGACACGGTGTCTCGGGCTACGATCAATCTCACCTGACCACAGGCGGCTACGCCCTCAAAGCGGTTGAGTCCGTAGACATGTGCGGTGACGTGGCAGAACACGCCTACAGAGCCCATCCGGGAGAGCGAGGGGGACACCGTGTTCTACTACGTGCTCAAGTACGTGCTTCTGGGACCGCTGTTGCGGCTGGTCTTCCGGCCGAGGATCGAGGGCCTCGAACACGTCCCGGCCTCCGGCCCGGCCATCGTCGCGGGCAACCATCTGTCCTTCTCGGACCACTTCCTGATGCCCGCCATCCTCAAGCGCCGCATCACCTTCCTGGCGAAGGCCGAGTACTTCACCGGGCCGGGTCTCAAGGGCCGGCTGACCGCGTTCTTCTTCCGCAGCGCCGGGCAGATCCCCGTCGACCGCTCCGGCAAAGAGGCAGGTCAGGCAGCGATTCGCGAGGGGCTCGGGGTGCTGAGCAAGGACGAACTCCTCGGCATCTACCCGGAGGGCACGCGCTCGCACGACGGCCGCCTCTACAAGGGCAAGGTCGGCGTGGCGGTCATGGCGCTCAGGGCCCAGGTGCCCGTCATCCCCTGCGCCATGATCGGCACCTTCGAGGCGCAGCCCCCGGGCAAGGTCATCCCGAACATCCATCCCGTCGTCATCCGCTTCGGCAAGCCCCTCGACTTCTCCCGCTACGAGGGCATGGAGAACGAGAAGGCCGTCCTGCGCGCCATCACCGACGAGATCATGTACGCGATCCTCACGCTCTCCGAGCAGGAGTACGTCGACCAGTACGCGGCCGCGGCGAAGGCGGAGGAGGCCGCGGAGAAGGCGGCGAAGACGGCGAAGGAGCGCAAGTTCCCGCGACTCCCGCTGAGTTGACCCTGGCGATCCGGCCACCGGGCCGTTGCGATCGCGCCGTTGAGCCGTCACGATCACGCCGTTCTGCCCGCAGCAGACCGTACTGCCGGGGCGGGCCCCGGCATCGTACGGTCGGTTCATGACGCGACGTGCTGTGGTGATCGGGGCGACGGGACAGATCGGACGGGTGGCCGTGGGCGCGCTGGCGCGCGACGGCTGGGAGGTGACGGCCCTCTCGACGGGCGGCGGACGGGACGACGGCTGGCCCGAGGAGGTGCGGATCGCGCGGGCCGACCGCGGCGACGACGACGCGCTGGCGGCCGCACTCGGCGACGGCTGCGACGTGCTGGTCGACATGGTGGCGTACGGCCCCGAGCACGCCCGGCAGTTACTCGGTCTCGCCGACCGGATCGGCTCGGCCGTGGTGATCTCCACCCTGTCGGTGTACGAGGACGACAAGGGCCGCAACTTCGACACCCAGGCGGAGCCGGACGGCTTCCCGGAGTACCCCGTGCCCATCCCCGAGAGCCGGCGCACGATCCGGCCGGGCGACACTTCGTACAGCAGCCGCAAGGCGGGGCTCGAGCGTGAACTCCTCGACGGGGGCGACCGGTTGCCCACCACCCTGCTGCGCGCGGGCGCCATCCACGGGCCGCACTGCCGGACGCCCCGCGAGCTGTACTTCGTGAAGCGCAACCTGGACGGCCGGCCCCGCCGGATCCTCCCGTACGGCGGTGCGAGCCGCTTCCATCCGGCGAGCGTGCACAACATCGCCGAGCTGATCCGCCTGGCCGCCGCACGGCCCGGAAGCCGGGCACTGAACGCCGTCGACCCCGACGCGCCGACCGTCGCGGAGATCGCCGCCGCGATCGACACCGTCATGGGCGTCGAGACCCGGAGCGTCCTGGTGGACGGCCCGGCCCCGTCGCCCGCGGTGGGCGACACCCCGTGGTCCGTGCCGGTTCCGGTGGTGTGCGACATGTCGGCGGCCGAACGGGAGTTGGGCTACCGCCCGGTGGCCCGGTACGCCGAGACGCTGCCGGAGACGGTCGCGTGGATCGAGGGCCGGCTGGCGGGCGGCCGGGACTGGCGGGAGGCGTATCCCAAGATGTTCGCGACGTACAGGGACCTCTTCGACTACGCGGCCGAGGACGCCTGGCTGGCGGGTCGGCAGGCCTGAGCCGCCGGTGAGGGTAAGAGGAAGGGGGCGGCCGGAAATCCGGCCGCCCCCTTCCCGCTCTCAGGTACCTACGGGGTCGGTGTGGCGTGCGGGGCGCACTTCACGTCGGCCCTGCCCACCTTGCCGGTGAGCAGGTAGGTGTCCACGCGGTCGTTGACGCAAGGGTTGACCAGGCCGGTGACTCCGTGGGAGCCGGCCTTCCTCTCCGTGATCAGACGGGAGCCCTTGAACCGCTTGTGGAGGGAGACGGCGCCCTCGTACGGGGTGGCCGCGTCACGCTCGGACTGGACGATCAGAACGGCCGGCAGGCCCTTCTTGGTCTTGACCTCCAGCGGGGTGGACTGCTTGGACTGCCAGGTGGCGCACGGCAGGTTCATCCAGGCGTTGGCCCAGGTCATGAACGGGTAGTTCTTGTGCAGCCGGGTGTTGTCGTGGTCCCACTTCTTCCAGCTGGTGGGCCACTTGGCGTCGGTGCACTCGACCGCGGTGTAGACGGCGTTGCCGTTCTCCGAGGAGGCGTTGCCCGCGGTGTCCGTGAGGTCCGGGGCGGCGGCGCCGATGAGCGCCTGGGTGTCACCGGCGGCGTAGTCGCTCCACACCTGGGCGGTGGGCGCCCACGCGGAGTCGTAGTACGGGGCGCTCTGGAAGAAGGAGATCAGCTCGGCCGGGCCGACGAGCCCGCCGATCGGGTTCTTCTTCGCGGTGGCGCGCAGCTCCAGCCACTTCGCCTGCACCTTGGCCTGGGTGTCGCCGAGGTGGTACGTCGCGTCGTTCGCGGCGACCCACTTCGTCCAGTCCTTCCAGCGGCCCTCGAAGGCGATGTCCTGGTCCAGGTTGGCCTGGTACCAGATCTTCTCGCGCGAGGGGTTCACCACACTGTCCACGACCATGCGGCGGACGTGCTTGGGGAAGAGGGTGCCGTAGACGGCGCCGATGTACGTGCCGTAGGAGACGCCGAGGAAGTTGAGCTTCTTCTCCCCCAGGGCGGCCCGGATGACGTCCAGGTCACGCGCGGTGTTCGGCGTCGTCATGTGCGGCAGCATCGCGCCGCTGCGCTTCTTGCAGCCGGCCGCGTACTCCGCGGCGAGCCCCCGCTGCTTGAGCTTGTCGGCCTCGGAGTCCGGGACCGGGTCCATCTTCGGCGCCTTCACGAACTCCTGCGGGTCGACGCAGGAGATGGGCGCCGACTTGCCGACACCACGCGGGTCGAAGCCCACGAAGTCGTACGCCTTGGACACCTTGGTCCACAGCGGGGCCTTGGTCGTGACCCGGCGCGGGAAGCGCAGACCCGAGCCGCCCGGTCCGCCCGGGTTGTAGACGAGCGCGCCCTGGCGCTCCTTCTTCGTACCGGTGCTGCCGATGCGGTCGACGGCGAGCTTGATCTGCTTGCCGTTCGGCTTGGCGTAGTCCAGCGGGACGGTGACCCAGCCGCACGTGATGGGCTTCTCCAGGCCCCAGCTCTCGGGGCAGTCCTGCCACTTGACGCCCTTCTTCGCCGCCTTCTCGGCGGCGAGGGCGACACCCTTGGCCTCGCGGTCCTGGACACTGGCGGTGTCCGTGGCGGCGCTGGCCGCCGGTGCCGTGACGGCACCGGCTATCAGAGTCGCCGTGACGAGCAGTCCGGCGGAGCCGAACGCTGCCGCCCTTCTCGTCGGCTTGATACCTCTCAAGAGGGAACTCCCCGTACATCGCTTCGAATTTTCGAATGGTCACGGGGATCCTCGTACCTGTGAGGCACCTGAGAACAGAGGGGCGGAGGGTTTTTTACTAATCCGATAACCGGTGAGGAAAGTCCCGTTCAGCGGATGCGATGCCAACTACCGTCCTCAACCCTCCGGTTCGGCCGGTCCGTTTTCAACTGTCCAGCTCGGCGAGGGCCTCGTCCAGCAGGCGCCGCAGCCGCAGCGCGTCGGGCGCGAGGGCGCTGACCAGTACGGCGGGCCCGGCGAGCGGGGTGAGCGCGGCGGCCTCCCCCAGCACCTTCGGCCCGGGCAACCGCTCCACGAACTCCGGCCGTACGACGACGAGTTGCCCCAGCGCACGGTGACCGCCCAGCACGGCGGGACCGTCCCATCCACCCGGCGACCCCGGTCCGCAGGCCACCTCCTGATCGAGCAGCGCCCGCCCGTCGAGCCGCACGGTGAGCCGGCTCCGCAGCCGCCCGGGCTCCTCACCGGCCCGCCCGAGCACCTGCTCCTCCCGGAACACCAGCCGGGCGCCGGAGGCGAGGTCCACGCGCGTCGACACCCGCAGATCGCTGCCCTTCACCGAGATCAACTGCTCGGGCAGCCACCGCAGTTCGCCACCTGCGGCGACATCGATCCGTACGTCGTAGCGGGCCTCGCCCTTGGCCTGTCCCGGCAGCGCGATCGTCGCGGCGGCCGACCCCACCCGCAGCCGTGCCCCCTCGCCGACCTCCGCCTCCACGGCGAACCGGTCACCGCCGAGCGGCCCGCTCATCGCCCCGACCAGCATGACCCGCGCCTCGTCGCCGCTGCCCCGCGTACGACGCAGCGCCAACGGCCCCGCGCTCTCCAGCACCGGCAGGGCCGTACCGCCCCGCCCGTCGGCGCGGGCCCCGAGCCGTGCGGTGGCCCTGACCCCGGCCGCCGTCATACCGTCCACGCCGCGAGCTGCTCCCGCACCCACGCCGCGACCTCCGCGACCCCGGCCTCGCTCCGCAGCGACTGGAACACCACCGGCAACGCGGCCCGCTGCGCCTTCGCGTCCGCGGCCATCCGGGCGAGGTCCGACCCCACGTACGGCGCGAGGTCCGTCTTGTTGACCACGAGCAGGTCGGCCGTGGTGACCCCGGGCCCGCCCTTCCTCGGGATGTCGTCCCCGCCGGCCACGTCGATCACAAAGATCTGCGCGTCCACGAGCCCCTTGGAGAACGTCGCGGTGAGGTTGTCACCCCCCGACTCCACGAGAATGAGATCCAACGGCCCGACCTCCTCCTCCAGGTCCTCCACGGCCTCCAGATTCGCCGAGATGTCGTCCCGGATCGCGGTGTGCGGGCACGCCCCCGTCTCCACAGCCGTGATCCGCTCCGGCGGCAACACGGCCTCCCTGAGCAGGAACTCGGCGTCCTCCCGCGTATAGATGTCATTCGTCACCACCGCTAGCGACAACTCCGCCCGCAGCACCTGACACAACGCGGCAACCGTCGCCGTCTTCCCGGACCCCACGGGCCCCCCGAGCCCCACCCGCAGCGCCCGCCGCGTCCCATCCGGACGCCGCGCGTCGGCGCTGACGGCAGAGGGGCCGTCATGAGAGTGAGAGTGACCAAGATGCATGAGTACGACTCCTGACTGGGCTGTGGATCGCGGAAGAGCTCGGGAGGTTCGGTTGTAGGGCGGCTGCCGGTGAGTGGGGGTTGCTCGCGCAGTTCCCCGCGCCCCTGAAAAGCAGGGCCTGCGCCCCGTGCTTTTCGTCTTTAGGGGCGCGGGGAACTGCGCGAGCAACCACGAACCACCCGCACCCGGCAACGCACCCAAGAGGGTCGAAGGGGCGCAGCCCCTGGATGGGGCCCCCGCTCGAGCGAAGCCGAGAGTGGGGGAGGGACGGGTAGGGGCAGCGGGGGCGAAGGAACTCAAGAGGCGAACAACCGCACGGACCAAGCCGCATGCCCCTCCGCCCCCACCTCCAACAACGGAGCAGAGGCCGCCGGCAAGACATCCACCCCACCCCGAGCCGCCTCAACCGCCGACTCAACCGCCGCATCCACGACCAGATCCACCTCCCCCGCCACCCGAGCCAACACCCCCGTCGCATCAAACGGATCAAGACTCAACAACCGCACCACCGCACTCGCCGGCCCACTCACACACTCGTACGCGGAGCAATACGCCGCATCCCCCGCCCCCAACCCCGCAGCCCGAGCCGCCAGCCCCAACACCACCGGCTGATGCGCCCCCTTGGGAAACTCCCGCGCCAGCGCGTCCAGCTCCTCCGAGGGCCACGTCGCCCGAGCCGCCCGCATCAACTGCCGCCCCAGCTTCCGCGAAGCGACCCGAAGAGCGACCGACGGCGTCCGCGCATCAGCCGCGGCGTCCAGCGACAACGGATCCACCCCGAGCGCCGCCGCGGCGGCCAACGCCGCCGACACCAGCCCCGTCGTGTGCAGCCGCCCCCGGCAGAACGCCTCCAGCCCCTCCGCCCCGGTGATCAGCCCGGCCTTGACGGCCGCCTCGGCCCCACCGGAGTGCGCGTGCCCCCCGGCGGGAAAGCGACCGTCGGCCAGCACCAGCAGCGCCGCCCTAGACATGACGGACCTCGACCATCAGGCCTCGTACCCCGGCCATCAGAAGAGGAAGTACCGCTGCGCCATGGGCAGCTCGGCAGCCGGCGTGGCCTCCACCAACTCCCCGTCGATGTGCACGGCGAAGCTGTCGGGATCGACACGCACCTCAGGTCGCGCGTCGTTCTCGCGCATGTCCGCCTTGGTGACCCCACGCGTCGACTCGATCGCCATGAACCGCTTCCCCAGCGAGAGCCGCTCGGCAAGCCCGTCCTCGATGGCGAGCGGCGCCACGAAGTTGAACGAGTTCGCGGCGGGCGCCCGTCCGATGGCCCCGAACATGGGACGCGGCAGGATCGGCTGAGGCGTGGGAATGGAGGCGTTCGCGTCGCCCATCTGCGCGTACGCGATCTGCCCGCCCTTGATCACGAGATGCGGCTTGACCCCGAAGAACGCCGGCTCCCACATCGCGAGGTCGGCGAGCTTGCCGGTCTCGACGGAGCCGATCTCGCGGGCGAGGCCCTGTGCGAGTGCGGGGTTGATCGTGTACTTGGCGACATATCGACGTACTCGGTGGTTGTCCGCACGTCCGTCGCCCGGCAGCGCACCCCGTCGCCGCTTCATCACGTGTGCGGTCTGCCAGGTCCGCAGGATGACCTCGCCCACCCGGCCCATGGCCTGCGCGTCCGAGGAGATGATCGAGATGGCGCCGAGGTCGTGGAGGATGTCCTCGGCCCCGATGGTCGAGGGGCGGATGCGGGACTCGGCGAACGCGAGGTCCTCCGGCACGGCCGCGTTGAGGTGGTGGCAGACCATCAGCATGTCGAGGTGTTCCTCGGCGGTGTTGACGGTGTAGGGCCGGGTCGGGTTGGTGGAGCTGGGCAGTACGTGCGGCTCGGAGACCACGGTCATGATGTCGGGCGCGTGCCCGCCGCCCGCGCCCTCGGTGTGGTACGCGTGGATGCCGCGTCCGGCGATCGCGGCGAGTGTGTCACCGACGAAGCCGGCCTCGTTGAGTGTGTCCGTGTGGATGGCGACCTGGATGCCGGTCCGGTCGGCGACGGTCAGCGAGGCGTCGATGACGGCCGGGGTCGAACCCCAGTCCTCGTGGAGCTTGAGCCCCAGCGCGCCCCCGCGGATCTGGGACAGCATCGCCTCGTGCGAGACCGTGTTGCCCTTGCCCAGGAAGCCGATGTTGAGCGGGTACTGCTCCATCGCCGCCATCATCCGGGCGAGGTGCCACGGACCCGGCGTCACCGTGGTGGCCTTCGAGCCCTCGGCCGGGCCCGTGCCCCCGCCGACCAGCGTCGTGACACCCGCCGACAGCGCCTCGTCGGCGATCTGCGGGCAGATGAAGTGGACGTGGGCGTCGACGCCGCCCGCGGTGACGATCCGCCCGTTGCCCGCGATGATCTCCGTCTCGGGGCCGATGACCAGATCGGGGTGGACCCCGTCCATGGTGTCGGGGTTGCCGGCCTTGCCGATGCCGGTGATCCGGCCGTCACGGATGCCGATGTCGGCCTTGACGATGCCCCAGTGGTCGATGATCACCGCACCGGTGATCACCGTGTCCGGGGTGCCTTCTGCGCGCGTAGCGCGCGCCTGGCCCATGGACTCACGGATGACCTTGCCACCGCCGAAGACGGCCTCGTCACCGGCGAGGCCGGGCCCGCCGGAGCGGTCCTCCTCGATCTCGACGATGAGGTCGGTGTCGGCGAGCCGGATGCGGTCACCGGTGGTCGGGCCGAACAGGTCGGCGTACGCGGCACGCGAGATCTCAGGCATCGAGGGCACCTCCGGTCTCCCCGCGCAGTCCGGGCACGATTCGGGCACCGGCGAGCGGAACGAGTTCTACGTCGACGGGGATCCCGGGCTCGAAACGCACGGCGGTGCCGGCTGCGACGTTCAGCCGCTTGCCGCGCGCTGCGGCGCGGTCGAACTCAAGGCCGGGATTGGCCTCGGCGAAGTGATAGTGCGAGCCGACCTGGACGGGCCGGTCGGCGGCGTTGAGGACGGTGAGCCGGGTGATCTCGCGGCCCTCGTTGTAGACGATCGAGCCCTCGGCGAAGAGGATCTCTCCGGGAATCATGGCGGCCTCCCCGTCAGACGATCGGGTCGTGGACGGTGACGAGCTTGGTGCCGTCCGGGAAGGTCGCCTCGACCTGGACGTCGTGGATCATCTCGGGGATGCCCTCCATGACGTCGTCCCGGGTGAGCAGCTGCCGCCCGGACGCCATGAGTTCGGCCACCGTACGGCCGTCCCGCGCGCCTTCGAGGATGTGCGCGGTGATCAGCGCGACGGCCTCGGGGTGGTTCAGCTTCAGCCCTCGGGCCCGGCGCTTCTCCGCCACGTCGGCCGCCACATGGATCAGCAGCCTCTCCTGCTCGTGCGGGGTCAGTTGCACGGCCTCCACCTCACATCCTCGCTCCGGACCGTGCGGGGTCCGGCTGCCGCGGCCACCCGGCAAAATCGCTGGTGGCGTGGGCGCAGGCTAATTGGGCGGCGTTTCGGCGACGTTAACCGCACCATGATCCACCCGCGTGCGGCCCCCGTCCGGCGCAGGCCGCCCCGCTCACTTACGGACGTCCGGGTCCGTCATGTTCATCAGCGCCCGCACCGCTTCGCGGGCGCCTCCTCGGCACCCGGATGCGGCCCGATCCGGCGAGTGCCCTCGGCCGGCCGCTGCCGCCGGGAGCGGGTGTGTCTCTGCCGCGCTCGGTGTCGTCCCTCGACGGCGCCACCGCCCTCGGCCCCGTGCTCGTCCTGACCGGGTGGGCGACGTTCGGCCCGGCGGCGATCCTCCTGGGCGCCCCGCTCGAGCCGCGCCCCAGGACCACCGCGCCGGCCGCCACCGCACCGACCCGGACTCCCGGCTCACTCCCGCGCGCCCCCTACGAAGCCCCCGGCCCCCGATGCTCCGCCGCGATCCCGAAGCGCTGCTGCTCCCGCGACACCGAGGCCACCTCGCGCACGCTGGAGACCGCACTGGAGACCGCGCTGATCACCGGCTCCTCCGAAGACTCCTCGAGCGCTTCGAGCTGTTCCAGGTCGGCGGCGGAGACCAGGGCGACGAGGGGCTTTCCGTGCCGCGTCACGACGACGCGTTCGCCGCCGTAGACCACGCGGTTGATCAGATCGGCGAGCTCAGCCCTGGCTTGCGTCACCGGAATCTCGTAGGCCATGGAGTCCAGCTTAGACCGGGCGCCGCGAGCCGCCCTGAGCGGAAGAACCCATTCTGCTCCGCGACGCTCCCTTCGTTCGTGCGATCGGCCCGGCCGCCCATTGGGGGCGTTCATGACAATCGAACACGAGGGGATCATGTCCAGCTTTTCCAGGCGCTCGCTGCTGGGGTACTCGGGGTCGGCGGCGGCAGGAGCGGTGCTCGTGTCGGGCGAGGCCGCACAGGCGGCCACCGCCGTGAACACGAGCACGGTCGCCGCGGGCGAGACGGCGGCCGTGGAGTTCCCGGCCGGCACCGAGTTCTCCGGACGGTCCGGCCTGAGCGTGACGGAGGAGGACGCCTACTACGAACTGAGGATCGGTTTCACCGTCGAGTTCTCCTCGGGGACGGGCGGCACACCGCCGGCGGGCAATGTCGTCACGCCCGCCGAGATCGCCGACGCCCTCTCCGAGATCGCGGTCGCGAAGGGCCGGCCGCCGATCACCTTCTCGGGCAGACCGGCCCCCGTGGCCGTCAACTGACCCAAGTGGCCGTCAATTGACCTCAACCGCCCAGCGCTTCACGGCGCCCCCGACCACCCCGGTCCGGGGCGCCGTCGCATCCCCCGGCGCGCCACTCCCCCGTTTCGCTCTCAGCGTGCCCCCTCCCCACCCCCTCGTACGTCTTGTACATTCTGTACAGAAGTCGATCAGAGGAGGCGTGCCTCATGCCCGCGAACCGACCGTCAGCCCGCTATGTGCTACCCGAGTTCACCGAGCGCACCAGTGCGGGTAACCGGACGATGGACCCGTACTCGAAGCTGCTGGAAGAGCGGATCGTGTTCCTCGGGACGCAGATCGACGACACGTCGGCGAACGACGTGATGGCGCAGTTCATGCACCTCGAATACCAGTCGCCGGATCGCGACATCTCGCTCTACATCAACTCCCCCGGCGGCTCGTTCAGCGCGATGACGGCGATCTACGACACGATCCGGTTCGTCACCTGTGACGTGGAGACCGTCCGCCTGGGACAGGCCGGGTCGTCCGCCGCGGTGCTGCTGGCGGCGGGCACGCCGGGCAAGCGGTCCATGCTGCCGGGGGCACGGGTGCTGATCCACCAGCCGGCGGTGGCCGACCCGATCGAGGGACAGGCGAGCGATCTGGCCATCCAGGCGGAGGAGTTGACGCGCAGCCGCCGGAAACTGGAGGAGTTGCTCGTACGGCACACGGGGCAGAGCCCGGAGCGGGTCAGTGCCGACATCGAGCGGGACAAGTTCCTCGACGCCGAGGCGGCGGTGGCGTACGGACTGGCCGACCGGGTCGTCCCGAGCCGGAAGACCTCGGACACGCCCCCCGGCGCGAGGTGATCCGCCGATGCTCCCACCCGAGCTGCCGCCGCTGCCCGCTCTCACGCGCGCCGAGGCGGAGCTGATCGACCGTTATCTGGACGTGGTCGACCTGCTGGGCCGGATCAATCCGGCCCGCCCCGGCGACACGTACCGCGGACTGCGGGCCGCGCAGGCCCTCGTGGCCAAGGCGACGGCACTGCGCACTGCGCTCGAACTGATGCACGGGCGCGGCGAGAACGAGGTGCACGCCCCCACCCTCGCGCGCGCCCTGCGGGTCCTCGACGGCGAGCGGCGCGCGGCCCGCGTCGCCCTGCCGCCGGAACCGGAGGACTCGCCCGCCTGAACCGATCCCGGTTCGCCCGCCGTACTACTGACGGAGCGTCCGGATCGGGCTTCGCGCCCACCGGACGGCCTACCGCGATCAACCCTGTTCCCGATACGCCGAAAGGACCCATGAAATTGCGCAACGCGCCTACCGAGCAGCCGGAACGCATCGTTCCGATGCTGGTGCGGGCCTCCTCGGCTCTCTGGACACAAGGGAAGAATCACCCTGTCCACCCGAACAGCCGAGTGGTGAGTAACACCACAAATCCACGGTTCCGTTGGGATTTTCGGACTTGAGTGCGTCAAGATCCCTTCCTGACGACAAGCCCCCGCCGCAGCGGCGGGGCGATCCGGGTGGACGCCGAGTCCTGCCGCCGCCCGGATGACCGGTCGACAGGAGTGCATCGGCAGGAGTGGAGGACCCAGGCACGACGGGTCGCCGGAACGGTCAAGCCATGACCGTGCCGAGCAGCCCTTGGGGTGAAGCCGCGTCAGCGGCCGGGCAACTTCGCCAGCCCGAATCCGACAGGTCATCCTTCACAGGCGGCTGACGAAGGGTTGCGCATGACTGCGCTGAATCGTGTCCCGTCACTGTTGACCCGGGCCGGCACGGCCTCGGCTCTCACCATCGCCGCCGTGGGCGGCAGCATCGTGGTCCCGGGCGTCGCATCCGACGCCGAGGCCGCCACAGTGGCGTCGAAGGCACTCAAGGTCGCGGCTTCCAAGAAGGGCTCCCCTTACCGGTACGGCGCCACGGGCCCCGGCAGGTTCGACTGCTCCGGGCTGACGCTCTACTCGTTCAAGAAGGCGGGCAAGAAGCTGCCCCGTACTGCTCAGCAGCAGTACAACAAGACGAAGCACATCTCCGCGAGCAGCCGCAAGCTCGGAGACCTCGTCTTCTTCCACTCGGGATCGAACGTCTACCACGTCGGTATCTACGCGGGGAAGGGAAAGATCTGGCACTCGCCGAAGACCGGTGACGTCGTCCGACTCCAGAAGCTCTGGACGAAGAACGTCTGGTACGGCCGGGTCCGCTGACCCCACCGTCGGGGGCGGCGGTGCGCACCGCCGCCCTCTGACGGGCACCACCGCACCCGTCAGGCGTACCACGGGGCGATCTGGTTACTCGTCCCCCATGGCCGACCGACGCGCCCACAGCGCACGCAACGAGACGCCTCTGGAACGCGCTGATCGCAATTTCGCCGAGCTGCTGCAGGAGCTGCGGGTCACGCAGACCGGGGTGCAGATCCTCTTCGCGTTCCTGCTGACGCTGGCGTTCACGCCGCGCTTCCCGGACCTGGACTCCTTCCAGCGCGCCACTTACGTCACCACACTGCTGCTGGCGGTCCTCGCGGCGGCGCTCTTCACCGCCCCGGCCGCCCTGCACCGCTCGCTCTTCCAGCAGAACGCCAAGCCCACCATCGTCCAGGTCTCGTCCCGGCTGGCCACCGCGGGCCTGGTGGTGCTGATGCCGGCCTTCACCGGATCCGTGCTGCTCGTCGTGGACGTGACGCTCGGCCGGACGGCCGGGATCATCGCCGGGGCCGGCACGCTCGTCGGGTGTCTGCTCCTGTGGGGCGTGCTCCCGAAGCTGGTGGGACGCTCGGGCCGGACCGACCCGCCGCCGATGCCGCCCGAGGCCGAGAGCGGGTCCTCCCTCAGGTCGGCTGCGGACCGCCTGCCCTGACCGGCCGCACGGGCACCGTCCACGGCAGTTCGATCGCGACCGTCTTGCCGCCCTCACAGGTGGGGCTGACGCTCAGTCTGCCGCCGCACTCGGCGGTCAGCCAGCGGATGATGACCATGCCCCGGCCGTTGTCCTGCTGGACAGCGGCCGGCAGCCGTTTCGGAAAGCGCGGATGGCTGTCGGTGACGCCGATGCGCAGTTGCTCGTCCCGGTCGAGCGCCATGTCCACGGTGAACGTGGGCGACTGACCGAGCGTGTGCTGGACGGCGTTGGTGGCGAGTTCGGACACGATCAGGCGCACGGTGTCCGCGATATCCGTATCGCCCGGCAGGCCCCATTCGGCGAGCACTTGGGCGACGTATTTACGGGCCGCGGGCACCGAGGCGGGATCGCTCGGCAGAGTGACGGATGCTTCCTGGTGATCTGCCATGGCGAGGAGTCCCTTTCCCACGGGACCGGTGTCCGACAGGGAGCGGATGGTTCGAGTACGGTCCCGGACTGGTGCTTCGCGCCAGACTGCCACTACCTGGGGCGTCTCAGGTGACGATCCACCAAGATATGCATATATCTGTCGCTCGAAGCGGTGAACTCTCCGACGGCCGACCGTATTCGGGTGGGGTCTCGGTCCATCCTCTGCGTCACCCGACTTCGCGCGCCGGGCGGAAGGAGAAACCCATGCAATACGGTCCGGCGGTGCGCCGCCGCAAGCTCGGTGCCGAGTTGCGCTTCCTGCGTACCCGTGCCGGACTCACCAGTATCGAGGCGGCCCATCGCGTGAGCTGGCACCAGTCCAAGGTGAGCCGGATCGAGACGGGCGCCAGCGGGGTGAAACCCTCGGACGTACGCAAGCTACTGGACGTGTACGGGGTCGACGACGCCGAGTTACGGGAGTTGCTGCTGGCGCTGGCGGGCTCCGAGGACGGCGGCGGGCGGTACAACTGGTGGCACGCGTACCGGGGCGTACTGCCGCCGACGTACCGCGATTTCATCAGTCTGGAGTCGCAGGCCAGCGGGATGCGGACGTTGGAGACCTCGGTCGTGCCGGGCCTTCTGCAGATCCCCGAGTACGCCCGGGCGGTGACCCGGGCCGCGGTGGAGGGGCTGGAAGACGACAAACTCGACGCGCTCGTGGAAGTGCGGCTCGCGCGGCAGGAAGTTCTGCGCGCCGACCCGCCGATGGAGCTGAGCGCCGTGCTCGACGAGGGCGTTCTGCGGCGGGAGGTGGGCGGTCCCGAGATCATGGCCCGGCAACTGGGGCGTCTGGTCGAGGCCGCACGCCTTCCTCAAGTGCGACTGCAGGTGCTGCCGTTCACTGCCGGGGCGCACATCGGCATCACCGGGCCTTTCGTAATTTTCTCATTTCGGAGCACATCCGATCTGGATGTGGTTGTTCTCGACCACTTGACGAGTAGCCTCTACTTGGAGCGGAAAGAAGACCTCAAGGCGTATGTCGAGGCCTTCAACGCCCTTCAGATCCACGCCCTTTCGCCCGAGGACACGTTGGATTATCTCGCCGGGATCGCCGCCGGCGCGTAAGGAGGCACCATGTCTGCACTGCCTCGGAACCTGACCACCAGTACCGAACTGCACGGGGTGCGATGGCTGCGCAGCAGCCGGAGCACGGGAATGAACAACTGTGTGGAAACGGCCCGTCCCGGGGCCGGCCGCTGGGCCGGTCTTGTGGCCGTGCGCGACTCGAAGAACACGGCGGGGCCCGCCCTGCTGTTCGACCCCGAGGCCTGGGAGGGATTCATCACCACGCTTCGGTGACCACCACCGACAGCACGCGCACTTCCGCTTACGGCGACGCTCGGCCGGGACGCCGACTCACGGTCGCGTATCGCCGACGATCCCCACGGCCCGGTCGATCTGCCCCTCGGTGAGATCCGCCCGGGCCGTCAGCCGCAGCCTCGAAACGCCATCGGGTACGGACGGTGGGCGGAAACAGCCGACGGCGAGACCCGCCGCCCGGCAGTCCGCCGCCCACCGCACCGCCTGCTCAGGAGACGGCGCGCGTACGGACACCACGGCGGCGTCGGGCCGCACCGCTTCATGGCCCGACGCCGTCAGCCGTGTGTGCAGCGCCCTCGCCACCTCGCGGGCCCGCGCGGCGCGCTCCGGCTCCCGGCGCAGCAGTCTCAGCGCGGCGAGCGCCGCACCGGTCGCGGCCGGGGCGAGGCCCGTGTCGAAGATGAACGTACGGGCCGCGTTGACCAGGTGGTCGATGACGTGGGCCGGGCCGAGGACGGCGCCGCCCTGGCTGCCCAGCGACTTCGACAGCGTGACCGTCACGACGACATCGGGGGCGCCCGCGAGGCCCGCCGCGTGCGGCGCGCCCCGGCCCCCGTCGCCCAGGACGCCGAGCCCGTGGGCGTCGTCGACGACGAGCCCGGCGCCGTACTCCCGGCAGGCGGTGGCGAGGGAGGCCAGCGGGGCGGCGTCGCCGTCCACGGAGAAGACCGTGTCGGAGACGGCGAGGGCGGGCCCGGTGGCCGTGCTCAGCGCCTTGCGGACGGCCTCGGGGTCGGCGTGGGCCACGACCTGGGTGGTGCCGCGGGCCAGCCGGCAGCCGTCGATGAGGGAGGCGTGGTTGCCCGCGTCGGACACGAGCAGGGAGCCGTGCGGCGCGAGCGCGGTGACGGCGGCGAGGTTGGCCGCGTAGCCGGAGGAGAAGACGAGGGCCGCCTCGAAGCCGCAGAAGTCGGCCAGTTCCCGCTCCAGCTCGCCGTGCAGCTCGGTGGTGCCGGTGACCAGCCGGGAGCCGGTGGCCCCGCCGCCCCACCTGCGCGCGGCCTCGGCGGCGCCCTCGGTGATCTCGGGGTGCCGGGCCAGTCCCAGGTAGTCGTTGCTCGCGAGGTCGAGGAGGGGCGAGTCGGCGGGCCGGGGACGCAGGGTGCGGACGAGTCCGGCGCGGCGGCGTGCCGACGCCTGCTCGTCGATCCAGCCGAACGCCATGGGTCCTCCGGGTTGGTGTGTGCGGCCCGCGGCGCCATGACTGTCGGTGTCCGGCGCGGCGAGGGCTTTTGTAGGCAGTGCACAGACACTAACGGGACGACCAGCCGCCCACGATGTGGCGATACCCACACCTCGGGCCGACTCTGTTGTACGAACTCTCCTTGGCCGGGAGCGGTTCCGTAGGACAGGATCGGCTCTCATGGACCTGCTGAACACGCTGGTGGACAAGGGGCTCCGACGTGAGCCGCTGAGCCGTGCCGAGGCGCTCGCCGTCCTCGGCACCTCCGACGACGAGCTGTTGGACGTGGTGGCCGCGGCCGGGAAGGTACGCCGGCACTGGTTCGGGCGCCGGGTGAAACTGAACTATCTGGTCAACCTCAAATCGGGCCTGTGCCCGGAGGACTGCTCCTACTGCTCCCAGCGGCTCGGCTCCACCGCCGGCATCCTCAAGTACACCTGGCTCAAGCCCGACCAGGCCTCCGAGGCCGCCGCGGCCGGGCTCGCGGGCGGCGCCAAGCGGGTCTGTCTGGTGGCATCGGGGCGGGGCCCGACCGACCGGGACGTGGACCGGGTGGCGGGCACCATCAAGACGATCAAGGAGCGACATGAGGGCGTCGAGGTCTGCGCCTGCCTCGGTCTGCTCTCCGACGGCCAGGCCGAACGCCTGCGCGAGGCGGGCGCGGACGCCTACAACCACAACCTCAACACCTCCGAGGCGACGTACGGCGAGATCACGACCACGCACACCTACGCCGACCGGGTCGACACCGTCCGCAAGGCGCACGCGGCGGGCCTGTCCGCCTGCTCGGGTCTGATCGCGGGCATGGGCGAGTCGGACGAGGACCTGGTGGACGTGGTGTTCTCGCTGCGTGAGCTGGACCCGGACTCCGTTCCGGTCAACTTCCTGATCCCGGTCGAGGGCACCCCGCTCGCCGAGGAGTGGAACCTCACCCCGCAGCGCTGTCTGCGCATCCTGGCGATGGTCCGGTTCGTCTGCCCGGACATCGAGGTGCGGATCGCGGGCGGCCGCGAGGTCCATCTCCGTACGATGCAGCCGCTCGCCCTGAACCTGGCCAACTCCATCTTCCTCGGTGACTACCTCACCACCGAGGGCCAGGCCGGCAAGGCCGACCTGGACATGATCGCGGACGCCGGGTTCGAGGTCGAGGGCACGGACCAGGTGACGCTGCCGGAGCACCGGGTCGGCGGCTGCGCGACTCAGGAGAGCGCCGGGTGCGGGTCCCACGAGGGCGGTGGCGTGTGCGGTTCCGCCGGCGAGACGCCGCCCGGCCAGGCGCGTACCGACCTCGTCTCGGTACGCCGCCGGGGCGCCGGAACGGACCTCGCGCCCAATGCCTGACCTGCCCGGCCTGCCGGTTTCCGAGCTGTTGGAGCTCGACCGGCGGCACGTGTGGCATCCGTACGGGCCCATGCCGGGCCGGCGGGAACCGCTCGTCGTGGAGTCGGCGAGCGGGGTCCGGCTGCGGCTCGCGGACGGCTCGGGCGAGCTGGTCGACGGCATGTCGTCGTGGTGGTCGGCGATCCACGGCTACCGCCACCCGGTGCTCGACGAGGCGGCGCGCGAGCAGTTGGGGCGGATGAGTCACGTCATGTTCGGCGGACTCACCCATGAGCCCGCCGTACGGCTGGCGAAGCACCTTGTCGACATGTCACCAGAGGGGCTGGAGCATGTCTTCCTCGCCGACTCGGGCTCGGTCTCCGTCGAGGTCGCTGTCAAGATGTGCCTGCAGTACTGGCGCTCGCTCGGCCGCCCCGGGAAGCGGCGTCTGCTGACCTGGCGCGGCGGCTACCACGGCGACACCTGGCAGCCGATGTCCGTGTGCGACCCCGAGGGCGGCATGCACGAGCTGTGGCAGGGCATCCTGCCCCAACAGGTGTTCGTGGACGCGCCGCCGGCGGAGTACGAGGAGTCGTACGCCGATCTGCTGCGCTCGGCCGTCGAGCGGCACGCCGACGAGCTGGCCGCCGTGATCGTGGAGCCGGTGGTGCAGGGAGCGGGCGGGATGCGGTTCCACTCCCCCGCCTATCTGCGGGTGCTGCGCGAGGTGTGCGACGAGTACGACGTACTGCTGGTGTTCGACGAGATCGCGACCGGCTTCGGGCGTACGGGCGCGCTGTTCGCGGCGGACCACGCGGCGGTGAGCCCGGATGTGATGTGCGTGGGCAAGGCGCTGACCGGCGGCTATCTGACCATGGCGGCGGCTCTGTGCACCGCACGGGTGGCCGAGGGGATCTCGCGGGGTGAGGTGCCGGTGCTGGCCCACGGGCCGACCTTCATGGGCAATCCGCTGGCGGCGGCCGTCGCCTGCGCCTCGATCGAACTGCTGCTCGGCCAGGACTGGCTCGGGGAGGTCAAGCGGATCGAGACGGGGCTGCGGGAGGGGCTGGCGCCCGCTCGCGAAGTGCCGGGCGTGCGGGACGTACGCGTCCTCGGTGCGATCGGTGTCGTCCAGCTCGACCACGCGGTGGACATGGAGGCGGCGACGGCGGCCGCCGTCCGCGAGGGCGTGTGGCTGCGGCCGTTCCGCGATCTCGTGTACACGATGCCGCCGTACGTCACGGGCGACGACGACGTGGCCCGGATCGCCCGCGCGGTGTGCGCGGCGGCGACGGCGGGATGACAGAGCGACGGAACGACGGAGGAAGGTGCCATGACGGTCCTGGTGATCACGGGGACGGGCACGGAGGTCGGCAAGACGGTCGTCACGGCGGCCGTCGCGGCCCTGGCCGTGGCGTCCGGCCGTTCCGTGGCCGTCCTCAAGCCCGCGCAGACCGGGGTGCGGCCGGACGAGCGCGGTGACGCGGACGAGGTGGCGCGGCTCGCGGGTGCCGTGACGGTGCGCGAACTCGGCCGCTACCCGGAGCCGTTGGCTCCCGCGACCGCCGCCCGCCGCTCCGGGCTCCCGCCCGTGCACCCCGAGGAGGTCGCGGAGGCGGCGGCCAAGCTGGCGGTCGAGCACGACCTGGTACTGGTCGAGGGCGCGGGCGGGCTGCTCGTACGGTTCGACGAGGCGGGCGGGACCCTCGCCGACACGGCCCGGCTGCTCGCCGCGCCGGTCCTGCTGGTCGCCTCGGCGGGGCTCGGCACCCTCAACACGACGGAGCTGACCGCGCGTGAACTGGCCGCGCGCGAGCTGGACCTGGCGGGCGTGGTGATCGGCAGCTGGCCCGACGCCCCCGATCTGGCGTCCCGCTGCAACCTGGCGGACCTGCCGGTGGTGGCCGGGGCGCCGCTGCTGGGGGCGGTGCCGGCGGGGGTGGGTCCGCTGGCGCCGGACGACTTCCGCGCCCAGGCGGGGAGTTGGCTGGCGCCGTGGTTGGGCGGAGTGTGGGACGCCGAGGTGTTCACGGCACGGGAGTCCGCTGAGGCGTAGTCGCGCAGTCGCCCCGCACCCCAAAGGATCAGGGCTCGCCCGGCGCTTCTAAGGGGCGCGGGGAACTGCGCGAGCAACCACGACGCGCCCGCGGACGCCGACGCACCCGAAACCCCGAGCTCTCAGGCGCTCTCCTCCCCCAACAACCGCACCAACTCGATCCGCGACCTGATCCCCAACCGCGAGAACACCCCGCGAAGATGGTGGTCGATCGTGCGAGGGCTGAGCAGCAGTCGCGCGGCGATCTCCCGATTCGTGGCCCCGTCGGCGGCCATGCGGGCGATCATCAACTGCTGAGCGGTGAGACGAGCGGCGAGATCCTCGGCACCCGGCGCGCCGGAGGCGCGCTCCCCCAGAGCCCGGAGTTCCGCGCGGGCCTGGACCGCGCACTGCGGGGAGCCGAAGTGTTCGAAGGCCTCCAGGGCGCTGTGGAGGCGGTCGCGGGCCTCGGTGCGGTTGCGGAGCCGGCGCAACGCGCTGCCGAAGAGCAGTTCCGTACGGGCGCGTTCGAAGTCGCGGGTGCCGGAGGCGTGCAGGTCCAGGGCCGTGCGGTAGTGCTCGACGGCCTCCTCCCCGGTGGCGAGCAGCGCGCGGCAGCGGGCGCTGAGGGCGAGGTCGTCGGCGCTGCGGACGGTGCGGGCCCAGCGGTCGTAGTCGGCGTGCGCGGCGCGGGCCACGCGGCTGTCGCCGGTGCGGACGGCGGCCTCGACGTAGTGCGGGGTGGCGAGGTGCCGGATGGCGCGGTGCCCGTGCCCGGGGCCGAAGCCGGCGAGGGCGCGCAGCCGGGCCGCCGAGGCGGCGTAGCGGCCGGTGCTCAGGTCGAGGAAGGCGAGGGCGAACATCGCGAGGGCGGCGGGCAGTCCGAGGCCGCGCCCCAGGGCGTACGCGCGGGCGGAGTCGGCGCGCTCCCGGCACACCTTCTCGTCGCCGGTGACGGCCGCGAACATCGCGAGGGCGGCCTGGAGATGGCAGGCCCCGTTGTCCTGCCCGGTGGCGTAGGCCTGGCGCAGGGCGTCCAGGACGGCTCCTTCGGCGGCCTTGGGGCGCCCGGTCCAGAACTCCGTGTACGCCCGGAACTCCATGGCCTGCGGCACGGTCACCGTGTCGCCCCTGGCCCGGGCGGAGGCGGCGGCGCGGGCGGTGGCGGTGAAGGCGCGGGTGTGGTCGCCGAGGAGCAGGGCGGCGATCCCGGAGTGGATCAGCTGGGTGGGGTCGCCGCCTGGGCCGCAGCGTCCGGCGGCGGCTTCGAGGACGTCCCGGGCGTCGTCGTAGCGCCCTTCGAACGCGGCGGCCAGGGCGCCGAGGGTGCTCGGCGGGAGGATGCCCAGCGCGTCGGCGACGGCGGCGGCCTCCCGGCAGCGGCGTAGGTCCCCGGTGTAGATGGCGGCCTCGGTGGCTCGTGCCAGCAGATGGGCGGCCTTGTCCGGGGCCTGGTCGCCGCCGTGCCGGACGGTGGCGGTGAGCAGGGCGTCGAAGGCCTCGGAGGCGTTGCCTGCGCGGAGTGCGAGGAGGCCGCCGAGGGCGTCGTCGTCGGTGGCGGCGACGAGGCGGCGGGCCCGGTCGCCGTCGCCCGACTGCCAGGCCTCGGCGGCGGCCTGGGCGAGCAGGGGCATGCGTTCGGCCGGTTCGGGGGTGAGGGCGGCGGCGCGTTCGGCGAGGGCGGAGGCCAGGCCGGGATCGCCGATGGCACGTGCCACCCGCGCCGCGAGACGGAGTTCGCCGGCGAGGCGGCGGCTGGGGCCGAGGGCCCCGGCGGCCCGGTGCCAGGAGCGGCCGGGTCTCTCGCCCTCGCCGTTCAGGACGGCGGCGAGGAGGCGATGGGCCTCGCGCCGGTCGGTCATGGACGCGGACTCGTACACGGCGATCCGTGTCCTGGCGTCCCGGAAGACGATGCCCTGGGCCGTGGCATGGGCCAGGCCCGCCGCTTCCGCCGTGTCGAGGGGGCGGGTGTCCAGCCGGGCGGCCGTGACGGCCCGCGCGTAGGCGTGCGTCGGGACCGGGTACTGGTCGGCCGCGCCGAGGAGCAGCAGGAACCGGGTGTCGTCGGGCAGGGCCCGTACGTCCCGGCGGTGGGTCCGCAGCAGTGCGGGGGCGAGCGCCAGGGGCTCGGCCGGGAGCGGATCCAGGCCGGTGGTCTGGCGTTCGGTCAGGGCGGCGGCGAGTTCCGCGGCGGCCCGCGGATCGCCCTGGGCGGCGTGCAGCAGGCGTACGCGCACGCCTTCGGACAGCGCGGGCACGGCGGCCGACGCTGTGTTCTGGCTCGACCACATGTTCCTGGGTGGCGGTGGCGAGCGATGCGGAAGTCGTGGGGGGTTCACCGGAGTCACCACACCCATCACGTTACTGGCGAGTTAACCGGCCAGTAAAGACCGGCGATTTCGCCGATGCGGCGCGCGTAGACCCGCCCTGACACTCCAGGCAACCCCACCCGTATCAGGAGGCACCATGCAGCGCCGCATGCGTCGTGTCGCCACGGCTCTTTCCACCGTGGCCACGACGCTCCTTCTGTCGCTCACCTTCTCCGCGTCCCCCGCCCAGGCCGCGACCCACAACCCGGTCGTCTTCGTACACGGTCTGAGCAGTTCGTCCAGCAGCTGGGACGAATGGGGCGCGTACTTCCAGGAGGACGGCTACTCCGCCTCGGAGGTGCACGCCTGGTCCTACGACTGGGCCAAGTCCAACGTCACGACGGCCCAGCAGCTCCAGACCAAGATCCAGAGCGTGCTCGCCTCCACCGGCGCCTCCAAGGTCGACCTGGTCGTCCACTCGATGGGCGCGCTCAACTCCCGCTACTACCTCAAGAACCTCGGCGGGACGGCGTACGTGGACGACTTCGTCTCGACGGCCGGCGTCAACCACGGCACGACCGTGGCCGGCTGGTGCCGGTGGCTCTACACGTCCTGCTCGGAGATGTACACCGGCAGCTCGTTCCTGACCTCGCTCAACTCCGGGGACGAGACGCCGGGCAGCGTCTCGTACGCCAGCTACTGGTCGAACTGCGACGACGCGCTCACCCCGGACACCACCGCGATCCTCAGCGGCGCCACGAACGTCGAGGTCGGCTGCGTCTCGCACACCGACATGAACAACGACCACGGCGTCTACGAACAGGTCCGGGACTTCATCGCCTGACCCGGCCCTTCGCCGCACCTCACCCGTCGCACGGCTGTTCCCCACAGCTGTGCGACGGGTGAGTCGTCGCTTCCCGGGGGACAATCGCGGTATCTGCCGTCCTCCTCGGGAGGCCCTCATGGCCCGCGCCACCAAGGACGCCGTGCACCACCCTGTCTTCGCCCGGTTCTACGCCAGACTGAGCGTGTCGGCGGAGCCGAGGGTGGGGCCCGTACGTGACGAGTTGCTCGCCGGGCTCTCCGGGCGGGTCATCGAGATCGGCGCCGGCAACGGCCTGAACTTCGCGCACTTCCCGACCACCGTCGCGGAGGTGGTCGCGATCGAACCGGAGGCTTCCCTGCGACGGTTCGCCCTGGAGTCCGCCCTGCGCGCCGAGGTGCCCGTGGACGTCGTACCGGGCGCGGCGGAGGCGCTGCCGGTCAAGAGCGAGGCGTTCGACGCGGCCGTGGTGTCGCTGGTGCTGTGCAGTGTGCGGGATGTCCGGCGCTCACTGAGCGAGGTGCGGCGGGTGCTGCGCCCCGGCGGTGAGCTGCGGTTCTTCGAACACGGCCGGGGCGGCGGGCGCGCGATGCGGACGTTCCAGCGGGCGCTGGACCGCACGGTGTGGCCGCCGCTGTTCGGCGGCTGCCATGTGTCCCGCGACCCGGTCGCCACGATCCGGGCCGCCGGGTTCGAGATCGAGTCGGTACGGGAGTTCCTGGTGCCGGAGACGGGGCCGCGGCTGCCCAGCTCCTACTGCGTGGCGGGCCGGGCACGACGGCCCGAATCCGACGACGGCGATGGCCATGGCGGTGACGGTGACGATGACGATGACGATGACGATGACCGTACGGTGAGCTAGACCCAATGCCGTGTAGATAGGGCTTGGGGTGCTGGC
>NZ_JAEMUX010000040.1 GCF_016598475.1 Streptomyces adelaidensis
ATGGGTCGGTCGGGGGAATCTCGCCTCGATTGCGACTGACATTGAATCCGACCTCGTTATCCCGTACGGACATTGAGCTTTGGAATCCGACTCCCGATCCTTGAAAGGGACTGTGTCGAAATGAAGTCGACCCCACGAGGAACCCTTGTCATCGCCGTCACGGGCGTGGTGGCCGCGTTGGGTGCCGGTGCCGCGACCCCCGCTGTCGCGGCCGAGTCGGTTCCCATCCTTGTGCCCCTGGACGGTGTCGAGAAGTCACACAACGTGAAACTGCCCGAGATCGGCGGGGAAGTGCCGCTGCCCAAGCAGGGGCGGCCGGACATGCCCCGGTACGTCGAGGGCCGGCTGATCCCGGAGAACACCCTGCCGCAGGTGCCGCTGGAGACCCCCCTGCCCGGCCTGTCGGCCGAGACCCCGGTGCCACGGGTCGTCGGCAAGGGTTCCGAGCGCGCCGCGGTCGACGCGCCCGCGGCCGACCTGAAGACGCTGACGCCCGGACTGTCCTTGGATGCCCCGCTGACCGCGCCCAAGCCCGAGGCCTCCGAACTCGGGACGCTCAAGAGTCCCCAGGCCGCCCTGCGTACACCGCTGCTGCGCACAGCACCGACCGCCGACGTGGGCCTCGGTCAGGCGTAGAGATACGCAACGGGAGGGGCCCCGGCGCCAGGGGGCACCCTCCCCTGGCCGGGACGGGGCAGCCGGGCAGTTCGGGGACCTGAGGGTTCGATGGGCTCGGGAAGGCCGGGAAGTCCGGCTGATCCCGGGCCTTCGGCGCGCCCTGGGGCGCCGCACGGGCTCGTGCGGCCGGTGGCTTCCTTACGCAGGCGGCGGTATGTCGTACGCGGGCTGCTCGCTTCGGCCGTCGCCGCCTCGCGGGCCAGGCGGCCGGCGCTCCCCGAGGAAGTCGCGTTCGACGACATGTACCTCGGCCACCGGTTGCGCCGTGCCGTCGCCCGACGCGAACTTGGCGGTCGAGAGCCTGCGATGGCGACGGCGATGGCACGTCGGTCTGGATGGGCGGCCGCTGCGCCTGATGCGGCTCGCGCGGACAGCACGCATCTGAGCGGTCGGCCAACACTGCTCGTGTCCCACCGCGCTCGACGCGATACGCGCGGCCACAGATGAACTGGGGCACGACCCAGCAGCCGCGGCCTCGGGGCGACCGTGAGGGAGAGCTACTCGATCCGGAGCAGTCATGCGGACGGGCGAGACGGGCGGGGTGCGGACCACCGGGTGATGACCGGGCCCTTCGCGGGGCGGGTGGCGGCATGCCACGAGGAGGTGCCGCCATCGAGTCTGACGCCGGGGCAGATGGACGACGTCGGCGAGATCTGCCGTTACGTGTGAGTCGGTGCGAGTACGGCTGAGCCCCCGGCGGTCGACACCGTCGGAGGCTCAGCCGTGTGCTGCCTGCTTGTCGGCGCCGACCCGAGGTCAGCGGCCGTGGTGCTTCTTGTGGCCCTTGCCGTCGTCCTTCTTGTCGTCCTTCTTGTCGTCCTTGTGCTCGTCGTGGTCGTCGTTGACGCACGTGTTACCGAAGGCAGGGTTCAGCAAGCCGATGATGTTCACGGTGTTCCCGCAGATGTTGATCGGCACGTGAATGGGGACCTGGACGACGTTGCCCGACAGGACGCCGGGCGAACCGATGGCCGCGCCGCGGGCATCCGAGTCCGCCGAGGCCAGCCCGGCCCCGCTGAGGACCAGGGCGGACGTACCCAGAGTGACGGTGGCCACCTTCACCATGCGAGACATCACGTTCTCCTTCAATTCGATGAACACGGCCGCACTTACGCGACCGGACGCCCCTTCAACGCGCCCGCGCACCATGGGTCACGGTGTTCATCCTGGAATCACCCTTTTTGAACAGGGAGTTCCGTTGTGTTGGCTTCTCATGCACCCGGACGCCTCGCGCGGCGGCCGGATTGTCCCCGAAGGACACCGCCATGGCGGTGTCCACGCCGAACGCACCGCGCCCTGGCAGAGGGGAGCGAGTGGGTGAGGTTGCGGGGTCGCGAGGCTGTGGCGCTGCGGGCTTCAGCTGAGGAGCCGTACCGGGGAACCCGCAAGGTAGGCCTGGATGTCCTCGACCGCCTGGCCGTAGTACGTGGCGTAGTTGGCGTGTGAGACGTAGCCGAGGTGAGGGGTGGCGAGGAGGCGGGGGGCCTTACGCATCGGGTGGTCGGCGGGGAGGGGCTCGATGTCGAAGACGTCGACGCCGGCTCCGGCGATACGGCCTTCGTGCAGGGCGGCGAGCAGCGCGTCCTGGTCGACGATGGCGGCGCGGGAGGTGTTGACCAGGTAGGCGGTCGGCTTGAGGAGGGCGAGTTCGGGAGTGCCGAGCAGCCCTCGGGTGCGGTCGCTCAAGGCCAGGTGGACGGAGACGAAGTCGCTGCCCGCGAGCAGGTCCTCCTTGGACGCGGCCAGATGGACGCCCACCTCGTCGGCGTACTCCTTGGTGAGGTTCTGGCTCCATGCCGTCACACGCATGCCGAAGGCGAGGCCCACGCGGGCCACCCGGCTGCCGATCTTGCCGAGACCGAGCAGCCCGAGCCGGGCGCCGTGCAGGTCGGCGCCGACCGTGCTCTGCCAGGGGCCGCCCTCGCGCAGGCCGTTGTTCTCGGTGACCAGGCCCCGGGCGAGGCCGAGCAGCAGGGCCCAGGTCAGCTCGACCGGTGGGGTGGAGGAGCTGGCCGTACCGCAGACCGTCACGCCGTGTGTCTCGGCGGCCGCGTAGTCGATCATCGAGTTGCGCATGCCGGAGGCGATCAGGAGCTTCAGACGGGGCAGGCGGGCGAGGAGCGAGCCGGGGAAGGGGACACGTTCGCGCAGGGTGACGACGATGTCGTACTCCGCGAGCGCCGCCGCGACGGCCTCCTCATCCGCGAAGTGCTCGGCGAAGCTCACGACATCGACGTCGTCCGCGACCGGGGACCAGTCGGTGACCTCGGTCGCGACGGACTGGTAGTCGTCGAGTACGGCGCAGCGAAGTCGCGGTCGCATGGCGAATGCCTTCCGGTCAAGCCCGTCGGGTGCCTGCCGGCCAGGACCCTCGGGGGTGCGTGGTTCGGGAGCGGGATACGCGAGTCTGGGGGGACTCTACCCAGGGTTGATCTCTGTGACCTGGGTGGCGGGAAGGCATGACGAGGGGGCGGCGCAGCGGACCCGCCCCACGGGCGACGGCGGATTCAGCAGCGCCGCCTTCCGCGGCGAAGCCGGTCGTCGGTCGGCGGGGCCAACCGGTCGAGGGTGGCGTCGCGGAGGATCCGTCCGCCCCGTGATCCGGCACGCCTGGCCGATTTCCGTCCCGGGTGACCGGCACCCTGATGGGCGACTTGCGTAGCTATTAGTCAGGTGCGGTGTCTGTCGGGTGGTGGGCCGGCGGCTGTGCCCGGAGGCGTTCCAGGGCGTCGGTCGTGGGGGCGGGCCGGAGGTTGACCACGAGCCGCGCGCGATGGCTCCGCAGTCGGCGAGGCCACGCTCTGACCAGCAAAAAGCCCTCCCGGAGGGAGGGTGGGGAGTAGGCGCCCCCGGCAGGACTCGAACCTGCGGCCAAGCGCTTAGAAGGCGCCTGCTCTATCCACTGAGCTACGGGGGCCGGATGTGGTGGCCTCGGTCTTGGTGCCCGGGTGTGGGCTGATCCGTGACGTTGCCGGGGACAAGGATAGGGCTCCCGAGTCCTTGTCCCTGTTGCTTCGCCTCCGTGGCTCAATGTGGAGGTTCGGTGAAGCGATCCTGATAATCGCAGGCAGGTGCGAATCGTGCACCTCTTTTGGCGTCTCGCGCCCCGGGTGTTGTGCACTCGTTATGCCTGCGCCCCTCTCGTCCCCTCCGTCCCATGTGCCCTGTCGGCGCGCAGGCGTACTTATATGCTTCAGAAAGTCCACAAAATTGGGCATTCTTCGCATGTGGTGACCTTGGACGTACGGCCTCAGCTGCTCGACGCGCTCTCCGCCCTGCGCGACCGTGTCGCCGCCGCGCGCTTTCCGCTGCCCCTGGCAGGGACCCCGCGCGCGCGTGCCAACCGCGACGAACTGCTCGCGCAACTCGACGACTACTTGGTGCCCCGGTTGCGGCAACCCGAAGCGCCGTTGCTCGCCGTTGTCGGGGGGTCGACCGGAGCCGGCAAGTCCACTCTCGTCAACTCCCTGGTGGGGCGGAGGGTCAGTGAGGCCGGCGTGCTGCGGCCCACGACCCGTACACCCGTATTGGTGTGTCATCCCGAGGACCATCATTGGTTCAGCGGCATGCGCGTGCTGCCCAACCTCACCCGCGCGTGGGTGCCCCAGCGGGAGCCCGGTCAGGATCCCGGCGACGAACCATTCTCCCCGGGCCGCGACGGCGAGCGCGTGCTGCGCATCGAGACCGCCGAGAGCCTTCCCCCCGGTCTCGCCCTCCTCGACGCCCCCGACATCGATTCCCTCGTCGCCGACAACCGCGTACTCGCCGCCGAACTCGTCTGTGCCGCCGACATCTGGGTGATGGTCACGACGGCCGCCCGCTACGCCGACGCCGTGCCCTGGCACCTGCTGCGCACCGCCAAGGACCACCGGGTGACCCTCGTCACCGTGCTTGACCGGGTGCCCCACCAGGTGGTTTCCGAGGTCTCCCGGCAGTACGGCGCCCTGCTGACCAAGGCCGGGCTCGGCGACGTACCCCGGTTCACCGTGCCCGAACTGCCTGAGTCCGCCTGGGGCGGCGGGCTGCTGCCGACCACCGCCGTCGCGCCGCTGCGGGCCTGGCTCACCGAGCAGGTGACCGACCCCGGTGCCCGGCACCAGGCCATGGCCCGCACCGCACACGGCATCCTGGACTCGCTGAGGTCCCGGATGCCCGAGCTGGCCGGCGCGGCGGCCCAGCAGTACTCCGCCGCCCTCCGCCTCACCACGGCCGTCGACACGGCGTACGACAGCGAGCACGCGCGCGTGAAGGGTCGTCTGCAGTCCGGTGCCGTGCTTGCCGGCGACGCCCTCAAACGATGGCGCAGTTATCCCCTCGACTGCACCGCCGGTGAACTGCTCGACGCCCTCGTCGAAAGCCTCGGCACACTGCTGTTGTGCGCCGTCACCGCCGCCGACGAGCGGATCGGCGAGGCCTGGCGCCGCGAACCGGCCGCCGTGGCCGCCGGGCTGACCGAACGCGACGCCACGCGCGAGAGCGTCGAACACCGGATCGGGATGACCGTACGACGCTGGCGCCGCGTTCTTGAGGAGTACGCCGAGGAAGAGGTGCGCGACCTCGACCGGAGCGTCGCGCCGGACGCCGAGGTCGTCGCCGCCCTGGTCGCCACGGCCCTGCTGGGCGGTCGCCGGGCCCGGTCCGCCGGGGAGGGCCTCGCCGAGCGCATCGGGGCGCACGGCGCGCTACGGCTGCGCGACCGCGGCGGGCGGCTGCTCACCGAGTACCTCGACCGCGCCCTCGACATCGAACGCGATCGCCGCCTCGCCCCCCTCGACGCACTCGACGTCCACCCCGAACCACAGGCCGAACTCATCGCCGCCCTGTCCGTACTGCAGAAGGAGAGGTGACCGCCGTGACTGCCGTCACTGACCACGCGGACCAGACCGGAGACGGCGTCCCCGAGAAGGGCGACGAAGGCATGAAGAGCGAAGAGGAGAAGGGAGGAGAGACGAAGGTCGAGGAGAAGACGGCAGAGGAGAAGAAGGCCGAGACGACAGCCGAGACGAAGGTCGAGACGAAGGCCGAGGAGAAGACGGGCGACGAGAAGACGGGCGACGAGAAGACGGGCGACGAGAAGACGGGCGACGAGAAGGCGGGCTCCGGCAAGGATGAAGCGGCAGCCGATGAGCGTGTGAGTCGCGAGAAGCAGGAGAAGCCGAAGAAGCCGAAGAAGCAGGAGAAGCAGGAGAAGCCTGAGCGGCGGGAGAGGCAGGAGCGGCGGGAGAGGTCAGAGAAGCGCGGCAAGGAGGAAAGCCACGTCCATCGCGTGCCTCTCAAGAACGTGCCCTCTGCCCCGCCTCCCAGCGCCTCTTCCGGCGACGCGACCGGCCGTACCGAATCCGGCGATGGCGGTGATGCCGGTGATCCCTGGGGCGACGGGCTGATCGCCCGGCGGGTGTCCGAGACGAGTGGGGTCGAGCGGGTGCCGGTCGTGGAGACGAGGGCTCCGGCGCCGCAGACGGCCACCCCGCTCGCGTACGACGGGGCCCTGCGGTCGCGGCTCGACGCGTTGCGGGAGCTGGTCGGACTGTCCCGTACGCGGCTGGACAGCAGGACGCTGGCGGAGGCGGGGCGGGTCCTGGACGAGGCGGCGGCGCGGCGCAGGCTCTCGGGGCAGCACACGGTCGTCGCCATCGCGGGCGCCACCGGCAGCGGCAAGTCGGCGCTGTTCAACGCGCTCGCGGGGGTCGCGATCTCGGAGACGGGGGTGCGCAGGCCCACCACGGCCGCGCCCATCGCGTGCAGTTGGAGCGACGGCGCGGCGAGCCTCATCGACCGGCTCGGCATTCCGGGACGGCTGCGCCGGCGGCCGCTGCAGAGCCCGGAGGCGGAGGCGCAGCTGCGGGGGCTCGTCCTGGTGGACCTGCCCGACCACGACTCGGCGGCGGTGCAGCACCGGGAGCAGGTCGACCGGATCCTGGCGCTGGTGGACGCGGTCATCTGGGTCGTCGACCCGGAGAAGTACGCCGATGCCGTCCTCCACGAGCGCTATCTGCGGCCCCTCGCGGGCCACGCGGAGGTCATGTTCGTCGTCCTCAACCAGGTGGACCGGCTGCCCGGGGAGGCCGCCCACCAGGTGCTCGACGATCTGCGGCGGCTGCTCGACGAGGACGGGATCGCGTTGGGGGAGTACGGCGAACCGGGCGCCACCGTCCTCGCGCTGTCCGCGCTCACCGGCGACGGGGTGGGGGAACTGCGCGAGTCTCTGGGGCAGTTCGTGGCCGAGCGGGGCGCGCCGGCCCGCCGGGTCAGGGCCGATCTGGACGCCGCCGCGGCGCGGCTGTGGCCGGTGTACGCCAATCAGCGGCGCGCGGGGCTCAGCGAGCGGTCCCGGGACGAGTTCGCCGCGCGGCTCGCGGACGCCGTCGGCGCCACCGCGGCGGGCGAGGCCGCCGAGCGCGCCTGGCTGCGCAACGCCAACCGCGCGTGCGGAACGCCCTGGCTACGGCTGTGGCGGTGGTACCAGGACCGTAGCGAGCCCCCGACGGGGCGGCTGGCCCTGACGACGCCCGTGGACGAGGAGGCCACCGCGCGACAGCGGGTCGAACAGGCCGTACGCAACCTGTCCGACCGTGCCGCGACGGGGCTGCCCGCGCCCTGGGCCCAGGCGGTGCGCGAGGCGGCCGTACGGGGGGCGCAGGGGCTGCCCGAGGCGTTGGACGAGCTGGCGGCGCGGGCCGGGGCGCCTGTGGGGCGGCCGCCGCGGCCGGGCTGGTGGCCGGTCGCGGTGCTTGTGCAGGCGTCCATGACCCTCCTTCAAGTGATCGGCGGACTCTGGCTGTTGGGGCAGATCTCCGGCTTCATGGCGCCGAACATCGGGGTACCGGTGCTGTTGATGGTGATCGGCATCGTCGGTGGTCCGGCCGTCGAGTGGAGCTGCAGACTGGCGGCACGCGGCCCGGCACGGCGCTACGGCTACGAAGCGGAGCGGCGGCTGCGGGAGGCGGCCGCCGGGTGCGGCCGTGCCCGGGTGCTCGACCCGGTCGCGGCCGAGTTGCTGCGGTACCGGGAGGTGCGGGAGCAGTACGGGCGGGTGCTGGGGGCGGCGCCGGTGGGTTGAGGGGCGGCGGTGGTGGATTGAGGCGCGGCGCTGTGGGGTGAGGCGCGGTTCTTGGATGAACAGTTCACCCCGTCGGGTGACGGAGTTGTCCACAACCGGCGGGTAGTACACAGCGCTCAGCGGGCTCGGCCCGACGGCGGCAGTCTGAACACGCGGCGATCACAGCACATCGGTCCACACCGCACCACATCGCATGGTGTGGCGCGGCGGGGCTTGGTGCGATCACCGCGACGGACGCAGCAGCCGTACGGGACGGGCCCGTACGCGTGTCCGGTCGGCACCGGGGTCGGTGCCGGCGTGAAGGAGGGGTTCGCGAGATGAACGAGACGATCGTGTGTGTGGTGGGGAACGTGGCGACCCAGCCGGTCTGCCGGGAGTTGTCGACGGGGTCGTCGGCCCGGTTCCGGCTGGCGGTGACCTCGCGGTACTGGGACCGGGAGAAGAACGAGTGGACCGACGGCCACACCAACTTCTTCACGGTGTGGGCGAGGCGCACCCTCGCCGCGAACGTGGCGTCGTCCGTGTCGGTGGGCGATCCGGTCGTGGTGCAGGGACGGTTGAAGGTACGCACCGAACAACGGGACGGGCAGAGCTGGGTTTCGGCGGACGTCGACGCGGTGGCGATCGGCCACGACCTGTCGCGGGGCACGGCCGCGTTCCGGCGGACGCCCAGGGGAGAGACTGCGGTGCCGGCCCAGCCCCGGTCCCGGCAGCCGGAGCCGAACTGGGAGACACCCCCGCCAGGCAACCCGCTCGACGTCGGCGCGTCCGAACTCGGCCTGGAGACAGCTGGTGTGACGTGACATCAGGTCGCAGGCCGAACTGCGGCTTATCGGCGAATGCGTTGCGATCGGTCCTCGTGCACATCTCATCGATTTGTCGATAAGTGCTGTTCGCGAGCTGTGCAGGCGATAACGATTCCGATTCGGATCGCTTGTCCGACGATACGACTGGGAAGAGTGGTGCGCCGCATCCCTAGGATGCCCGGCATAGCCCACGGGGCTTCTGATTCTGCTGGTGGGACCACAACCCCCCACGTCAACGGGTCCTGCTCGAAGGGAAATTCTGTGGTTTCTTCGTTCTCGGCGTCGTTCGCCACGTGGTCCGCGCGCAGGCGATGGCAGGCCCGCCTCGCGGCCGTGTCCCTCGCGTCCGGACTCGTCGTCGCGGGTGCGATCGTCGCCGCGGGCCCGGCCACCGCCGACGAGGCGGTGCGGAGCTCGGGCGGAGCGACCGCGACCATAGGCGGCCTGAAGACGTACGGGACGGCCGTGCTCCGGACCGACGGTCAGGAACAGCAGCTCCCGGCAGGCCTGTTCGAGATGTTCGTCGACGGCGGCGGCACCCTGCAGACCTACTGCGTCGACGTCCAGAACCCGACGCAGAAGGACGCCAAGTACCAGGAGACCCCCTGGAGCGGCACCTCGCTCAACGCCAACAAGGACGCCGGCAAGATCCGCTGGATCCTGCGGAACTCCTACCCGCAGGTGAACGACCTCGCGGCACTCGCTGCCAAGGCCGGTGCCAAGGGCCTCACCGAGGAGGACGCGGCGGCCGGCACGCAGGTGGCGATCTGGCGCTACTCGGACGGGGCCGAGGTGACGGCCCTGGACCCGCAGGCCGAGAAGCTCGCCGACTACCTGGAGAAGAGCGCACGGAACCTCGCGGAACCCGCCGCCTCGCTGACACTCGATCCGCCGGCGCTCTCCGGGCGGGCGGGTGAGCGGCTCGGCCCGGTCACCGTGCACACCAATGCGGACGGTGTGACCGTGACCCCGCCCTCGGAGACGGACGGGGCGAAGGTCGTCGACGCGGACGGCGAGGCCGTCACCTCGGCAGGCGACGGCACCGAGCTGTACTTCGAGGTGCCCGAGGACACCGCGGACGGCTCGGCCGAGCTGACCGTGCAGGCCTCGACCACCGTGCCGGTCGGCCGCGCTTTCGCCTCCCAGACCCGCAGCCAGACCCAGATCCTCGCGGGCTCCAGCGAGTCCACGGTCTCCGCGACGGCCACCGCGCACTGGGGCGAGAAGGGCGCGATACCCGCACTGTCCGCTGAGAAGAACTGCGCCGAGGGCGGCCTCGACATCACGGCCGCCAACGAGGGCGACGAGGCCTTTGTCTTCGACCTGATGGGGATCACCTACACCATCGAGGCGGGCGAGACCCGGACGGTGACGATCCCGCTGCAGGAGGACCAGGCGTACGACTTCACGATCAAGGGGCCGAACGGCTTCGCGAAGCAGTTCCGGGGCGTCTTCGACTGCCGGACGGAGACCGAGGCCGGTGCGGGCGGTGACTCCGTCCAGACGCTGAGTGAGCCGAGCCCGGCGACTGTGGGCGGGAACACGGTCTCCGACTCCGGCACCGACCTCGCCGAGACCGGCAGCTCCGGTGCGACCCCGGTGATCGGGGGCGTCGCGATCTCCCTGCTCGTGATCGGCGGCGCGGTGATGATCGTCCTGCGCAAGCGGGAGCAGTAGGCAGCCGTGGGAGCGGTGAGCAACAGGCCGACGGGCAGAGATCCTTGGCAACTCAACAGTGAGTGACCGCGCGGTGACACGTGCGTGTGACGCGGCCCCGGTACGCCCCCCCCAGGCGCCGGGGCCGTGTCGCTCGTCCGGGGGGTTCACCATCCGGTTTCCGTCAAAGGCTGGCCGTGCGGCAAGATGGGTGGTACTGCCCACTGCCAGATCTCAAACTGCCGGACGGTTTCTCTTGGCTGAGTACATCTACACGATGCGCAAGACGCGCAAGGCGCACGGCGACAAGGTGATCCTTGACGACGTCACGCTGAGCTTCCTGCCCGGCGCGAAGATCGGTGTGGTCGGCCCGAACGGTGCCGGTAAGTCCACCGTTCTCAAGATCATGGCGGGCCTTGAGCAGCCCTCCAACGGTGACGCGTTCCTGTCGCCCGGCTACACCGTCGGCATGCTGCTGCAGGAACCGCCGCTGGACGAGTCCAAGACGGTTCTTCAGAACGTGCAGGACGGCGCCGCCGAGATCATGGGCAAGCTCAGGCGCTTCAACGAGGTCGCGGAGCTCATGGCGACCGACTACTCCGACGCGCTCCTCGACGAGATGGGCAAGCTCCAGGAGGACCTGGACCACGCGAACGCGTGGGACCTGGACACCCAGCTGGAGCAGGCCATGGACGCCCTGGGCTGCCCGCCCGGCGACTGGTCCGTCACCAACCTGTCCGGTGGTGAGCGCCGCCGCGTCGCGCTGTGCAAGCTGCTGCTCGAAGCCCCCGACCTGCTGCTCCTCGACGAGCCCACCAACCACCTGGACGCCGAGTCCGTCCAGTGGCTGGAGCAGCACCTCGCGAAGTACCCCGGCACCGTCGTCGCCGTCACCCACGACCGGTACTTCCTCGACAACGTCGCGGGCTGGATCCTGGAGCTCGACCGCGGCCGCGCCATCGGCTACGAGGGCAACTACTCCACGTACCTGGAGAGCAAGCAGTCCCGCCTCAAGGTCGAGGGCCAGAAGGATGCCAAGCGCGCCAAGCGGCTCAAGGAAGAGCTGGAGTGGGTCCGCTCCAACGCCAAGGGCCGCCAGGCCAAGTCCAAGGCCCGCCTCGCCCGCTACGAGGAGATGGCGGCCGAGGCCGACAAGATGCGGAAGCTGGACTTCGAGGAGATCCAGATCCCGCCGGGCCCGCGCCTGGGCAGCGTGGTCGTCGAGGTCAACAACCTCAGCAAGGCCTTCGGCGAGAAGGTCCTGATCGACGACCTCTCCTTCACGCTGCCGCGCAACGGCATCGTGGGCATCATCGGCCCGAACGGCGCCGGCAAGACCACCCTGTTCAAGATGATCCAGGGGCTGGAGACGGCGGACTCCGGTTCGATCAAGGTCGGCGACACGGTCAAGATCTCCTACGTCGACCAGAGCCGCGAGAACATCGACCCCAAGAAGACGCTGTGGGCCGTCGTCTCCGACGAGCTTGACTACATCAACGTCGGCCAGGTCGAGATGCCCTCCCGCGCGTACGTCTCCGCGTTCGGCTTCAAGGGCCCGGACCAGCAGAAGCCGGCCGGGGTGCTCTCCGGCGGTGAGCGCAACCGTCTGAACCTGGCGCTGACCCTGAAGCTGGGCGGCAACCTGCTGCTCCTCGACGAGCCGACCAACGACCTCGACGTCGAGACCCTGTCGTCGCTGGAGAACGCGCTGCTGGAGTTCCCGGGCTGCGCCGTGGTCGTCTCCCACGACCGCTGGTTCCTGGACCGAGTGGCGACACACATCCTCGCGTACGAGGGTGAGTCCAAGTGGTTCTGGTTCGAGGGCAACTTCGAGTCGTACGAGAAGAACAAGATCGAGCGACTGGGTGCGGACGCCGCCCGTCCGCACCGCGCCACCTACAAGAAGCTGACCCGGGGCTGATCGATCTTGCGGCATATCTACCGCTGCCCACTGCGCTGGGCGGACATGGACGCGTACGGCCACGTCAACAACGTGGTCTTCCTCCGCTACCTGGAGGAAGCCCGTATCGACTTCCTGTTCCGCCCGGAGAAGGACTTCAAGCAGGGGTCCGTGGTGGCACGCCATGAGATCGACTACAAGCGGCAGTTGGTGCACCGGCATCAGCCGGTGGACATCGAGCTGTGGGTCACGGAAATAAGAGCGGCGTCGTTCACGATCACCTACGAGGTGAAGGACCCGGACCAGGTCTACGTCCGGGCCTCGACGGTGATAGTGCCGTTCGACTTCGCGACCCAGCGGCCCCGCCGGATCACCTCCGACGAACGCGAGTTCCTGGAGGAGTACCGGGACGACACGGCGGAGGCCGTCGCCGCATGACGGTGCTCCACCTCGCCGACGAGGGGGAGGCGGCGGATCTCGCGGCCTTCCTCTCCCGGCTGCTCCGCTACGACCGTGGGGCCGCGGTGCGCCTCCAGGCAGCCGGCACCGCACTGGCCGTCTTCGGCCGGCCGCCCTCCTTCGAGGTCCTCGCGATCCGCGCGGTACGGCTCGCCAAGCCGTACGAGAACGGGCTCGACGTCACGTTCGACATGACGGTGTCGGCCGGTGAACTCCTGGAGTCCATTGACGAGCCGGCCGGCACGGCCGTCGTTCCGGAGGCCGTGACCGGGCCGCCGTGGGCCGGAGTGCTTCCTCCGCGCGGTGGCTGGCGGCCGGAGGCGGGGCTGCCCGCGCCGGACGCGTTGCGGGCGATGGTCTCCGCGGCGGTGCGGGAATTCCGGTCCCGCACCGAGGAGTTGACGCCCGAGCGGCGTACCCGGGCCGAACTCGACCGGGTCGGGCGGGAGATCTGGTCCCGGCCGATCGGCGACACCGCCCTGCCGGTACGGGCCGTGCACGCGGCACAGTCGCTGGGCTTCCTGCGGCCACCGGGCGGCCCCGCGGCGGGAGAGCCGGTCCTGTTCTCGTCGGGCGCGTGGCTCAGGCTGCGCACGCCGTACGGGTCGATCGCCGTACGCAGGGCGGGGCTCGGGGCGTTCGACGTCAGCGTTCGCTGAGTCCGGCCGGCCGCGCGCCGGTCAGCTCGGGGAGTTCACCATCGAGGCCGCCGCGTAGGTGAGGTAGTTCCACAGCGTGTGCTCGTGTTCCTCGGAGAGGTTCAGTTCGTCGACGGCGACGCGCATGTGCTTCAGCCAGGCGTCGTGGGCGGCGCGGTCGACGGCGAAAGGGGCGTGGCGCATCCGGAGGCGGGGGTGGCCGCGGTTCTCGCTGTACGTGGTGGGGCCGCCCCAGTACTGGATCAGGAACAGCGCGAAGCGGTCCTCGGCCGGGCCGAGGTCCTCCTCGGGGTACATGGGCCGCAGGATCGGGTCCTCGGCGACACCCTCGTAGAAACGGCGCACGAGCCGCCGGAAGGTCTCCTCGCCACCGACCTGCTCGTAGAAGGTCTGCTCCTGAAGCGTGCCGCGCCGAATCTCTTTCACGTCTCCCATGGTCTCAGACGGGGAGACGGAGGACTCAAGGCTTAGGACCACCGAAAATCCGGGCTCAAGGTGCGGACCGGTCGATTCCGGACCGGGCCGTCGTGGTGCTCGCGTCTGGCGGCGTCGCGCAGCACAGTGGAGGTATGGGCACGCACGCTGTCGACCACGACCTGGAACGCCTCGCCGCCGAGGCCCGCGCGGCGCTGGTGCGCGAGATCGAGGCGAGCGGGGCGTGGGACGCCGATCCCGTGTGGCGGAAGGCGTTCGAGACGGTTCCGCGGCACCTCTTCGTCCCTTACTACTACGTCGGCGTCATGGGTGGCTTCGAACGGCTGTGGGGTGAGGAACGTGACCCCCGGAGGCGGGAACGCTGGGTGCGGGGCGCGTACGCCGACGCCCCGCTCGCCACCCGGATGCGCGACGGGGAGCTGATCTCCTCCAGCAGCCAGCCCTCGCTGATGGCGAAGATGCTGGCCGAACTGGAGGTGGAGGACGGCGACCGGGTGCTGGAGATCGGCGCCGGGCCCGGTTACAACGCCGCCCTGCTCTGCTACCGGCTGGGCGACGACCGGGTCACCACCGTCGACCTGGACGCCGACATCACCGAGGCCGCGCGCCGCCATCTGGACGCCGCCGGGTACCACCCGACCGTCGTCACCGGGGACGGAGCGCGCGGGGTGCCCGAGCGGGCGCCGTACGAGCGGATCATCGCGACCTGCACCCTGCACTCGATCCCGCAGGCCTGGCTCGCGCAGTGCGCCCCCGGCGGCCGCATCCTGACGCCGCTGGCCACGGGGCTGGTGCGGCTGCGGGTCGACGACGCCGAGCACGCCGAGGGGCGCTTCCTGCACACGTCCGCGTACTTCGTGCCGCTGCGCGGGGGCGGCGAGCCGGAGGCGGTGCACCCGCATCTGGGCGGGCTGCCGCGCAACGCCAGGGAGCACGAGCTCTTCCGGTTCCTGCTGGCCCTGACGGCGGGCAGTCTCGACCCGCACGAGGCGCTCGCCCTCTGGCAGCGCGAGGACATGCCGTCCCGGGAGCGCTACGGCATCACCGTCCGCGGCGACCACGCCTGGGCCTGGCTGGACGACCCGGAGGGGCCCTATGCCTGGCCCCTGCCGACCTGAGCGCACTGACCGGGCCCACAGGTCAGGGCCGACCGAACCGGCCGGCCGGCCCTGATCCTTTCGTTCGTCCGGCGGGTCAGCCCCGGCGGATCGTGATCGTCGTCCAGGCGCCCACGTGTACCCGGTCCCCGTCCTGAAGGGGGATCGGCACGAAGGGCTGGATGGGCTCCTCGGAGCCGTTGACCGTGGTTCCGTTGGTGGAGTTCTGGTCGACGACCGCCCAGCTGCCGTCCGGCTGCTGCACCAGCACCGCGTGCTGGTGGGAGACGCCCGGATCCTCCGGCGGCACCGAGAGATCGATGTCGGGGACGTCGCCGGTGGAGTGGCGGCGGCGGCCGATGGTGATCTGGTTGCCGGTGAGGGCGCGCTGCTGCTCGGGGGAGTACGCGGGCAGGTTCAGGCCGGCGGCCTCGGGGCCCGAGCGGTGCATCATCGCCATGAAGTAGTCGCGGTCGGGGCCGATGGTCGCGCTCCAGGACATCGGCGCCTGCGGGTACGAGGGGCCGGGCGGGGCCTGGGTCGTGCCGGGCTGCGGATAGCCGTAGCCGCCGCCGGGGCGAGACCCCGGACCGCCGGGACCGGAAGGCCCACCGGGACCACCGGAGCCGCCGGGACCGGACGACGGCGGGGAGATCACCCAGTCGTCGTCACCACCGAAGGACGGGCCGCCGGACTGCGGACCGCCGGGTCCACCACGACCACCCGGTCCACCGAAACCACCGGGTCCACCCGGTCCACCGGGACCGCCAGGACCTCCGTGCTGCGGTCGCCCGGTCTCCTGCGGGAAGGCGGGCGGCGCCGACTGCTGGAACGCCTGCGGCGCGCCGCCGGGACCCTGACCACCGCCATGACCTTGACCATTGCCGGGTCCCTGACCACCGGGACGACCCGGTCCGCCGGGCCCACCGGGGCCGCCAGGTTCGCCGAACACATCCGGTCCGCCGAACGCACCCGGCCCACCGAATCCACCGGGGCCGCCCGGCGTAGGGCCGGGCGGCGGAACCGGACGTGAGGGATCGCCGCCGAAGCCCGAGGGGCCGGGGCGCGAAGGATCGCCACCGAACGCGGACGAGCCGGGCTGACCGGGCCCGGGCTGACCGGGCTGGCCCGAAGGCCCGCCACCGAACCCGGAAGGACCACCCGGCCCCGACGGGCCACCCGGATGACCGGGACCACCGGGACCACCCCGTCCCGACGGATCCCCGCCGAACGGCGGCGGCCCGGGCGGGCCCGGCGGAATCGGTTCGGCGGGACGGTTCATCTGCGAGGGGCGTGAGCCCTGGTAGTCGTACCCGTCACCGTCACCGCCGCCGCCGCCGAACGACGGCGGCGGCTGCTGGAAGCGGAGTGCCGGGTTCCCGCCCGGACCGGAACCGCCGCCGGGACCAGGGCCTTGACCGGGTCCCTGGCCGGGTCCGGGGCCAGGACCGCCCGGTCCCGCGCCGGGCGACGGCGCCGCGGGTCGCGGCGCGGCAGGCATGTACGTCGTAGCCGTGTTGGTCAGGAAGTTCCACCGGCACTCCTCGCAGAAGGGCGCGCCGCCCTCGCGGGGCGTGCGGCACTGCGGGCAGAGTTCCGGTGCGGCGAGGTGCGGGCGTCCGCCGGGGCCGCCCGCGCCCGGAGGCGGGGGAGGCGAGCCGGGCGGCGGGTATCCGTAACCGGCGCCCGGAGGCGGCGGTGGTGGCGGCGGGGGTACGGCACCGGCCATACGGTGACCGCAGACCTCGCACCAGTCGTCGGAACCCGACTGGTGTCCGTTCGGGCAGGTCGGCATGTCGGCGCTTCCCCCTCTCCTTTCCGGCCTCTCGGCCGGGTCCGGTGACCCACTGAGGGCCGTGGCGGCCGCTTCGGGCCGGTACAGCCGTTTCTGCCCGGATTCCCCAGGGGAAATGCCGGGCTCGCCAGTGGTTCTGTTTCTGGCTCGCTCTGCTTGCTTCGCTTACTTCTTTACACGAACAGTCTTTGTCGACCGAGTCTCGAGAGTCATCTCGTCGGCCTCCGTGACCTTCGCCTTCAGTCGCACAGTACCTGTCGCCGCGTCGACGACGTCCACCACCTTCGCAAGCAGTTTCGCAGTATCCGCGTTCCCCGACGCGCTGGCGAGCTGAACGGCCCGTCCCAGCTTGGCCGTTGCTCCGTCCATATCGCCCGCTTTACGGGCATCAAGGCCCTGTTGGATGACTTGCGCCAGTTCGGCCTGACCTGTGTAGTGCGCGACCTGGGGGTTGATCGAGGTGGAGGCGACCATGTCGTCGGTCCAGACGGCCTTCACCAGACCCTGGGCGCCGAGGTTCTGCGCGGATCCGTCGGGCTGCGGGATGACCAGGGACACGCGGGCGGCCAGCATCTCCTGGCCGAGGGCCGCGGACGGGACCTCGACGCAGACGTGGTAGTCACGGGACTCGTCTCCCCAGGAGCCGGTCGGGTAGTCCCCGGCGCGCGGTCCGGACTCGGTGCGACGGGCCGTCAACTCCTCGACAGTGGGCGCCACTTGCTTCACGAACTTGATCTGCGTGCCGACCGGTGTCCACAGCCGCAGCGCGACGTCCGCGACCTCCTTGCCCATGGCCGACTCCATCATCTGTGTGAAGTCGGCGGCGAGGGCGGCCGGGTCCGCGACGATGTCGGCGGTGCCGAGCAGCGCGGAGGCGATCTGGGTGACCTCCTTGACCTCCCAGTCGGTGCCCACTCCACGCGCGTCACACGTGAACCGTCCGGCACAGGCGTCCAGCGCGGCCTTCAGATCCTCCGGCGACTCGTGTTCGTTGCGGCCGTCGGTGAGCAGGATGCCGTGGCGTATGGCGACGTCGGCCGAGGCGAGCAGCCGGTCGGCGAGCTTCAGCCAGGTGCCGATCGCGGTGCCGCCGCCCGCGCTGAGC
This sequence comes from Streptomyces adelaidensis, assembly GCF_016598475.1. Lineage (GTDB taxonomy): Bacteria > Actinomycetota > Actinomycetes > Streptomycetales > Streptomycetaceae > Streptomyces > Streptomyces adelaidensis. The sequence goes on from NZ_JAEMUX010000040.1 coordinate 17,651, forward strand.
TTGCGCAGCGCCTGCCTGGCCTGGTCCCGGGTGGCGGAGTCGGCGACCGCGAGCCGGCCGCCGCCGGGGTAGACCTCGCGGGCCACATGGGTGCCGTCGATCACCGCGAAGTGGACGCCGTCCCGCAGGGTGTCGATCGCGGCGGCCGTGGCGTCGCGGGCGTTGCGCATCTTGGTCGGCGGGTAGTCCATCGACCCCGAGCAGTCGACCATGATCGCCACGGCGGCGGACGGGCCCTGGCCAGGCGAGTAGAGATGCGGCGCGGCGACCGCGCTGCCGATGGTGCCGCCGCCGGTCGCGCTGACCGTCACGATGGCGTTGACCTCGCGGCCGCCTTCGGGCAGGTACTCGTTCTGGTACACCTCGACCGAGAACTGCGGCACGTTCGACTTCGAGAAATTGGCCATGCCTACTCTGATCCCCCTAGCGGCCCCACAGCACGTGGGGTGATGACTGTGCGTGCCTGTGCCCGGACCGGTCCCCTCCGGTCCGTCGGCCGTTCCCGTCCGGCCGCCGAGGTGCCCGCGGGCATCCCGCCCGCGAGCATCCTCAGGCCGATCCTGCCCCCTGAGGAGGGGCCGGGAACGGCAGGACGGCCACTGTTACGTTGTCGTGGCCACCGCCGTCGAGGGCTCGGCCGACCAGAACCTGGGCGCAGTGCAGTGGTCGCAGGGCCGCGTCCAGGGGCACGGCCTCGGCCATGTCCTCCGCCGCCTCCGCGTAGTTCCACAGTCCGTCGGTGCACACCACCACTACACCCGGCCGGTCCGGTTTGAAGGAAGCGGTGTGCGGCTCCAGTTCGTACGCGTCCGCGCCGAGCCAGCCGGTGATCGCGTGGGCGCGCTGGTCGGCGTACGCCTCCGCCTCGCTCATCAGTCCCGCGGACACCATCTGTGCCGCCCACGAGTCGTCCTCGGTGAGCCGGGCCGGAGGGGCGCTGCGGTCCACCGGGACCCAGTAGGCGCGGCTGTCGCCGACCCAGCCGACGACGAGCAGGCTGGGAGTGACGACGGAGCCGACGATGGTGCACGCCGGCGCGTTCTGGTGCGGGGCGTGCTCCGCGGCCGTCTCCGGCTCCTCCGCCAGGGCGTTGACCGCGGTGGAGGCGGCGACGATCGCGTCGTGCATCGCCTGCTGCGGGTGGGTGCCGCGCGGCAGGGATTCCAGCAGCGTCTCGCCCGCGGCGCGGGCGGCGGCCAGCGAGGCGTCGTCGGGCCGGGTCGCGGAGGACACGCCGTCGCAGACGATCGCGACGACCGCCGGGGAGCCGTCGGGCAGCGCGGTCGAGGAGATGGCGAACGCGTCCTCGTTGCGGTGGTGGCGCAGGCCCCGGTCGCTGACCGCGGCGACCGCGCCCAACTCCAGCTCCATGTGGTCGCGTTCGCGTGGCTGGGCGTGTCCGCAGTTCTCGCAGTAGCCGTCGCGGTCGACCCGGCCCGCGCGGCAGGCCACGCACACCTTCGTGCCGGCCGGCGGTGTGGCCGGCTCGGCGGTGCGCGGATCCGGCGGCAGGGGCGCGGCCAGCGGGTACTCGTCGGGCTCGGGGTGCCGGTCGAACCGTACGCCCCGCCCTGGACCCGGCAGATCGCCGCCGCCCGAGTCGGTGCCAGGGATGTCGGCGGGCCGCACCAGCGGCGCGGGGGTGTCCGTGCTCGGTTCGGAGGCGACGGGCCAGTCCACGGGCGTGGCTTCGTCCGGCGCGTCACCTGCCGTCCCGTTCATGGTGATGGTCGGCTGGTCCGCCGGCGGTGCGGGCACCGCCGACAGGTCATGGCCGCACGCACCGCAGAAGCGGTCGTCCGAGGCGAGGGGCCACTCGCAGATCGGGCACTTCGTCAGCGCGGTCGGCTGGGGCATCTGCGACATGAACTACACCCACGTCCGGGGGCGGTAACGGTTGGCTCGTTCCACCAGGTCGATCCTCTCCTCGCCGCCTTGCGCGAGCCGGGCCAGTGTGCGGTACGACCGCTCCAGTCCGAAGCGGAGGCCGCGCTCGTCCAGCGCGCTGCCGAGCAGCACCCGACCGCCGGCCGGGGGCGCGGCACCCTGGCCCCCGGAGAGTACCCAGTCCAGGGCGCAGCCAAGGACCTCTGTGGACAACTGCTCACGGCGCACCGCGTCCAGACCGTATCCGTCGAGCGCCTCGACCTGGCCCGCGGCGGCGGTCAGATCGTCCAGGAACGACGCGTCCTGGGACGGCACGGCCATGGCCGCCGCCGTCCCGGACCCGAGCGCCGCGTCGGTACGGTGTCTGAGCCGCGCCCGTACGGCGGCGACCCGGGCGGCGGTGTAGTGGATGGACGCCTCCGGTACGGACTCCAGGGTGCCTACGGCGTTCTGCCGGTCCCCGGCGGTCAGCCGCACCCGGGCGAGCCCGAACGCGGCGCTGACGAAGCTGGGGTCGGTCGTCCACACCAGGCGGTAGTACTCGGCCGCGTTGTCCAGTTGCCCCAGCACCTCGGCGCACAGGCCGAGGGCCAGCTTGGGGGCCGGTTCGCCCGGGAAGGCGTCGTAGATCGCGTCGAAGGACAGCGCGGCGTTCTCGTGGTCGCCGGTGGCGAGCGCGGTCACGCCCCGGTACCAGACCACCCGCCAGTCGTCGGGGTGGTCCCGCTCCAGGGCGTCCAGCGTGGTCATCGCGATGGTGAACTCGCCCATTTCGAGGCGGGCCCGCAGCTCCCGCAGCCGCAGCTCCAGCGAGCCGCTGGGCGCCGCGTGCAGCGCCGTGATCAGCTCGGCGGGCGCGGAGGCGATGAGGCCCGCCAGGAACCCGGCGTTCGGGTCCCCAGGGTCCACGCGCGGGACGGGCAGCGCGAGCGCGGCGGCGGCGGTGTCCAGCCGCTTGGTGAGCCGGGCGGCGGAAGGCACGGCCTCCGCGCCGCCGGCCGACGGGGCGGGCGTACCGGGAAGCGAACCGGAAGACGTACCGGAGGACGAACCGGAAGGCGAGCCGCCGTTCTTGGCGGACGCCTTCTCGCGCCGCGTCCCCAGCAGGGACGTCGGCACCACCCGCGTCCCCAGCCGGGACACCTCCCCGGCCGGCTCCGCGAACAACTCCGTGTCCGTGACCTTCACTTCCGGCCCGAAGATCGTGGACAGGGCGGGCCGCGCCCGGCCCGTCTGCAGCGAGACGACCTCCCGCAGCACACCCGTCAACTGCTCCGACATCTCCTGCGCGGAGCCGAACCGGCGGGCCGGGTCGGGGTCGGTGGCGCGTACCAGCAGGCGGTAGAAGGACTCGTACTGGCGGAAGACCTCGATGTTGTCGGGGTCGGGCAGGGAGTCCACGAAGACGTTCGTGTAGCCCTGGAAGTCGAAGGTCAGGACCCCGAGGGTACGGGCGACCGTGTACAGGTCGGAGGCGACCGACGGGCCGGCGTCGGCGACTTCGGGGGCCTGGTAGCCGACCGTGCCGTAGATGGCCGACTCGTCGTCGTCCATCCTGCGCACCGCGCCCATGTCGATCAGCTTGAGCTGGTCCTCGGTCTGGATCGCGTTGTCGACCTTGAAGTCGCAGTACAGCAGGTTGCGGCTGTGCAGATGGCCGAGGGCCTCCAGCGCCTCGATGCCGTACGCGCAGGCCTGCTCGACCGGCAGCGGATCGCGGCGGCCGTCCGTCGTGCGGCGGTCGTTGGCGATCTCCTTGAGGGACTTGCCGCCGACGTACTCCATGACGATGTACCCGTCGAGGGAGCCGGTGCGCTGGTCGAGGTGCTCGACGAAGTTGTAGATGCGGACGATGTTGGAGTGCTCGATCTCGGCGAGGAAGCGGCGCTCGGAGATCGCGGCGGCCATCGCGTCCTGGTCGCCGGTGTCGAGGAGGCCCTTCAGCACCACCCACCGGTCCGAGACGGCCCGGTCTATGGCCAGGTAGATCCAGCCGAGGCCGCCGTGCGCGAGACAGCCCACGACCTCGTACTGGCCGCGCACGATGTCGCCCGAGTGCAGCTTCGGCACGAACGAGTACGGGTGGCCGCACTTGGTGCAGAAGCCCTCCGTGCGCCCCGGCCGTTCACCGCGCGCCCGGCCGACCGGCGCACCGCAGTCGGAGCGGGAGCAAAACCGCTTCCGCTCGGGCACCTCGGCGGTCTCCAGGACCATCGAACGCGGGTCCGGGCGCGGTACGTCCGGGACCTGGACGAGGCCGACGCCGAGCCGGGCCCGCCCCGAAGTACCGGAGGTCTTGCCGGAGCTGCGCACCGACACCGAGCGGCCCGTCGACTTGCCCGACAGGGCGCGGGAGAGCCGGCCGGAGACCGAGCGCCGGGACTGCGAGGAGCGCGTCGACGACCGGGAGGAGCGCGAGCTGCCGCTGGAACCGGAGCCGCGCGAGCCCCTGTTGCCGGTGATACCGGTGGGCGGGGAGGTGACCATGCCGCTCGCCGAGACGACCGGCGCCAGACCGCACATGTCGCAGTACAGCTCGCCGCCGCCCACGTCCTCGTACGATCCCGAGCAACCGGGCCGCTGACACGACTGCTGCCCGCCCTCTTCGCCCGCCTCGTTCACTTCCTCTTCCGTCTGACTCACGATTCCTCCTCCCTCCGGTCCTGAGGCTCACGCCGGGCCGGCACCGACTGGCCCAGCAGCTCGACGGCCGCGTGCTGGTAGCGCAGCACCGCCTGCTCGGCGACGCGCAGGTCGCAGGGGGCGCTCCACAGCATGCGGCGCGCCGCGTCGTACCGCTCGACGAGCAGCGAGTCCTCCGCGAAGCCGTGCCGGGCGACCTTCGCCTTGTACGCGTCGAGCCGGCCGCGCAGCTCCGCGCGGATCGCCAGCGGCGCGGTGACCGCCGTCAACGACTCGCGGGCGCGCAGCAGTTCGTCGTCGGCCTTCTGCTCCAGGGACTCCAGGAGCGGGGAGAGCCGGTGCCACTGCGCGTGTCTGCGGTAGTCCGCCGCCATCGCCAGCTGTTCCTGCAGCACGGTCGGCGGACCGCCCACCACGGGCACCTCGGTCGCGGCGATCTTCGCCAGCACCTCACCGCGCGCGCTGCGCGCCTCGGCGAGCGTACGGTCCGCGCGGCTGAGCACGTCCCGCAGCTTCACCAGCCGCGACTCCGCGTCCTGCCGGACCGTCAACACGGCGTCGATCTCCCGCCGCACGTCCTCCAGCGCGCGCGCCTCGCGGTCGTACGTCGAGGTGTCCGGGCGGCCCCCGCCGGGCGCGGAACTGCCCGGTGCGCGGACCCAGAAGGCCAGCGGGTCGGAGATGACCTGCTCGCGGAGCCGGGTCAGGGTATGGGTGATCCGCTCCAGGTCGTCGCCGGCCGGGTGCTCACCGGGGCGTACGCCGACGGAGTGCGCGAGCTGGCGGACGCGCTGGAGCTCGGCGGCGAGCAGATCGATGCGGGCGGGCAGCGCGGACCACACGGCGTCGGCGGCGACGACCATGTCGAGCGAGGACGCGTACAGGTCGTTCATCCGGTCCACGAGCGTGACCAGCGAGAACTGTTCACTGAGGCGGCTCGCACCCTGCAACGTCGGCGCGTTGGCCATCGCCGTGGCCGAGCCGGCGACCGTGACGGCCTCGCCGCGCAGCAGCTCCGTCAGCTCCACCAGGTCCTCACGGCTGGACCAGCGGCGCCGCGAACGGATCTCGCGGGCGGAGCGCAGCGCGTCCGCGTACGCGTCGAAGTACGCCCACAGCAGCGTGATCGACGCGTCCGCCGACGTCCAGCGCTCCTTGGTGACGCCGGTCAGCGCGGCGCCTTCGAGCAGCCTGCGGCCCGCGTGGTCCTGGAGGGCGAGCAGCGAGGTCTCGATGGCCTCGTGCTCCGCGCCGAGCCGCGCGAGCGCACGGTCCACCTCGTCCCGGTCCATCACCGGCCCGGTGGATCCCGCGACGCCCATCGATCACCTCTCGCTGCTGTCGGTGTGGGTCATTGGAGTTCGGTCGGTCGCCTTCAGTCGCTGTACTTCTGGGGGGTCGGCGGCCGGGAGTTCGTCGAGCTCTTGCCGAGGGTCGGCGAGAGCCACTTGTCGTACGAGGTCTGCCAGCCGTCCTTGAGGTAGTCCACCAGCACCTGATTGACCTGGCGTACCAGATCGTCCGCCTCCAGATTCATCGCCACGCCGTAGTACTCGGTGGTGAACGGCTCACCCGTCAGCTCGACCGTCGGGTCCTGTGCCGCCTGGCTCGCGGCGAGCGCGCCGTCGGTGATCACGGCATCGGCCTCGCCGAGCTGGAGCCGTACCAGACAGTCGAGTTGGTTGGGGACCTTGACTATGTCGGCGGGGGTGACGAACGCCTTGCCCGCGTCCTCATCGTCCTCGAGGCGGCCCAAGGCGGTGGAACCCGAGGCCACACAGACCTTCTTGCCGGTCAGCGTCTTGTCGTAGCCCTTGACCGTCGAGGACTTGGGCGCCAGGACCTGCTGTCCGGTCTCGAAGTACGGCTGGGAGAAGGCGACCTGCTCCATACGGTCGCAGCTGATCGTCATGGTGCGGACCACCATGTCGACCTTCCCGTCCTGGAGGGCGGGAATGCGCTGGATCGTGGGAACCGCCTTGAAGCGCACCTTCTTCGGGTCACCGAGGATCTTCTCCGCGATGCGGTGCGCTATGTCGATGTCGAAGCCCTCCAGCTCGGCCTTCTCGTCCGTGTTGTTCGGGTCGCGGTAGCCCCACCGGTAGCTGTTCTGGTCGACGCCGATGGTGATGAAGTCGTTCTTCCTGATCCGCTCGATCGCGTCGCCGGTCGCGCTGCCGGAAGGGCTGAGGCTCTGGTCCTGGGGGGCGCCCTCGGTCTCGCAGGCGTCCGTCCGCGCCTGGGTGCCCCGGGCGACGCCCTGGCCGCCGGTGCCCGTGGAGCCCTCGCCGCGTGTCCCGCTCACCGGCAGCACCAGGGCGAAGATCACGGTCAGCGCGCAGAGGACCGCCATCGCGCCGACGCCGCCCCAGCCCCTGAGACCGGCTCGCAGGCGTCGCACCGCACTCATCGCTCCGCCTTCCACCGTGTCCCCTTCCGCCGCCGTCACCGGTACTCCGAAAGCCTGCGCCCGATGCCCAGCACCGCGCCGGCCGCGCCCAGCACCGCCAGTACGGCGGCGCCCACCGGGAGCCCGGTCATCGCGTCACGGCCGCCCTGGGCCGCCTGCGTGAACTCCCTCTTCTCGTGCTGGAGAGCGATGTCCAGGTTGTCGTCGACATTTTTGAAGCAGTCGCCCGTCGGCTTGTCGCCCGCTTCGCATTCGGACGTCGACCTGCCGCCGATCACCTGACTGAGCGCGCACTGATAGTCGCCCAACTCGTCGGCGGCGCGGGCGCTCTCGTGCCGGTCCAGCCACTCCTCCATGTTGGCGACGGCGGCCTTCACGGGCTTCGCGCCGCTGTCGTCGTCGGCGAGACTCTGGGCGGCTGCCAACTGCTTCGTGAGGTCGTTCATGTCGGCGTCGAAGCTGTGGTCGAACGTGTCCACGTCCTTCTCGTCGCCGTCGATCACGACCTTCTCCGTCTGCGCGCCCCGGCTGATCAGCGTCAGGTTCTCGTTGCCGCGGGCTTTGAGGGAGGCGATGCGGGCGTCGTTCAGCACGGTGAGGGACCGTACGCCGTTGTCGTAGGAGTCGTTGAGTCCCGAGCGGGCGAGGGTGTGGCCGGCGACCAGCCACAGCAGGACGATCGTGGAGGCGGCCGTCGCCGCGACCAGGCCGTGGTTCAACACCCGGTTCGTCCGGCGGTAGTTGCGGTGCTGGGCCCAGACGAGGCCGCCGAGGGCGAGGACGCCGAGAGCGATCGCGGCCCACGGGTACGACGTGGCGTCCGCGTAGTCGTCGCGCAGCCGCTCGTTCTCGTTGTCGTAGATCTCCTTGGCCTTGAGGAGCATGTCCTGCTGCATCTTGTCGTTCGCGTAACGCAGGTAGGCGCCGCCCAGGGGGTAGCCCAGCCGGTTGTTGACGCGGGCCCGCTCGACCAGGCCCTTGTACTCCGGCAGCAGTTCGTTCAGCTCGCGGACGCGCTGCCCGGACTCGGAGTCGGGGTCGGAGGCCGAGGCGGCGGTGGCCAGGTTCTCGGCGGCCTCCTCGATCTCCTGCTCGTACTTCGCACGCGACTCCGGGGTCTCCTGGCCGCCCGCGAGGAAGCCGCTGGAGGCGGCCGTGTTGGCGTCGGCGAGGGAGCTGTAGATGTTGGCCGCCGCGGAGCTGAGGGGCTGGCTGCCGTGCAGCACGTCGTCGGCGGCGCTCGCGCGGTCGTTCATCTGCCAGGCGGTGACGGAGCCGAACGCGACGACCAGGAGGGCGAGGACGGCGCCGATGATGCGCAGCCGCCCCGGCTCGGTCGTCGCGGCGGCGCGCAGCTGGTCGACGCCCTCCGCGAACGCCGTCCGGCGGGGCGGGCCGCCGTCCGGGGCCGGGGGCGCGACGGGTGACCGGGACGCGTGCGTGGCCTGCGGTGGCACGGCCGGTACCGGGCCCGCGGGTGGTGCCGACGGCGGCGCGCTGCCCTTCGGCGTGTATGTCACCTGACCTCCCCCTGGTCATCCGTCCATCGCTTCCGCCCCGTCATGCGGGCGGAGGTGCACGGCCGCAAGTATCGCCGCCGGGACTGACAACGCACAGGCCTTGACTCGATCTTGTGCCCCGATCGTGTCCGTACGTCGTGTGGTTGTCGAATTCCGGCGCGGCAGAAGGCTTCCCGCACCACCCCCTTCCCATGAATACGCGCTCAGGTTCGGTTCGGTTCCCTGGGGTTCGAACGCGTTCGAGGGGGAGTTTCCAGAGGTGGCGCGGGCCGTCGGGTCACCCTCCTTCGTAATGCGCCCGCACGCGCGCGTGCACCGCGCCCAGGGCGCCCACGTGGTCGAGGCCGAGCAGTGCCGCGCCCAGCACCGGGGCGGCCGTGACCACTTGGGGGACGGCCTTGGGCGCCGCGGCCGCCAGCGCCTCGCGCACGCGCGCGTCGAGAAGGGGATGGCGGGCGGCGAGGACACCGCCGCCGAGGAGGACGGGCGTCTCCTCACCGAGGAGGTCCAGGCGGGTCAGGGCGACGGCCGCCATGGCCACCACCTCCTCGGCCATACGGTCGACCAGCGCGCGGGCCACCGGGTCGCCCGCGGTCGCCGTGGCGAAGAGGACCGGGGTGAGTTCGTGGCGCCGGGCGTTCGGGATGTGCTCCAGATGCAGGGCCTCGATCAGGGCGTCCATGGAGTCCAGGCCGAAGTGCGCGGGCAGCGCGCGGGCCAGGTCGGTCGGGCCGCCCCGCCCGTCCTCGGCGCGTGCCGCGTGCCACATCGCCTCCTCCGCGAGGCCCCAACCGCCGCCCCAGTCGCCGGAGATGCGCCCGAGCGCCGGGAAGCGCGCGGTGCGACCGTCGGGGCGCATGCCGACGCAGTTGACGCCGGCGCCGCAGACCACGGCCACGCCCCTCGGCTCGGCCACACCCGCCCGCAGGATCGCGAAGGTGTCGTTGCGGACCTCCACGGTCGTGCCCCACGCGCGCGCGTGCAGCGCGGTCGCCAGCCGCTCCTCCTCGACGGGGAAGTCGGCGTTGGCCAGGCACGCCGAGACGTGGTCGACCGAGCCGATCCCGGCCTCGGCGAAAGCCTGCCGTACGACGGCCGCGAGGTCGTCCACGGCCTTCGCCACGCCCACCGCCGGCGGGCGGAAACCGCCACCGCGTGCCGCGCCCACCACCTGTCCGTCCGGCGCGATCACGGCGACGTCGGTCTTGCTGTTGCCCGCGTCGACGGCGAGCACGCTTGCGCGCCCGCCGTCGCGCACGGTATCGCTCACGCCCACGCGAGGTGCTCCCGGTTGTGTGCGATCAGCCGGTCGGTGAGGGCCTCGGCGTACTCGTACTGCCCGATCAGGGGATGGGCGAGGAGTGCCTTGAACACCCGGTCCCGGCCGCCGCGCAGGGCCGCGTCGAGGGCCAGGTCCTCGTACGCGGTCACGTTCGCCATCAGGCCCGCGTACAGCGGGTCCACGGCCGGCACCGGCAGCGGGGTCGCACCCTGCCTGCTCACGGCGGCCTGCACCTCGATCACCGCGTCGGCGGGGAGGAAGGGCAGGGTGCCCTGGTTGAGGGTGTTCACCACCTGGTAGGCACTGCCCCCGTCCCCCAGCAGCGACGCGGCCAGGTCGACGGCCGCCTCCGAGTAGAAGGCCCCGCCCCTCCTGGCCAGCAGCGCGGGTTTCTCGTCGAGCGCCGGGTCGGCGTACATGTCCAGCAACTGCCGCTCCATCGCGGCGACCTCGGCCGCCCTCGACGGCTTCGTACTTAGCTCTCGTACGACCTCGTCGTGGGCGTAGTAGTAGCGCAGGTAGTAGGAGGGGACCACGCCGAGGCGGTCCAGGACGGGGCGGGGCAGGCGCAGGTCGGCGGCGATGGTGTCGCCGTGGTCGGCCAGCAGCTTCGGCAGGACGTCCGCGCCGGACGGGCCGCCGAGGCGGACACCGGTCTCCCAGGTGAGGTGGTTGAGGCCGACATGGTCCAGGTGCACCTCGGCCGGCATCACCCCGAGACGCGCGGCGAACTTGCGTTGCAGTCCGATCGCCACGTTGCACAGTCCGACCGCTTTGTGGCCGGCCTTGAGCAGGGCGCGGGTCACGATCCCCACCGGGTTGGTGAAGTCGATGATCCAGGCGTCCGGGTTCGTACGGCGGACCCGCTCGGCGATGTCCAGGACGACCGGGACCGTGCGCAGCGCCTTGGCCAGGCCGCCCGCGCCGGTCGTCTCCTGCCCGACGCAGCCGCACTCCAGCGGCCACGTCTCGTCCTGCTCGCGGGCGGCCTGGCCGCCGACGCGGAGCTGCAGGAGGACGGCGTCGGCGCCCTCGACGCCCCGGTCCAGGTCACTCGTGGTGACGATCCGGCCGGGGTGCCCCTGACGGGCGAAGATACGGCGGGCCAGGCCGCCGACCAGCTCCAGTCGGCCGGCGGCCGGATCGACGAGCACCAGCTCCTCGACCGGCAGGGTGTCCCTGAGCCTGGCGAATCCGTCGACGAGTTCGGGGGTGTAGGTCGATCCTCCGCCGACCACGGTGAGTTTCATACCAGTATCAACCCTTAACTCCGGTCAGGGTGACGCCTTCGATGAACGCCTTCTGAGCGAAGAAGAACACGAGGATCACGGGGGCCATGACCAGCACGGTCGCGGCCATGGTCAGGTTCCAGTCGGTGTGGTGCGCGCCCTTGAAGGACTCCAGGCCGTAACTGAGCGTCCAGGCGGCGGAGTTCTCCGAGGCGTAGATCTGCGGGCCGAAGTAGTCGTTCCAGGCGTAGAAGAACTGGAAGAGCGCGACGGCCGCGATGCCCGGCTTGGCCATCGGCAGGACGACCCGGAGCAGGGTGCGCAGCTCGCCGCAGCCGTCGACCCGGGCCGCGTCCAGGTACTCGTTCGGGATGGTCGTCAGGAACTGCCGGAGGAGGAAGATCGAGAACGCGTCGCCGAACGCCATCGGGATGATCAGCGGCCACAGCGTGCCCGACAGGTCGAGCTGCTTCGCCCAGAACAGGTACATCGGGATGACGACCACCTGAGGCGGCAGCATCATCATCGAGATGACCAGCATCAACGACAGATTGCGGCCCCGGAAGCGGAACTTGGCGAGCGCGTACGCCACCGGGATCGACGACACCACGGTCAGGACGGTGCCGAGGCCCGCGTAGATCAGGGTGTTCTTCCACCAGGTCAGGAAGCCCGGGGTGTCGAGGACCTGGCGGTAGTTGCTCCACTCCCAGGTGTCCGGGACCAGGTCACGGGTGAGCGCCTGCTGGCCGCTCATCAGCGAGGTCAGCAGTGCTCCTTCGGTACGTCGAGCAGCGCGGCCATGAAGGTGACCATCAGGTCGCCCACGCCCCACAGCGCGAGCGCGGTGCATATCAGGGCTGGGGCGAATGCCCGCTCCCGCGTAGCGGGGCAGAGGCGTCCGAATCGCCTTCAGGGCGATTCGGCGGGGCCGCCTGACTCGACGGCGCGTCGCACGAGGTGCAGCAACTCGGAGTTGACGGAGCGTTCTTCGGACGAGGCAAGGCTTTTGAGTTTGGCGTACAGGTCGTCAGGGATGCGGAAGTTGAAAATTGCCATGGGGTCACGGTAGCCCTAGCGTGGGGTCATGGCCAGATTCCGGATGTACCCAACGAGCGAGCAGGCAGAGCAGATGCTGCTGCACTGCGCGCACGCCCGGTACGTCTGGAACCTGGCTGTCGAGCAGCACACGCACTGGAAGCCGGGCCGCAGGTCCGCGCCCGGCTTCGCGGAGCAGTGCCGTCAGCTCACCGAAGCCCGGCGTGAGAACGAGTGGCTGGCAGCCGGGAACGCCGACGTGCAGCAGCAGGCCCTGAAGGACTTCGCCAAGGCCAAGAACGCCCGCTTCACCTCCGGCTTCGGTGAGCCGACCTGGCGCACGAAGTACGTGCATGAGGGCTTCCGCGTCATCGGCACCGACCGCGTACCCGAGTACGGGCCGGACGGCAGCCCGAAGCTGAATGCGAAGACCGGCAAGCAGGTCATGGGCCGCTCGGTGGTGGTGCAGAAGCTCAACCGGCGGTGGGCGCGGGTCAAGGTGCCCGGCTGCGGCTGGGTCCGCTTCCGTCCCAGCGCCAAAGGCAAGGGCGCGAAGCTCCCGGCTGCGAAGACGTTCCGCGTCACCTACCGCAACGGCCAGTGGCACGCGGCATTCGCGGTCATCCCCGAGGAGACTCCCGCACCCGGCACGGGCGAGGTCGTCGGCATCGACCGGGGCGTGACCATCACGGCAGCCCTGTCGGACGGGCGGAAGCTGAACTGCCCGCAGCTCACGGTCAAGGAGCGGGCACAGATCCGCAAGCATGAGCGGCGCGCAGCGCGGGCCTCGAAGGGCAGCGAACAGAAAACCGCCGAGTACGCGAAGGTCGCCAGGCTCAAGGCCCGTGAGGCGAACCGGCGCAAGGACTGGTGCGAGAAGACCTCGACGATGCTCGCCTCCAGCTTCGACCTGATCCGGTTCGAGAAGCTGAACATCCAGAACATGACCCGCTCCGCGAAGGGAACCGTGGAGCAGCCCGGCAAGAACGTTCGGCAGAAGTCCGGGCTGAACCGGAGCATCCTCGCCCAGGGCTGGGGCCTGCTGCGCCAACGCACCGAGCACAAGGCCCCCGGCCGGGTCGAGGACGTTCCCGCCCCCTACACGAGTCTGCGGTGCAGCGCCTGCGGCTGGATCGAGAAGAAGTCGCGCAAGAGCCAAGCCGACTTCGTCTGCGTATCCTGCGGGTTCACCTGCAACGCCGACGAGAACGCAGCAACCAACGTCGCGGCAGGACAGGGCGGGATCCCCCGCCCCCGGCGCTCAGCCGGTGCCGGAGGGGTGACAACGGCCACCGGCCGTTCGAACGCCCGTGAACCTCAACCCACCTGGGTTGGAATCCCCCTCTTTTAAGCGGGGGAGGATGTCAAAGCAGTACGAAGTCGTCGTGCGGGCGTGGCGCAGCCGCCTGGTGTTGGGGTCGAAGGCGCCGGGGTCCCGATGACCAGTCGGCGCACGTCGTGCCGGGTGAGGCCGGCGGCCTTGACCGCTCCGTCGAGGGCGGCGGTGACCTGCCGTGGTACGGGTTCGGCGGGGCGTCGTCCGGGGGTGGGGACGGCGTGCTCGCCCACCGTGCGGCCGGTGATGTCGGCGACGGCGGCGAGGACGCGTTCGGGGGTGACGTCGAGGCCGGCGGCGTAGGCGGCGGTCGGGTCGACCGCGTAGAGCTGGGCGTTGGGGCCGGGTCGGCCCTCGCCGGAGTCGCTCCCGCCGGTACCCGTGGCGATCACGAGTCCGGCGGCTTCGAGCCGGGCCAGGAGCTGGGAGGCCGTCGGCTTCGACAGCCCCGTCAGCTTGCCGAGCCGCGTCCGGGAGAGCGGCCCGTGTTCCAGCAGCAGATCGAGCGCGGCGCGGTCGTTCATGGCACGCAGTACGCGTGGGGTTCCCGCCATGTGTACGTCACCCGCCCAACTGTTAGGAAAGTTTCCTGTCGGATGCCAGGACGATAGGACTAGACCACAGAGGCGTCAATATCCGGCCAACAAAAACCGCCCCCTGGCAACGGAGTCGTTACCTGGGGGCGGTGCCCGCGATGCGGGAGGTGGCGCTATGTCACATCAGTGGAACCGGCGGGACCGGTGTCACTTCACGTCGACGTAGTCCGCCGCGGACGTCTTCGCCGCGGTGGTGGACGTACCGGCGAACTTGTAGCGGTAGGAGCCGTCCTTCGACGCCTTCACGGTGGTGGACAGGGCCCCGGCGGTGCCGGAGGTGACCGTCTTGACGTCCGTGTAGGCGGTGGCGCCCTTGGCCTTGAACTGGAGCGTCACCTTCTGGCCCTTGTAGCCGGTGTAGGCGCGCTTCGCCCAGTCGGCGCGGGTCAGCGTGCCCTTGACGGTGAGAGTCTTGCCCTTGACGGCCGGCTCCGGAGTGGCGTTGACGGTGACCTTGGCGAGGCGCTGCACCTTGGCCGTGCCGAGGCCGCCCCACATGTCGTAGCCGGACTCGAAGCTGATGTGGTCGTCGGAGGCGTCGTTGTCGACGGTCACGTGACCGTAGAAGGCGCCGGCCTTCCAGGTGGTGGCGTCCGCGGCGGCCCTCAGACTCTCCCGCGGGTTCACGGCGAGCGTCGTCGTGCACGACTCGGTCACCGTGGTGTCCGTCGTCGCGATCGGGGCGCACTTGGGCGTCTGGGAGAGGGCTTCCAGCCCGTTGGCGGGGTCCGCGAGCGAACCGCGGTACAGGACGATGCCCAGGAAGTTGTTCTCGTAGTTGATGACGAGGTCCGACGGGCGGGTGAAGCTGTACGTGACCGGAACGGTCACCGTGGCCTTGGTGCCGACCACGATCGGCTTGCCGCCGTTCACCGTGACGGCGCCGAAGGTCAGGTCCGGCGAGTCGGCCAGCGCGGCGGGCGCGGCCAGGCCGGTGAGAGCCAGGGCACCGGACACGACGGCGCCTATGGCGAGCTTGCGCATGTAACCCCCACATTCGCGGCGGGCCCCCGGGCGTTGCGCTCCAGAACAAGGGCCCACCGATGGGGGCGACACTAGGCGATCAGAATTGTGCGGGGAACGCGGGGTACCTGTGAAGACGGTAAAGGAAGTACCGGTGAAGACGGTAAAGAAAGCGCTGGTGACGCGGGCGCGCCAAGGCCGGACACCCCGCGGCCGCGGACTCGGCGGCGGCCCGGCCCCGTCCTCGGCCCGGGCGGGGGCGTCCGGCGATGCAAAAAACCGGATCGTCAGGCGGAAATGCCGTCGATCCGGGCGAGGGCGTCGTCCGCGCCATATGGCTGGAGGTAGGGCAGCCAGCGCGGGTCCCGATGGCCGGTGCCGATGATGCGCCAGGCCAGGCCGGTGGGCGGGGCGGGTTTGTGGCGGAGCCGCCAGCCGATCTCGACGAGATGGCGGTCGGCCTTGACGTGGTTGCAGCGGCGGCAGGAAGCCACCACGTTGTCCCAGACGTGCTTTCCCCCGCGACTGCGCGGAATGACGTGGTCGACGCTGGTTGCGACGCCACCGCAGTACATGCACCGGCCCCCGTCGCGGGCGAACAGCGCCCGGCGGGTGAGAGGAACGGGCCCCCGATAGGGGACCCGGACGAATCGCTTGAGCCGGACCACGCTGGGTGCGGGGAGTGTGACGGTCGCGCTGTGCAGATAGGCGCCGGATTCCTCCAGGGAGACAGCCTTGTTCTCCAGGACGAGGATGAGCGCGCGGCGGAGCGGTACGACACCGAGGGGCTCGTACGACGCGTTGAGGACCAGGACGTGCGGCACGGATGCCCTCCTTGTACGCCGGCGGCGCGTGGCTCGCGCCGTGGACGATCCGTAGTCAGTCTCCCCTCATGCCTGGTGGAAGCGCCACCATGTCCCGGTAACGGGCTGGGAGTGTTTTCGACCACACCCTCATTCATCCCCCGCCGCGTGCCCCCTTCACTCCCTGGTGAGCGCCCTGTCTCCCCCGAACATGGCGACGGCCTCCACACAATGCCCCGTTAGTGTGGTGGGTCTGCCCGTCCGGTGACCTTTCCGTGACCCGACGGATCTTGACCGCCGTACCGGAGGGCAGATATCGCACCTGGAGGTACCCGCCGTGTCGTCCGTTTCTTCCCTGTCCGTCCTGCTGGCCGCCGCCACGCCGTCGCCGTCTCCCTCGGAGACGTCGACGACACCGGCCGTGCCGTCGCTGGACGACGCGCAGGAGAGCGCGACCAACGCCGCCAGCTGGGTGGAGGAGAACTGGTCCACGTGGCTGGCCATCGGTCTCCGCGTCCTGCTGATCGTGGTCATAGCGGCGGTGCTGAGAGTGTTCGTCCGGCGGGCGATCACCAAGCTCATAGACCGGATGAACCGCTCGGTCCCCGGCGTCGAGGGCTCCACGCTCGGCGGTCTGCTCGTCAACGTCGAGCGCCGCCGCCAGCGCTCCCAGGCCATCGGCTCGGTGCTGCGCTCGGTGGCGTCCTTCCTCATCATGGGCACCGCCGCGCTCATGGTCCTCGCCACCTTCGAGATCAACCTCGCCCCGCTGCTGGCCTCGGCGGGTGTCGCGGGTGTGGCCATCGGTTTCGGCGCCCGCAACCTCGTGACGGACTTCCTCTCGGGTGTCTTCATGATCCTTGAGGACCAGTACGGCGTCGGCGACACCGTCGACGCGGGCGTCGCCTCCGGCGAGGTCATCGAGGTCGGCCTGCGCGTCACCAAGCTGCGCGGCGACAACGGAGAGATCTGGTACGTCCGCAACGGCGAGGTCAAGCGCATCGGCAACCTCTCCCAGGGCTGGGCCACGGCCGGCGTCGACGTCACCGTCCGTTACGGCGAGGACCTCGACAAGGTCCGCCGCACCCTCCTGGAGGTCGGCGAGGCGATGAGCAAGGAGGACCCCTGGAACGAGCTCCTCTGGGGCCCCATCGAGGTCCTCGGCCTCGACGACGTGCTCCTGGAGTCGATGGTCGTCCGCGTCACGGCCAAGACCATGCCCGGCAAGGCCCTCACCGTCGAACGCGAACTCCGCTGGCGCATCAAGAAGGCCTTCGACGCCGCCGACATCCGCATCGTCGGCGGAGCCCCGGCAGTCCCGGCCGACGACCCCGACGCCGACCCGACGGCCGGCATGGCGGCCCCGTCGGCGTACGCGTCCACGTCGTCGCCCCAGTCGGAGCGGGCGACGCCGATCGCGCCTGCGGCGAAGTAGGCGGCGGGGGAGGCGAGCGGCGCCGGGCGGTAGCCGGGCGCCGCGTTTTCCTCTCGGCCGGGCCGCCGTAACGGTTCGGCACGCTCGTTCGAGTGAACGTCTGTGGGATTCCGGATCACCGGTCGGACGGGTGGCCCATGCTCATGACGGGGCACCCGACACGGGCGTAGCCTGGCACCAGTGCGACGAGGAGGACCAGGGATGAGCGCCGAACCGATCGTGGAGACGGTGATGACGCAGGTGGACCCCATTGACCTGTTGATCGTGTTCGAAGAGGCGTCACCGATGCCGATTCGGCCCGAGTATGTCGAGGGGACGGTCATCGTGCCGCCGCAGCCGGACTTCAACCACAGCGACGGCGCCTTCCGCCTGGCTTTTCAGCTCCGCACCAGCGGCTTCGCCCTGGCCGCCATGCAGCTGGGCTTCCGCGCCGCCCACAAGGACAGCACGACGATGTCCCTGCTCGTCCCCGACTTCTACGTCCTGCGCCGTGAGCCGAGTGAACTCGACATCTCTTACCGCAAGGCTCACAAGGGGTGGTACCCCATCGACATGATCGACCTGGTCGGCGAGGTCACCTCCACCAACCACGAGACGGACACCGGCCCGAAGCTACGCACCTATGCGGCGACAGGTATCCCCGTCTACGTCCTGATCAACCGCCACGCCAACACGGCCCACTGCTACACCGACCCGGTCCTGCCCGGCGAGGACCCCACCGAGGCCTACTACAGCGGCGAAGTGAAGATCGACCTCGGCGATCCGCTCCCGCTCCCCGCGCCCTACCCCGCCCTGGACACGGCCCCCTTCCGCTGACAACGGCGCCCCGGAAGGACCCCCGTACCTCCGGGACGCCGAGCTCTCGGAATCGCTACGTGTAGCGCAGCTCTCTCGGGTGTATCGACCTGCGCAGCAGCGGCAGGGATGTGGCCGCCGCCAGCAGGCAGGCCCCGTAGACCGCGAGGGGGACCAGGAGCGCCCCGTACGGGATGACCGTGAAATCGCTGACAGCCATGGCGTACCAGAAGGCGATCGCCGTTCCGCCGGTGCCGGCCACCAGCATCGAGGGTGCCAGCGGCAGGGCCGTCTCCAGGAGCAGGGCACGGCCCAGAACCCCGTACGGCACCCCGGCGGCGATCTGCGCGGCGAGCCCCCGGCGGCGGGTGGCGAGCGACTCGGCGGCTCCGACGGCCAGCCCGAAGAGGGTGATGGCGAAGCCGACAAGGATCGCGGCGGCGACCAGGTCCACACCGGTCGTGTAGAAGGCCGCGTCCTCGGCGAGATGCTTCGTGCCGTTCACCTCCGCGAGCAGCGCCTGTCGAACACCGATGAAACCGGTGCCGACGACGGTCCCCAGGAGGACGGCCGCGTGCGTGCGGGCCGAAGCCCACGGGTCGTCGCGCAGCCGCTCGGCGGCGATCAGCACCGCCGGATTCTCGGTACGGGCGGCGAGCAGCCGACCGGTGAGCTTCGAGACCGCGCCCGACAGCAGTATCGCGCCCGCGCCCAATGCGAGCAGCGCGCCGCAGAGAATCAGCGGAGCCCGGCCGGACTTGTAGTCGGGCATGTCCCTGTTGGTGTTGGCGACGGCCAGGAGCGCCGTGAGCACCAGCAACGCCACCGCTCCCAGGAGCACCCACCCGGGCCCCCGGCCCGTGCTCGGCGTCACCCGGCGCACCCAGCCCAGCGGCGAGGCCACCACCCGGCGCAGCGCCAGCACGCTCGCGGTCGCGCCCAGCACCGGCACGCCCAGCGCCACCAGGGCGATCCCGACCCAGGCCAGGGCCGGAGGGCTCTGCCACCGGCTCAGCAGGAACAACACGAAGAAGACTGTGGCCACCATCGAACCGACCAGACACGCCACCCCCGTCTCCAGAGCGGCGATCCGGCGCACCTGACCCGCCGACGCGCCGGCGAGCCGCAGCCCGGCGAGCCGCCGGTCGCGGTGCACGGCGCCCACGCGGGTGCACTGGCCGAGGAACCCGAGCACCGGGATCAGCAGGAGCAGCAGGGCGGCGATCACCCCGGAGCGCTCACCGGGGTGATCCAGCAGCCCGCTGGCCATGTCCACGTGATATTGGCCCTCCAACGAGGCCAGCGCGGCCGCGGCCGTCCCGAACCCGGTCGCCAGCGCCGCCCCTACCCCCGTCAGCGTCACCCGCCACCATTCGCGCCGGTCCGAGCCCTGTGTCAGCAGGACCGCGAGTCGGAGATCGTTCGCCATCGTGCTCACTGGGACACCCCCAGCGACCCCATGGCCGCGTCGGCCGCGGAGACCACGACGCCGTCCTTCAGGGTGACCTCGCGGTCCGCGTACGCCGCGGTCAGCGCGTCGTGCGTGATCAGCAGCACCGCCGTGCCGGACTCCCGGGCCGTGTGCACCAGTGCCGCCATCACCTGCTCGCTCGCCAGCGAGTCCAGCGCGCCTGTCGGCTCGTCCGCGAACACCACCTTCGGTCCGGTCACCAGCGCCCGCGCCAGCGACACCCGCTGCGCCTGGCCGCCGCTCATCTCACCGGGCCGCTGCTCCTCCTGGCCCCGTACGCCGAACCGCTCCAGCCACTCACCGGCCCGCTCCCGCGCCTCCTTCCGGGCGGTGCCGGTCAGCAGCAGCGGCAGCGCGACATTGTCGACGGCCGTCAGCTCCGGTATCAGCTGCCCGAACTGGAAGACGATCCCGAAGTCCGTCCGGCGCAACTCGCTGAGCTGCTTCTCGGGCAGCTGGTCGAGCCGGTTCCCCGCGTACGCCACCGAGCCCTCGTCCGGCCGGACGATCCCCGCCAGGCAGTGCAGCAACGTGGACTTGCCACTGCCGCTGGCCCCGGTGACGGCCAGGATCTCGCCCGAGCCCAGCTCCACCGAGGCGCCGCGCAGCGCCCGCGTCCTGCCGTGCTCCTTGACGAGGCCACGGGCCGCGAGCAGCGGCACGGTGCTGGGATTGTGGTCACTCATGCTGCGTCGACCTCCGCGGTCAGATTGGTCAGCCGGGCCGCGGTGGTGTTCATCCAGCGCAGGTCGGCGTCGAGGTGGTTGAGGGCGAAGTCCGCCGAGAGCACGGTCGCGAGATCGGCGGCCGGCGAGGTCTTCACGGCCGTCAGCTCCCGCATCCGCGCCATGTGCGCGGTGCGCTGCGCCAGCAGATAGGCCGCCGGATCACCGCCGGCGAGGATCGAGACGACGAGCTTGGCGAAGATCTCGTTCGTCACGAACGGCGCGGGCGGCGCGATCTCCCCGGCCCATGTGGCCAGCTCGCGCGCCCCGTCGTCCGTCGAGCGGTACATCGTCCGCTCCGGACCGCTGTCCGCCTCGGTGCCGTCGATCTCGGCGAGTCCGTCGCGGACCAGCCGTTGCAGGGTCGTGTAGACCTGCCCATAGGCCAGCGGGCGGGCCTGCGGGAAGCGTTCGTCGTGCCGTCGCTTGAGGTCGTAGCCATGGCTCGGCCCACCGGCGAGCAGCCCCAACAGAATGTGGCGGGTGCTCATGGAGACCAGTATGCACTGAGTATATGTACTGAGTGAATAGCTGGTCGGGGGGAGACGGTGAAAGGTTCTGGTGAAGCCGTCCCGCCGGGAGTGAACAAAACCACGATGTCCCCCCGCCCACGTCTGCGGCGGCGCCCACGGGGTAGGGCTGGAGTACCCCGGACCCGCACCCCACCGCCGTACGACGACAAGGAGGCCCCCGTGGCCGCACCGGCACACCTTCCGACCCCGGCCCGCTCCAAACGCGTGGCGGAGCCCTTCGCCCTCCACGAACCCCATGTCTGTGTCTTCAGCGCCGAGGGCCCCTGCGCGGACGTCCCGCTCACCAGCGAGCCCCCGCTCCCCGACGCCGCACCCCTCACCAGCGAGCCGCCCCTCACCGACGCGGCCCCTCTCACCAGCGAACCCACGTCCCACGGCGCCGCATCGGGGGTCTAGATGCCACCACTCCCAACCGATTCCGGCGGGCCGCCGCCGGAAACACCCCTGACCCGGCTGGCCGCGCTGCACGGCGTCGCCACCTCCTACCGCCCCTCCCCGGACCGTACGGTCGCGGCCTCGGACGGCGCGGTCGTCGCGGCCCTCGCCGCGCTGGACGTCGACGCGAGCACACCCGAGGCCGTACTGGCCGCCCTCGCCGCACGCGAACGGCAGGTGGGCGAGCGCCTGTTGCCGCCGACGGTGGTCTGCTGGGCCGGTGCCGAACCCCCCGCCGCGCTGACCGCCCTCCCGGACGGCACCCGGCTGCGCATCGAGACCGAGCAGGGCGAACTCCGTTCCGGCGTCGAGAAGTTGCCCCCGGGCGTGCACACGCTGCGCGCCACCGCCCCCGACGGCCGCACCGCCGAGGCCCACCTCGTCGTCGCCCCGCCCCGGCTGCCCGCGCCGCCAGGCCGCACGTACGGCCTCCTGGTCCAGCTCTACTCCCTCCTCTCCCACCGTGGTTGGGGCATGGGCGACCTCAGCGACCTCGCCGAACTCACCGCCTGGGCCGGCCGCGCCCTCGGTGCCGGATTCGTCCAGGTCAACCCGTTGCACGCGGCCGTACCCGGCGCCCCCACCGACCCCTCCCCGTACCGCCCCTCCTCCCGCCGCTACCCCGACCCCGTCCATCTGCGTGTCGAGGACGTCCCGGAATACCCGTACGCCCTCGCGTCCGCCGAGGCCCGCGACCGCCTCGGCGCACTGCTGGAACGGGCCGCGCGGCTGCGGGAGGCCGTCCTGTCCAAGGGAGAGCTGATCGACCGGGACGCGGTGTGGGAGGCCAAGCGGGAGGCGCTGGAGCTGGTGCGTGCCGTGCCGCTCGGGCCCGGACGGCGGGCCGCGTACTGCGACTTCCTCGCCGAGGAGGGCGAGGCGCTGGAGGACCACGCCACCTGGTGCGCGCTCGCGGAGGTGTACGGCTCCGACTGGCAGCGGTGGCCGGCCGGCCTGCGCGACCCACGCTCCCCCGAAACCGCCCGCGCACGCGGCGAGTTGATGGACCGCGTCGACCTCCACGCCCGGCTCGCCTGGCTCACCGACGCCCAGCTCGGCACCGCGCAACGCTCCGCACGCGACGCCGACATGCCGATCGGCCTGGTCCACGACCTCGCGGTCGGCGTCCATCCCGGCGGCGCCGACGCCTGGGCCCAGCAGGAGTACTTCGCGGCCGGCATGTCCATCGGCGCACCCCCCGACGCCTTCAACTCCCGGGGCCAGGACTGGGGCCTGCCCCCCTGGCGCCCCGACCGCCTCGCCGAGTCCGGCTACGCCCCGTACCGCCGCCTCCTGCGCGCACTCCTGCGGCACGCGGGCGCCCTCCGCATCGACCACGTCATGGGCCTCTTCCGCCTGTGGTGGGTCCCGCAGGGCCAGGCACCGACGGAGGGTACGTACGTCCGCTACGACGCCGACGCCATGCTCGCGATCCTCGTCCTGGAGGCCTCACGGGCCGGCGCCCTGGTCATCGGCGAGGACCTGGGGACCGTCGAGCCCGGCGTACGCGAGGTCCTGGACGCGCGCGGTGTGCTGGGCACCTCCGTGCTGTGGTTCGAACGTGACTGGGAGGGCACGGGCCGCCCCCTCCCGCCCGAGCGGTGGCGCGCGAACTGCCTCGCCACCGCCACCACCCACGACCTCCCGCCCACCGCCTCCCGGCTGACCTGCGACCACGTCGACCTCCGCCACGGCCTGGGCCTGCTCGCCCGGTCCCTGGACGAGGAGCGCGCCGAGGCCGCCGCCGACACGGGGGAGTGGCTGGCCCTGCTGTCCCGCCTCGGCCTCCTCGACGGCGCGAGCGGCGGGCGCTCCGCGTCCTCCGAGGAGGCCGAGATCCAGGGCCTCCACCGGTTCCTGCTGCGCACCCCGGCCCGCATGGTCGGCCTCTGGCTCCCCGACACCGTCGGCGACCGCCGCCCCCAGAATCTCCCCGGCACGTGGGACCAGTACCCGAACTGGCGCCTCCCCATCGCCGACGCGGACGGCCGCCCGGTGACGTTGGAGGAGCTGGCGGCGTCGCCTCGGCTGCGTGCGTTGGTGGATGTGCTGAGGGGTGCGTGAGGGTTTGGGCGGGTGGGGTGCGTTCTCGGGTGCGGGTCGGTGGGGGCTGGTCGCGCAGTTCCCCGCGCCCCTGGAAGTGGGGGTGCCGGCGTGTTTTGGGGTGCGGGTGGTGTGTGGTTGCTCGCGCAGTTCCTCGCGCCCCTGAGGGTGTGGGGCTCGCCCGGGGTTTTCACGGGGCGCGGGGAACTGCGCGAGCGACCCACCACTACCCGCAGTCGACGCTCGACCCAAGCCCCAACGGCGCCTCCCCGGCTCCCGGAAGCGCACCCCGGACGCGCGTACCTTCCCGCCGTTGGATACCTTGACCCCGTGGACAAGAAGAACGCTCTGCGCGCCGGTGCACTGGCCGCCGGTACGACGCTGATGATGCTGCTCATGTCGTCCCCCGCGCTCGCGCTGACCCCCGACGACGGCGACGACCCGGGCCCGGGCCTGAGCGTGATCGAGACGCTCGGCCTCTACGTGGCGGCGCCGCTCGCGCTGTTCGCGGTGATCGCCGGCCTGGTCATGGTCCTGGACGGGTCCACGGACCGGCAGCCGAAGGCCAAGGCGAAGGCCTGACCTCCACCGTTCCGGCACTTTGACCGAGGGCACCCTCCGCCCGTATGCGCGGAGGGTGCCCTCGGTGTGTTCCGGGGCCCCTCGGTCCTAGGGATACGGCGTCGGATACGGCGCCGTGAGATACCGCTGCACCGTCGGCCCCAGCCACTCCACAATCTCCTCACGGCTGAGCGCGACCACGGGCCGGAACCGCAGGATGTAGCGAGTGAGCGCCAGCCCCAGCACCTGTGAGGAGCAGAGCGCCGCCCGGGTCGCGGCCTGCTCGGGGTCCGGGCACATGTGCCGGGCGAGCGGCAGCAACTGGTCCCGGAAGACCCCCTGCATCCGCTCGGCGCCCGCCTCGCTGGTGGCACCGACCCGGAGCATCGCGCTGAGCATCTCGTTCGACTCCCAGAGGTCGAGGAAGTGGCTCACCAGCACCCGGCCCACGTCCTGCGGATCGAACGCGGCGGGGTCGGGCAGCCGCAGGTCGACGTCGAGCGCCGCCGCGTAGAGCCCCTCCTTCGAGCCGTAGTACCGCATGACCATCGACGGGTCGATCCGCGCGTCCTTGGCGATCGCCCGGATGGTGGCCCGGTCGTATCCGTCGGCCGCGAACCGCTCGCGCGCGGCTCGGAGGATCGCGTGCCGGGTGGCGTCGGAGCGGCGGGGGGCTGTGGCGGCTTCCGTATCGGTCATGCCAACAAACGTAGGCCAACAGCTGTTGACAGTCCAGAGACGGGTCTCTACGTTGACAACAGGCGTTGGCCAACAACCGTTGACCAACAACTGTGGCAGGAGGCCGCCATGAACGGCAAGAACGGCAACACCAGCGAGGTCATCGTCGTAGGCGCCGGCCCCACCGGCCTGCTGCTGGCCGGTGATCTCGCCGCCGCCGGCGTCCCGGTCACCCTCGTCGAGAAGCGCCGCCACCAGATCAGCAACCTGTCCCGCGCCTTCGTCGTGCACGCCCGGACCCTGGAGCAGCTCGACGCCCGTGGCCTCGCCGACGAGATGGAGGCCAAGGGGCAGACCCTCGACCGGATCAACCTCTTCGGCCGTCTCTCCGTACGCCTCGACACCCTCCCCTCCCGCTTCAATCATCTGCTCGTGATCCCGCAGTACGAGGTGGAGAAGGTCCTGGAGCGGCGCGCGGTGGAGGCCGGGGTGCGGTTCCGGTACGAGACGGAGGTGACGGCGATCGAACAGGGCTCAGGCGCGGGCGCGGACGTGGGCGCGGACGTGGTCACCGTGGTGGCGCGAGTCGCGGACGGCGGGACCGAGCGGCTGACCGCCGGGTACGTCGTCGGCACGGACGGCCACCGCAGCGCGGTCCGTACGGCGATCGGGCTGCCGTTCCCCGGCAAGTCGGTCATCCGTTCCGTGATCCTCGCGGACGTACGGCTCGACGAGGAGCCGGCGCAGGTGCTGACCGCGAACGCGGTCGGTGACGCCTTCGCCTTCATCGCGCCCCTCGGCGACGGCTACTACCGGGTCATCGGCTGGCACCGGGACCACGACGTGGCCGACGGCGAACCGCTCGACCTCGACGAGGTCAGGAAGATCACCCGGCTCGCGCTCGGCCGCGACTACGGCATGCGCGACGCCCGCTGGATGTCCCGCTTCCACAGCGACGAGCGCCAGGCACCCGCGTACCGGGTGGGCCGGGTCTTCCTGGCCGGCGACGCCGCCCACGTCCACACCCCGGCCGGCGGCCAGGGCATGAACACCGGCATGCAGGACGCCGCGAACCTGAGCTGGAAGCTCGCCGCCGTCCTGGGCGGCCACGCGGACCCCGCACTCCTCGACACCTACGAGTCCGAGCGCCACCCCGTCGGCAAGGCAGTGCTCCGCAGCAGTGGCGGCATCGTCCGACTCGCCATGGCCAAGTCGCCCTGGATGCTGGCGTTCCGGTCCGCTCTCACCACCCTCCTCGACCACGTCGGCCCCGCCCGCACCCGCATGACCGGCCAGGTCACCGGCATCGGCTACGCCTACCCGGCCCCCCGGGGCGCCCACCGCCTGACCGGCACCCGGGTCCCCGACGTCTCCGTCACCGGCGGCCGCCTCCACGAGTCCCTGCGCGGCGGCCGCTTCGTCCTCGTCACCCCGTGCGGCGAGCCCGCACCCGTCACCGCCGAGGCCCACAAGGACCGCCTCGCCACCGAGAACTGGACGAGTGACCGCCGTGCGACGGTCCTCGTGCGGCCCGACGGGTACGTGGCCTGGGCGGGGGAGGACGCGGACGCGGCGGTGGTCGAGGCGGCGCTGAAGGTGTGGCTGGGCGCCGCTTCTCAGCCGGCCGCCCGGACGGCTCGCTGAGCGACGCTCACGCCCCTGTCCCCACCACCAACGTTCTGAGCAGGTCGGCCAGTTGGCCGGCCTGTTCCTCGTTCAGGTGGGAAAGGGCCTCGGTCTGGACGGCCAGTCCCGCGCCGACCGCCTCGTCGATCAGGCGCAGGCCCTCGTCGGTGAGGGTGACCTGGAGGGCGCGGCGGTCGTGCGGGTCGGGGGAGCGGCGGAGCAGACCCGCGCGTTCGAGTTTGTCGAGGCGGCCGGTCATGCCGCCGGTGGTGAGCATCAGGGTCGCGGAGAGCTCGCGCGGCGAGAGCGTGTGCGGCTCGCCGGCCCGCCGCAGGGTCGCGAGCACGTCGAACTCGCCGCGCGAGATCCCGAACCGCCCGTATGCCTTCTCCGTCCGGTCGCCGAGCGCCCGCGCGAGCCGGTAGACGCGCCCGAAGACCTCCACCGGGGTGGTGTCGAGGTCGGGCCGCACCACCGCCCACTGGTCGATGATCGCGTCGACGGGGTCCTTGGGGGAGTTGGTCATGGATCGAGTATCGGCCGTGGGCCGGTCGGTCGCAAGAAAGCGGCTTGACGGCAAGTTGCTTAGCGCTAAGCTACTTGCTGCCGACCTAATCTCGACCGTGCCGCCACGACGACCGCGAAACCCCGACCGCATCCCGACCCCGACACCCGCCGCCGCCGCGAAGGGCGCACCCCATGACGACCCCCAACCGCCTCCCCCTCATAGCTCTCACCGCCCTGGCCCCCATCTCCTGGGGCACCACCTACGCCGTCACCACGGAGTTCCTGCCGGCCGACCGCCCCCTGTTCACGGGCCTGGTCCGCGCGCTCCCGGCGGGCCTGGTGCTCCTGGCGATGTCGCGCACACTGCCGCGCGGGATCTGGTGGGGGAAGGCCGCGGTGCTGGGCGCGCTGAACATCGGCGCCTTCTTCCCGCTCCTCTTCCTCTCCGCGTACCGGCTGCCGGGCGGGATGGCGGCGGTGGTCGGCTCGGTCGGGCCGCTGTTCGTCGCGGGGCTGGCGACCGTACTGCTGGGGGAGCGGCCGACCGTAAGGACACTGCTCACCGGGATCGCGGCGGCCCTCGGCGTCAGCCTGGTCGTACTGAAGGCGGCTGGCGCGCTGGACCCGGTCGGCCTGCTCGCGGCGCTCGCCTCCACCGCCTCCATGTCCACCGGCACGGTCCTCACCAAGCGCTGGGGGCGCCCCGACGGCGTCGGCCCCCTGGCCCTCACCGCCTGGCAGCTGACCGCCGGCGGCCTCCTGATCGCCCCGATCGCCTTCCTCGTCGAGGGAGCGCCACCCGCCCTGGACGGCCGGGCGATCGGCGGCTACCTCTACCTCGCCCTCGCCAACACCGCCGTCTCCTACTGGCTCTGGTTCCGGGGCATCGGCCGCCTGGCCGCCACCCAGGTCACCTTCCTCGGCCCCCTCTCCCCGCTGACCGCCGCGGTGGTCGGCTGGGCGGCCCTCGGCCAGTCGCTCACCCCGCTCCAGCTGACGGGCATGGCCGTGGCGTTCGGAGCGACGGTCTTCGGCCAGCTCCAGCCCCGCCGGGCGCCTTCTCCGCCGCAGCCGCAGCCTTCGACCGCACCCCCGACGTCCACCCGCGTGCGCGCATGAAAAGGGGGGCGCCCGGTGAACCCACCGGGCGCCCCCTCCTCGTACGGCGAACTACTCGGCGGCGGCCGCCGCGTCCGCGGCCTGGGCCTTGAGGGCCCGCTCCACACCCGAGCGGGACTCCGAGACCAGGCGCCGCAGGGCGGCGTTGGGCTCGGCGGCGGTCAGCCAGGAGTCCGTCTTGTGCAGGGTCTCGGCCGAGACCTGGACCGTCGGGTAGAGGCCGATCGCGATCTGCTGGGCGATCTCGTGGGAGCGGGACTCCCAGATGTCCTTGACCACCTCGAAGTACTTGTCGGTGTACGAGGCGAGGAGGTCGCGCTGGTCGGTCTGGACGAAGCCGCCGATGACCGCCTCCTGCACGGCGTTGGGGAGCTTGTCGGACTCGATGACCTGGGACCACGCCTCGGCCTTGGCCTCGGCGGTCGGGCGGGCCGCGCGGGCGGTGGCCGCGTGGCGTTCGCCGGCCGCCGTCCTGTCGCGCTCGTACTCGCCGGCGATCTCCGCCTCGTCGTAGCGGCCGACCGCCGCGAGGCGCTGGACGAGGGACCAGCGCAGCTCGGTGTCGACGGCCAGGCCCTCGATCGTCTGCGTCCCCTCCAACAGGGCCTCCAGGAGGTCCAGTTGCTCGGGGGTGCGGGCGGTCGCGGCGAAGGCGCGGGCCCAGGCCAGCTGGTGGTCGGAGGCCGGAGCCGCGGCACGCAGGTGGGCGAGGGTGGCGTCGGTCCAGCGGGTGAGCAGCGCCTCGCGGGCCGCCGGGTCCGCGTACAGGTCGATCGCCAGCTTCACCTGGCGCTGCAGCGACTGCACGAGGCCGATGTCCGACTCCTTGCCGATGCCGGAGAGCACCAGCGAGAGGTAGTCGCGGGTCGCCAGCTCCGCGTCCCTCGTCATGTCCCAGGCCGAGGCCCAGCACAGGGCGCGCGGGAGGGACGACTCGAAGTCGCCGAGGTGCTCGGTGACGAACGCGAGCGACTGCTCGTCCAGGCGGACCTTCGCGTACGACAGGTCGTCGTCGTTGAGGAGGACGACCGCCGGGCGGCGCTTGCCCACCAGCTGCGGTACGGCGGTCAGTTCGCCGTCCACGTCCAGCTCGACGCGCTCGTCGCGGACCAGCTTGCCGCTGTCGTCGTCGAGTTCGTAGAGACCGACGGCGATGCGGTGGGGGCGGAGTGTGGGCTCGCCCTTCGCGCCCGTGGGGAGGGCCGGGGCCTCCTGGCGGATCGCGAAGGACGTGACGACACCGTTGGCGTCCGTCTCGATCTCCGGGCGGAGGATGTTGATGCCCGCTGTCTCCAGCCACGCCTTCGACCAGGCCTTCAGATCGCGGCCCGAGGTCTCCTCCAGGGCGCCCAGCAGGTCGGACAGGCGCGTGTTGCCGTACGCGTGCGCCTTGAAGTACGCCTGTACGCCCCGGAAGAACTCGTCCATGCCGACGTACGCGACGAGCTGCTTGAGCACGGACGCGCCCTTGGCGTACGTGATGCCGTCGAAGTTGACGAGCACGTCGTCGAGGTCGCGGATCTCCGCCATGATCGGGTGCGTGGACGGCAGTTGGTCCTGCCGGTACGCCCAGGTCTTCATGGAGTTGGCGAACGTCGTCCACGAGTGCGGCCAGCGCGACTCGGGGTGGGCCGCCTGGCAGGCGATCGAGGTGTACGTGGCGAACGACTCGTTCAGCCAGAGGTCGTTCCACCACTCCATCGTCACCAGGTCGCCGAACCACATGTGGGCCAGCTCGTGGAGGATCGTCTCGGCGCGGACCTCGTACGCGGCGTCCGTCACCTTCGAGCGGAAGACGTACTGGTCGCGGATGGTGACCGCGCCCGCGTTCTCCATGGCGCCCGCGTTGAACTCCGGCACGAACAGCTGGTCGTACTTCTTGAACGGGTACGCGTAGTCGAACTTCTCCTGGAACCAGTCGAAGCCCTGCCGCGTGACCTCGAAGATCGCGTCGGAGTCCAGGAACTCGGCGAGGGAGGGACGGCAGTAGATGCCGAGCGGCACGCTCTGCCCGTCCTTCTCGTGCACGCTGTGCACCGAGTGGTACGGGCCGACGATCAGGGCCGTGATGTACGTGGAGATACGGGGCGTCGGCTCGAAGACCCAGACGTCGTCCTTGGGCTCCGGCGTCGGCGAGTTGGAGATGACGGTCCAGCCGGTCGGCGCCTTCACGGTGAACTGGAAGGTGGCCTTCAGGTCCGGCTGCTCGAAGCTCGCGAAGACGCGGCGGGCGTCCGGGACCTCGAACTGGGTGTACAGGTAAGCCTGGTCGTCGACCGGGTCGACGAACCGGTGCAGGCCCTCACCCGTGTTGGTGTACGCGGCGTCGGCCACGACCCGCAGGATGTTGCGGCCCGCCAGCAGGCCGGGGAGCGCGATCCGGGAGTCGTGGAAGACCTCCGCCGGGTCGAGCGGGTCGCCGTTGAGCGTCACCTCGTGGACGGCCGGAGCCACCAGGTCGATGAAGGACTCCGTGCCACCGTCGGCGACATCGAAGCGCACCGTGGTCACGGACCGGTAGGTGCCGCCCTCCTGCGCGCCGGAGAGGTCGAGATCGATCTCGTACGAGTCAACACTCAGCAGCGCCGCCCGCTGCTGAGCCTCATCGCGAGTCAGGTTTGTGCCAGGCACGCGGTCATCTCCTCGGTATGTGTGGGTTGCGCCATCCTTCCATGGGGTGAGGGTGTGCGGGTAGGTAGCATTGAGAGCTGCTTCTGGTAGCATTTTGAGTATGAAGATCAGTGTGAGTCTGCCGCAGGAGGACGTCGCCTTCGTCGATGAGTACGCCGCTCGAAAGGCGGCCGATTCCAGATCCGCCGTGATACACGCCGCGATTCAGATGCTGCGCGAGTCCGCGCTGGAGGAGGAGTATCTCGCGGCATGGGACGAGTGGTACGCGAGCGGGGACGCGGAACTTTGGGACCGCACGGCGGGGGACGGCCTCTCTGATGAATCGCGGTGACATCTACCTGGTCGACCTGGAGTCGGTCGTCGGCAGCGAGGCGAACAAAAAGCGGCCGGCGGTTCTCGTGACGAACAACGCTGCCAACCGCATGGCTGGCCGAGCGGGGCGCGGCGTTCTGGCCGTGGTGCCGGTGACCTCCAACGTCTCCCGTGTGTGGCCGTTCCAGGTCCTCCTGCATGCCGCGGACTGCGGCCTGCGGACGGACTCCAAGGCGCAATGCGAGCAGATTCGGGCGCTCGACCTCTCGCGGTTCGGCCATCGGATCGGCGTCGTACCGCCGCACGTGCTCAAGGAGATCGACCGGGCCCTGCGGCAGCAACTGGCCCTCTGACCACGCAAAGGGGCGCCCCCCGGCATCAGTGGGCGCCCCGTCCGCGTACCGCCCGCCTACTTCTCGCTCAGCTCCGCCGCCACCAGCTCCGCGATCTGCACCGCGTTCAGCGCGGCGCCCTTGCGGAGGTTGTCGTTGGAGACGAAGAGGGCGAGGCCGTTGTCCACGGTCTCGTCGACGCGGAGACGGCCGACGAAGGAGGGGTCCTGGCCGGCGGCCTGGAGGGGGGTCGGGATGTCGGAGAGGGCCACGCCGGGCGCGCCGCCCAGCAGCTCCGTCGCGCGCTCCACGGAGATCGGACGCGCGAACCGGGCGTTGACCTGGAGGGAGTGGCCGGAGAAGACCGGGACGCGGACGCAGGTGCCGGAGACCTTCAGGTCGGGGATCTCCAGGATCTTGCGGGACTCGTGGCGGAGCTTCTGCTCCTCGTCCGTCTCGTTCAGACCGTCGTCGACGATCGAGCCGGCGAGGGGGATCACGTTGAAGGCGATGGGGCGCTTGTAGACACCCGGCTCGGGGAAGTCGACCGCCGAGCCGTCGTGCGCCAGCTTGTCCGCGTCCGCCGCGACCTTCTGGACCTGGCCGTGCAGCTCCGCGACGCCCGCGACGCCGGAGCCGGACACCGCCTGGTAGGTGGCGACGACCAGCGCTTCGAGGCCCGCCTCCGTGTGCAGCGGACGCAGGACCGGCATCGCGGCCATCGTCGTGCAGTTCGGGTTGGCGATGATGCCCTTGGGGCGGTCGGCGATCGCGTGCGGGTTCACCTCCGAGACGACCAGCGGCACCTCGGGGTCGCGGCGCCACGCGGAGGAGTTGTCGATCACGACCGCGCCCTGCGACGCCACCTTCTCGGCCAGCGCCCGGGAGGTCGTGCCGCCCGCGGAGAACAGGACGATGTCGAGGCCGGAGTAGTCGGCCGTAGCCGCGTCCTCGACCGTCACACCGTCGACGACCGAACCGGCCGAGCGGGCGGACGCGAACAGGCGCAGCTCGGTGGCCGGGAAGTCACGCTCCTTGAGGATCTTGCGCATGACCGTGCCGACCTGACCGGTGGCTCCGACGATTCCGACCCTCACGGTGACTCCTTTTACGTGGCTTGTCTGTGTCTGCGGCATGACCGAGGCGTTTCCATCATGCGGGCAGCCCCGGTCCACCTGTCCAATCCTTTGACCAGGACGCGCGAAGCGTGGGACACGACACCCCCCGCCACCAGAACCGCTTCTTTGGCCGTCACCCCGGCTGAGCTGGAGAAATTCGCCCTACGGCGGCCCCGTACCGCAAGCTGTGCTGCCTCGCCCCTGCCCACCGCCCCCGATCGCACGCGAAGGTGTGACGTACGCCTCTGCGGCATACGGGAGACCGGGACGAGTGCTGGAAAAGGCCGAACGTTTCGGCGCGACCCGGCGTCGTAGGGGAAACGCGGGAGGGGAGGGTGGCTGTGCTGCGCAGAAAGACGCGCCACGTCCAGGATGTTCGAGATATCCAGGATGTGCGGGATATCCACGGCGTCCAGGGCGCCGAAGAGGCGCACGATCCGCTGGACGCGGCCCAGGAGCGGCGGGTCCGGGCGGTGCTCGCGCTCGGCGGTGTGCCGCAGTCGGACCTGCTGGACGGGGTACAGCAGGTACGGCTGCGGCTGCTGGAGCGGGCCGCGAGCGGCCGGGAGGCACCGCGTGACGTGTCCGCGTGGGCCGCGGTGGTCGCCTCCAACCTGGCCATGGACTGGCACCGCGCCAAGCGCCGCCAGGAGCGCATAGGCGAGCGCCTGGCGTCACTGCGCCAGCCGGCGCACGCCTCCGGCGAGGACTCCAGCGTGCTCTCGCTAGCCGTCGCCCGCGGCCTGGACGAGCTGCCCGACCCGCTGCGGCAGGTCCTCGTCCTGCGTTTCTACGCCGACCTGCCGGTACGCGGGATCGCCGAGGAACTCGGCATCCCCGAGGGCACGGTCAAGAGCAGGCTCCACTCGGCGGTCCGCGCCCTGCGCACCCGCCTGCACGAGGACGAGGTGGTGTGACGTGGCCGCCCGGGACAACAGCCGACGCGACGCCGAGTACGACGACATCGCGCATGGGGACGCCGCGCACGACGACATCGCGCACGAGGACATCGCCTACGACGATCTCGCTTACGACGACATCGCCCAGGAAGGTGTCGCCTACGACGGCCTGGACGCGCTGATGGCCGCGCTCATCGACGAACCGCTGCCCGAAGAAGCCCTGACGGACGCCGAGTTCATGGCCGCCCGGCGCGCGGCGGCCGCCGATGTCGTCCTGCTGCGGGAACAGCTGGGGCTGATCGGCGAGGCCCTGACGGCGCCGGGGGAGGAAGCAGAGGCGGGGGCGCCGCCGGGGCGACTCGCGGCCGCGCGGCCGGGGGACGCGGCCGGTGCCGAGACGGGCCCCGGGCACACGTCCGGGTCCGCGTCCGGGCCCGAGACGGCCCCCCTCGCACCGGTGAGGCCCCTGCCGACGCGGCCGGACCGCACCCGGCGTGCCCTGAGGGGCGCTTTCGGTACCCTCGCCGCCGCCGTGGCCGCCTCCGTGGTCCTCGGCGCGGGCTGGGTCGTCGTACAGGCCGGGCGTGGGATGGGCGACAGCGCGTCCAGCGCCAAGTCGGATGCCGACAGCGGCGCCGACGAGAGCAACGGCCGGACGGGCGATCTGGACGGGGAGAGCGGCTCCGACAGCAAGCTCAGCCGTATGGGGTACCTGGCCTGCGCCCGCCTCGTCGTCGAGGGCACCGTCGTCGGCCTCGAACCCGTGTCGGGTGGCGAGGAGGAGCGGGTCACGGTCGACGTGGACCGCTACTACAAGCCCGCAAAGGGCGCCGACGAAATCGTCTTCCCCATGGACAAGAACGTCTCCCCGCGTCTGAAGGAGGGCGACCACGTCCTCATCGGCATCTCGCCGAACTCCGCCGAGCCGGACCTCTGGGCCGTGGGCGAGCGGCGGATCGCCGGCGAGCGGGAGTGGATCGAGGACGGCCTTGCGGAGGTGGAGGGCGTGCCCTGCGGCGAGTGACGGCGTCCGCCGCGGCCCGGTGGCCGCATGAGACGCCGAAGGGGCGGGTGTCCCCCCGGACACCCGCCCCTCCCTCAACCCATGCACCGACTCACTCGCCACCGGTCGGGTGGCGGAGTGTTACGGCGTGACCTTCTCGATCCGCACGCTGCCCACGCCCGCGACGGTCCCGCGCGCGTTGACCAGCTGGACCCGGCCGAAGAACTCCCGGCCGGCCGGAGCCTCGGCCGAGGCGACGACCTCACCGGCGACGGTCGTCGAGGCGCCGGTGGCGAGCTTGACGGCGGTGTCCGCGACCTTCACCTCGCCGAGGGCGGAGGAGAAGAACACATCGCGGTAGTCGTACGCGGTCGACCCGGCCGGGATCGAGTAGCCGACGACCTCGACGGTGTACGTACCGGCGGCCGGCGACGGGACGGAGACGGACTCCTCGGAGTCGCCGTCCGCGTCGTAGGCGACCTCGGTGCCCGCGGCGTCGTAGACGTACAGGTCGAGGTCGGCGGCGGTGTCCGCCGTGTTGCCGATGACGACGTCCAGCGACTCGGCGCCCGCGGGCACCTCGACGGTGAAGGACTGGGTGGCGCCGGTGGCGATGGTCGGCCGGTCGGTCTTGGCCGAGCCGAGCGGGCCGCCCGCGAGCCTGCCGTCGACGGCGGCGAGGTTGTTGGTCACCTTCCAGGAGGCGGCGGTCGGGGTGGCGACCTTGGCCTCGGGCACGGTGACGACCTCCGGGTCGAAGTCCGCCCCGTACACGGCGAAGTCCAGCTTGAAGGTGTTGTCGAGCACCGGCGACGTCCGGCGCGACTCGACCTCGATCTCCCAGACGCCGGGCTGCGGATCGGCGTACGAACGCACGTCCGGCTTGCAGCCGCTGCCGCCGAGGTAGTTGCTGTAGCAGTACGGGGAGCCGGTGTCCTCGACCGCGACGCCGTACGGGTGGTTCGCGATGAACCGGGTCTGACTCTTGTCCTTCAGCCCGCTGATCGCCACCTCAAGGGACTTCGCGCCCTCGGGGACGGTGATGAAGTACGACTTGAAGGAGTTGCGCTGGACCGTGCCGGACGCCGAGTGGGTGTACTTCAGCGGCGCGGAGACGACCACCGTGTTGAGGATCTGCTTGTCGGTCCCCACGGTCTTCGGGTCGTCGACCTCCAGGATCGCGCTGCTGATGCCGGAGTTCTCCGGCTTGGCGGCGATCTTCACGGTGACCGGCTTGTCCAGCGGCAGGGAGACCACGTCGTCGCCGACGATCCGGAACGTGTTGTCCCGGTTGTTCTCCAGGTGCAGCTCGTGGCGGATCGCCTTGTCGGCGCCGGACGTACGGGTGATGGTGACGTCGTACGTCTTCTTCTGGCCGGCCTTGAGGCCGCCCTCGCGGTCGTAGATCCCGGTACCGAAGCCCGGGGTCTTGAGCGCGTAGTCGATCGCCGTGTCGACCGGGGCCTTGACCGCGTAGTCGTGGGCCGTCGCGCCCGCCTTGACCGACTTCCACGCGTCGACGATGTTGATGAGGCCCGCGCCCTCGGCGTACGCCTGGACACCGTCGATGTGGTCGGCGGTCGAGGTCAGCGCGGTGCGCAGCTTCGCGGGCGTCAGGTCGACGCCCTTCTGCTTCGCGGCGCTGAGCAGCAGCGCGGAGGCGCCGGCGGCCTGCGGGGAGGCCATCGAGGTGCCGTTGAGCATCTGGTAGCCGGCCGGGAGCTGGTAGCCCGCCTCGGGGACCGGGGAGCCCGGCAGCCAGGTCTGCGTGGTGTTGATGGCGGCACCGGGCGCGACCAGGGTCGGGGTGAAGCCGCCGTCCTCACGCGGGCCGCGCGAGGAGAAGTTGAACAGCGCGTACGGCTTGGTCACCTGTGAACCGTAGTTGGCGGCCCAGGTCTCCTTGGAGATGGCGGCGCCGACCGAGATCACCTTGTCGGCGAGGCCGGGGTCGCCGATGGTGTTGGCACCCGGGCCCTCGTTGCCGCCCGCGATGACCAGCTGGACGCCGTAGGTGTCGATGAGGCGCGTGTACAGCTCGGCGCGCGCGTTGTTGCCGTCGTTCAGCGCCGGGAGGCCGCCGATGGACATGTTGACGATGTCGACGCCGCGGTTGGCGACGAGGTCGATCATGCCCTCGGTGAGCGCGACGTTGGTGCAGCTCGGGCCGAAGAGGCAGGCGCGCGAGGAGACGATTTTCGCGCCCGGGGCGGCGCCGTCCATGTCGCCGCCGAACAGGCCGTTCGCGGCGGTGATGCCGGCGACGTGGGTGCCGTGCTCGCTCGCGATGAGACCGATGTTGACGAAGTCGGCCGTCTTGCCGACCCAGTCGCCCCCGTAGGGGTCCATCGGGACGTCCTTGCGGTACTCCACGACGAACGGCTGCCGCTCGGCGACGTCGGTCGACGGGTCGTCGGTGCCGAAGTAGCCGATCTGGTAGCCGTCCTTGTACGGCTTCATCGGGCTGTCGTCGGTGAAGTCGAAGTTGCCGTTGACGTCGACGGTGACCGTGCCGGCCGCCGCGTCGTAGAGCACGCCCCACGCGTCGGTGGTGTCGCCGTCGCGGTTCACGTCGCCCGCGGCGTCGCCGCCGGCCGTGACGGACTCCCGGAAGAGGTTGACGGAGTACGAGCCCGAGGGCGCGGTCCAGGTGCGGCCGCCGTAGGTGAAGGCCGGGCCGGAGACCGAGGTCGTCATCGGGCGCCAGCTGCCGTCACCGTCCACGATCGGGTCGGTGGACGTCACCCAGTCGACGATCTTGCGCTCGCCGGTGCTGGTCTTCTGCAGCGCCGGGTGCGCGAGGTCCACGCCGGAGTCCAGCACGCCGATGGTGATGCCCCGGCCGTCCGCCTTCGGGTTCTGCTTGACGAAGTCGACGGCGCCCGTCTCGAAGGACGGGTTGTACGGGTTCTCGGCGGGGGTCTCCTTGCCCGGCGCCGGGTACGTCTTCGTCGCCGTGGCCTGCGACGCGGCGCCCTTCGCGGCCGCACCCGCGTCCGGCGCCGGGTCGTCGAGGGCGATCTCCTGGCGCAGGTCGATGCCGTGCACGGAGGAGAGCTTCGCGGCGGCCGAGATGGCCGAGTCGGCGCTCTTCGTGGGAACCGTGGCGCGGACGTAACCGAGCTTGTCGTAGGTACGGCCCACGGAGCCGCCCTTGACCGCGTCCAGCTGCTCGGCGACCTGTTCGGTCTTCCCGGGCGCGGTGGCGATCATCATCGTGACGTTCTTGTCGCCGTCGGCCTTGGCTTCGGCGAGCAGATCGGCGTCGGACGAACCGAGCTTGTCGTGCGCGGACTTGACGCCGCCGTCCGCCGGGACGGTGCTGGACGTGTCGTCCGCCGAGAAGGCCATGGGTACCGGCCCGGCCGCGGAGAGCGCGGCGACCAGTCCCGTGGCCACGGCTATGCGCGCCACACGTCTCGCACCCGGCCGGGGGCCGGGTTGGGGGGTGAGGGTCATCGACATCCCTTGTAGGTAAGGAATTCAGGGTGAAAGCGATCGTTGATGATCCGAGCGGCGGATTCGGATCGGTCCGGTCCGTTACGCGATCCCGGATGATCGCTCAGCCTTACCGAAGTAACGCATGTTTGGGGAGAGTTGGCGGGGGCGGGATTGCGTCATGGCGTAAACCCGCCACCCGTCATGGACGCACTGCGCCTCAACGGGGGCGAGATTCCCCGCATTGATCCCGGAATCACCCCTCCCTCCCCCCCCACACACACATCGCCGGTTCCCCTCCACGCCCCGCCCGCCCGTTGAGTAACGTCTGTGCATGCGCGAGCAGTTGAGGGTGGCGGCCTACGCCGTGTGTGTGCGGGACGGACAACTGCTGCTGGCCCGCTGGGTCTCCCGGGACGGCGAGAAGAAGTGGACGCTTCCCGGCGGCGGCATGGACCACGGCGAGGACCCGTACGACACGGTCATCCGCGAGGTCGCCGAGGAAACCGGCTACGACGTGGAGCCCACCGCCCTGCTGGGCATCGAATCCGCCAGACGCGACCACCCCCGCCGCCTCGGCATCCCCGTCGACTTCCAAGCCCTCCGCATCCTCTACGAGGCCCGCATCACCGGCGGCCACCTCCGCCACGAACTGAACGGCTCCACCGACATGGCCGCCTGGCACCCCCTGACCGACATCCCCACCCTGACCCGAGCCGACGTGATCGACACAGCCCTGACCCTCCACAACTCCCGCCCCCCAACCGGCCACATCCCACCCCCGACGACTCCTTGAAAGACACGCGCAACCACGCGAAACCCCCCGACGACCCGCAGCCTCCCCGCCTCCGGAAGCCCCCACGGGCGTACAGGCCGGCCGGGAAGGCACACCTGTCAACGCCGCCGGGCCCCCCATCAAGGGGCGCGGGGAACTGCGCGAGAACCCCCGACGACCCGCAGCTTCCCAACCCCCGGAATCCCCCACCGCGTACAGACCGACCGGAATACCTGACCTGTCAACGCCGCCGAGCTCTCCAGGGGCGCGGGGAACTGCGCGAGAACCCCCACGGACCCGCACCCACCAGCCCCCCCAAGCCGCGCTACCCCCGCAGATGAACACCGAGTGACCCCCTTCCCTCACCCCCACTCACATTCGAAAACCCCCAGTAAACGCCTCCGTACTCGAAGATCCACGTACGGTGATCGGCGCCACCCGTTGCCACCGCGTTAACGTCCAGGTCACCCCAGCTGCCAAGCATCAAGTACGAGCGGGAACCCCCCTCCGGCCCCCACCGCGGAGCGGCCCGCGACCCACTTCCGAAGCGTTCGCACTCGGGGAGACCGCGCCATGTCGCGCATACGCTCAGTCGCTGCCGCCGCCACCAACCCTGACCGCAGGGCCCTCCTCGCCGCCACCGGCGCGGTAGCCCTCTCCGCGGGCATCGGACTCGCCCTCCGCCCGGAAACGGACGCCCACGCCGCCGGCACCGCCGCCGCAGGCAACGCCGCGGCCACCGAAGTCCCCCTGTCGAACCTCGCGCACCTCTCGAACAGAGAGGCCCCCGCCGCCCCCCTCGCCCCGTACACGCGAGGCACCACCCTCGACTCCGCCGCCGCCCCCCGCGGCACCTCCGGCTACCGCCGCCTCGGCGACGGCCCCGCCTGGAAGCGCACCGTCCGCGGCGACCTCGCGACCCCCAAGTCCGGCCGCGAGACCCGCCGTACGGCCCTCGCGTCGTTCGTACAGTTCACCGACCTGCACGTCGTCGACGTCCAGCACCCCCTGCGCTACGAGTACCTGCGCGCCCAGACCGCCAGCGCCTGGCGCCCGCAGGAGGCGCTGTCCGTGGCCGGCGCGGTCTCACTCGTCGAGCGGGTCAACGCACTGCGCGGAGCCCCGGTGACCGGCTCCCCCCTCCACTTCGTCATGACGACCGGCGACAACACCGACAACAACTCCAAGACGGAACTGGACTGGTTCCTGAAGGTGATGAGCGGCGGCCGCGTCACCCCCAACTCCGGTGACCCGCGCCGCTACGAGGGCGTCCAGAACAGCGGCCTGGGGCTCTACTGGCAGCCGGACGCGCCCCTCCGCGACGCCGACAAGCAGCTCGGCTTCCCGCACCTGAACGGCTTCCTGGCCGCCGCCGTCCGCGAGGTCAACAGCCCTGGCCTGAACGTCCCCTGGTACTCCACGGTCGGCAACCACGACTCCCTCCCCGGCGGCTGCTACGCCCCCGGCGACTCCTTCTTCGCCGACTTCGCGGTCGGCGGAAAGAAGCTGATGACCCTGGACGAGCAGGTCGGAAGGGCCCTCTGGGACAACGTCAAGGGCGGCGGCGACCCCCGCGGCGCCGACTGGAAGGCCGTACTCAAGTCCCAGGCGAAGAAGATGCGTTCGGTCACCCCGGACGAGAACCGCGCCCCCTTCACCCCGCAGGAGTACCTCAAGGCCCACCTGGACCCGTCCCACACGGGCCCCGGCCCGGTCGGCCACGGCTACTCGCAGGCCAACCTCGACGCCCGCACCCAGTACTACGCCTTCCGCATCGCCGACGACGTCATCGGCATCAGCCTCGACTCCACCGACCCCGGCGGCCACTACGAGGGCTCACTCGGCACGGCCCAGCTCAAGTGGCTGGACCGTACGGTGAAGGAGGCGGCCAAGGACGGCTCGTACTCGATCGTCTTCAGCCACCACACCAGCAAGTCGATGCGGAACCTCCGCAAGGACCCGTCCCGCCCGGGCGAGGCACGCCACGGCGGCAACGAGGTGCTGTCCCTGCTGGGCCGCCACCGCAACGTCCTGGCCTGGGTCAACGGCCACAGCCACCGCAACCGCATCACCCCGCACTCGTACGCGACCGGCGGCTCCTTCTGGGAGATCTCGACGGCCTCCCACATCGACTTCCCCCAACTGGCCCGGGTCATCGAGCTGGTGGACAACAAGGACGGCACGATCTCCCTCTTCACCACCCTGATCGAATCGGCCGCCCCGCACGCCACGGACTTCACGGACCTCTCGCAGACCGGCCTCGCCGCCCTCTACCGCGAGCTCTCCTACAACGCCCCGGGCCGCCGCGACACCCTCATCGGCACCCCCGGCGACCGCAACACGGAGCTGGTCCTCCGAAAGGGCTGAATCGGGGCATCGACCGCCTGATGCGTTTCCACCAGGCGGAAGCGCTCTCGTACGAGGCAGTGCTGGACAGCATCCGGCTGATGGGGCGCCGGGTGACGGCGGGAGGGGCCTGGCCTGGGTGGGCCAGGCCCCGGGCGGTCGGCTCAGGCCCAGGTCCACCTGTCGTCCGAGCACGTCCGGTGCGTGCCCTCGACGATGCAGACACGGACGCCCAGGAAGGTCTCCTCCGGCATGTTGTCGGTCTCCCAGAGGGAGCAGTAGGGCGCGTTGAAGCCCCGCGTGGTGGCCATGGTCTTCCAGGAGCCGCCCTCGAACCTCCGCTGGATCTCGATCCCCTTGCCGTCGGCGTACTTGTCGCACGCCTGGAACGCGTCCCCGGGGATCGGGTTGACGAGGCCGGACGGGTCGGCGTTGAAGACGCCGTAGCCGCGGAAGGTGCCGTCGCGGTGGAGGTCGATCTCGATGTCGTCGGTGCCCTCGGTCCAGTACACCCACTGGTCGGCCGCCATCGCCGTCCCGTTGGCCAGCAGCACCATCCCGAGGGCCGCCCCCACCGCGAGCCCGCCTCTGACGATCGATCCGAACGCCTGCTTCTTCATGTTTCCCCCTGATACCCAGACAAAGGTTCCACCGCGTGAATGATCGGCTGGTGGGTGATCGGGGGACTCTACTCGGCCCGCCCGTCTCTCGGGTAGGTGAATTCCTGCTGTATGCACCAGGAAGGGCCGCCGATTCGATCGGCGGCCCTTCCTCTCCCCTCCTGGTGCCCCGAGTCGCCCGATCAGCGGGGGAGCACCACGACATACGCCGCCGGGTCGCGGTCGCACGACGCCATCAGTGCGGTGCGGACGACGGTCGCCTGTTGCTCCAGGGAGTCACGCAGCTTCCGGGGGGTGATGTGGACGACGGTGATGCCGAGCCGCTCCAACGTCTCGCGCTTGCGGGCGTACTCGGACCACAGCGCGTCGTCCTCCTGGCGCGGGGCGCGCGTGTCGAGCTCGACCGCGACGGCCTGCTCCGGCCAGTAGGCGTCGAGGCCGCCGAGGTGGGGGCCGCCGGGCAGGCGGAGGTCCACGTTCCAGACCGGGTCGGGGAGGGCGTACTCGCGGACCATGCGGTACAGGTGGTCCTCCGCGATCGCCCGCCCCTCGGCGAGCAGCGACTCCACCGCGTCGACGACATGCGGGCGGTTCAGCAGCCGCGCCTGCGTCAACTCCCGCACGACAGCGACCGGTTCGGTGTGGCCGCCGCGTACCGCCTCCGTCAGCAGCCGGCGTACCGTGCCCGCGTCCGAGAGCTCCGCGATCGCGTCGGCCAGGGCGCGCGGCACGGGCGCGACGGGCAGGCCGGTCACGTACGACGGGGTCGGCATGGCAGGCGTACGGACGATCCGGGCGCAGCCGACGGTCCGCAGCCGGCGCATGCGCGGCACCAGGACGTCGATCGTGTCGAGGGAGGGGAGCGGGGGAGCGGATGTGAACCCGTGCAGCGTCAGGGCGGCCAGGCCCGTGATCACCGCGTCCGGGTAGCGGGGCGCCGGGCGGGGCCCGTCGGGGTTCGGCTGCGCGGGGACCCCGGCGGCCGGCTCGCGGAACGGGGTGCGGGCCGCGTACGACAGCACCGCGTGCAGCCGCTCGTCGGAGGTGGGCGGGCCCGGGTGGAGGAGGTAGACCCCCGGGAGGATCTGCTGCCAGGGACCACCCGGCCGGCACTGCTCGTTCGTCTCGGCGGGGGTGACACCCTGCGCGCGCAGCTGCGCGGCGGTCAGCACCCGGCGCTGGACGTCCGGGAGTTGACGGAGGGGGCGGGGGGAGAGCGGGGTGTTGTGGGTCATGGCTTGGAGGTTCCCGCTCCGGAACCGCCCGCTAACCGCTGTTACACGCCCGTCGACAAATCAGGACAAGACAGCACTAAAGTACGTGCGTTCGACTGC
The DNA here is from genome assembly GCF_016598475.1 of Streptomyces adelaidensis. Classification (GTDB taxonomy): domain Bacteria; phylum Actinomycetota; class Actinomycetes; order Streptomycetales; family Streptomycetaceae; genus Streptomyces; species Streptomyces adelaidensis. The sequence goes on from NZ_JAEMUX010000040.1 coordinate 60,091, forward strand.
CGATACGCCCTGGTCCGGACGGGGGTCGGAAAAGGTTACGGCTTCGAATACCCGAATTTCGTAACTCGGAATCAGGTCGCTACTGACCGGGTCGCGACCCCGATCCCGACCTCGTCGCGACGGACCCCCGTCATGACCGACCCCGGCGCCCCTCCAGGGGACGCCGGGGTCAGCCAACCTTCAGTAACCTCAGCCCCAGTTACCCGGCAGCCCCAGCCCCAGCCGCCGCATCGCACGCCTGCCCCCGCAGTCCCCGGGCCAGATCGTCCCGAGCCTCCAGCACCAGCCTGCGCAGCGCCGGCGCCGCCGCCCCGTGCGTGGCCAGCCATGTGTCCGTCGCGTCCAGGGTGTCCTGGGAATCCTGGAGGGACGGGAACAGGCCCCGCACCACGTCCATCCCGATCTGGATGGACCGCCCGGCCCACACCCGCTCGATCACCTCGAAGTACTTGACCGCGTACGGCGCCACCAACTCCCGCTGGGACGGCCGGGCGAACCCCGTGATGGTCGCCTCGGCCAGCGCGTTCGACAGGGCGTCCGACTCCACGACCGTCGCCCACGCCTGGGCCTTCACCGCCGCCGACGGCCGGGACGCCAGGCAGCGGACCTGGTGCCGCTTGCCGGAAGCCGTGTCGTCACGGGCCAGTTCGGCGGCCAGGACGGTCTCGTCGGCGGCCCCGTGCGTGGCCAGCGACTCCAGGAAGGCCCACCGCAGCTCCTGGTCGACCTCAAGGCCGTCGATCGTCTCGGTCCCGGCCAACAGCCCGCGCAGCACGGCCAGATCGGTCTCGCTCGACGCCATCGAGGCGAAGAAGCGCGCCCATGTCAGCTGGTGCTGGCTGCCCGGCCCGGCCGCCCGCAGCTCCCGCAGCGCGCCCTCCGACAGCAGCAGGCCGCCCGTCTCCCGCCAGGCCGGAGCCGCGTAGTGGGTGAGCGCCGAATTCGCCCACGCGTGCAGCATCTGGAGCACCCCGATGTCGGACTCCCGCCCGGCGAACCGCAGCACGAGATCGACGAAGTCCCGCGCCGGCAGCAGCGCGTCCCGGGTCAGGTTCCACAACGCCGACCAGCACAGCGCCCGCGCCAGGGGGTCGGAGATGTCGCCCAGCCCGGCCCGCAGCGTGTCCAGCGACCCCGCGTCGAAACGGATCTTGCAGTACGTCAGGTCGTCGTCGTTGACCAGCACCAGCTCGGGCGCCTCGGCCCCGGCCAGCTCGCCGATGACCGTGCGCGGCCCGTCGACATCGACCTCGGCCCGCGCGTACCGCTCCAACGCGCCCTCGGCCGTGCGCCGGTACAGGCCGATCGCCACCCGGTGCGGGCGCAGCTCGGGGTGCGACTCGGCCGCCTCCTGCACGACGGCCAGCTCGTCGATCCGGCCGTCGGAGGCGAGCAGCACCTGCGGGGTGAGGGAGTTGACCCCCGCCGTCTGGAGCCACGACCGCGACCAGGACGCCATGTCCCGCCCGCTGGTCTCCTCAAGGACCGACAGCAGATCACCGAGGCGCGTGTTGCCGTACGCGTTCCGCTTGAAGTAGCGCCGGGCGCCCTCCAGGAAGGCGTCGCGCCCCACGTACGCCACCAACTGCTTCAGCACACTCGCGCCCTTGGCGTACGTGATGCCGTCGAAGTTGAGCTTCGCGTCCTCCAGATCACGGATGTCGGCCGTGACGGGGTGGGTGGAGGGCAGCTGGTCGGCGCGGTAGGCCCAGGACTTGCGGTTGTTGGCGAAGGTGACCCAGCCGTCGGTGAAGCGGGTGGCCTCGACCATGGAGAACGAGCCCATGAAGTCCGCGAAGGACTCCTTCAGCCACAGGTCGTCCCACCACACCATGGTCACCAGGTCGCCGAACCACATGTGCGCCATCTCGTGCAGGACGACGTTCGCCCGCCGCTCGTACGACGCCTGCGTGACCTTGCCCCGGAAGATGAACTCCTCGCGGAAGGTGACAAGGCCCGGGTTCTCCATCGCGCCCAGGTTGTACTCGGGCACGAACGCCTGGTCGTACTTCCCGAACGGGTACGGGTAGTCGAAGTGGTCGTGGAAGAAGTCCAGGCCCTGCTTGGTGATCAGGAAGACGTCGTCGGAGTCGAAGTAGGGGGCGAGACCCTTGCGGCACATCGCGCCGAGCGGGATCTCCAGCCGCGAACCGTCCTCGAAGACCCGCTCGTAGGTGTCCGTCACATAGTGGTACGGGCCCGCGACGATCGCCGTGATGTACGTCGAGATCGGCTTGGTCTCCGCGAACCGCCAGACCCCGTCGGTCCGCTCGCCGACCCCGTTGCCCCACACGACCCATCCGTCCGGCGCCCGCACCTCGAAGCGGAAGGGGGCCTTGAGGTCCGGCTGCTCGAAGCCCGCGAAGACGCGGCGGGAGTCGGCCGGCTCGTACTGGGTGTAGAGGTAGACCTCGCCGTCCTCGGGGTCGACGAAGCGGTGCATGCCCTCGCCGGTGCGGGAGTAGGCGCACCGGGCGTCCACCACCAGCTCGTTCTCGGCGGCCAGATCGTCGAGGGCGATCCGGGAGCCGTCGAAGACCTCGCTCGGGTCGAGATCCTTGCCGTTGAGGGAGACCGCCGTCACACTCGGCGCGATCAGGTCGGCGAAGCTGCCGGCGCCCGGGTCGGCGCAGCGGAAGCGGATGGTCGTCACCGACCGGAAGGTGCGCGGCTCGCCACCGGAGTCACCGAAGTCGCCGGAGTCGCCGACGGCGGACCGCAGGTCGAGGGAGACCTCGTAACCGTCGACGGACAGCAGCGCGGCCCGCTCCTGGGCCTCGTCGCGGGACAGATTCTCACCGGGCACGGGCGGCACTCCCTCGGGGCGTGATGTTCAGCATGCGGACAGGCCCGATCCTGCCATGTGCCCCTGACAGCGGGCGGTCGGCGGGCAGACGGAGGGCGTGCGCCGCGAGCGGGAACGCGCCCGCGTGCGAAACGGGAATGGCGGGGGCGGTCCCCGGCGTTTGTGGCGTTGTTGTCCTGTAAACCAACCGCGCACCACTGCCCTCCGACCTCTTCCCGCCGCTTCCAGCCACTTCCCACCCCCTCCCATCCATTCCTCCCCTTCCGATCCCTTTCGAGGAGAACCATGTCCGAGCAGTCCGCCGGCAAGACCCCTGTCGACTTCTGGTTCGACCCCCTGTGCCCCTGGGCCTGGATGACCTCGCGGTGGGTCCTGGAGGTGGAGAAGGTCCGGGACATCGAGGTCCGCTGGCATGTGATGAGCCTCGCGGTGCTGAACGAGCCGAAGATCGACGAGCTGCCCGAGGAGTACCGCGAGCTGCTGCAGACCAAGGCCTGGGGTCCGGTACGGGTCGTCATAGCCGCCCAGCAGGAGCACGGCGCCGAGGTCCTCGGTGACCTCTACACCGCGATCGGCACACGGGTGCACAACCTCGGCCAGGGCATCGAGAAGGACGTCGTCGCCGCCTCGCTCAAGGACGTCGGCCTGCCCGACTCCCTCATGGACCACTGGGACGACACCCCGTACGAGGCCGAACTGCGCGCCTCCCACAAGGAGGGCATCGACAAGGTCGGCCAGGACGTCGGCACCCCGGTCATCGCCGTCCCCGGCGCCGACGGCGAGCAGATCGCCTTCTTCGGCCCGGTCGTCACCCCCGCGCCCAAGGGCGAGGAGGCCGCCAAGCTCTGGGACGGCACCCTCCTGGTCGCCTCGGTCCCCGGCTTCTACGAGATCAAGCGCACCCGCACCCAGGGCCCGGACTTCAGCAACCTGATCTGACCGCCGGCCGAGAGGCGGGCACGGCTCACTCCGGCTGGTGCCGCAGGTGCTTCGCGTACAGCGCCGCCAGCCGGGGCAGCCGGCGTCCCATCTCCTCCTGGTCGTCGAAGTCGAAGTTCCAGGACTGCTCCAGTCCCGGATAACGGATGCGGAAGCTGTTCGGGGGCAGATCCGCACCGGTGACCGCGCGGTGCGCGTCCCACGCGATATGCAGCGCGCGCTCGCAGTCGACCTCGTCGTACTCCTCGGCCGCCGCCCGGACGACGGGCGACTCGGCGAGCGAGTCGGCGTCGCCGACGGCCCGCTCGAACACCGCGCGGCCCTGGAGTATGAGCCACCCCCGGAAGTAGTCGAAGCCGTCGTCCGAGCAGCCGCCGTTGATCGTGTACGCCGCCGCCCACAGCGGGGCGCGGTACGACTGGGCCATCAGGTCCCACAGCACCTGCTGGGCGGCCAGGATCTCGGCGGCCGGCCGTGTGGCCAGCAGCGCGGCGGCCCGCTCGGCGACGGCCTCGTCATCACCCGTCGGGGAGACAGCCGTGCGGCGCGCCTCGTCGACGATGCCCCAGAACTCGTTCACGTCCATGGGGAGAAGAGTGACAGGGGGGTCTGACAATGCCGGTCAGTCCAGGTCGTCCGGGTTGTCCGGAAGCCGCTTCGTGAGCCTGAAGTGCTTCTCGACCGAGAGTCTGCGGATGCTGAGGCAGACCTTGTCGTCGGGGCGGGTGTTGACGCACTTGTAGTAGTCGTCCCCGATCCGGTTGCCGAGCTGTCTCTGGAGCCAGCCCTTCTCGTTCGAAGTCAGAGGCTCGTGCGGTTCCTTGGAACGGCACATCTGGCACGTCAGTCGCTTGGGCGTCGGCATCCCAGAAGAATCCCGCCCGAGCCGGCCGCGGCGGAAGACCTTGCCGCGAAAGTTCCCCCGAACCGGAGAACCCCCGCGAGTCACGTCCTCGCGGGGGTCCTCCTTTCTTCCGCCTGCCCGGTGAAGGTTGAGAAGACGATCACGAGCAGGACATCTTGATCACCTCGATCACCTCGATCGCGTGGATCGCCGGCTCAGGGGGCGAGCAGCAGCACATCCGTGCGGGACCTGGCGGTGGCGTAGCGCCTGGCCACGTCCTGCCAGTTGACGACGGCCCACATGGCGTCGATGAAGTCGACCTTCTGGTTCCTGTACTGGAGGTAGAAGGCGTGCTCCCAGGCGTCGAAGACGAGGATCGGGGTCGCGCCCTGGCCGACGTTGCCCTGGTGGTCGTAGACCTGCTCGACGATCAGCCGGCCGCTGAGCGGCTCGTGGGCGAGGACGCCCCAGCCGGAGCCCTGGGTGGTGGCGGCCGCCTTGGTCAGCTGGGCCTTGAAGGCCGCGAAGGAGCCGAAGGACTCGGTGATCGCGTCGGCCAGGTCGCCGACCCCGTCCACGGCCAGGGGCTCGCCACCGCCGTCGCCCGTCATGTTCCGCCAGTAGACGGAGTGCAGGATGTGGCCGGAGAGGTGGAAGGCCAGGTTCTTCTCCAGACCGTTGATCGAACCCCACGTCTCCTTGTCCCGCGCCTCCGCGAGCTGCTCCAGCGCGTCGTTCGCGCCCTTGACGTACGCCGCGTGGTGCTTGTCATGGTGCAGCTCGATGATCTCGGGGCTGATCACGGGTGCGAGCGCGGAGTAGTCGTACGGGAGTTCGGGAAGCGTGTAGACGGGCATGGCGGGTCCCCTCCGACCTCTTAATGCGAATCACTTGCAAGTGCACGCTAACAGCAAGAAGGTTTGAGTGGGGGCGCGGGCAGGCGAAAGGGGAGTGTGCGGCGGGCGGACGGCGATCTACTATCGGACCTCGTACGACGGGGACGAGGACAGGGACGGGGACGGGGACGCGGGAGACCATGGGGCCCGAGATCGCCGATCTGGCTCGCACGGCGGGTACGACGATGGTGGCGCTGATGGCCGGCCAGGCCTGGGAGTCGACGCGCGACGGCGTGGTCGCCCTCTGGCGGCGCTTCCAGCCCGACCGTGCCGAGGCCGTCGGCGGTGAACTGGAGGCGACCCGCGAGGACCTCCTCCTCGCCCAGCGGTCCGGTGACACCGAGGCCGAGGTCGAACTGACCGCCGAGTGGCAGGCCAGGGTCCGCCGGCTGCTTCTCGCCCGCCCCGAGGTCGCCGACGAACTCCGCCGCATCCTTGCCGAGTTGAACCCCGCTCCCACCGAGCCGGTGACCTCGGTGGACGTACGGCTGCGTGCCGAGGCCTCCGGCAGCGGCCGGGTGTACCAGGCCGGCCGCGACCAGCACATCACCGAACGATGAGCGAGCTCGGTGCCCGCGCGTCGGGGCAGGGCCGGGTCTTCCAGACGAGCCGCGACCAGTACATCCAGGAACACCACCATCACTACGGCGCCGGAGCCGACGGCCCCCTCTTCGACGGCGACCCACCGGCGGGGTTCCCGCGCCAGGCCGCCCCCGCCGCCCCCGACGCCGTCCGCGTACCCCTCGTCGGCCGGCCGCCCGGTGTCCTGCGCAACCGGGAGGAACTGCGCGAGACACTGACGGAGGCCGTCGCCGGCCCCGGCGGCGAGGTCCACGTCGTGCACGGCATGGGCGGCTGCGGCAAGACCGCGCTGGCGTACTGGCTCTTCACCGAAGCCGTACGCGCGCACGGCCGCGTCGGCTTCTGGGTCAACGCCTCCGAACGGATGTCCCTGCGCGCCGGCATGCTGGCGGTGGCCGGTGACCGCGGCGCCACCGCCGGGGAACTCGCCGCCGCTGCCGCGGGCCAGCGCGCGGCGGCCGACCTCGTCTGGCACTGGCTCGACCACTGCGTCGAGCCCTGGCTCCTGGTCCTCGACAACGCCGACGACCCGTCCGTACTGGCCGACGGTGCCTGGCTGCGCACCAGCGGACAGGGGACGGTCCTCGTCACCACGCGGCACGCCACCGCCGCGCTGTGGCGCGGGCCCGCCATGACCCGGCACGGCCTCGGCGTCCTGCCCCTCGACGACGCGGCCCAAGTGCTGTGCGACCTGGCGCCGGACGCGGGCGACCTGGACTCGGCGCGGAAGGTGGCCCGGCGCCTGGGCCGTCTCCCGCTCGCCCTAACCTCGCCGGATCCCATCTCGCCCACCAGCTACCGGAGTCGTGGTCCATGGACGAGTACGACCGCAAGCTCGCCGAGGGGTCGACGGGCATCGTCGACCGGGGCGCCGTCGGCTACGGCCGCGGCCAGTCCCGCCATCTCGTCGGCCGCACCTGGCAGTTGTCCCTGGACGCCCTCGCCACGCAGGGTCTGCCGGAGGCGACGACCCTGCTACGGCTGCTGTCGTTCCTGGCGGCCGATCCGGTGCCGCTGAGCCTGCTGGCGCCGGTGGCTCGCGCGGAGGCGGCGGTCGAGGGCCTGCCGGCCGGGCAGCTGGAACCCGCGCTCCGGGGCCTGCTCGACCACTCGCTCGCCGAGCTGGTCGAGACGGACGGCGTACGTGCGTACGGGCACACGCGGTGCTGCTGGACAGTGTGGCGGCGGGGGTGCCCGACGGGCAGCGGCCGGTCCTGGCGGAGGCGGCCGCAGCGTTGTTGGAGGCCGCGCTGCCCGAACGGGGGAACGACCCGCGACGACTGGCACCGCTGGCACCGCATGTGTCGGCGCTGCTGGACGCGGTTCCGGGCGAACGGACCGCCGCCCTTGCCGTGCGGGTCGGCCGACAGGCCTTCGAGGCGGAGGACTACGCGGCTGCCCAGCTCTTCGTCCCGGCTGTCGCCGACCGCGTCCAGGCGCTCCTCGACCCGCGGCACCAGCTGGTGCTGGACGCCCAGGACCTCCAGGCCAGGGTGCTGTTCCGCATGGGCCGCTACACCGAGTCGGAGGCCCTGCACGGCGGGTCATCGGCCGCCGGGAACTCCTGCTCGGCCCCGATCACCCGGACACCCTGCGCAGTTGTGCCGCGTTGGTGCAGCCGCTCGACCTGCTGGAGAGGGACGAGGAAGCGGTGCGCTGGGGCCGCCGGGCGGTGGAGGGGCTCCGGCGGGCCCTGGGCGAGGACGACCCCGAGACCCTGTACGCCTGGCACCTGCTGCTCGAACCCCTGGCGCAGCTCGGCAGCGAGCAGGAGTTCGACGACGAGAGCGCAGCGCTCATCGCGGCATGCGAACGCGCGCTGCCGCCCGACCACCTCACGACCCTGCTGGCCAGGCACAGCCATGCCTACGGGCTGACCGAGTTGGGGCGGTACGAGGAGGCGGAGTCCCTGGCCCGCCGCGTGCTGGAGGGCCGGATCCGCGTGCAGGATCCGGACTTCCCGCTGGCCCTGTCGGCCCTGAGCCTGTCGGCCCTGAGCCTGTCGGCCCTGAGCCTGTCGGCCCTGAGCCTGTCGGCCCTGAGCCTGTCGGCTCTGATCGCCCTGGAACTCGGCAGAGCCGACGAAGCCATCGCCATATTCAGGGAGGTCGCCGAGCGTCGTGAACGGGTGCTCGGTCCGCGGCACCCGTTCGTCGTGGAGGACCGTGAACGGCTGGCCCAGGCGGTCGCCGGGCGCTGATCAGCGCCCGGCGCGCTCCTGCTGCCCATCCGGTCCGGCCGGCGCGACCCGCGGAGCGGCTACGCCGCCACCGACGTGTAGTGCGCCGCGTCCCCTTCGATCGCATAGCTCTCCTTGCCCTCGATGCCGACCGGCACGTCACCCGCGATGGTCACGCGGTGCAGGCGGCGCGGGAGGCCGTCGTAGTTGTCGACGGCGTAGTGCTGGGTGATCCGGTTGTCGAAGAGGACGAGCTGGTTCTCCGACCAGCGGTGGCGCAGCAGGTTCTCCGGCCGGGTCACGTACGACTGGAGCAGGTCCAGGAGCTTGCGGGACTCGCCGACCGACAGACCGACGATCCGCTGTGCGAACCCGCCGATGAACAGGCCGCGTTCGCCGGTCAGAGGGTGGACGCGGACTACGGGGTGGACCGTGCGGTACTTGATGGATGTGAACCGGGCGCGCGCGGCGGCCTGCTCCTCGTCGATCGTCTCCGCCGGCACCGCGTAGTCGTCATCGTTGGTGTGCTCGGCCCACAGGGCGTCGGCCAGGACGCGCAGCGGTTCGGGCAGATCGCGGTAGGCGGCCGCCGAGTCGGCGATCAGGGTCTCGCCGCCGTACGGCGGGACCGTGATGCTGCGCAGGGTGCTGGCCTGCGGAGGGTTGAGGACGAACGTGACGTCCGTGTGCCAGTGGTTGGCGGCGCGGCCCCGCTCGCTGTCCACGGGCAGGACGTTCGGGACGCCGTCGACGGACGGCACGGTCGGGTGGGCGGTGGTGACGTCGCCGAAGTGCCGGACGAAGGCCTGCTGACCCTCGTCGTCGAGGTTCACCTCGTCGAACACCAGGGCCTTGTGGGCGTTGAGGGCCTCGCGCAGCGCGATGACCGTCTCGGCGTCGAGCGGCTCGGCGATGTCCACACCGGAGACGCGGCCGCCGATGTTGCCGGTGATCTTGCGGATGTCGATGGTCATGGAGGTGTTCCTTTCGGGGTCAGACGAGAGAGGGCTTCTGTGCGGGCTTCTGGACGAGAACGGGGTCGCCGGACCCGGCGGGCTCGACGTACTGGTTCGCCGGGCGCGGCAGCCCGTACCGCTCCCGCAGGGTCCGGCGCGGGCCGTACTCCTCGCGGAGCAGGCCGCGGGCGCGCAGGAGGGGGACGACGTGGTCGACGAAGGCTTCGAGGCCGGAGGGCAGCACCGCGGGCATGATGTTGAAGCCGTCGGCGGCGCCCCGCGTGAACCAGGTCTCGATCTTGTCGGCGACCTGCTCGGGCGTCCCGGCGAAGGTGAGGTGCCCGCGCCCGCCGCCGAGCCGACCGATCAGCTGCCGTACGGTGAGCCGGTCGCGGCGGGCCAGTTCGACGACGAGCGTGTAGCGGCTCTTGGCCCCCTCGATCGCACTCTCGGGAGGCAGCTCGGCGGGCAACTGGGCATCCAACTCCAGGGTGTCGGACGGCAGTTGAAGCAGCCGCTCCAGATTGCCCACGCCCTGCGCGTGCACGATGTGATCCTCCAGGACCCGCTCGGCCGCCAGCGCCTCGGCCTGCGTCGACCCGAGTACGGGGACGATGCCGGGCAGCACCTTGAGGTGCCCGGGGTCCCGGCCGGTCGCGGCCGTACGGGACTTGAGGTCGGCGTAGAAGGCCCGCGCGTCCTCGATGGTCTGCTGGGCGGTGAACACCGCCTCCGCGTACCGCGCCGCGAACGACTTGCCGTCCTCGCTCGACCCCGCCTGCACGAGCAGCGGATAACCCTGCGGCGTACGCGGCACGTTGAGCGGGCCCTCGACGCTGAAGTACGTCCCCTTGTGCCGGGGCGGGTGGATCTTCGTGTCGTCGCCCCAGACACCGGACGCCTTGTCGGCGACGATCACGTCGTCCTCCCAGCTGTCCCAGAGCTTCAGCGCCACGTCGAGGAACTCGGCGGCGCGGGCGTACCGCTGGGCGTGCGCGGGCTCGGCGTCGAGACCGAAGTTGCGGGCCGCCTCGGCAGCGGCGGTGGTGACGATGTTCCAGCCCGCCCGGCCGCCGCTGATGATGTCCAGCGAGGCGAACTTGCGGGCCAGGTTGTAGGGGGAGTTGTAGGAGGTGGACGCGGTGGCGATCAGGCCGATGTGCTCGGTCGCCGTCGCCAGGGCGGTCAGCAGGGTGAGCGGCTCCAGGGCGCCTGCGGGACGCTGGCCCACGCTGCCCCACAGCTGCGGCCCGTCGGCCAGGAAGAGCGAGTCGAAGGTGCCGCGCTCGGCGGTCCGGGCCAGCCGCACATAGTGGTCCAGCTCGACATGCGCGTACGGGTCGCTCTCCGGGAGCCGCCACGACGCCTCGTGGTGGCCGGTGTTCATCAGGAACGCGTTGAGGTGGAGCTGACGGGTCACTTGTGGTCCTCCGTGACGCCCAGGGCGGTCAGCAGCCGCTCCCGGTACTCGCCGAGCAGCGGGTCCCGGTACGAGCGTGGATGCGGGCGGTCGATGGTCAGGTCGAGGCCGATGCGGCCCTGGTCGAGGACGAGGACACGGTCGGCGAGCACGATCGCCTCGTCCACGTCGTGGGTGACGAGGAGGACCGAGGGCCGGTGGCGCTCCCACAGCTCCCTGAGCAGGACATGCATACGGATGCGGGTGAGGGCGTCCAGGGCGCCGAACGGCTCGTCCGCCAGCAGCAGTTCGGGCTCGCGGACCAGCGAGCGGGCCAGCGCGGCACGCTGCGCCTCGCCGCCCGACAGCTCGCTCGGCCAGGCCTCCTCGCGGCCGGCGAGCCCCACCTCGGCGAGGGCGGCGCGGGCCCTGTGCGCCGCCTCGTTGCCTTCGATGCCGAGCAGTACGTTGGCGAGGACGCGCCGCCAGGGCAGCAGCCGGGAGTCTTGGAAGACCACCGACACCGTTTCCGGGGCGGTCAGCCGCCCGCTTCCGGCCACCTCGTGATCGAGGCCCGCGACCGCTCGCAGCAGGGTGCTCTTGCCGGAGCCGCTGTGCCCGAGCAGGGCGGTGAACTGCCCGGCCGGGAGGTCGAGGTCGATGGCGTCCAGGACCGTGCGGTCGTCGAACGACCGGGTCAGGCCGCGGAGTCGGACCGCCGGCCGGGTCAGCTGCTCAGTGTGCGTCGCCATGACAGCACCCTCCGTTCGACGAGACGGACCGCGCTGTCGGAGACCAGGCCGAAGACGCCGTAGACCACCAGGCCGACGAGGATGACGTCGCTCTGGCCGTAGTTCTGGGCCTGGAACATCAGGTAGCCGAGTCCGTTGGTCGCGTTGATCTGCTCCAGGACGACCAGGCCCAGCCAGGAGCCGGTCACCCCGAGCCGGAGGCCGACGAAGAACCCGGGCAGCGCGCCGGGGACGACGATCTGCCGGACGAACTGGAACCCTGACAGCCCCTGGACCTCGGCGAGTTCGACGAAACGGCTGTCGATCCCGGCCAGCGCGGCATGGGTGTTGAGGTAGACCGGGATGTAGACGACGATCGCGATGATCGCGATCTTGAAGGTCTCGCCGATGCCCAGCCAGAGGATGAACAGCGGGATCAGACCCAGGGTCGGGATCGCCCGGTTGAGCTGCACGGTCCCGTCGATCAGCGCCTCGCCGGCCCGGCTGAGCCCGGCGGCCAGAGCCAGCGCGACCCCGGCGGTCAGCCCGATCGCGAACCCGGAGCCGGCCCGCCGCAACGACGTCAGGATGTCGGTCGTCAGCGTCCCGTCGGTCCACAGCCGGACCCCGGTCTCCAGCACCGTCCAGGGCGCCGGGACCGCGGCCGGGTCGAGCCGTCCGGCGGCCGAGGCGACGGCCCACAGCGCGAGCACGAGGACCGGACCGACGAGCCGCGAGGCGGGCAGCCGCTTGCCGGGCGAGAGCCGACGGCGACGGCGGACCTGGGGTGTCTCCTCTACGGCGGCGATGTCGGGGGCGTTGAGGTCGGGGGCGTCGATGTCGGCGGCGCCGCCGACGGCCGGCGGCGCACCGGTCGTCACGGCGCTCACCTCCGGTACTCCGCGGCCACGGCCTTCGCCGCGATCTCCTCGAACCGACGGTCGAAGAGCGTGTCGACGTCGAACTTCTTCACGAAGCCGCCCTCCGCCAGCAGATCCGCGGTCTCCTGCTCCCACTTGACCGCCTCGTCCCAACTCGGCGGGAACAACGGCTTGTTGGCGAGATCACTGATCGACTTCGCCTGGGCGAGGGTCAGGTTCTGTGTCTTCACGTAGAACTCCTCGTTCCAGATGTCCGGGTTCTCGTACTGCCAGACCGCGCCCTTCGCCCAGAGCGGGATGTACGCGGCGACCGCGGCCACCTTCGCGGAGTCGTTCAGCACGGAGACCGGCGCCCACAGCAGGTTCAGCAGGTCCACCACGTCGGTGGTGATGGTGCGGGCGCCCTTGGAGCCGTACTGCTGGAGATAGGCGGGGACCTGCTGGTTGCCGAGCGGCGCGACGTCCACCTGCTTGGACTGCAGGGCCGTCAGGAACTGGTTGCTGGTCAGCGGGACGAGTTCCACGTCGTCGTGGGCGAGCCCCGCCTCCTTCAGCGCCCGCAGCAGTACGACGCCCTGTGCCTGCCCTTGTGAGAACGCGAGCTTCTTTCCCTTGAAATCCTCGACCGAGGCGATGTCGCTGCCGGGCTTGGTGGCGAAGAGATAATTCGGCTTCCGGGTGACGTTGATCGCGACGATCTTCGCGTCGTATCCCTGGTAATGCGCCTGGATCGGCGGGATTCCCGCGTTGTTGGCGACGTCCAGCGAACCCGCCCGGAAGGCGTTGATGACATCGGGACCGGCGCCGATGTTCGCCCAACTGCTCACCGTGAAAGGCAGATCACCGAGTTTCGCCAGCTCGAACTGCAATTCCTGCTGGTTCTGGAACGAGGCGATCTTCAGGCTGGTGCCCGAGGGGACCTTGGTGGGCAGCGGTGCGTCCGCCGCCGTCGTGGCGGTCGCCGCACTGCTGTCGGCGCAGCCGCTCAGCCCGGCCGCCGCGGCCGTGACACCGAGCAGAGAGGTGAGGAAGAGACGCCGGTCGAGACCGGACACAGCGGAGGAAGGCACAACGGAGGAAGGCATGGGAGAACCCCCTGGGTTCACATGGATGAGCGAGAGGCAGACAAGAGGGGGGAGGGGAGAGAGAACCGCGGGATGACGGCGCACGAAATCACGGACAGCGGAAATCCGCAGAAACAGGCGGGGGTTTCACGCATACGCGCGTCCACGCAGAAAGAAGTGCCGCGTCGGCCGGAGCGCGCTGAGCACTCCGGAACGTCAACGTGTCAGCAACAGAGGGTGCGACAACTCGTGAGCAGCATGAATACGATGTTCCCGGTCTTCCACGATGCCTGTCAACATTCGGAGTTTCTGAATTAATCAACCTCGGCCGAGGTGCGCGGCGGCGGCCCCACCGGCAGCCGCGGCCCCCAGCGGATCGCGGTAGAGGACATCCAGAGCCACCGCTCCACCCGCCGTGGCCAGTACGGAATCGGGGAAACCCGAGGGCACCACGGCCGCCGACCGCTCCGGCCCGACGACCTCGCGCAACGCCGCCAGACAGTCCTGCCGGCCGATGATCCCGATCTCGGTGACCACCACGGTCTCCGGGTTCAGCACGTCGAGCAGAAACTCCGCCGCCCGCCCCACCATCCGCGCCCGCTCCACCAGCAGCCGTACGGCCACCGCGTCGCCGCCCGCCGCCGCGTCCAGCACCCGCATCGGGTTCACGCCGTCGATGACCCCCGCCGCCCGGGCCCGCCGGCACAGCGTCCGCTCGCTCAGCTCGGCCAGCAGGCAGCCGACCCGCCCGCAGTCGCAGGGCTCAGTGCCGCCGGGCAGCGGCAGATGGGCGATCGCCCCGGCCTGCGAGCGCGGCCCGTGGTGCACCTCGTCGTTGGTCGCGAACGCCGCGTCGACCATATTGCCGACGAACAGATGCAGCACGCTCCGGCTGCCACGCGCCCGCCCGAACAGCTGCTCGGCATTGACCAACGCCCGCGCGTGCCCGTCCACGTGGAGCGCCAGTCCGGTGCGCGCACCGAGCATCTCCCGCACCGGCACCTCCCGCCAGCCCAGCAGCGGATGGTGGACGACGGTCCCGCTCTCCCGGTCCACCCAGCCGCCGGCCGCGAAGCCGACCCCCAGGGCCCGGCGTCCCGGCGCCCCCTCCAGCAGAGCCACGAGCCCGTCGGCGGCCCGCGCCAGGACCGACGCCGGGTCGGTGGAGCCGTGCTTCAACCGCCGCTCCACCACCACCCGACCACGCAGATCGAGCAGCGCGACCGTGGTGTACGGCACGGCCACATGCACCCCGCCCACCACGAACCGCGAGTCGTCCAGGTCGAGCGGCACATGCGGACGCCCCGCCCCCTTGGCCTGCCGGGGCGGCTCCGCCTCACGGATGAGACCCAGCCGAGCGAACCGGGCGCAGTAGTCGGTCACCGAGGCCGGCGACAGCCCCGTCACCCGGGCGATGGTGCTGCGCGCCACGGGCCCGTGCTCCAGTACGGACCGCAGCACCACGCTGGCACTCGTCCGCCGCCGATCACTGTCGGCGACCCTCGGCACGGGCGAGGAGGGACGAACGGAACGAGGGGGAGGGAGAGTTGGAACAGGAACAGGAACAGGAGCGGGAGCGGGAGTGAGAGTGGAAAGGGAAGCGGGAGCGGAAAGGGTGGGTGCTGCCGCGCTACGGGGCATGGAGATCATCCTCGGGTACGGGTCCGACACTGCGCCGTCTCGGAAGGCGAGGCGCGCCGGAGCCGCCTCACCCGGGGCGGCGACAGGTGGCCGTGCCCACGCGTCGCAGGTCGACATAGCGACGCGACGAGAAGTACCGGGCCTGAGCAACCATGCGCTCGAAGCTAGCAAAGCGGCCCACCGCTGCCCAGACGGCGACCGACGGGCGAGACGGCACCGGTCCGGCGCGCCCACCCGATTGGCGAAACCCTACAGATCCGATCCGGCGCCCCCACCTGACCGGAACGACCCCACCTCAGTGACCGGAGTCACGCCGTAACCGGTGTAACCCACACCCTTTGTGAGAAGCCCACCAAGTCGTCGTTCCCCCCTTTGTCGACCGCTGACGGTGCCCGCCGCGCGGGCCCTGGGATAGCGTCACCGTGTCCCCGCCGCCTTCACCCGCCGGAGTGAGCCCGAACATGAGCACCGCCGCCGCCACGTCAGCCCGCCCCGGCGAGGTTCTCGCCGACCTCCTGCCCGCCTCCCGGGTCCGCGACATCGCGCTCGTGGTCGGCGGCGCGGCGCTCACCGGTCTCGCCGCCCAACTCGCCGTGCCCGTGCCGGGATCCCCGGTCCCGGTCACCGGCCAGACCTTCGCCGCGCTGCTCGTCGGCACCACCCTCGGCGCGAGCCGCGGCGTCGCCTCGCTCGCCCTGTACGCGCTGGTCGGCCTCGCCGGCGTGCCGTGGTTCGCGGGCGGCACCTCCGGCTTCGGCGTCTCCTTCGGCTACATCCTCGGCATGATCCTCGCCACCGCCGCCGTGGGCGTCCTGGCCCGCCGCGGCGCCGACCGCTCCATGCTCCGCATGGCGGGCACGATGCTCGTGGGCGAGGCGATCATCTACGCCGTCGGCGTCCCCTACCTCGCCGCCACCGCCGGCCTCACCTTCTCCGCCGCCCTCGCGGCCGGCTTCACCCCCTTCCTGATAGGCGACGCCCTCAAGGCCGCGTTGGCCATGGGCCTGCTCCCGACGGCGTGGAAGCTGCTCAAGAAGTGACGCCGTAACTCCCCTCGAAACTCCCCCTGAAGAGGCTCGCCGGGTCGCATTCCGACTTCACCGCGGCGAGCCTCTTTCGCGCCCCGGCGTCATACAGCCGGGAGGCACCGTGGCCGTACGAACCGGCGCGCTACGCGAGGTAAGTGGCGTGCGTCGTGTCCGGCGGCCGGGTCACGACTCCCGCCGGGCCCGCCGTTGGTTCCACCACAGGCCCGCCGCCCCGGCCGAGAGGAGCGCGGCGCCTGCCATGCCGAGCGGGAGGACACGGTCGGTCGGCCCGGTCCGGGGCAGTTCGTCCGGAGCATCGTCCTTCCCACCGCCGGTGCCACTCGTGCCGCCGTCTCCGTCGCCCGTGCCGGGAGTGACCGGGCTGTTGTCGGTGCCGAGCAGCAGCGGGGTGGCCGGCTCGTTGGGCGAGGAGTTGGTCGAACCGAACGGGACCGGGCCCTGCTGCCAGAACGTCTTCGAACCGTCGGCGTTCTGCACCGGCAGACAGATCTTGCCCTGCTCGCTCAGGTCGTACGTGGCGTCGATCGCATACGTCTTGGACTTTCCGGCCGCCAGCTCGTCGATCGCGCACGCGAAACCGCTGTTGGCTCCGTCGGGAAGGTCACCCTCGGGGATCGCCGAACACCCTTCGACGTTCTTGATCGCCATGCCGTCAAAACCGACCACAAGCAATCGGATTTCCCCGCCGGCCTTGCTTCCCTCGTTCTTTACGACGCCGGTGATCTCCGTTTCCTGGGACTTGTTGTCGACTTTGATCTCCTTGGACAGTAGCGTGGAGAATTTCACTCCCGCCGGTTGCGCGTCCATGGCCTTTCCGCCGTGATCGCTCAATCCCCCCTGGTCATCCGCCGACGCCGTGAAGCCGAGGATCATCACCGACGAGAACGACGCGGTGAGCAGCGAGCCCGCGACGGCCGTCCTGGTCAACCTGGTCATCCTGCGACGAGAACTCATGTTCCATCCCCCTTGCGTCCCCCTGGCCGT
>NZ_JAEMUX010000041.1 GCF_016598475.1 Streptomyces adelaidensis
CAGGTTGGTGAAGAAGTACCGGGGGTACTCGTAGCGCTTCCGCTCGCCTGCGACGACACGGGTCGTCCAGTTGGTGATGCGGCAGCCGTCGGAGTGGATAAGGCCTCGGATGAAGTCCCATGGGTGAGCGTCGACGATGGTCTGCTGCCAGGGCTCCAAGGCGATGTGACGCTCGTGCTTCTTGCCGGGGCCATGCTGAGGGAAGAGGCTCGGCCAATGCCGGAAGTAGCTTGTCACCATTGAGCAGCCCTGCTTCTGCAGTGTGTAGACACCGATGCCGGGACGCACCTGCGTGATGGCCTCGCGGGCGAGTTGAAGGAGCCCGGGCCATGCGTCGGCGCACGCGATCCGGAGGTAGTAGCCGGTGCCGCGTGGGTGGGCGCTGATACATCCGTCGCCGAGATAGAGGCCGAGTAGGTAGGCGTATGCGCATTCATCGGTCGGGGGCCCGGGTGCCGGTGTCACCATGCGGGGCAGGGGCTCAAGGCGCTCCTGCCAAGAACGGATGGCGGCTCGTGAGATGCCTGTCTCTCGGCTCACTGAGTTGAGGCTGCGGCCCTGAGCCACCAGAGCAAGGGCTCGGTTGCGTGTGCTGATGTCGTACATGAGGTCACTCTCGGCGACTGATCGTGACTGCACGCAGCAAAAAGCGGACGTTCACGGGAACGTGGACATCCGCTTCGGGATCGCAACCTTGGAATCGGAGGAAAAGTGCCCTGGGTGGGACTCGAACCCACACTGTATGGTGTTTGAGACCATTGTCTGCTGCCAATTGGACTACCAGGGCCTAAGAATCGAAGGTTCGCTCCGACTCCGTGCTCACTACTTTACCGCAGCTAGGTAGGCTCTTGTCAGCAGTACCCCTGCCCTGCAACAAGGAGCCCCCGTGACCGCCCCCGAGTCGCCCCAGCCCGTCGCCGACGACGACAAGTCGCACGTGCCTCCGCTGACGACCCGTGTCGTCATCGCCGAGGACGAGGCGTTGATCCGCCTCGACCTGAAGGAGATGCTCGAAGAGGAGGGCTACTCCGTCGTAGGCGAGGCCGGTGACGGTGAGCTGGCCGTCGAGCTGGCCCGTGAGCACAAGCCCGACCTCGTGATCCTCGATGTGAAGATGCCGAAGCTGGACGGCATCTCCGCCGCCGAGAAGATCGCCGAGGAGCGCATCGCGCCCGTGCTGATGCTGACCGCGTTCTCGCAGCGCGACCTCGTCGAGCGGGCGAGGGACGCCGGTGCGATGGCGTACCTCGTGAAGCCGTTCAGCAAGAGTGATGTCGTACCTGCGATCGAGATGGCGGTGTCTCGGTTCACGGAGCTGAAGGAGCTGGAGAACGAGGTCGCGGATCTCACGCTGCGGCTGGAGACGCGCAAGCTGGTGGACCGGGCGAAGTCGATTCTGCAGACGGAGTACGGGCTGACGGAGCCGGCCGCCTTCCGGTGGATCCAGAAGACGTCGATGGACCGTCGGATGTCGATGCAGCAGGTCGCCGAGGCGGTCATCCAGGACGCCGAGGAGAAGAAGGCCGCGAAGGGCTGACCGCACCACCACCTACTCGTACGACGAGGCCCGCACCCTTTACTCAAGGGGTGCGGGCCTCGTCGTATGTGCGTACCGTGCCGGACCTCAGTCCTCGCCGAGGTACGCCTTGCGGACCGACTCGTCGTGCAGGAGGTCGGAGCCCGTGCCGGAGAGGACGATGTTGCCGACTTCCATGACGTGGCCCTCGTCGGCGAGGGAGAGCGCCGCTTGGGCGTTCTGCTCGACGAGGAGGATGGTGGTGCCTTGTGACTTGAGCTCGGCGATCGTCGCCATGATCTTCTGCATCATGATCGGGGAGAGGCCCATGGAGGGCTCGTCGAGCATGAGCAGCTTGGGCTGGGACATGAGGGCGCGGCCCATGGCGAGCATTTGCTGTTCACCGCCCGAGAGGGTGCCTGCGGCCTGCTTCCTGCGTTCTCCCAGGATGGGGAAGAGGTCGTAGGCGCGCTGGATGTCCTTCTCGATGCCGGCCTTGTCGTTGCGCAGGAAGGCGCCGAGGCGAAGGTTGTCCTCGATGCTCATGCGCGGGAAGATGTGCCGCCCCTCGGGGGAGTGGGCGAGTCCGAGGGAGACGATGTTGTGTGCGGGGATCTTCTTGAGCGACTTGCCGTTGAACTTGATCTGGCCTCCGGCCGGCTTCAGCAAGCCGGACAGTGTGCGCAGGGTCGTGGTCTTGCCGGCGCCGTTGGTGCCGATGAGGGTGACGACTTCGCCGGCGTTGACCTTGAAGGAGATGCCTTTGACGGCTTCGATCTTGCCGTAGGCGACTCGGAGGTCTTCGACTTCGAGGAGGGCGGTCATCGGTCGTTCTCCTTGCCGGGCGCGGTGTCCTTCGAGGGCTCGGCGTGTGCTTCGGCGGCCTCGACTTCGGCGACCTCGTCCTTGCCGGGTGCGTCTTCGAAGGGTTCGCCGAGGTAGGCGGCGACGACGCGCTCGTCTCCCTGGACGGTGGCGCTGTCGCCTTCGACGAGTTTTTCGCCTTGGACGAGGACGGCGACGCGGTCGCAGAGGTTGAAGATGAATCGCATGTCGTGCTCGATGACGAGGACGGCGATGCCCTTGTCGCGGATGGCGAAGACGAGTTCTTCGGTGGTCCGCGTCTCCTGGGGGTTCATGCCGGCCGTGGGCTCGTCGAGCAGGAGCAGGCCCGGCTCGCTGGCCAGTGCTCGGGCGATTTCGAGCTTGCGCTGTTCGCCGTAGGGCAGGTTCCGTGCCAGGTGTTCGGCCTTGGCGTCGAGGCCGACGAACTCGAGGAGTTCCATGGCTCGTTCGCGGGAGGCTTTTTCGGCTTTGTGGAAGCCGGGGCCGCGCAGGAGTGCGGACCAGAGGCCTTCCTTCGTCCTGGTGTGGCGGCCGACGAGGACGTTTTCGAGGACCGTCATGTTGGCGAAGAGGCGGATGTTCTGGAAGGTGCGGGCGATGCCTGCGGCGGTGACCTTGAAGGACTTGGGCGGGAGGATCTGGCCCTTGTAGCGGACTTCGCCTTCGGTGGGGATGTAGAGGCCGGTGAGGCAGTTGAAGAAGGTTGTCTTGCCGGCGCCGTTGGGGCCGATGAGTCCGACGATCTCGCCGCTGTTGACGGTGAGGTTGACGTTGCGTACGGCGGTGAGGCCGCCGAAGCGCATGGTCACGCCGCGTGCGTCGAGGACGGTTTCGCCGGGGGGGTTGGAGCCGGGGGTGGCGTCCTTGGTGGTGGTGTCGGTGGTCATGTGTCAGGCCCCTGCCTTGCTGAGGACTGTCGGCGCTTCGGCTTCTTCGTGGAATTCGAGCTGGCGGCGCCGGTTGGGGATGAGGCCTTCCGGGCGGAAGCGCATGAGCACCACGAGTGCGAGTCCGAAGAAGAAGAGCTGGTAGTTGCCGAGGAACTGGAGCTTGGCGGGGATGAGGTAGAGGAGTGCGGCGCCGACGAGCGGGCCGCTGATGGTCCCCATGCCGCCGAGGACGACTGCCGCGAGGAGGAAGGCCGAGTTGGGCGGTACGACCGCGGCGAACTGGTACTGCTCGGGTGTCACGGTGTAGGTGACGTGTGCCTGGACGGTGCCGGCGAGGCCGGCGAGTGCGGCGCCGAGGGCGAAGGCGATGAGTTTGACCCGGAAGCCGTTGATGCCCATGGCGAGTGCGGCTGTCTCGTCCTCGCGGATGGCGATCCAGGCGCGGCCGATGCGGGAGTCGCTGCTGCGTCGGAAGACGATCACGACGATGAGCGTGATGAGGAGCATCAGGAAGAAGTAGTTGGCGAACCGGGCGATGGTGAATCCGGCGATGGTGTGTTCCTGGCCGAAGTCGAAGCCGAGGATGTTGAGGTTCGGGATCGAGGAGATGCCGTTGGAGCCGTTGGTGATGTCGGGGCCGGAGGTGCCGTCCATGTTGAGGACGGCGAGGCGGAAGATCTCACCGAAGCCGAGGGTGACGATGGCGAGGTAGTCGCCGCGCAGTCTCAGGGTGGGGGCGCCGATGATGACGCCGAAGATCATGGCGACGACGGCGCCGAGGATGGCGGAGGCCCAGAACGGCAGGTGGATGTCGAAGGGTGAGGAGGGGGAGCCGGAGACCATGGCCGCGGTGTAGGCGCCGACGCCGAGGAAGGCGACGTATCCGAGGTCGAGGAGGCCGGCGAGGCCGACGACGATGTTGAGGCCGAGGGCGACGGTGGCGAAGATGAGGATGTAGACGCCGATGGTCGCGTAGCGGTCGTCGGACTGGGTGAAGGGGAATGCGGCGGCCGCGGCGAACGCGCCGGTCATGGTGACCGTGCGGTGTTTGGCGGTGACGGTGGAGACCCGGTCGGCGAGGCCGGCTTTGGCGAGGGCGCCGAAGCCGAAGCCGGCGGTGATGAGGAAGCCGACGAAGAGTTCGTCGTATTCGGTGCCGATGCCGTAGGTGAAGACGGTCAGGCCGAGGGCCATGGCCGCGATGATGATGAGGATTTCGGCGTAGGCGGGGAGTTTGGGTGTCGGGCTGCTGGTGCCGGTGGCGAAGCAGGATTTGACGATGGCCCAGGTGTTGCGTGAGTTGAGGAGGAACTGCTCCCAGGCGGTGTCCTCGGGGTCGGCGGTCTCGGGCTCGGGCCGGGTGAACGGCAGGGCGAGTGCGCCGAGGAGGGCGGCGAGGGTGGCGATGGCCGCGACGTAGCCGCCGGGTTCGAGGTTGACGACGCCGCCGAGCTGGATGCTGATCGCGAGGACGGTGTACCAGGCGGTCAGGAAGGTGCCGAGTGCGGCCAGTTTGATGGAGCTGTCGGCGCCTGCGGGGGTGAGCCAGCGCAGGCCTTTGATGCCGTAGGAGGCGAGGCCGAAGAGGGTGGTGAGGGCGCCGCCGATGAGGACGAGGACCTGGAGGCCGCCGGGGTAGCCGTAGACGGTGAGGTTGCCGGGGAAGGCGGAGGTCCAGGTCCAGGTGAGGAAGGTGGAGATCACGGCGAGGGTGCCGCCGCCGGTGGCGAGGGCGCGGCCGATGTTCTCGGGGATGCCGATGAGGGCTTTGGGGGTGGTGTCGTGCTTGGCGGTCGTTGCGGGGTTCGCGGTGGTGTTTGTTGTCATCGGTGTCACGCCCTGTCCGCCACGCGCTCCCCGAGCAGGCCTTGTGGCCTGAGCAGGAGTACGAGGATGAGGAGTACGAACGCCCAGACGTTGGCCCAGGACTGGCTGCCGAACTGCTCCATGCCGGGGATGTCGGCGATGTAGGCCGTGGACAGGGCTTCGGCGAGGCCGAGGACGACGCCGCCGAGCATGGCGCCGTAGATGTTGCCGATGCCGCCGAGGACGGCTGCGGTGAAGGCCTTGAGGCCGAGGATGAAGCCCATGCGGAATTGGACCTGGCCGTATTTGAGGCCGTAGGCGACGGCTCCGACGGCGGCGAACGCGGCGCCGAGGGCGAAGGCGACCACGATGATGCGGTCGGTGTTGATGCCCATGAGCTTGGCGGTGTCGGGGTCCTGGGCGGTGGCCTGCATGCCGCGGCCGGTGCGGGTCTTCATGACGAAGTAGGCGAGGATCGCCATGCTGATCGGGGCGGCGACGAGGAGGAAGATGTCACCGGTCTGGATGGTGACGTTGCCGATCTCGAAGGGGCCGCCGTCGATCTGCGGGAAGTTGATGGACTCCTTGGCGTCCGGGTACCAGGCCCATACCGCTTGCTGGAGGGCCAGGGAGAGGCCGATGGCGGTGATGAGGGGGGCCAGGCGTGGGGCGGTGCGCAGGGGTCGGTAGGCGAGCCGTTCCGCTCCGACGGCGGCGAGTACGGCGACGATGATGCCGCCGACGAGCATCAGGGGGAGCGCTACCCACAGGGTGGTGCCGTCGGGCAGCACGTAGAGGTAGACCGTGATGGCGCCGAAGCCGCCCAACATGAAGATCTCACCGTGGGCGAAGTTGATGAGCTGGACGATGCCATAGACCATTGTGTAGCCGATGGCGACCAGCCCGTACATGGATCCTAGTAGCAGGCCGTTGACCAGCTGCTGCGGCAGTTCGTGCACCGCATGTCCTCCGAGACTTTCGGACGTTCGACGAATGTGACCGGATGCGAGTCCGCGCGGGGCGCTTGGTGCGGCGCCCCGCGCGGCTCATGATTGTGCGGGTGGGATCAGCCGGTGTAGGTGCCGGACTTGACCGCCTTCCACTCGCCGCCCTCGACCTTGTAGACGGTGAGCTGCTTGTTGGTCGTGTCGCCGTATTCGTCGAAGGAGACCTTGCCGGTCACGCCGTCGAAGGAGACGTTCTGCATGGCGGCGGTGATCTGTGCGCGGGCGTCGTCCGGGAGCTTGCCGTCGTTGTCTTCGACGATCTTCTTCACGGCTTCGATGATCGCCCAGGTGGAGTCGTAGGAGTAGCCGCCGTAGGCGGAGTAGGGCTCCTTGTAGCCCTCGGCCTTGTAGTCGGCGACGAAGTCCTTGGCGGAGGTCAGTTCCTCGACGGGGGCGCCGACGGAGGTGGCGAGGTCGCCGGTGCTGGCGCTGCCGCCCAGGTTGATGTATTCGTCGTCCTTCATGCCGTCGCCGCCGACGACGGGGATCTTGGCGCCGGCGGCCTTGAGCTGCTTGGTCAGCGGGCCGGACTGCGGGTACTCGCCGCCGTAGTAGACGACGTCGGCTCCGGAGTTCTTGACCTTGGTGGCGACCGCGGAGAAGTCCTTGGTCTCGGGGTCGATGTGCTCGGTGCCGACGACTTCGCCGCCGAGCTTCTCGAACTCGTCGGTGAAGGTGGCGGCGAGGCCGGCGCCGTAGGTCTTCTTGTCGTCGATGACGAAGACCTTCTTCTTCTTGGCGTCGTTGTAGACGTACTGCGCGGCGTACGGGCCCTGGACGGCGTCCGTGGTCGCGGTGCGGAAGTACGACTTGTACGTGCGGACCTTCTTGGTCTGCCAGTCGGCGCCCTGGGTGAGGGTCGGGCCGGTGTTGGCGGGGGAGACCTCGACGAGCCCCGCGTCGTCGAAGACCTTCTGCATGGATTCGGCGACGGAGGAGTTCAGGGGGCCGACGACGCCGAGGACGTCTTTGTCGGCGACGAACGTGGTGGCGTTCTGCTGGCCGGAGGAGGGCTGGGCCTGGTCGTCGAGGGCTTCGATCTTGAAGGTTATGCCTTCGACGTACTTGTCCTTGTTGGCCGTTTTGGCGGCGAGGTCGGCGGAGTTCTTGATGCCGAGACCCATGGCGGAGAGGTCACCGGTCAGCGGGGCGTCGACGCCGATGACGACAGTGGTGCCACTGCCGGTGTCCGAGCTGCCGCCTTCGTCGCGCGAACCGCAGGCGGTGAGTGTGAGTGCTCCCGCCGCCAGCGCGGCGGTGATGGCTATGAGCGAACGTTGGCGCACGATCAGTCCTTTCCCTGGCACGGCCCTCCCTGTTGGAAGCAGCCGAGTCGAGCGCTGGGCCGAAGACGTGACTTCGATTCCGTTGGCGCGGTGACTGGGCGTGACTCTAAGGGTGTGTGGGGAACGTGTAGGAGGGTCTGGCCAAGGCTGTGACGCTCTTGTTATGACACGAGGTAATGCAGAGCGGTACTCGGTGGGTGGGTATGTGGAGTTCGGGTCGATTCATTCTGTCCACATGTTGAGAACGCGCAGGATTGAGCCAGGGCGGTTCAGGAGTGTTCATGCTTTTGGTGATGACGTGAAATCGTTGCTGCAGGCGACCTGGAGGGCGTCGTTGAGGTTCCGCGCGTAGCGCTCGCCCAAGATGAAACTGTGCGCTTCTATTGCGCGCGTATTACGTAGAGTTACGTCCAGGAAGGGCAGTCCGGCGTTCTCCGGTACTTTTTCGCAGTCGGTGACGCGCATGGTGATGGCGATTTTCCGGGGCGTGTCGCTCGTGACCGTGACCGGAATGTGCGGGTCTGTTCTCAGGGTGAGCCCGGCGTAGGGCTGGGTCAGTCGTGTGATCGTGACCGGGGGACCCGCCTGCACGCTCAGCTCCACCTCGAAGCCGAAGCTCCCGCGCGGTGTGCCGGCGGGCGCGGTCGCCGGGCCCAGATAGTGGACGCCGAGCACCTGGGAGGGGTACGGCGGGGCGGGCGGCGCCGGTGGCTCGGGCCGGGTGGCGTACAGATAGCCGCCGCCCGCGAGCGCCACGACGGCCGCCGAGGCCGCGAACACGGCACGGCGGTGCCGGGCGTGGACGAGTGCGAGCCGTCCGTGCGAAGGCTCGGGCGCGGGTACGGCGTCCGCTTGCGGCGCGTCCCATGCGCGTGTGCCCTCGCCGGGCTCCACGGGGCCGACCCCGCTCACTGCCAGGGCCCCTCGCCGGGGCCGCCCGCGCGGTACCACTCCACGCAGCCCGCCCGTGCCTGCCGGTCGATGAGCCGCTCCGCGGCCGGCCGGCCCGCGCGTTTCTTCTCGGTGCGGGCCGCGTCGACGACGTCCCGCAGGATCTCGTACTGGCCGTTCGACAGCCCCATGGACTGGTAGTCCCCGTAGGTGTCGCCGTCCAGTTCCTCCCGTGACCAGTACGCGACGATCTTCGCGCACACCTCCTCGGGCGGGGTGGCCGAGGGTGACGGCGAACCGCTGCCCGGCCCGCTCGCCGGTCCGCCCGACTGCGCGCACCCGGTGAGCAGGGCGCCGGTCAGCAGCGCCAGCCCGAGCGCCGCCCCCGGCCAGGGGGCTCCTCCCGTTGCCATGACCTGACGCTAGGGCCTGTGCGCCCCGCAGGACCATAGGCGCACAGGCCTTCGCCTCGGCCCGTACCCCGTCCGCTCGCATCAGTCCGCCGCCCGCACCCGCTCGCCCCCGGCCGCGTGCCCGGCGTCCCGCAGCAGGCAGGTGAGGCGTGCCGTGCAGACCCGCTTGCCGGCCTCGTCGCTGACGACGATCTCGTACGTCGCCGTTGAGCGCCCCCGGTGCAGGGGTGTGGCGACACCGGTCACCAGCCCGGACCGGACGCCCCGGTGGTGTGTGCAGTTCAGGTCCACCCCCACGGCGATCTTGGAGCTGCCCGCGTGGAGCATGGAGCCCACCGACCCCAGTGTCTCCGCGAGCACGGCGGACGCGCCGCCGTGCAGCAGCCCGTACGGCTGGGTGTTGCCCTCCACGGGCATCGTGCCGACGACGCGGTCCGCCGAGGCCTCCACTATGCGGACGCCCATCCGGGTGCCGAGGTGTCCCGCGGAGAACATCGCGACCAGGTCGATGCCGAGGGTCGCGTATTCGTCGATGACCTCTTGCGGGAACTTCGCGTGGTGCTGCTCGCCCATGGGGCTCCGTTCGTCGTTCGTCGTCGATCAGTGCGTCGGCGGTGGTGCGCCGACCGCGGCTGAGCAAACGCTCAGTCGGTCGACGATTGTTCCAGACGGACCACGACGGACTTGCTGGCCGGGGTGTTGCTGATGTCGGCGGTGGAGTCCAGCGGCACCAGGACGTTGGTCTCCGGGTAGTAGGCGGCCGCGCAGCCGCGGGCCGTCGGGTAGTGCACGACGCGGAAGCCGGGCGCGCGGCGCTCCACCCCGTCCTCCCACTCGCCGACGAGGTCCACGTACGACCCGTCGGCGACCTTCAGGGCGCGGGCGTCCTCGGGGTTGACCAGGACGACCCGGCGGCCGTTCTTGATGCCCCGGTAGCGGTCGTCCAGGCCGTAGATCGTGGTGTTGTACTGGTCGTGGGAGCGCAGTGTCTGGAGCAGGAGCCGGCCTTCCGGCAGCCGCGGGTACTCGACGGGCGCGGCGGTGAAGTTGGCCTTGCCGGTGGCTGTGGGGAAGCGGCGTTCGTCGCGGGGGGCGTGCGGGAGGGCGAAGCCGGACGGGTCGGCCACGCGCGCGTTGAAGTCCTCGAAACCGGGCACCACGCGCGCGATGCGGTCGCGGATCGTCGCGTAGTCCTTCTCGAACTCCTCCCAGGGTGTGCGGCTGTCCTCGCCCAGCACCCGGCGCGCCAGTCGGCACACGATGGCCGGCTCGGACAGGAGCTGCCCGCTCGCGGGTGCCAGGCGCCCGCGTGAGGCGTGCACCATGCCCATCGAGTCCTCGACGGTCACGAACTGCTCGCCGCCGCCCTGGAGGTCGCGTTCGGTGCGGCCGAGGGTGGGCAGGATCAGTGCCCGGGCGCCGGTGACCGCGTGCGAGCGGTTCAGCTTCGTCGACACGTGCACGGTCAGCCGGGCCCGGCGCATGGCCGCTTCGGTGACCTCCGTGTCGGGGGAGGCCGACACGAAGTTGCCGCCCATGGCGAAGAACACCTTCGCCTTGTCGTCGCGCATGGCCTTGATGGCCCGGACGACGTCGTAGCCGTGCTCGCGGGGCGGGGCGAAGCCGAACTCCTTCTCCAGGGCGTCGAGGAAGGCCGGGGCGGGCCGCTCGAAGATGCCCATGGTGCGGTCGCCCTGCACGTTGGAGTGGCCGCGCACCGGGCACACGCCCGCGCCGGGGCGGCCGATGTTGCCGCGCAGCAGCAGGAAGTTGACGACCTCGCGGATGGTCGGCACCGAGTGCTTGTGCTGGGTGAGGCCCATGGCCCAGCAGACGATGGTCCGCTTCGAGGCGAGGACCATGCGCAGGGCCTCGTCGATCCGGTCCCGGGTGAGGCCGGTCGCGGTGAGGGTCTCGTCCCAGTCGGCGGCGCGCGCGGCGGCGGTGAACTCCTCGTAGCCGTGGGTGTGTTCGCGGACGAACTCCTCGTCGACCGCGCCGTCGGTGTCCAGGATCAGTTTGTTGAGGAGGCGGAACAGGGCCTGGTCGCCGCCGATGCGGATCTGGAGGAACAGGTCGGTGAGGGCGGCGCCCTTGAGCATGCCCTGTGGGGTCTGCGGGTTCTTGAACCGCTCCAGGCCGGCCTCGGGCAGCGGGTTGACCGTGATGATCTTGGCGCCGCCGGCCTTCGCCTTCTCCAGGGCGGAGAGCATGCGGGGGTGGTTCGTCCCCGGGTTCTGGCCGGCGACGATGATCAGGTCGGCCTTGTAGAGGTCCTCCAGCAGGACGCTGCCCTTGCCGATGCCGATCGTCTCGGTGAGGGCGGAGCCCGACGACTCGTGGCACATGTTGGAGCAGTCCGGCAGGTTGTTGGTGCCGAACTCGCGGGCGAAAAGCTGGTAGAGGAACGCGGCCTCGTTGCCGGTCCGGCCGGAGGTGTAGAAGAGGGCCTCGTCGGGGGAGGCGAGGGCGTTCAGTTCCTCGGCGACGATGTCGAAGGCCCGCTCCCAGGTCACCGGCTCGTAGCGGTCGCCCCCCTCGGGGAAGTACATGGGGTGTGTGAGCCGCCCCTGCTGTCCCAGCCAGTAGCCGCTGCGGGTGGCGAGGTCGGCGACGGTGTGGGCGGTGAAGAACTCCGGGGTGACCCGGCGCAGTGTGGCCTCCTCGGCGACGGCCTTCGCGCCGTTCTCGCAGAACTCCGCCGCGTGCCGGTGGTCCGGCTCCGGCCAGGCGCAGCCCGGGCAGTCGAAGCCGTCCTTCTGGTTGACCCGCAGCAGGGTCAGCGCGGTCCGCTTCACGCCCATCTGCTGCTGCGCGATCCGCAGGGTGTGCCCGATCGCCGGGAGCCCCGCGGCCGCGTGCTTCGGCTCCGCGACCTGCGGGGCGTCCTGGACCGGATCATTCTTCGGCGCCTTGCCGGCCATCGCTGCTCCCCATTCGCGTACGCGTGCTTCGGGCGTGAGGTACGTATTCGATCCTCGCACGTGTCACCGACATCGAAGGAGGTCGGGCGGCCGGCCGGGGGCGGCGGTGCCGAACGGCTGCCGCAGGTCCCCGGCCATGTACCCGTCCATGTCCCCGGGGATCTTCCCGGGGAGGCCCGAGGGGCGGCCGTGGGGTCCGGCTGTCAGTGGCACGTGGCAGGATCGGGTCCGTGGCAGAGACAGGATCGAAGAAGACCGACAAGACCCCCGGCGGCAGCCGTCCCCGGCTCATGCTCATGGACGGGCATTCGCTGGCCTATCGCGCGTTCTTCGCGCTGCCCGCGGAGAACTTCACGACGGCGACGGGCCAGCCGACCAACGCGATCTACGGCTTCGCGTCGATGCTGGCGAACACGCTGCGTGACGAGGCGCCCAGCCACTTCGCGGTCGCGTTCGACGTCTCCCGCAAGACCTGGCGCTCGGAGGAGTTCACCGAGTACAAGGCGAACCGCTCGAAGACCCCGGACGAGTTCAAGGGTCAGGTCGAGCTGCTCGGCGAGCTCCTCGACGCGATGCACGCCGTGCGCTTCGCCGTCGACGGCTTCGAGGCCGACGACATCATCGCCACCCTCGCCACCCAGGCCGAGGCGGAGGGCTTCGACGTCCTCATCGTCACCGGGGACCGCGACTCCTTCCAGCTGGTCAGCGAGCACACCACGGTGCTCTACCCGACGAAGGGTGTCTCGGAGCTGACCCGGTTCACCCCGGAGAAGGTCTTCGAGAAGTACGGGCTCACCCCGGCCCAGTATCCGGACTTCGCGGCCCTGCGCGGCGACCCGTCCGACAACCTGCCCGGCATCCCCGGCGTCGGCGAGAAGACCGCCGCGAAGTGGATCAACCAGTTCGGTTCGTTCGCCGATCTCGTCGAGCGCGTCGAGGAGGTCAAGGGCAAGGCCGGGCAGAACCTCCGCGACCACCTGGAGGCCGTCAAGCTCAACCGTCGCCTCACCGAGATGGTCCGCACGGTCGAACTCCCCAAGGGCGTCACCGACTTGGAGCGTGCCGCGTACGACCGCAAGGCCGTCGCGATGGTCCTGGACACCCTGGAGATCCGCAACCCCTCGCTGCGCGAGCGGCTGCTGGCCGTCGACCCGGGCGCCGAGGAGGCCGACGCCGGGCAGCCGGCCGCACCGGGGGTCGAGGTGGACGGCACGGTCCTCGGCGCCGGCGAGCTGGCCCCCTGGCTCACCGAGCACGGCACGGCGGTCCTCGGCGTCGCCACGGTCGACACCTGGGCGCTCGGCACCGGCTCGGTCGCCGAGATCGCGCTCGCCGCGGCCGGGGGAGCGGCCGCCTGGTTCGACCCGACGGAGCTGGACGAGGCGGACGAGAACGCCTGGGCGGCGTGGCTCGCCGACGCCGACCGGCCGAAGGTGTTCCACAACGCCAAGGCCGCGATGCGGGTCTTCGCCGAGCACGGCTGGACCGTCGCCGGCGTCATGATGGACACCGCGCTCGCCGCCTACCTGGTCAAGCCGGGCCGCCGCTCCTTCGACCTGGACGCGCTCTCCCTGGAGTACCTGGGCCGCGAGCTGGCCCCCGCCGCCACCGCCGACGGGCAGCTGGCCTTCGGCGCGGACGAGGGCGCCGAGGCCGACGCGCTGATGGTGCAGGCCCGCGCGATCCTCGACCTGGGCGAGGCCTTCGGGACACGCCTGAGGGAGGTCGGCGCGGCCGACCTCCTCGGTGACATGGAGCTGCCCACCTCCGCGCTGCTGGCCCGCATGGAGCGCTACGGCATCGCCGCGGACCGCGCCCATCTGGAGGCCATGGAGCAGATGTTCGCGGGCGCCGTGCAGCAGGCGGTGAAGGAGGCGCACGCGGCGGCCGGGCACGAGTTCAACCTGGGCTCGCCCAAGCAGCTCCAGGAAGTCCTCTTCGGCGAGCTGGGCCTGCCCAAGACCAAGCGCACCAAGACGGGCTACACCACGGACGCCGACGCCCTCGCCTGGCTCGCCGGCCAGACCGACAACGAACTGCCGGTCATCATGCTCCGCCACCGCGAGCAGGCGAAGCTCCGCGTCACCGTCGAGGGCCTGATCAAGACCATCGCCGCCGACGGCCGCATCCACACCACCTTCAACCAGACGGTCGCCGCCACCGGCCGCCTCTCCTCCGTCGACCCGAACCTGCAGAACATCCCGGTCCGCACCGACGAGGGCCGCGCCATCCGCCGCGGCTTCGTCGTCGGCGACGGCTTCGAGTCCCTGATGACGGCGGACTACAGCCAGATCGAGCTGCGCGTGATGGCCCACCTCTCCGAGGACGAGGGCCTGACCGAGGCGTTCACCTCCGGCGAGGACCTGCACACCACGGCCGCCGCCCAGGTGTTCGGGGTCGAGCCCGCCGCCGTGGACGCCGAGATGCGCCGCAAGATCAAGGCGATGTCGTACGGCCTGGCCTACGGCCTGTCGGCGTTCGGCCTCTCCCAGCAGCTGAACATCGACGCGGGCGAGGCCCGCGCCCTGATGGACGCCTACTTCGAGCGCTTCGGCGGCGTACGGGACTATCTGCACCGGGTCGTGGAGGAGGCGAGGGCGACGGGCTACACGGCGACGATCTTCGGGCGCCGCCGCTACCTCCCCGACCTCAACAGCGACAACCGTCAGCGCCGCGAGGCGGCGGAGCGGATGGCGCTCAACGCGCCCATCCAGGGCACCGCCGCCGACATCGTCAAGATCGCCATGCTGAACGTCGGCCGGGCCCTGGACGCGGCGGGCCTCACCTCCCGCATGCTCCTCCAGGTCCACGACGAAATCGTCCTCGAAATCGCCCCCGGCGAGCGCGAGCGCGCCGAGCAGCTCATCCGCCACGAAATGGCCGAGGCCGTACACCTGAGGGTCCCGCTGGGCGTCTCGGTGGGCCACGGCCCGGACTGGGAATCGGCGGCGCACTAGGCCGTGTCGTCAAATTCCCGTCTGCCTCGCGACGCCATGCACGCTCCCCCATTCTCGGCTTCGCTCGAACGGGAGGGGCCCCCACCGCCGCACCGGGCGCAGACCCGAGTACGTCCAGTACACGGGTCTACGCCCGGCACGCCGAGAGCACGCTCCCCCATTCTCGGCTTCGCTCGAACGGGAGGGCCCCCACGACGCCGCGAGGCCGCCCTCCGGGCGACGACGGGAATTCGACGACACGGCCTAGCCCCGCCGGAAGACGGGAAGAAGACCGGAAGGGAGCCCGGCCTCGCGGCGCCGGGCTCCTCCCACCGGCGGCTGGGACCTTCCTGCCGGGACCTTCCTGCCGGCTGCCGGCCATCGCGTCGGACGGCGCCGCGATCCGCTCGGCCGTGTCACCCGCCTGGCCCCCACCAGGGAGCCCCCGGCGGAGCGTCGGCGCAAGGATGCCCGCATGGGCATACGCACGCTCCGCCGCCGTACAGCGACAGCTGCCACCCGCCTGTCAGCGGTGCGCACCCGCCTCGCGTCGGCGCACCCCCGGCTCCCTCTCCCCTGGGCGCGCATCCGCGTGAGACGGCCGCACAGCCTCCGCCCCTGGGCGCTGACCCACCCCCTGGCGGCCCTCCGCGGACACGTACCGCCGTACGCGACCCGCGCCGCCGCGCCCCGTATCCCCAGCGGAGCGCCCGCGCGGCGCCCGGTCCTCAGCGCGGGACCGAGCTGTCCGCCGCCGCGTCGGCTGCGGGCGTCGGCACGGGAGCCGGGCGCCACACCCTGACGCCCACGCCGTAGAGCACCACGCCGAGGACGAGCCCGGCGCCCGCCCCGAAGCAGAGCGTCGGGATGACCTCGTACGGCTTGGCGACCGAACCCCAGTACGCCCACCACCGGGTCACCCGCTGGGCGGCCGCGACCAGTGCGCAGCCCCCGATGACGGCGCACGCCAGCCACCGGTCGGCCGAGGAGAGCACGGGCACGCCCACGGGCTGGATCGCCGGCTGCCGGCGCAGGGCCTGCGCGAGGAAGACGGCGATCACGACCGCCGCGATCGCGGAGCCGCCGTACTGGAGGTACCAGTAGAGCGGCGAGCCCGCGATCTCCTCGCCGAGGACGGGGAAGAGCCGCATCCCCCACCGGTCGAGATGCGTGAACGCGTCCCAGACGACATGGGTCAGCGAACCGAGGACGGCGGACACGTACCACCACAGAGCCAGGGCGGGAGTGAACCGCCGGGTCCGTGCCCCGCAGCGCACCAGCGCGGCCACCCGCCCCTGCCGCTCTGTCGGCAGCAGCGCGACCAGCGGCTCACGGAGCAGCAGCCAGAGCCCCACCAGTACCCCGGTGACGAGGACATCGACCGTGAAGACCCCGACGAAGGAGTGCGTGACATCGCCGAACTCCATCGCCTCGGGCAGCACACTCGCCACGTAATAGGTCATGTCGGGCGCGAATGAACCGGCGACGAGCGCCGACGGCATCAGCGGCCCGCGCGCGGTCCCGTTCCCCCGCAGGGCGGGCAGTACGGCGGCCGCATGGCTGAGCGTGAAAGGCAAGTCTTCCCCCTGTGGCGGACTTCGGCCGGACGGTTCGGCCCGGCGTCGACCGGTCGCCAGTATGCGCGACTTGTGCCCGCGTATCCGAAGGGTGCCCGCACGACAGGAAACCGATAAGGCCAATCGGTGAATATCGGGCACCAACGGGTGTCCGGGCGGCGGAAGTTGTCGTAGGGTCGCCTGGGTCGCCGCGCCGGTGGGTGCGGGGGCCGCTGGAATTCCGGAAAGGGAATGCCGGAACGGGGCAACCAAAACCGGAACTCCGGAGTCGGTGTACCGGAGCAAGGAAACCGGTCCGGATGAAGACCGGACAAAAAGCGGACAACTGGTTGAGACGGCAGTAGATCGGTAGAGCGCCAAGGCGGTCGACCACCGGGGAGGGGTTCACTCAATGGCGGCGCAGTTCGGTTTGAGGCTCCGCAAGGGGGCGGCCACCACCGCCCTGGCCGCGGCCACGGTAGCGGCACTGGCCGCTTCGCAGGCCCCGGGAGTGACCACCGACAGCGCGGGCAGACTGGCGGCGGGAGCGCCCTCGCCGGACGCGAGCGCCCGGGCCGGCGACACCGCCTCGGGCAACTCGCAGTACTACACGGACCTTCCGCCCCTGGACACCCCCACCCCGACCACCGGCACGGATGACTCCTCGGGTACGACCGCCGGCGGCGAACGCGGGATACCCGCGACCGTCCTCGACGCCTACAAGAAGGCCGAGTCGTCCCTGCGCGACTCCAAGCCCGGCTGCAACCTGCCCTGGCAACTCCTCGCCGCCATCGGCAAGGTGGAGTCCGGTCAGGCCAGGGGAGGCCAGGTCGACGCCGACGGCACGACGTACAAGAAGATCCTCGGCCCGGTCCTCGACGGCGGCGCGTTCGCCAACATCAGCGACACCGACAACGGCGCGTACGACGGCAACACCACGTACGACCAGGCGGTCGGCCCCATGCAGTTCATCCCCTCCACCTGGGAGTGGGCGGGCCGCGACGGCAACGGCGACGGTGCCAAGGACCCGAACAACATCTACGACGCCGCCCTCGCCGCCGGCCACTACCTGTGCCGCTTCGACTGGGACCTGTCCAACGGCGGCAACCTCCGCAGCGCGATCCTCAGCTACAACAACTCGACGGAGTACTACAACACCGTCATCTCGTGGCTGGAGTACTACCGCAAGGGCACCCACGAGATCCCGGACGGTACCGGCTCCCTGCCCCAGACGCCGAGCGGCAACAGCGACAACAGCGGTGGCGGCGGCAGTAACGACACCGACAACTCCACGCCGAGTCCCAGCCCGACGCCGCCGAACACGCAGAAGCCGGGCGGCGGCGAGTCGGGCGGCAGCGAGCCGGGTGGCGGCGAGCCGGGGGGCGGCGAGCCGGGGGGCGGCGAGCCGGGGGGCGGCGGTACCACCACGCCGACCCCGCCCACCACCACGCCGCCCACGACGCCCACGACGCCGCCGTCCAACACCGACACGGTGCACCACCTGGAGAACGCGGGCGCGTCGAACCTCACGGCCATGGCCGGTGACACCTTCACCGAGAAGATCGTCGCCCGCACCGAGACCAAGGCGGGCAAGGCAGTGGCGAAGGTCCGCGTCCGCTTTACCGTCGTCGGTGACTCGGGCACCACCTTCACCGGTGGCGAGAAGGTCGCGACCATCCTCACCGACAGCGCGGGCAAGGCCACGGCCCCCGCGCTCGTGGCCGGCGAGACGACCGGCGACGTCACCATCCGCGCCACCGTCGTGGGCCGCTCCGTGACCGCCCTCGACTACACGGCGACCGTCACCGCCCGCCGGGCCGACGCCCTCGCCCGCACCAGCGACACCGCGCTGACCTGCGTACCGAACGGCGAGTTCGCCGAGCAGGTCGGGGTGAAGGCCACCTACAAGGGCGAGATCGCGGACAAGGTCGCGGTCAAGGCCACCCTCATCAAGTCGCTCCTCGACACCACCGAGAACGACAAGGGCCCCTACTTCAAGGACGGGGACAAGGTGCTTCGCACCATGACTCTGGAGACCGACGACAACGGCCTGCTCACGCTGCCGAAGCTGCACTCGGACGACACCACCGGCACGTTCCTGCTCCGCATCGAGACCGAGGGCGGCGCAACGCTGACGGTCGAACTCAAGGTGGAGGCGCCTGCCGAGGCGACGCCCACCGAGCCGGCGGCCACCGACTCGGCGTCACCGAGCCCCGCCGCGTAACCCGGCGCGCGGTCCAGCGCGCAGTACTTCGTACGGCCCCTGCGGCGCCCTTCTTCCGGGAGGGGCGCCGCGGGTGTGTGTGCGACCTGTTCTCATCTCGCCCGAGCGTTGCTACGGTGCCGGACCTGACGAACTATCAGTTCCTGTTGGGGAAGCCCGTAGCCGGGAGGTCCGTATGCGTGCCGTGATCGCCGCCGCGACCGGACTCGCCCTCGCCTTCGCCCTGGCCTTCACGATCACGGCGATGGGCTCACCCACGGGCGAGACCTCACCGAAACCGTTGCTGACGACGGTGCCCGCACATCCATGACCGACGGGCCGAACCCGCACCACCGCCCGGGAGGGAGGCCGAGATGCGCCGAAGGGCCGGCCTGATCCTGCTCGCGCTCGCCGTGTTCTGCACGGCGTTGTCCCCACTGCTGCGCTGGTACGTCTTCCCGAGCGTGGCCAAGATCCCGGCCGACCAGTACCAGGACATGGTCCTTACGGCGAAGGACGCGACCCTCCTCGACTACGGCACGATGACCGCGCGGACGGTTCCCGAGGTCACCATCGTGCAGACCCTCAAGGGCAACGTGGAGGCCTCCGAGAAGATCGAGAAGACGGCCGGCCGGGACGTCGTCGTCTGGGACGGCCTGTCGTACGTGCAGGGCCCCGACGGCGAGATGGTCTCCCGGATCCCCGAGCGCTACATCTTCGACGCCCACACCCAGGAACCCGTCCACGCCAAGGGCGAGATGGTCGACGGCGACCCGGTCCGACGGGAGGGTCTGGAATTCAAATGGCCCTTCCTCACGGAGAAGCGGGACTACGAGTACTTCGACGCCCAGGCCCGGATCACGGCCCCCATCCACTACAAGGGCACCCAGGACTTCCGCGGCGTGGAGGTCTACTACTTCGAACAGACCATCCCCTGGACCAAGGTCCCCTTCCCCCGGACCATGCCCGTGGAGGGCATCACCCGGGAGACGGTCGCCGAGACGGGCACGACCCGCTGGTACACCACGGTCCGCAAGTTCTGGGTGGAGCCCGTCACCGGCGCCCCCGTGTACGGCGAGGAGATCCACAAGGAGGAACTCCGCGGCGGCACGCTCCTGGGCGACCGCGACAAGGTGACAGCCTTCGCCGGCCACGTGAAGATGCGCGAGGACTACATCGAACACACCGTCGATCTGGTCAAGTCCCAGCGCCTCCTCGTCCTCCTCATGACCACCTACCTGCCCTGGGGCTCCCTGGGCCTGGGCATCCTGCTCCTCGCCCTCTCCCTCTACGTCGAGGCCCGCGGCCGCCGGCCCGGCGAACCGGAGTCCAGCAGGCCCACGGCCCCCGAGCCGGTCAGCGCCTGAGCCGCGCGTTCGTGTACCGGGTGGGCTCGGCGGTCGCCGGGTCCTCCGGCCACGGATGCTTGGGATACCGCCCCCGCAGCTCTGCCCGTACGGCCTTGTAGCCGTCCTTCCAGAAAGAGGCGAGATCGGCGGTGACGGCGGCGGGCCGCCCGGCGGGGGAGAGGAGATGCACCAGCACGGGCACGCCGGCGAGCACGGGCGACTCCTGCAGCCCGAACATCTCCTGCAGCTTCACCGCCAGCACCGGCTGCTCGGGTCGCGCGTAGTCCACCCGGATCCGGGACCCGCTCGGCACCTCGATCCGCTCGGGCGCGAACTCGTCGAGCCGTCCGGCGTCCCCGGACGCCCACGGCAACAACCGGCCGAGAGCCTCCCCGGCATCGATCCGCCCGAGATCGGCCCGCCGCCGGGCCCGGCTCAACTCGGGCTCCAACCACTCGTCCACGCGCGCGTGGAGGGCGCTCTCGGAAACATCGGGCCACGGTTCACCGAGCCGCGCACGCACGAACGCCAGCCGCTCCCGCAACCGCTCCGCGTCCCGCGACCACCGCAACAGCCCCAGCCCGTCGACCCGCAGCCCTTCCAGCAACGCCTCCCGTACGAGCCCCGGCGCGGCCTTCTCGAGCGGCCGCACCGCCAATTCCACGGCCCCGAGACGCTCGACCCGCCGTGCTACGACGTCCCCGTCCCGCCAAGCGACCTCCTCGCCCCGGCTGTACAACGCCCCGGCCGCTTCCCGGGCCACCCCCTCGTCGACCGCGGCCGCCAGCCGCACCCGCGCATGGCCGGCCCCCACCGGCCGATCCGCCACAGCCACCGCGACCCACGACGCGCCCCGCAACCCCGACCCGTCCCCCACCTCGGCCCGAGTCCCGGAAACCATCAGGTACGACCCCCCGTCCGCCCTGGCCACCCGCTCGGGAAACGCCAACGCGACCACCACCCCGACGGCTTGGTCGTCCCCGGCCGTGGGGGGAGCCCCGTCGCGCGAACCGCCGGCGGCAGCCGCCGAGGGCGCCTGAGCGTCGGCCTCGCGCCCGCTCCCTTGTCCATCGGCCCGGCGTGCGCCGCCGCGAGTGCCGTCCTGGCGTCCGCTTGCCCGGCTGTCGGTCAGGGGCCCGCTCCTCCGGTTGCCGGCCCCCTTCCCGTTCCCCGGAACCTTGGCGCCCGGTTCGCCCGAGGAGGAGTCATCGATGGGGTCGGGGTGGGAGAGGAGCCGTGCCGGAGGCGACGGTGCCGAGGCGGCTCGCAGGCGCCGGGTCTCCTTGCGCCAGCGAGCGGCGTAGGCGTCACCCCCGCGCCGGGCGCCCCGCAGCGCGGCGGTGAGATCGTCGCCGTACTCCCGCGGGGGCTCCTCGCTCAGCAGGGCGACGACCTCCGCCGCGCGCTCGGGTCCCACCAGGGGTGCCGCGTCGAGAAGGGCGCGGGCGAGCCGGGGATGGAGGCCCAGCCGGGACATGCGGACACCCCGCTGCGTGGCGTGCCCGGCGGAGTCGACCGCGCCGATGGCGGACAGGACGCCGCGGGCCGCCGCCATCGCCCCGCTCGGCGGCGGGTCGAGGAGGGCGAGCCCGGCTCCGTCGGGGTCACCCCAGCAGGCCGCCTGGAGGGCGAACGCCGTCAGGTCGGCCACTTTGATCTCCGGCGCCGGGAAACGCGACAGGCGGGCGTCCTCGGCCTCCGCCCAGCACCGGTAGACCGCACCGGGGGCCTCGCGGCCGGCCCGCCCGGCCCGCTGCCGCCCGGCCGCCTGTGACGCCCGCACCGTCGTCAGCGCGCTCAGCCCGCGCGCGTGGTCGACGCGGGGCTCTCGGGCGAGCCCGGAATCGACGACCACGCGCACCCCGGGCACCGTCAGCGAGGACTCGGCCACCGAGGTCGCCAGGACCACCCGGCGCCGCTCCCCGCCGGTCAGCACCGCGTCCTGCACTGCCGTGGGCGCCCGCCCGTGCACCTGGAGCACGTCCACGTCACCGAGACCGCCCAGCTGCCCGGCCACGCGCGCGATCTCGCCCACACCCGGCAGGAAACAGAGGACGTCCCCCTGCCGCTCGGCCAGCGCCCGCCGCACCATCGACGCCACATGCGCCAGCAACGCCGGATCCACCCGCATCCCGTGCGGCGGACGTACCGGACGGGCCGGCGGCGCCCACACCACCTCGACCGGATGCGCCACCGCCTGCGCCGCGACCACCGGCGCCCCGCCCAGCAGCCGCGCCCAGCCCTCCGCGTCCGTCGTCGCCGACGCCGCCACCAGCCGCAGCTCGGGCCGCAGCGCCTCGCGCACGTCCAGCAGGAACGCCGCCACCGTGTCCGCGTCCAGATGCCGCTCATGACACTCGTCGAGGATGACGACGTCGACGCCCGGCAGCTCCTGGTCCCGCTGCAACCGTTGCAGCAGTACACCGGTCGTGACGACCTCCACACGCGCGCGTGGACCGACGACCCGTTCACCGCGCACGGTGTAACCGACGCGCCCGCCGACCTGCTCGCCCAGCAGCCACGCCATCCGCCGGGCCGCCGCCCGCGCCGCGATCCGCCGCGGCTCGGCGACGACCACCCGCCGTACCGGCCCGCCGTCCAGCAGACCCGCCAGAGCCAGCGGCACCAGCGTCGTCTTGCCGGTGCCGGGCGGCGCGACGAGGACGGCGGCGCCGTGCCCCTCCAGGGCGTCGGTCAGACCGGAAAGGGCAGCGCGCACGGGCAGCGCGTCCAAGGCGTCGTAACGGATCACGCCCCTAGTGTCGTACGCCCCTCGGAACACCCTCCACGCGCGCGTGCGCAGCTATACGCGTACACGCGCGCGTGCCTCTCTGTCTCTTGCCCTCTATCCCTTGATCTCTTGTCTGTCTCCCGCAGGCCTCAGTCCCGCGCGCACACGAAGATCGCCGTCCCCGGGATCAGGCTTCCGCGCAGCGGTGACCAGCCGCCCCACTCGGAGGTGTTCCAGACGGGCCACTCCGGCTCGACCAGGTCGACCAGCCGGAAACCGGCCGCGACGACGTCCCGGACGCGGTCGCCGATCGTGCGGTGGTGCTCCACGTAGATCGCGCGGCCCTCGTCGTCCTGCTCGACGTACGGCGTGCGGTCGAAGTACGAGCCGGACACGGACAGGCCCTCCGGGCCGGGCTCGTCGGGGAACGCCCAGCGGATCGGATGGGTCGCCGAGAAGACGAAACGGCCACCGGGGCGCAGCACACGGCGCACCTCGCGCAGCACCTGGACCGGGTCGGCGACGAAGGGCAGCGCCCCGTACGCCGAGCACGCCAGGTCGAAGGAGGCGTCCGCGAAAGGCAGCTCGCCGGCGTCGGCACACACCAGCGGGAACGATCCGCCGATGCGCAGAGCGTGCTGGAGCTGGCGGTGGGAGAGGTCCAGGGCGACCGGACGGGCACCCTGGGCGGCCAGCCAGCGCGAGCACTGCGCGGCGCCGGCGCCGATCTCCAGGACATGCTTGCCCTTCAGCTCCTCGGGCGGCCCCAGCAGCTCCGCCTCGATCTCGTCGAGCCCTTCCGGGCCCCACACGAAGCGGTCATCCCCCAGGAACGTGCCGTGCTCGATCTGGTACTCGTCCGCGTTGCGGTCCCACCAGCCCCGGTTGGCCCGGGAACTCTCCGTCACACCGGCCTCGCGCCGGGTGGCCTCCGGCTCGGCGGCATCGGGGG
The DNA here is from genome assembly GCF_016598475.1 of Streptomyces adelaidensis. GTDB lineage: Bacteria > Actinomycetota > Actinomycetes > Streptomycetales > Streptomycetaceae > Streptomyces > Streptomyces adelaidensis. The sequence goes on from NZ_JAEMUX010000041.1 coordinate 23,307, forward strand.
AAGCGGGGGTCCCGGAGGCCCCGGGGACCTCTTCGGCTTCGTGGACATCGGGCTCTTGGATGATCGGCTCCCTCGTCGTACTCTTCCGTCACCCGCGTGGCGCGACCCGCTCCGGGGGCGTCACGAAAGAGGTGTCTCAGGCCTGCGTGGCCTCATGGGACAGGTTTTGTGCCGGGTATGCGGCGTTCCGCCCCGGGTGTGCGCCTTCGCGCATTGACCCTGCCTGGCTGCCCCCGTATGCTACAAGTTGCGCTGCGGGCCTGCGCACCTCAGACCTAGCAGGCTGCGCTCGCATCTGTTGTATGTCCCCTCGGTTTTCGAGGCGCCACCGGAATTTTCCGGTGTGGCGCTTCCTTGGCTGTCCGGCTTCTTCAGAGCGACACGGGCTCCCGGCGTAGCAGTACCTACGACTTCAATGTCCGTACCGGAGCCCTTTCCCACATGACGAGCAGCACCGAGACCACCGCCACCACCCCGCAGGTTGCGGTCAACGACATCGGTGACGAGGAAGCATTCCTCGCCGCTATCGACGAGACGATCAAGTACTTCAACGATGGCGACATCGTCGACGGCGTCATCGTCAAGGTTGACCGGGACGAGGTTCTCCTCGACATCGGTTACAAGACTGAAGGTGTCATCCCGAGCCGCGAGCTCTCGATCAAGCACGACGTCGACCCGAACGAGGTCGTCAAGGTCGGCGACGAGATCGAAGCCCTTGTTCTCCAGAAGGAGGACAAGGAAGGCCGCCTGATCCTCTCGAAGAAGCGCGCCCAGTACGAGCGCGCCTGGGGCACCATCGAGAAGATCAAGGAAGAGGACGGCATCGTCACCGGTACCGTCATCGAGGTCGTCAAGGGTGGACTCATCCTCGACATCGGCCTCCGTGGCTTCCTGCCGGCTTCCCTCGTCGAGATGCGCCGTGTCCGCGACCTCCAGCCCTACGTGGGCAAGGAGCTCGAGGCCAAGATCATCGAGCTGGACAAGAACCGCAACAACGTGGTCCTGTCCCGCCGTGCCTGGCTGGAGCAGACCCAGAGCGAGGTCCGTCAGACCTTCCTCACGACCCTGCAGAAGGGCCAGGTCCGCTCCGGCGTCGTCTCCTCGATCGTCAACTTCGGTGCGTTCGTGGACCTTGGTGGCGTCGACGGTCTCGTCCACGTCTCCGAGCTGTCCTGGAAGCACATCGACCACCCGTCCGAGGTTGTCGAGGTCGGCCAGGAAGTCACCGTCGAGGTTCTCGACGTCGACATGGACCGTGAGCGTGTCTCCCTGTCGCTGAAGGCGACGCAGGAAGACCCGTGGCAGCAGTTCGCCCGGACCCACCAGATCGGTCAGGTCGTCCCGGGTAAGGTCACGAAGCTCGTCCCGTTCGGTGCGTTCGTCCGCGTGGACGAGGGCATCGAGGGTCTGGTCCACATCTCCGAGCTGGCCGAGCGCCACGTGGAGATCCCGGAGCAGGTCGTCCAGGTCAACGACGAGATCTTCGTCAAGGTCATCGACATCGACCTCGAGCGCCGCCGCATCAGCCTCTCGCTGAAGCAGGCCAACGAGTCCTTCGGTGCCGACCCGGCCTCGGTCGAGTTCGACCCGACGCTGTACGGCATGGCCGCGTCGTACGACGACCAGGGCAACTACATCTACCCCGAGGGCTTCGACCCCGAGACCAACGACTGGCTCGAGGGTTACGAGTCCCAGCGTGAGGTGTGGGAGAACCAGTACGCCGAGGCGCAGACGCGCTTCGAGCAGCACCAGGCTCAGGTCATCAAGTCCCGCGAGGCCGACGCCGCTGCCGCGGCCGAGGGCGGCGACACCGCGGGTGCGGCTCCGGCCGCCTCCGGTGGCGGCGGTGGTTCGTACTCCTCCGAGGGTGCTGACACCTCCGGTGCGCTCGCTTCGGACGAGGCGCTCGCCGCGCTCCGCGAGAAGCTCGCCGGCGGCCAGAGCTGAACGCTCACCGCTGAGAGTTAGCCGATAACACTTCGGGCCCGCATCCTTCGTGGATGCGGGCCCGAAGTGTTGCCACCGGTGTGGACCGGCGTGGACCGGCGTGGACCGGCGCGGACCGGCGTGGACCGGCGTGGACCGGCGAGGGGCGCGGTAGCGGGGAAAGGGCGGGCGAAGGTACAGCCCGCTGCCCGTGCGCGCCGCCAGAAACCTGTGCGATACGCAGGCGGCTGGCGGATCGTCACCTGGCGCTGACAGGCTCTTCCGGTCATCCATGACGGGAAGGGGAGCCGAGCACATGGCACGGACACCGGCGTGGTCGCGCGGCGGGCAGACGATGTCCGCGACCACGGGCGCCCTCGAACTCGCCCCGACCACGCAGGCCGCCCAGCGCACACGCGGCATGCCCGACCTGACGGCCAGGTGCGAGCTGGGCGAGGCGGGCAACGACAGGGCGGGCCGGTCTTCCGCAACTCGGCATTCGCGTAGCGGTGTTCATCGAGGTCGACGCCGACGCGTACCTCTTCAACGGCGTCGACCGGCATGACGAAGGCGATGAGGTGCCGGACCGCGAAGGCCGATGTCCCCGGCTCCGTCTCGGAGTTGCTCGTCGAGGTTCGGTGCCACGGCGGACGGCGTCCATCCACCGGGCGCGTCCACTTCGCCGGTCTGGCCCAGCCGCACCGTCACCTGGCGGCAGGGGGCGCTGAAGTCCGCGCGGATCCGTCGAAGGGAACGGTCCCCGGGAATGCCCGGACCCCCTGCCACGTTGTGGACTATGGACATGAGGAGGAGCGGTCACAGTGCTTGATCCGCAGGGTTTGTACGCATGGGAGCCGAAGGGCCTGGCAGTCGTCGACGTGGCGCTCGCCCAGGAGTCGGCGGGACTTGTCATGCTCTACCACTTCGACGGATACATCGACGCGGGTGAGACCGGCGACCAGATCGTCGACCGGCTCCTCGGCTCGCTGCCCCACCAGGTCGTGGCCCGCTTCGATCACGACCGGCTCGTGGACTACCGGGCGCGCCGCCCGCTGCTGACGTTCAAGCGCGATCGCTGGACGGACTACGAGGAGCCGACGCTGGACGTACGGCTCGTCCAGGACGCCACGGGAGCGCCCTTCCTCCTGCTGTCGGGCCCCGAGCCGGACGTGGAGTGGGAGCGCTTCGCGGCCGCCGTCCAGCAGATCGTGGAACGGCTCGGCGTCCGCCTCTCGGTGAACTTCCACGGCATCCCCATGGGCGTGCCGCACACCCGCCCGGTCGGCCTCACCCCGCACGGCAGCCGGTCCGACCTGGTCCCCGGCCACCGCAGCCCCTTCGAGGAGGCGCAGGTGCCCGGCAGCGCCGAGTCCCTCGTGGAGTACCGCCTCATGGAGGCCGGGCACGACGTCCTGGGCGTCGCCGCGCACGTCCCGCACTACATCGCCCGCTCGCCCTACCCGGACGCCGCCCTGACCGTGCTGGAGGCCGTCACGGCTGCCACCGGTCTGGTCCTGCCCTCCGTCGCGCACGCCCTCCGTACGGAGGCGCACCGTACGCAGACGGAGATCGACCGGCAGATCCGGGAGGGCGACGAGGAGCTCGTCGCCCTCGTCCAGGGCCTTGAGCACCAGTACGACGCCGCCGCGGGTGCCGAGACGCGGGGCAACATGCTCGCCGAACCCGTCGAGATCCCGTCCGCGGACGAGATCGGGCGCGAGTTCGAGAAGTTCCTGGCGGAGCGGGAGGGCGAGGGCTGAGCCCCTCGGACTCCTCGTCCACACAGCTGTGGGAGGCCCTGGCATCAGGGCCTCCCACAGCTGTGTCAGTGGCAGGCCCTAAGCTGCCGGGCATGCTGAAGGTTGGTTTGACCGGCGGTATCGGCGCCGGAAAGAGCGAGGTGTCGCGGCTGCTCGTGGAGTGCGGGGCCGTGCTGATCGACGCGGACCGGATCGCGCGCGAGGTGGTCGCCCCCGGCACCCCCGGGCTCGCCGCGGTCGTCGAGGCCTTCGGCGCGGACGTCCTCGCGCCGGACGGCGGACTGGACCGCCCCAAGCTGGGCTCCATCGTCTTCGCGGACCCGGCGAAGCTCGCCGCGCTGAACGCGATCGTGCACCCCCTGGTCGGTGCCCGCTCCAGAGAGCTGGAGGACACCGCCGCCGAGGACGCCGTCGTCGTCCATGACGTCCCCCTGCTCACCGAGAACGGCCTCGCCCCGCTCTACGACCTCGTGGTCGTCGTGGACGCGGCCCCCGAGACGCAGCTCGACCGGCTCGTCCGCCTGCGCGGCATGACGGCGGAGGACGCACGCGCGCGCATGGCCGCCCAGGCGACCCGCGAGAAGCGCCTGGAGATCGCGGACATCGTCATCGACAACGACGTGCCCCTGGAAGACCTCCGCCGGCGTGTGCGGGACGTCTGGGCGGATCTCACTCGCAGGGCACACCCGTCCCGGGAGGGGTCCGAACACGCACAGGAATAGCGGCCTCGCGACGGGCGTTGAACCGTCGCAGCAAGGGAAGGACTCAGCCGTGCCCGACATCAGCGGTTCCACCGGACGTACGCCGGAGACGCACGTCATCGACTTTCGCGCCGCCGAGCAACTGCTCGACGCGAAGGATCCGCGGGGCGCGGTGAAGCTGCTCGACAGCGTCATAGCCGAGCACCCGGAGAACACCGCGGCCCGGCTGCTGCGCGCCCGCGCCTTCTTCGCGGCGGCCCAACTGCGGCCCGCCGAGCTGGAGTTCACCATCGTCCTGGAGCGCGAGCCGGACAACGCGTTCGCGCACTTCGCCCTCGCCCGGACCTATGAGCGCCAGGCCCGACCCGATCAGGCCAAACGCCACTTCCGCCTCGCCGCGGCCCTCGACCCGAACCCGCAGTACCTGGAAGCGGCCCGGTTCGACGCCTGAGGGCTCCGGGGGCTTCCGGCTCCTACGGGTGGCGGTGCCCCGGCGGCGGGTACGGCGGGATGTCCCGGCCCGGCTGGTAGTGCGGACCCTGGCGGATGTGGCGCAGGATCATCGTCAGGTCGACGGTGACGATCAGCCACAGGACGCCACACGCGACGGCCCAGCCGGGGCGGTCGGCGAGGGCGAAGGCCGCCGTTCCGGCGATCGCCCAGATCAGACCCCATACGCTCAGCCAGAGCCGCATCCGCAGGGCACTGCGCGCTGTCGTCGGTTCACTGCCGGTACGCATCGCGATCGCTGCTCCTCGGCGGGCGGGAACCACTGCTTCGTATCGCCCCGTCTTGTTGATCCTGCTTGTTCTACTCGTGCCGTTTTTCCCACTTGCTCCACTCGTCCTACTCGTCCTATTCGGAAACGTACTCTTCGGTTCGTGCGTTCTCCAGGAGACGGTGTCGTGTGACGGGGGAGGCGATTGTGCTGCTGGACGCGTTGCGAGCGGACGAGGAGCTCGTCGAGTGGCTGAGGCGACTTGAGGAGAGCGAAGGGGCCCCGGGGGCGGAGGCGCGGCTCCCGGACGCCTCGGACCTGCCGGACATTCTGCTGGACCTGGCCGTGCCGTACGAGGACGTCAACGACCTGGTCGCGCTGCGCCGCACGCTGGCGGACGACGAGGGGGCGACCCGGCTTCTCGGGCAGTGCGTCGACGGGCTCGTACGGGACCTGGGGAAGATCGGCAAGGGGCTGAAGATCCTTCCGTTCCCACCGGAGTCGGGTCCGCTGGGCCGCTACTTCCCGGTGTTCGTCTTCGTCGCGGCGCTGCCGTATGTGCGTGCGTACCACCGGGAGCGCGGCATCCCCGACGACGTCTCCCGGCGCGCCCTCGCGGATCTCGGCCGCGGCCTGGTGCTGTACCGACGGCGGTACGGGGTGGGCGGGCTGATGGCGCCCACCTGGTTCTCGCTGCACTTCCACGGGGAGCTGTTCCAGCTGGGGCGGCTGCAGTTCCAGCGGACCCGGCTGGGCGGGCGAGAAGGGGTCGCGCCGGCGGCTTCCGGTCTGGCGCTCGGGCCCGGGGAGCCCTGCCTCGACCTGCACATACCCGACTACGCGGGACCGCTGACGCCGCAGGCGTGCGACCGGTCGCTGGCGCTGGCCCGCGACTTCTTCCCGCGCCACTTCCCCGAGGAGCGCTACACGGCCGCCTGCTGCCACTCCTGGCTCCTCGATCCGCAGCTGAAGCGGTATCTCCCGGCGGACTCCAACATCGTCCGGTTCCAGGAGCGGTTCCGGGTCGGCTGCGGGAACGGCGACCCCGAGGACGACCTGCCGGTTCGCTTCGTGTTCGGCGACCCGGACCTGCCGGTGGAGACCCTGCCGCGCCGGACGAGCCTCGAACGGGCCGTGGGCGATCACCTGCGGGCGGGTGGGCACTGGTACAGCGGCCATGGGTGGTTCGCGTGGTGAGGCGACACCATCGGATCACGGCACGTGTATTCACCCCATCGAGTGATGGGTGAGTGGAACTGCCCGTGTCCGTACGGCCGTTGAGCGGATATGAGCATTCACATGCGTGAGGGGTACGAGGGGACCGGACCCGGCGCGATCACCCCGGACGGCTGCGCGGTCGAGTTGTATGCGCGGCTGCCGGTGGGGGACGAGCCGGATGTCATCGCGGGCGTCGCGCCCGCGGGTGCGCGCATTCTCGAACTGGGCTGCGGGGTGGGCCGTATGACCCACCCGCTGATCGAGCGGGGGTTCACCGTCACGGCCGTCGACGAGTCGGCACAGATGCTGGAGCGCGTGCGCGGGGCCCGCACGATATGCGCCCCGATCGAGGCGCTCGACGTGGGGGAGAAGTTCGACGTGGTGATGCTCGCGTCGTTCCTCGTCCACGCCGGGGACCCCGAGGTGCGGCGAGGCCTGCTCGCGACCTGTCTGAGGCATGTCGCCGACGACGGCTTCGTACTGATCCAGCGCGAGGGGGAGGACTACCACACGAACGTGCCCCGTGAGCGGGTCGACGCCCAGGGCTTCACCGTCCGCATCGTCTCGGCCGAACCGGTCGGGGACGGGGTCGACTCGGTGCACGCGGAGTATCTCTTCCCGGACGGCGAGTGGACCCAGACGTTCCGGTCGCGGCCGCTGACCAAGGAGCAGTTCGAGGAGGCGTTGGGGGAAGCGGGGCTCAAGGCGGACCAGTATCTGACGGAGGACCGGGTGTGGGTGAAGGCGGTGCCGGTCGGGTGACGAGCTGACGGCGAGTTGAGGGGGGAAGGGAGGAGGGGAAGGGGGAGGGGGAGGGGAAGGGGGAGGGGGAGGGGGAGGGGGGATGGTGGTGAAGTCGCGGGGTGAAATTCCGCCGGGCAGGCAGCGATGAGTTCGGGGGAGTGCCCCGGTCTACCTCTGTGACAGCGATTCGGAGCTGCTTCACACAGGAGACCAGGAGATTTTCATGTCCGAGACCACCGCTTCCGCCACCCGTGTCGCCCCCACCGCCTCCTCGGCCCCCGGGTCCGCCGTCGCCGCGAAGGGCACCGCTCGCAGCAGGCGTGCGCGGATCTCACTGGGCGCGCTCCAGATCGTGCTCGCTCTCTTCTACGGGTTCGCTAGCGCGCTGCCCAAGCTGATCGCGCACCCGTCGGCCGTCGAGTCCTTCGACACGCTCGGCTGGGGCAGCGCGGGGATGTACACCATCGGCGCGCTCGAACTGGCCGGTGCCATAGGCCTGTTGATCCCCGCGCTGGCCTCGGTCGCGGCGGCGTCGCTGGGGGCGCTGATGGTGGGGGCGTTCATCACGCAGATCACCGCCTTCGACGGGCAGTACGCGGCGACGCCACTCATCCTGATCGTTCCGCTCGCCCTGATCGCCTGGGCGCGGCGCCAGGATGTGGCGGGGCCGGCGCGGTGGGTGCGGTCGGGGCGACGGGCGGCGTGATCGTCGGCGGACTGTGCGCGCGGAGGGATGCTCGCGGGCAGGGCAGGGCAGGGCCCAGGGGCTTTCCGGTGGTGATCGGGGAGCCCCTGGGCCCTGCCCTGCCCTGCCCTGCGATGTGTGAGTGCCTGCCCGAATGTGCGTCCGAATACCTGTCCGGGGGCCTCGGCTCAGGAGCCGTCGGGCGTGCCGGGGCCGGCCGGGCCCCGGAGGCGTTCCAGGTCCCGGCGGTCGCGTTTGGTGGGGCGGCCGGCGCCCCGGTCGCGGATGCCGGCGGGGGCGATGGCCTCGCGGGGCGGGGGCGGCGGGGAGTTGTCCACGTAGCACTCGGCTGCGACGGGAGCGCCGACCCGCTTGCGGATCAGACGCTTGACGACGACGATCCGCTCGGGGCCCCCGGCCTGGCGGAACCGCACCTCGTCGCCGACGCGCACCGAGTATGCGGGCTTGACGCGTTCGCCGTTGACACGGACGTGGCCGCCCCGGCAGGCGGTGGCACCCATCGAGCGGGTCTTGACCAGACGGACGGACCAGATCCAGGCGTCGATGCGCACGGTCTCGCCGCTCGCGGGGCGTGCGGCCTCGGCTGCTGCGGCCGCCGCGTCGGAACCCCGGTGCACGGCGTCCGGGCCGCTCGCCCGCTTCTCCGTACCTTCTTCCGTACCTTCAGAAGCGATGTCACCTTCAGAAGCCATGCCTCGACCTTAGCTCCCCGGTCGGCCCTCTCGGGAAGGCGATCACCGGACGTACCGTGGAGACATGGGCAGCGGCGGCAGGGATGGTGACGGGGACATCGGCGGGGGCGCCGGTCTGGCCGCGCTGGACGGGCGGATCGCCGGGTGCCGGGCCTGTCCCCGGCTGGTCGAGTGGCGGGAAGAGGTGGCGCGTACCAAGCGGGCCGCGTTCGCCGGCGAGGAGTACTGGGGGCGGCCCGTGCCGGGCTTCGGACCGGCCGACGCCTCGCTGCTGATCGTGGGGCTCGCCCCCGCCGCGCACGGGGCGAACCGGACCGGGCGGATGTTCACCGGCGACCGCTCGGGCGACGTGCTGTACGCGGCGCTGCACGACGTGGGCCTGGCCTCGCGCGGCACGGCGGTCGCGCGCGACGACGGACTCGAACTGTACGGCGTACGGATCACCTCACCCGTGCACTGCGCGCCGCCCGCCAACAAGCCCACCCCCGGGGAACGGGACACCTGCCGGCCGTGGCTGGTCCGGGAGCTGGAGTTGCTGCGGCCGTCGCTGCGGGCCGTGGTCGTGCTCGGCGCCTTCGGCTGGCAGGCCGCACTGCCCGCGCTCGCCGAGGCCGGCTGGGACGTGCCCCGCCCGCGACCCGTCTTCGGCCACGGCACCCACGTACCGCTCGACGGGCTCGACCTCTTCGGCTGCTTCCATGTGAGCCAGCGCAACACCTTCACCGGCCGGCTGACCCCCGCCATGCTGCGCGAGGTCCTGCGCACGGCTGCGCGGACGGCGGGGCTCGGCGTCACGTCGTAGCCGGTTACGGGGAGCTGTCGGGACCAGGTGGTCGCCGTCTGGGGCCGGCGGAAAAGCGGCTGCCGACACCGGCGTACGCCGGTTAGGGTCGCGCAATGCCCATCTATCCGGAGATCGAACCGTACGACCACGGCATGCTCGACGTCGGGGACGGCAACCGCGTGTACTGGGAGGTCTGCGGGAATCCGCAGGGCAAGCCCGCGGTGGTGCTGCACGGCGGGCCCGGGTCCCGGGCCAACGCCTGGTTCCCGCGTCTGTTCGACCCCGAGGCGTACCGGATCGTGCTGCTCGACCAGCGCGGCTGCGGGCGATCGACGCCGCCGGCGAGCGCGTACGACACCGATATGAGCGTCAATACGACGGCGCATCTGATCGCCGACCTGGAGCTGCTGCGGCGGCATCTCGGGATCGGGCGGTGGCTGGTGTGGGGTGTGTCGTGGGGGTCGGTGCTCGGGCTGCGGTACGCGCAGTCGCATCCGGAGGCCGTGACCGAGCTGGTCCTCACCGGGGTCGCCACCGGCTCCGACCCCGAAGTCGCCCTGCTGACCAGGGGACTTGGACAGTTCTTCCCGGCGGCCTTCGAACAGTTCCTGGCCGGACTGCCCGAAGGCGCGCGGGACGGGAACCTGGCGGCCGCCTACAACCGGCTGATCGAGTCGCCCGACGAGGCGGTGCGGGCGCGGGCGGCGCGGGCCTGGACCGACTGGGAGACGGCCATCGCGGCACAGCCGCCCCGCTCCGTGCCACGCTACGAGGACCCGGTGTTCCGCTACGCCTTCGCCCGCACCGTCACCCACTACTGGGGCAACGACCACTTCCTCGGCGAGGGCAACGACGCCGGCGTCGTCCTGCGCGACGCGCCGCTGCTCAAGGGCGTCCCGGGCACCCTCGTCCAGGGCAGCCTCGACCCCGGCAACCTCCTCGGCATCGTCTGGCGCCTCCACCATGCCTGGCCCGGCAGCGAGTTGGTCCTCATCGACGACGTGGGACACAACGCGGGCGCACCGGACATGGCGCAGGCGCTGGTGGAGGCGTCGGACAAGTACGCCAAGGGCTGAGCGCCGGGGACGGGCCACGGAAGCCGCCGCCCACCTGGCCTGTCTGCTCGGGCGGCGCTACGGCGTCGTCACCACGCTGGAACGCTCGTGCGGGCAGATCGAGGACAGCCTGGAGGCCGCCGGGGTGGGCCGCGACTGCGCCGCGATCGTCGGCACCGGGCTCGGCGTCCTCGACCTCACGGCAGCCGGGCGCCCGCGTGTACGTCGACGCGGGCAACGCCGCCTGGGTCCCGGAGACCTCAGGGCTGGTCGAACCACTGCGGGCGTCCGGCGTCGCAGGCGCCGACGGCTTCGCCCTCAACGACTCCCACTTCCAGACGGACTAGGCCAGTACGGCGTACGGCAGGGAACTGTCCGCCCGCCTCGGCGGCAAGCACTTCGTGATCGACAGCAGCCGCAACGGCAACGGCCCCTACGCCGACCTCTCCGCCGAGGCCTGCTGCGACCCGCCGGACAGAGCCCTCGGCCGCCCCCCGACGACCACCACGGGCGAGCCTCTCCTCGACGCCTACCTGTGGATCAAACGCCCGCGTGAGTGCGACGGCACCTGCCGGGGCGGTCCGGCGGCGGGCCAGTGGCGGCCGGCGTACGCGCTGGAACTGGCTCGCAACGCGAGTGACGGGTTCACGCCTCCGGGACCACCGCCGTCGCGGTGATCTCCACCAGTTGGCCCGTGTAGCCGAGACAGGCCACGCCGAGCAGGGTCGACGAGTGGGGTCCGGTGCTGAGGCCGGACGCCTCGACGACGTCCCAGACCGCGGAGAGGACCGCCGGCTCGCCGCTCACGACGTACACGTCGGTCGACACGACCTGCGTGAAGTCGCTGCCCACCGCCCGCAGTTGCTCCCCGAGATTCGCCAGCACCTGCTCCGCCTGCCGTACGGGGTCCCCCTCCCCGACCAGGTTCCCGTCGGCGTCCAGCGGAACGGAACCGGCGAGAAATGCCAGCTTGGTCCCCGCCTCGACGACGGACGCGTGCGAGTAGACGGGCGGCCGGAAGAGGCTGGGGACGGTGACGCGCTGAATCATGACGGCTCCCGGTAATCGGTCGGACAACCTGTCGATCATGCAAAGCACGCGACGGCTTCGCATCCGAATTCCCGGCCGATGCCGATGCCGATGCCGATGCCGATGTCGATGTCGATGTCGATGAGGGTGCGGATGCGGATGGCGCGCGACGGACAGAGGGAGCACCGTCCACCGTCCGCTGTGTCAGTCGTCCGATCGGTCGTCCGAGGTCACGACGGTGGGCTGGCCGGCGAGGATGCCGCCGTCCAGGACGAACTCGGTGCCCGTGGAGAAGGTGGCCTCGGTGATGATGAAGAGCACCATGCGGGCGACCTCCTCGGGCTCACCGAACCGGGGAATGGGCTGTCCCGAGGTGTAGGAGTCGCCGAAGCCGGCTGTCATCGGGGTGCGGATGGCGCCGGGATGGACCGAGCAGACACGGACCCCGTCGGGGGCCAGTTCCAGCGCGGCGGTCTTCGTCAGTCCGCGCAGCCCCCATTTGCTCGCCGCGTACGATCCGATGCCGGCGTACGAGGTCAGTCCCGCGAGCGAGGAGATGTTCACGATCACCCCTGCGCCGGCCCGGCGCAGCGAGGGCGCCACCGCGCGCATGCCCAGCCAGGGGCCCTGGAGATTGACGTCGATGACCCGGCGGAACGATTCGAGGGACTGTTCCTCCATCGCGCCCCACTCGGCGATCCCGGCGTTGTTCACCAGCACCGACACCGGCCCCAGATCCTGCTCCACCTCGGCCACCGTCCGCTGCCAGTCGCTCTCGCTGCTGACGTCGAGGCGCAGGTAGCGGGCCCTGCCGCCGAGGTCCGCCGCCAGCTCCGCCCCCTCGCTGTCGCGGACGTCGGCGACCACCACGGTGGCACCCTCGGCCGCGAGGAGACGCGCCACGGCGGCCCCGATCCCTCCGACCCCACCGGTGACGATCGCCACCCGCTCATTCAGACGTGCCATCACGACCTCCTGCTCCTGAGTACGGAGTCATCAGGACCCCACCACCAGCATCGGCCGCGGCTCGGCCGAGCGCAGTTCGGACAGCCCGGACGACGGCCCCCGCTCAGCCGGCGCCCACGGAAACAGGCGGGGCCGAAGCCTTCGTCCTGGTCTCTCGGCCCGTGCGCGGTGTGACGGTACGGTTGGGGGTCCGGTACGGCGATGAAGAGCAAGGGGGCCCGGTGGACGCGGAGTTGGCCGCACTCGCGGCGGCGGGAGCCACGACGCTGGTTCAGTCGATGGTGGGCGACGGATGGGCAGGGCTGCGTGATCGGGTGGCCTCCTTCTTCTCACGCGGGAGGAACGAGGAGGACGTCCAGGAGGACCTGGAGGAGTCGCGGGCCGAGCTGGTCGCCGCGCAGGACACCGGTGACGAGGAGGCCTTCGCCGACGTACAGGCGGAGTGGCGCAACCGTCTCCGCCGCACCCTGCGGGCGGATCCGAACGCCGCCGCCGAACTCCGGGCGCTGCTCGACGAGTTGGCGCCCGAGAGGAGCGACCGGGGCGGAGGATCGACCTACAACACCATCAACAACGGCGTGTATCGCAACAGCACCGTCATCCAGGCCGGCACGATCGGCCGGATGACCGGTGAAACCCGGCGATGAGCACGACCGGCGACGCGGAGCCCTCCGGCGCCGCGCTCACCGGCTGGGCGCGCTCAGCCGAAGAATCTCCTGGCCGGGAGTTCTCCGACCCCGCGTTCCTCGACCACGTGGCGGACCGCCTCGCCGCCCTGCCCACCGTGCGCGCCGTCGCCCTCGGCGGCTCCCGGGCGCAGGGCACGGACGGTCCGGACAGCGACTGGGATCTGGCGGTCTACTACCGAGGCCCGTTCGATCCGGCCGATCTCCGTGCGGTCGGCTGGGAGGGCGAGGTCTCCGAGATCGGCGGCTGGGGCGGGGGTGTCTTCAACGGCGGTGCCTGGCTGGCCATCGACGGACGTCGGGTCGACGTCCACTACCGCGATCTGGACGTCGTCGAACGGGAGTTGGCCGAGGCCGAGGAAGGGCGCTTCCACGTGGAGCCCCTCCTCTTCCACCTCGCCGGCATCCCCAGCTACCTCCTCGTCGCCGAACTGGCCGTCAACCACGTCCTGCGCGGCGACCTGCCCCGCCCGGCCGCCTACCCGGACAGGCTCCGCACGACCGCCGCCGAACGCTGGCACGGCACTGCCCGAGCGACTCTCGCGTACGCGAAGGCCAACCACGCCACCAAGGGCCGCCTCACCGAGGTCGCCGGCGCCATCGGCACGGCCGCTGCCCAGGCCGCGCACGGGGTGCTGGCGGCGCGCGGGGAGTGGGTGACGAACGAGAAGCGGTTGCTGGAACGGGCGGGATTGCGGGGGGTGGACGGGATCATCGAGACGATGTGCACTGCCTCAGGACCCGGAGTGATGGTCCAAGCCCTGGTGGCGGTCGAGTCACTGTTGGAGAAGAAGGCTCATTGACCGGTCGGGGAGCGGGCCGCGCCAGACGACCCGTGCACGGGCGGCCAACCGGAAGTAGGAAGAAACACTGATATGGGTGTTCTCGTCCCTCCGTCCTGCGGAAGCGCGGGGACAAGGCGGGAGTGCGGACCCCCCTCTTCCTCCACCAGGATCTCCAACGCCCGCCGCAGGCGGGGCTTGGCGCGGGACAGCAGGGTGGGCGGGGTGTTCAACGGGGGCTCCTGGTGGGTGACGGGACAGAGACTCGGGTGGGGTGGGCGCTCACTAGACTGCCCGACGAGGGGCGGCGAGACGCCGTACTTGACCAAGGGGGAGGGCGACGGCCCGTGGAACCACTGCAGGAAGACGACCCGGCGGTCATCGGCGGGTACACGCTGCGGGGCCGCATCGGTGCCGGCGGGATGGGCCAGGTCTATCTCGGGGAGTCGGCCGCCGGTCTCCAGGTCGCGGTGAAGGTGATCAAGGCGTCCGTGCTCGACGAGGACACCAGGGCGCGCTTCGTCCTGGAGGTGGACAGCCTCAAGACGGTCTACGGCCCCTTCGTGGCGGCCTTCGTCGCCGCCGACGCGTACGCGGACCAGCCGTGGCTCGCCGTCGAGTACGTGCCGGGCCCCGATCTCCGTACGTTCATCACCGAGCACGGTCCGCTGCCCCTCACCGAGACCGCCAGCCTCGGTGCGCTGCTCGCCGAAGGGCTGCACACCGTCCACGAGGCCGGGCTGCTGCACCGCGACCTCAAGCCGCAGAACATCCTCCTCGCCGAGTACGGGCCCAAGCTGATCGATTTCGGGCTGGCCGTGCTCGCGGAGCGCCGCTCCATGCTGACGGCCACCGGGTTCGTGGTCGGCTCGGTCCTGTGCATGGCGCCGGAGCAGGCGCGCGGGGAGCACGACCTCACCCAGGCCGCCGACGTGTACGGGCTGGGCGCCGTCCTGCTCTACGCGGCCACCGGCCACTACCCCTACACGGGCCCCGGCTGGCAGGCCGTCGCCCTGCGCATCGAGGACCCCGCCACGCCGCCCGACCTGTCCGCGCTCCCGGCGGAGCTGCGGCCGGTGATCGAGGCGATGCTGGCGTACGACCCCGACGCGCGTCCCTCGCTGGACGAGGTCACCGAGCGCCTGGTCCAGGTCATCCACGGCTGCGGCCTGACATCGGCGCAGGCCAAGCACCGGCTCACCGGGCTCACCCCGGCGGTGCCCCTCCCGGACCTGCCCGCGCCGTCCGAGTACGCGTCCTACACCCCGACCGTCGTCGACCCGGCCGCGCACGAGGACGACGACCGCCCCGCCGAGCAGCGGCCGGAGCCACAGGACGAAGAACCGGAAGACGCGCCGCACGACCTGGAGCCCACGCCCAAGCCCAAGCCCAAGCCCAGGCCTGAACCCCAACCCGAGCCCGTGGCCGCCTCTGCCTCCGCCTCCCCGGCCACCGCCTCCCCCGCCTCGGCCTCCCCTGCACCCTCCTCCCGGGACTCCTTCTCCCGCCTCTCCGCCCCCTTGCGGATCGCCGAGCGCCTCCGCGCCGCCTACGCCCGCGACGCCCGTTTCTGACGAGGCTCTTTTCCGGCGACCGGGGCTCCCCGCACCTCCAGCCCCGTGAAAGACTTTGCCCACATTTCGCTCTGCTGACGGAGGAACGCCGGGTGCAAGACCAGGGGGAGACCCGCTATCCGCCGGGCGCGCAGATTCTGGTGCGCGACGAGGAGTGGCTGGTCAAGAACGCCATACGCACCGACTACGACGGCGACAAGATCGAAGCCGTCGGGGTGTCGGAGTTCGTGCGTGACGAGGAGGCCGTCTTCTTCACGAAGATCGACGACGTCGATCTGCTCGAACCGGAGAACACCCGCCTCGTACCGGACACCTCCTCCTATTTCCGCCGCAGCCGCCTCTTCCTCGAAGCCGTCCTGCGCAAGACGCCGCTCCCGCAGTCCGAGCGCGGCCTGGCCCTCGCCGACCGCTTCCTCCTGGACCCGCTTCCCTACCAGCAGCGCCCCGCCGAACTCGCGCTCTCCATGGAGAACCTGCGGCCCCGCATCCTCATCGCGGACGTCGTCGGGCTCGGCAAGACGCTGGAGATCGGTCTCACCCTGGCCGAGCTGATCCGCCGCGGCCGCGGCGAGCGGATCCTCGTCGTCACTCCGCAGAGCGTGCTGGAGCAGTTCCAGCACGAGCTGTGGACCCGTTTCTCCATCCCCCTCGTGCGTCTCGACTCGCTCGGCATCCAGCGCATCCAGCGTGAGATCCCGGCCGGCCGCAACCCGTTCACGCACTACAAGCGCGTGATCATCTCGGTCGACACACTGAAGAACATCGGCCAGTACCGCCACCACCTGGAGCGCATCCAGTGGGACGCCGTCGTCATCGACGAGTCCCACAACCTCATCAACCCCGGCAGTCAGCGCCGCGCCCTCGCCGAGATCCTCGCCCCGCGCACCGACGCCCTGCTGCTGGCCAGCGCCACCCCGCACAACGGCGACAAGCAGTCCTTCGCCGACCTCGTCTCGCTCCTCGACCCGGCCGCCATCGCCGACGCGAACCACTACGACCCGGAGGAGGACCTCGGCCACCTCTTCATCAGGCGTACGAAGATCAGCCCCGAGGTCCGCGACCAGATGGGCACCGAGTGGGCGGACCGCGGCCCCACCCACTCCCTGCACTGCGCGGCGGGCGACGACGAGGAGCGGATCTTCGCCGAGCTGACCGAGCACTGGCTGCCCGCCCGCCCCGCCTCCGCCGAGTTCGGCACGGCCGAGCAGGACCGGCGGTCCGTCAGCACGGACGCGCTCTTCGCCTACAACCTTCTCAAGTCCTTCCTGTCCTCGCACCGGGCCCTGGCGGAGACGCTCGGCACCCGCGCCAGGAACCTCGCCGACCGCGTCGCCAAGGCGGAGAAGGACGGCAAGAGGCACGACCCCGCCATCGACCGTGAGCAGGAGGCCATCGCCCGTCTGCGCGCGATCACCGACTCCATGGGCGACGGCAGCGCCCCGGGCGACTCGGCCAAACTCGACGCGCTCGTCGGGCAGTTGGAGCAGATCGGCATCGGCCCGAAGAGCGCGATGCGCGCCGTCGTCTTCTCCGAGCGCGTGCAGACTCTGAAGTGGCTCGCCAGGGTCGTACCGCCGAGGCTCGGCTTCCCCGCCAAGGACTACGCCGAGGAGCCCGCGAAGGACGCGAAGAGCGGCAGGAAGCCGCAGGAACCCGTCCGCGTCATGCACGGCGGCCTCAGCGACGACGAGCAGCAGAAGGTCCTCGAAGCCTTCGGCCTGGCGGAGAACCCGGTACGGCTCCTCTTCACCGGCGACGTCGCCTCCGAGGGCGTCAACCTGCACCGCCAGTGTCACCACCTGATCCACTACGACATCCCGTGGTCGCTGATCCGCATCGAGCAGCGCAACGGCCGTATCGACCGCTACGGGCAGAAGCACCAGCCGCAGTTCCGCGCGATGATCCTCACCTCCGCCACCCCCGGCGCCAAGGACGACCGCACGGTCGCCGAGAAGCTGCTCAAGCGTGAGGAGGAGGCCCACAAGCTGGACGGCACGGCGGAGGCGGTGACCGGCTACTACCGGGCGGAGGAGGAGGAACGCCGGCTGATCCGCGAGCTGGTCGAGGGCGGAACCGTCGAGGGGTTCCTCGACTCGGCGCCCGCCGCCGACGACGGCATGCTCGCCGACCTCTTCGGCCAGGTCGACACGATCACCGAACAGGAGCTCCCGCCGCGCGCCGACGTCCCCAGCCTCTTCGAGGGCGACACGGCGGCCTTCGTCGAGGCGGCCCTCGCCGAGCTGTACGACGAGCGGGCCGAGGACCTGATCGCCCTCTCCCGCGGCGAGGACCCCAAGGGCGGCGGCTACCTCTCCCTCTCCCCGGTCAAGGCCCCCGACCTCCTGCACCGCCTCAAGGCCCTCCCGCCCTCCTATCTCAAGGAACAGGGCGTGGCCGAGCGGATGCTCGTGACCTTCGACCGCCCCCTCGCCGAGCGCAAGCTCAGTGACGCCCGCGAGAGTTCGGCCACGATGTGGCCGAACGTCTCCTTCCTCACCGACATCCACCCGGTGGTGGAGTGGCTGATCGACAAGGTGCTCGTGCAGTTCGGCCGCCAGGAGGCGCCGGTCATCACCTCCCGGCACGTCAGCGACCCGACCTTCCTCATCCAGGGCATCTACTCCAACGCCCTCGGCCGCCCCACCGTCGTCAGGTGGATGGCCGTCTCGGGTCTGCCCGGCGCACCGGTGGTCGGCTCCATGTCCGAGGCGCTGGAGGCCGCCGAGGTCGGCCCACGCCTGGCCGTGACCGGCGGCCCACGCGACCCGGACCACCTCAAGTCCCTTGTGCCGGCAGCAGTTTCGGCCGCCCGCGACCACCTGGAGCGTACGAAGGACGAGTGGGCCGACCTGATCAGCGAGCCCCTCGCCAAGTATCGCAAGCAGCTCGCCCAGTGGCGCCAGGACTCCCTCCTGCCCGAGCGGACGACCCGCCGTCGGCGCCAGATCGAGGAGACCGCCGACGAACAGGCGCACCTCCTCGACCAGCTCCGGACGACCGGCCGTCCCCTGCTGCGCGTCCTGGCCGTCCTGGACCGGCCGGCGACCGACGCGACCACCGATGCGATCACCGACTCGACCACCGACGCGATCACCGACGACGACCCGGCGGAGAGCTGAGACATGACGTATGACTCGCTGGTCAACCACGGTGACTACCTCTCGGCCCACTACCTCGCCGAGGTCCTCCCCAAGGATCTCAAGGCCAAGGACGGTCTCCTCGCCCGCTGGGCGGCGACCGAGGACGAGGAGCGCCGCCGGTACGCCGACGCGGTGGCGGAGGCCGGGCGCCTGGGCGACGACCCGGACACCGTGCCGCCGCGTGCCCGCACCCCGCGTGAGGGCCTGCGCGGCCTGCACGGCCCGTACTTCGCCGGCCGCGCCGCCTTCGCCCAGGACGCGGAGGCGGCGACGGACCCGGACCGCCCGACCCCGGCGGACTGGGTCAAGCGTCTGACCGACCTGCACCTCACCACCCTGCGGGCGCTGGGCTTCGGCGAGGCGCACGAGCAGACGGTGACCGTGCACCGGTCGGGTCACGAGTACGCCGTCGAGGTCCTGCACCACGAGCCCGGTCTCGTCACCGCCGTCGCGTGCGGCTGGACGGCACAGCCGGACGCGGCCCTCGACCCGGACGGCCCCGGCGCCCTCCTCCACCCGGTCGCGCTGGAGGGCTCGGCGCGGCTGGTGAACGGCAAGGCGCTCACCGACTTCCTCTTCGAGTGCGACGAGCCGTCGCGGTACGTGCTGCTGCTCGTCGGCGGTGTCCTGGTCCTCGCCGACCGCATGGCCTGGCACGAGGGCCGCTATCTCGCCGTCAGCCTCGACACCGCGCTCAACCGGCGCGACGACCGGGGCGGCGGCGAACTCGACACTGTCGCCGCCCTGTTCAGCGCGGACGCGATGCGAGGGCCCGAGGAGGGCGGTACGGCACCGCTCGCCGACTTCGTCGACAAGTCGGGCAAGCACGCGGTCGGTGTCTCGACGGAACTCCGCGAGGGTCTCAGGCTGTCCGTGGAGTGGATCGCCAACGAGGTGCTGGAGCGGCTGCGCGAACAGGGCGTCAGCCCGCATCAGTTGGACGATCCCACCCGCCTGGCCAAGCAGCTCAGCCGGGAGTCGCTGCGCTACCTGTACCGGGTCCTCTTCCTCCTCTACGCGGAGGCCCAGCCGGCGCTCGGCATCCTGCCCTCCGACTATCCCGAGTACGCGCAGGGGTACGGCCTCCAGCGTCTCGGTGACCTCGTGGTGCGTGACCTCATCGGTGAGAAGTCCCGCCGGGGCGCGCATCTGTACGACTCGCTCGACCTGCTCTTCCGCATGGTCGAGAAGGGGCACCGGCGGTACGGCAGCGAGCCGGAGGACGCCGCCGCCGACGCCGCCGACCGTGAGGCGAGCACGGCCGAGGCCGAGGCCGCCGAGCTGCTGGCCGCGGGCTCCCTCACCCAGGCCGAGCACGACGAGCGGGTCCGCGAGGCCGGCCGGGTACGGCGGGCCGCCGCGCTCAGCGCGAGCGCCGGACTGCGGTTCGAGCCGCTGCGGTCGGAGCTGTTCAAGGAGGACGCGGTACGGCTGATCGGCCGCCGCCTGGACAACCCGCTGTACGAGGGCGACGACTCGGACGAACCCGAGTTCCTGGACACCAGTCTGCGCAACGCCACCCTGCACCGGGTACTGCGCCGCCTGATGCTCACCAAGGGCAAGGGGCGGGAGCGCGGCGGCTTCATCTCGTACGCGCAGCTCGGTATCAACCAACTCGGCGCGGTCTACGAGGGGTTGATGTCCTACACCGGCTTCATCGCCGAGGAGGACCTGTACGAGGTCGCCAAGGGCGGGGACCCGTCCGGCGGCAGCTGGATGATTCCGGCGTCGAAGGTGCAGGACTATCCGGACGACGTCTTCGTGCACCGCGTGGACGAGGAGACGGGCCAGTTGCGGCGGGTCGTCCACCCGGCGGGCTCGTTCGTGTACCGCCTCGCGGGCCGGGACCGGCAGACGTCCGCCTCGTACTACACGCCGAAGAGCCTGACGGCGGTCACGGTCGAGCTCGCGCTGCGGCACCGGCTCGACCAGGACGGTACGACCACCGCGGCCCGGGAGCTGCTGGAGTGGAAGATCTGCGAGCCGGCCCTCGGCTCGGGCGCGTTCCTCAACGAGGCCATCGACCAGGTCGCCGAGGAGTACCTGCGGCGCCGCGAGGCCGAGCGGGGCGAACGGGTCGACACCGAGCTGCGGCAGATCGAGCTGCAGAAGGTGAAGGCGTACATCGCCCTCCACAACGCGTACGGCGTCGACCTGAACGCCACGGCTGTGGAGCTGGCGGAGGTCTCGCTGTGGCTGAACACCATGCATCCCGGGATGCAGGCGCCGTGGTTCGGCCTGCATCTGCGGCGCGGGAACTCGCTCATCGGCGCCGGACGCAAGGTGTACGCCGGTGAGGTCCTGCCGGGGGGCGGGTGGCTGGCGAAGAAGGATCCGCTTCCGCCGCGTGAACTCCCCTTCAGGGAAGGCGAGTTGCCCGACGGGGCTGTCCATCACTTTCTGCTGCCTGCCGTGGGGTGGGGAGCCGTCGCCGGTGAGGCCGAGGCGAAGAAGCTCGCGGAGGACGAGGCGAAGGCCCTCGGACAGTGGCGCAAGGGGATTCTGCGGGCGCCCAAGCCGTACAAGCCCTTCGAGGAGAAGGGGGACGAGAGCAAGGAGCGGCGGCAGAAGCGGTACGAGCGGTGGGCCAAGGCGCGGGAGAAGACCGAGCTGTGGCGCGTCCAGCGGGTCGCGCGCCGCGCCGAGTTCCTGTGGAGCCTCGTCGCCAAGCGGCTTGAGCTGTCCGAACGCAAGGTGTCCCGACGGATCGACGTCTGGGGCGCGGACTGGCTGACGCCGTCCGTCGAGGCCGCCGACAAACAGAAGGTCCTGGACGACCTGACCGCGCTCGGTACCCCGTACTGGCGGCTGAAGACCGTCATGGACACGTGGTGCGCGCTGTGGTTCTGGCCGTTGGACAAGGTGGCGGACCTGGACGGTACGGGTCCCGACTACGCGGCGGGCGGGGTCGTTGTCCGGGCGGCGGATCTGCCGGAGTTGTTGGCGGGGCAGGAGGCTTCGGTTACGTCCGAGGTGGCGGAGACCGCCCCTGAGCCGAGCGGGCCCGCGCCCGGTGACCTCGCCTGGCAGGCGGGTGGCCTCTTCGACGACCCCGACGGTGAACAGGGCGAGTTCGTCGAACCGCTCCTCGTCGCCGACGCCGGGAAGGGGCTACGGACCAAGGCCTCTCTGGCCGGGGGCGGGGGTGGCCGCAAGGCCCAGATCGGCGACAGTCCGTGGCGCGATGTCATCCCGCTGAAGTCGTTCGAGGACTGGCTGGACTTCCTGGAGGCGACCCTCGGCACGAACGACGCCGACGGGTCCTTCCTGGACGGTCTTGACGACCTCCCTGTGGATGAGGCGCTGCCCATCCTGGAGGACTTCGAGCGGGACATGGATGTCGCGCTGGGGATGGACCGGGGGTTCAATCTCCGGTCGCGGTTCCCCTGGCTCCATGCGGTGGAGGACATCGCCGGCACGACCGAGAAGGACATAAAGGCGGAGGACGGGCACGGGTTCTTTCACTGGGAGCTGCACTTCGCGCATGTTTTTCGGGGGGTCAGCGGGGGGTTCGATCTTCAGGTGGGGAATCCGCCTTGGGTGCGGCCCAGGTGGGAGGAGGACACGGTTCTTGCTGAGCTTGAGCCTTGGTTCAAGCTGGCGGAGAAGCCGAGTGTGGCCGTTTGGCGGGGGCGCAAGGACGAGTTGCTGGAGTCGGTGGGGGCGCTGCCGTACTTCCTGCGGGAGCTGGTGTCGAACTCCGGGATGGCGGAGTGGCTCGGGTCGGCGGTGACCTACCCGGTACTGACGGGCACACAGCCGGATCTGTACCGGGCCTTCATGTGCCGGGCGTGGAACAACCTGGGCGAAGAAGGTATTGCCGGGTTGGTGCACCCGGACACACACCTGGGCGGCACGAAGGACGGCAGGATTCGCGGCGCGGCCTACCGGCGGCTACGACTGCACGCGGGCTTCGTGAACGTCGGCAACTGGGCCTTCGAGGCGAGCAGGAACACCGAGTTCGGGGTGCACATCTACGGCACTCCGCAGCAGGCCATCCACTTCGACAACCTGAGCCGTCTGTACGGTGTGGAGCCGCTCGTGGCCTCCCTGGAGCACAGTGGGGAGGGCGAGGTGCCCGGCATGAAGCACGGCGGGGGATGGGACCTACGGGCGCATCAGGCACGGGTGATCACTGTGGATGAAGTCAGGCTCGCGGAGTGGCGGTGGCTGACCGGTGAGGCAGGCGCCCTCGCGAGTCAGGCGGCCCTGTTGCAACCGGTGACCACCGACGAGCAGGGAGCCATCACGGCACTGTCCAATGTGGTCGACCGTGTGGGGCAGCACGATCCGCGCATCACCCGGGGGTACGACGAGGCGAACGGAAAGAAGGACGGTTTCATCAGCTGGGACACTTCTCAGCCCCCGTCGATGTCCGAACTCGTCCTCCAAGGGCCGCACTTCGGCAACGCGACGCCCGTGAGTAAGCAGCCGAAGGTTCCCTGCCGGGGCAACCACGACTGGACGAGCTTCGAACTGACGGGCCTTGCCGCCGATGCCGTACCGCGCACGAACTACGTGCGGCCTGAAACGTGTTCGCTGGAGCGTTACGAGGAGGAGCAAGACCGCTGGTTGGACCGCTCCCGGCTGAGCAGTGCTTGGGAACCCACCACCGAGGACTGGGAGAGTCGCGGTGATGTACTGACGGAGGAGGAGCTGCTGCTCCCCGCCGATGAGCAACGGGAGCGGCTGCTTCAGCGTCTGTGGCTCTTCCGGCCGTACACGCGGTTCTACCGTCTGGCGTGGCGCGTCATGATCCCGTTCAACACGGAGCGGAGCCTTTTCGCGGCGCTTATCCCGCCGGGCCCGGCGCACGTTCACACCGTGCAGTCGATGGCGCTGGAGAACAACCGGGCTACTGCGCTGAACGCCGGTCTCTGGGCTTCGCTGCCATTCGACTACCTGCTGCGCATCACTGGTCGCTCGCATCTCCAGGTCGCCGAAGCCAAGAAGATGCCCTACGCCGACCCCACCCACCCCCTGGCCGCCCCCCTCCTCCTCCGCACCCTCCGCCTCAACTCCCTAACCGAGGCCTACGCCCCCCTCTGGGAAGAGCTCTACGACATGACCTGGCCCGGCTACGAGGCCTGGGCCGTGCGGTGGCCCAAGCTCAAGCCGCTCGCCGGGCACCTCAAGTCGGCCTGGGAGTACGGCACTCCACTGCGGACCGAGTACGAGCGGCGGGCCGCGCTCGTGGAGATGGACGCGCTGGTCGCCGTATGGCTGGGGATGAGCGCCGACGAGCTGATCGCCATCCACAAGGCGCGGTACGCGATCCTCGCGGACCGGGAGTCCGAGATGTGGTTCGACGTGGAGGGGCGCCAGCTCGCGAAGGACTCGTACGCCTTCGGCCACGGCCAGACCAAGGAGCACTACGAGCAGTACATGGCGTACCAGGACAAGGAGCGCACCGAGCCGCCCGAGGGCTACACCGCCCCCTTCTACAAGGCCAACCGCGAGGAGGAGATGCGCACCGCGCATGCCCACTTCGAGAAGAGGCTGAAGGACGCGATCGCCAAGGGTGAGTGGGCCTCGCCGCCCGCCCGCGACGAACTGTCGGCGTGAACGCGAGCGCCCCGCACCGGAGTCGACCGGGGCGGGGCGCTTTGACGTACGTGGTCAGGCCTGGGCGGCGTACGAGACGAAGTCGTTCCATGTGGCGGGGGAGAGGGCGAGCTGCGGGCCGCGCTTCTCCTTGGAGTCCCGGACCTGGACCGCCTCGGCGGCGCCCGAGCCCTGCCAGGAGACGGCCACTTCCACGCAACTGTCGCCCTCGGAGCCGCTGTAGCTGCTCTTGAACCAGGCCAGCTCGGACATGCTCATAGCGCTCCTCGCATTCGCTTCAGCAGGC
This sequence comes from Streptomyces adelaidensis, assembly GCF_016598475.1. Taxonomy (GTDB): domain Bacteria; phylum Actinomycetota; class Actinomycetes; order Streptomycetales; family Streptomycetaceae; genus Streptomyces; species Streptomyces adelaidensis. The sequence goes on from NZ_JAEMUX010000041.1 coordinate 47,639, forward strand.
TCAAGGAGTCCGCCGGAGTGAGAGCCTGCGAGCGCAGTTTCGCATACCGCTGGTGGAGGACGCTGATCTCCTTCCGGTCAGTGATGAGACGGCCGTTCTTCTGCCCCTCCGAGTACCCGAACCACTCGTTCTCCGGCGTCTCCAGCAGCTGAAGCGGACCATCCAGCCCCGCATGCACAGGCTGCCGCAACGGCACGATCTGCAACTCCATGTTCCAGTGCCGCTCCGTCACCTCCACCAGATGGTCAAGCAACTCCCGCGTGACCTCTTCCCCACCCGTATCCCGCTTGAGTACCGACTCCTCCACGATGAAGGTGAACCCGGCCGGCGGCTTCCGTCGGGTCGACAGCAGTTCCTGCCGTGCCAACCGTGCGGCGATCCGCTCCTCCATCTCCTCATCCGTCGGACGCGGCGGCACACTCAACGACACCGCCCGCGCGTACGCCTCCGTCTGCAACAGGCCAGGCACCACACGGCATTCGTACGTGTAGAGGCTGATCGCGTCCGCCTCCAGCTTCGCCCACTGCCGGAACCAACTCGCCAGACCCGGCTGCCGCGACAGATGCTGCGCGGCAGCGCGCAGTGCCCCGAACGCGTCGAGTGCCTCCTCCGCCCTGGTCACGAACTCGGGTTGGGGGAAACGCCTCCCCTGCTCGATGGAGGCCACGGTCTGCACGGAGTACCGCACCCGCTCGGCCAGTTCCTCCTGCGTGAGACCGGCCCGCTTGCGGAACGCCCTCAGCACCGCGCCGAACGTCTTCAGGCTGTCGGACGACTCCGGCTCACCCCCACCCGGTGGCGACCCACCGGCCAGGGCGGCCACCGTGACCGCCCCGCCGTGCCCACCGGTTCCCTCGGTTCCGTCCGTACCGCCCGCGCCGTCCGCCATACCTGGCCACCTTCCGCGCACCTGCCTAGCCGCACACTCCGAACCCGCCCATGGTTACGCCCCGTCATGGGCACTGTCCACTCTTCGCACTCGTACGCTGACTCAGAGTACGAGTCGTCGACCTGGTGAACCGCTCCGTGCGGGCGCCAGCTTTGGGCCCATGACGCCACCTCCGCCACCGTCCACCCGCCAACACCAGGTCACCGTACGTGTGTTCACCCAGAGGTTCAGCTCGACCCCGCTCGGTGCCCGTCTCGCCCGGCACCTCGTGCTCGCCCAACTGCACATCTGGGGCGTGCCGCACGGGAGTTCACTGTCCGACACCGCCGCCGCGATCGTCGCCGAGCTGGCCGCGAACGCGGTGACCCACGGCCGTGTGCCGGGCCGTGACTTCGAACTCCGCCTCGCCCACACCCCGGACCGCCTCCTCCTGATCGAGGTCTCCGACACCCGCGCCGAATGCCGACCGCCCCGCTCCGAGGACCTCGGGTGTCCGGCGCCGCTCGACGAGTCCGGGCGCGGACTCGTCCTCGTGGACGCGCTCGCCGACCGCTGGGAGGTGGTCGACCGGGTGGCGGGCGGAGTGGCGCTCCTCGGCAAGACGATCAGGGCCGAACTGGACCTGCGGCGAGACTGACGGTGGACACCGCGCCGGCCGTTCGCCTCGGGCGTCGACGTCCTCCGGAAGGAGATGACCGCACTGTTCGCCCGACATGTCGGCCGTTGCCCTCGCCGACCGCTCGGTAGGGTTGCCGCATCCGCGGCGACACGCCGGCGGCACCGCGAGGCGAGGGCGACGAGGAGACATGACAGGGCTGGAGGACGACGAAGCGGACCCGCGCGGGCCGCTCTTCGAGAGCCCGGTCGAGATCGGCGCGAACGGACGGCCGACCGGCGTCGAGCTGGAGGTGCCGGCCGACGAGCCCGACCGGATCTCGGAGCCCTTCGATCCGGACAGCGTCAGCATCGACATCCTGTCCGTCACGGTCGAAGGACTGCTGGACCGGCTCGCGAGCGGCACGCTCGACCTGGCACCGGACTTCCAGCGCCGGGCCGCCAGTATGTGGAGCGAGGTGCAGCAGAGCCGTCTCATCGAGTCGATGCTCCTGGGTATCCCCTTGCCGCCGTTCTTCCTGGCCCAGCAGAAGAACGACGACTGGTCCGTCGTCGACGGCACCCAGCGGCTCACCGCCCTCGTCCGGTTCATCGCTCCCGGACTCATCGACGCGCCGCCGCTGGCCCTGCGCGGCCTGGACTACCTGGAACAGTTCGTCGGGGTCGTCCACCAGGAACTGCCGGGACGGCTGCGTATCCGACTCCGTGAGACGCATGTCGCCGTCCACCTCGTACGTCACAGCACACCGGAGGCCGTGAAGTTCAACGTGTTCTCCCGCGTCAACGAAGGCGGACTCGCCCTTACCCGCCAAGAGATCCGGCACGCGATGATTCCCGGCCCCGCCCGTGACTTCCTCGCCGACCTCGTGGAGGAGCCCGCCTTCGGTGAGGCCACCGGATGGAGCGTGTCGAACGAGCGGATGACCGACCGGGAGATGGTGCTCCGCTACCTGGCCTTCCGGCTGTCGCCGCCGGAGGCGTACCGGCAGCAGGACTTCGAGCAGTTCCTGAACACGGCCATGCACCGGGTCAACGAGCTGTCGGACGTGCAAAGGGGCGACGAGGCAAGGGAGTTCCGCGAGGCGATGAAGTGCGCGCATCGGATCTTCGGGATGCACGCCTTCCGTAAGTCGGTCGGGCGCAGCAGGTATCCGGTGAACAAGGCGCTGTTCGAGGCCGTGGCGGTCAATCTCGCGGACCTCGACGACCATCAGCGTGAGCTGCTGGTAGCGTCGCGTGACGAGGTCCGGGGCGGTCTCGCGCACCGGCTCACGACGGACTGGAACTTCGGGCGCGCCCTCTCCGTCGCCACCGGCACCCCGGAGAACGTACGGACGCGGTTCAGGGTGGTGAAGCAACTCTTCCAGGAGGTACTGAGCGGTGATTGACCGGCTGACGCTGACCAACTTCAAGGCGTTCCAGCACGCGGACATCCCGCTCGGCCCGCTCACCCTCCTGACCGGGCTGAACTCCTCCGGCAAGAGCACGGTGATCCAGGCGCTGGCGTTGTTGTACCAGTCGTACCAAGCCGGCTTCCTGAAGGCACCCTTCATCACCGACGGGAACGAGCGCAGGCCATTGGGCGGAGGAGGATTCCTGCTCAACGGTGAGCTCGTCCGCCTCGGCACCGGACAGGACGTCCTGCACGAGGACTTCGTCGGAATCGAGCTCATCGTGGTGGCGGTGGCCGAAGGCGCTCTCCGATACGCCTACGGAGCCGAGTACGAGCGCGAGCAGAACCTTCTGCCAGTGACCCGGATCCAGGTACCCGCCACCGAGGAGGGCTCTGCCCGGCCCCCGGGGCCGGAAGGGCTGTACCCGGAGTATTTCAGGGCCCAGTTCCAGTACCTCCACGCCGACCGCATCACCCCCGCCGAGCGCTACCCCCGCGACCACCAGGCCGCCATCGGCCGCGGTTTCCTCGGCGTCCGAGGCGAACACACAGTCAACTTCCTCTTTCACCACGCCCGCGAAGAGGTCCCAGAAGGTCCCCTCCGCCACCCGCGAGCGGACTCCGCTCTCCTCCTCGACCAAGTCGCCGCCTGGATGGGCGAGTTGTGCCCCGGCGTCAACATCGAGGCCGTGCCCATCGAGGGTACGGACACGGTCCGCCTCTCCTACGGCTTCGGTGACGCCCTCACCGCCACCCGGCGCCGCCGCCCCACCAACGTCGGCTTCGGTCTGACGTACGCGCTGCCCGTCGTCGTCGCCTGCCTCACCGCTCAGCCGGGCGGGCTCGTCCTCCTGGAGAACCCGGAGGCGCATCTGCATCCGCAGGGGCAGACCAGGATGGCCGAACTCGCCGCCTCCGCGGCCGCCCAGGGCGCGCAGCTGATCGTCGAGACCCACAGCGACCACGTCCTCAACGGCATCCGTCTCGCTGTCAAGCAGGGACTGCTGACGCCGGAGCAAGCCGTCGTGCACTTCTTCCGCAGCACCAACGGCTCGGGCGTCGAGGTGATCACGCCCCACATCGACGAGGGCGGCCAGCTCGATCAGTGGCCCAAGGGATTCTTCGACGAGCTGGAGAACACGCTGGTGCGACTGCTCGACTGAGCCCGGCGACCACCCGTAACACGTCATGAGCCAGGGGGACTTGTGCCGCAACTGTTCCTGAACGAGGAGTCGTGCCGCAGCGTCTGCGAACCGTTACGCGCGGAGCGGGCCATGACGGAGTTCGCCCGCACCGCGGCAGCGGTCCAGCGCGCCGACCCGACGGGGACGACACTGGTGACCGAAGCGAAGCTCAACGAGCTGTACATCGCGCAGGGGCACCCGATCGGCAAATGGATCTCAAACCCGAAGAACCAGGCCGCCTGGGTCCTGCTGCTCAAGCTGCGGACCAAGTCGCCGTTCAAGGCGGGGCTCCCGGACGGGGTGGACGGCTACGACGTCGAATACCGTCACGGAGGGCTCCTCGTCGATGGCCTCGGCGCAGCCCACATGACCGGCGGGCTGGGCATCTCGCTGCCCGTCGACGCCCACTGGGACGCCACCACGCTGACGCTGGAGCGCGAGCGGCTGGTCGATGAGGACGAGAGCGAGGAAGGCAGCGGCACGGAGGCCGACCTCGTCGATGTCCGGCACGTGTCGACTGTGCCGCACGTCGACGACCACCTACGGTGGATCAAGACCTCCCTCGACACTGCCGCCACCACCGGAGCCCAGCTGTGGGAGAAGCGCGACAGGATCTGCCCCAGCCTGCAGTTCCTGCCCGAGGTCGAGAACCACCTGCGCAAGCTGGCCCCCGCCTCCGTGGCCGTCGTACGCAGGCGGCTGACGGAGCTGGAAGAGGCCGTCACCGGCTGGGACCCGGACGCCCGGCCGCGTCCGCAGTGGCGAGGGGACGTACGCGGCGAGTTCGAGTCCCGCAAGCACCTGTGCCGGTTCACCGACCTCGACGGCGAACAGCGGCTCTTCTACCTGCACACCGACTACCCGCCCAAGCCCGGCCGGATCCACTTCAGGCTCGTACCGGAGGACCGCACCGTCCGCGTCGCCTACGTCGGCCGCAAGCTCGGGGCCTGACCAGGTCCGCAGAGCCCCGCAGGGGTCCCCGCGCACCCCGCCGTCCCTTACGGTGGGTGTGCGAATCATGATCCGGCGCAGAAGGGGGACCGCGCGTGCGACCGACTCTCGCCGCCGACCAGGTACGGGCCAGCCTGAGCCAGTATCTGTCGACGACGTACGCCCTGGCGGACGAGTCGACGCGACGGGCCCTGGAACAGTTCCTCGGCGACCTTGACGACGGGATCTTCCGGGGACCGTATCTGCGGATCCGGACGCCGTTCCGGGCCTCCGACAACGACGACTGGCAGCGGCACCTCCAGTGGTGGCCGCGCGCCTTCCGCCCGCACCGGCACCAGGCACGGGCCTGGCAGCGGCTCTCCACGCTGCACGGGCCCGCCGAGCCGACGCTGGTCACCACCGGCACGGGCTCCGGCAAGACCGAGTCCTTCCTCGTGCCGCTGCTCGACCACTGCCGCCGGGAGCGCGAGGCCGGGCGGAGCGGGGTGAAGGCCGTCCTGCTGTACCCGATGAACGCGCTCGCGACCGACCAGGCACAGCGCATCAACGACTACCTGGAGCGGGACACGCGGCTGGAAGGGGTCCGGGCCGCGCTGTACATCGGGGACAAGCCGTCCCGGGAGTTCAAGGACTCCGCCCCCAAGGTGGCGGTGGAGCGGGAGGAGATCCGGCGGACCCGGCCGGACATCCTGATCACCAACTACAAGATGCTCGACCTGTTGCTGCAGCGGCCCGAGGACCAGAAACTCTGGGAGGGCTCCTCCCTCGCCTACGTCGTCCTCGACGAGTTCCACACCTACGACGGCGCCCAGGGCACGGACGTCGCGATGCTGCTGCGCCGGCTCGGCTCCGTGACCGGGCTCGCGCGCGACGGGCGGCCCCTCGGACCGGTCTGCCCGGTCGCCACCTCCGCCACCCTCGGCGAGTCCGGGGGGTCCGGCGACGCCATGCTGGAGGTCGCCGAACAGGTCTTCGGCGTGCCGTTCCCCGCGGAGTCGGTGGTCGGCGAGTCCCGGCGCAGCGTGCAGGAGTTCGCCGGGGAGAGCGACTTCAGCCTGCCCTTCCCGGCGCCGCAGGAGGTCGTACTCCTCGGTGATCCGACCCGGGACGAGGGCGCCCTGGACCGGCTCGCGGCGGAGTTCACCGGCGAGTGGGGGCTCACGCCCGAGGAGCTGGGGGCCAGGCTGCGGCGGCACCGGCTCACCGCCGCGGTCCTGGAGATCCTCGACGGCCGTCCGCGTACGCTCGCGGAACTCATGGAGGTCCTGCCGCGGTACGCCTACCACTGGGGCATGGCCGCCCAGCGGAAACCGACCGTCGCCGCCCAGGCCCTCGCCCGCTATGTCGCGCTGCTGTCCACGGCCAAGGACCCGGACAACCCCGGGCGGCCGCTGCTCTCCGTCGAGGTCCACCACTGGGTGCGGTCCGTCTCCCGGGTGCTGCGCGGCATCACGCCCGCGCGGGCGGAGTTCCGCTGGGACGACGAGCGGGTGGCGTCCGGGGGGCGGCTCACGCACAGGACACCGGCGGGGAAGGACACGAGCGCGGGGGACGAGGAGGCCGCCACCGTCCCGGCCGACGACAGCGCGCCCTCGCCCGCCGAGGTGTTCCTGCCCGCCGTGTTCTGCCGCGAGTGCGGGCGCTCCGGGTGGGCCGCGCTCTCCCCGGAGTCGGACGCGGCCGAGCTCGACCTGAACGCCACCAAGATCCGCAGGGCCTCGGTGGGGCGGGACAAGCGCCGGGTGCGGAACATGATCGCGGCTACCGCGGCCGAGGCATACGAGACCGCGTTCGCGAAGGAGCCGGCGCGCGGCGGGCCCACGGTCATGGTGCTCGACGGGGACAGCGGCCGGCTGCGGCCGCTGTCGCCCGGGAAGGACTTCGACAAGCCCCGCGACGGGGCCGGGCCGAGCGTGGCGAAGGCGCTGCGGGGCGCCGCGTTCGTCGTCGTCGACCTCACCAACGACCGCGCGGCCCAGACCGACCAGTGCCCGGCCTGCCGCACCTTCAACGCCATCCGCTTCCTCGGCACGGGCCTCGCCGCCCTCGCCGCCGCCTCCATCACCCAGCTGTTCACCGGGGGTGAGCTGGACGAGAACCTCAAGGAGAACAAGACCCTCCTCTTCAACGACTCCGTCCAGGACGCCGCCCACCGCGCCGGATACGTCGCCAGCCGCTCGTACACGTTCTCCTTCCGCTCGCTGCTCGCCCGACGCGTCGACGAGGAGACCCCGATCGCGCTGAGCGACCTCGCCGCCGACATCGTCGAGGAGGTCGTCGACAGCCGGAAGGTGCGGGTCGCCGTCATCCCGCCGGACCTGCACGTGCTCCGTGGCGTGGACATCCTGCTCGCGGGCCGCAGCCACGGCTCCAAGCCCACGTGGGAGCTCATCGCGCAGCGGCTGGCCTTCGCGACGGTGATGGAGTTCGGGCTCAGGTCGCGGCAGGGACGCACCCTGGAGCTGACGCGGACGGTCGCCGCCGAGGTGCCGCTCGAAGACCCCGACGGCGTGGCCGAGTTGGTACGCGGACTGCTGTACACCACACCCGGTGACATCGCCCTGCCGGACGGCTCCGTACCGGGGCCGGACCGGTTCGTGGGCTATGTGCGCGGACTGCTGGAGAGGCTCCGGACGCGGGGCGCCATCCGGCACGCCTGGCTGGACCCCTGGCTCGACCAGGCAGGTGTGCGCCGCTGGCTGATCTGGGGCGGCCGGAAGGCGGGGATGCCCGCCTTCCCGCCGGGCGTCTCCGCCCCTGCCTTCCTCCTCGGCAGTCCCAAGAAGGGCAGCGACGACTTCGACGTCCTGACCGGACGCCTCGGCTGGTACCAGGACTTCACCCGGCGCAGCCTCGGCCTGCGGCAGGCCGACGCGGCGAACGCCTTCCTCGTCAGACTGTTTCCCGCCCTCGCCGAAGCCGGTGTCCTGTCCGTGCGGACAGCCAAGGACGGCGCCACCCGCGTGTACGGTCTCCAGCCCGGCCATGTGCGGGTGCGCAAGCTGCCGGACGAGATCGTCGCCGAGGCGGGTGTGCGCTGCCCGGACTGCTCGTGGCAGCAGACCGTCCACCCGGACCTGGCTCATCACTGGCACGGCCAGCCCTGCCCGCGCTACCGGTGCGGGGGCCACCTCCAGGCGGGACGCGACGGCGAAGGCAGCCTGCGGCAACGGGACTTCACCGACGACTTCTACCGGCGTATGTACCGCGACGCCGGAGTCTTCACCATCAACACCGCCGAGCACACCGGCACGCTGGACCGGCCCGAGCGGGAGGCCGTCGAGAAGGCCTTCCGGGAGGGCACCGACGTCCACTACGCCAACCCGCAGGTCCTGTCCTGCACCCCGACCCTCGAACTCGGCATCGACATCGGCGACCTGTCGGCCGTGGTGCTGGCCTCACTGCCCAAGGGCCCGGCCAACTACGTGCAGCGGGTGGGCCGGGCCGGGCGGTCCACCGGCAACGCCTACCTGCTCACCATGGTCGACCGCGGCCCGCGTGACCGGTACTACCTCGAAGACCCGCTCCGGATGATCGCCGGCGACATCCAGCCGCCGGGCTGCTTCCTCTCCGCCGTGGAGATCCTCCAACGCCAGTACCTGGCACACCTGTTGGACCTCGCGGGGGCCGGGCGGCTGCTGTCGGCGGACGGGACCGCGGTGCTCGCTCTGCCGCGTCTGGCCACCGCCCTGTTCGGGCCCTCCGCCTGGCTGTCCGACTTCACCACGGCCGCGGTGGAGAACGGGGCAGAGCTCGTCCGGAACTTCCTCGGCCTCTTCCCGCCGTACGACGAGAGCCGGCGCATCGGCGTCAGCCCCGACGCCGCAGAGGCACTGCGAAGGTTCGCGACCGGTGGGGTCGCCGACGCGCTGGCCGGGGCGAGCGGGGAGTGGGAGAGCCGCAAGGGCGAGCTGCAACGCCGTGTCGCCGCCATCGACGACGCGATCGGACGGCTCGTCGCAGGTGACCCCGAGCACGACCGGCAGGGACGCGAACTGCGGGCCGAGCGGCGGGCCATCGGCGCGCGCGCCGCGGTCATCAGCCGAGGCACCGCGCACGGGGCCCTCGTCGACCTCGGTCTGCTGCCCAACTACAGCCTCGTCGACTCCACCACCGAGCTGGAGGCCACCCTCATCTGGCGGGAGGAAGGCACCGACGGGCAGCCCGAGCACCACAGCAAGGTGCTCCGCTACGAGCGGTCCGCGCGCCTGGCCCTGGAGGACTTCGCACCCGGCAACCACTTCTACGTCCAGGGCTACAAACACCACCTCAGCGGCCTCGACATCGGCAGCCCCGGCCGCCCGGCCTGGCTGTGGTGGCGGGTCTGCCCCGACTGCGGCCACGTCCGCACCCACAAGGCACAACAGGACTCCTCCGCCTGCCCGCGCTGCCGCTCGGCGGCGATCGGTGACGTCGGCTGTCTGCACAAGGTCCTCGTGCCGCATCGCGCGCACTCCAGGGACCAGCGCGACGACGCCCGGGTGCGGGACGACACCGACGAGCGCGAGCGCCGGCACTACACCGTCGTACCGGCCGTCGACATTGCGCACGACGGCGTCGTCGAGGCGTGGCGGCACCCCCGGGCCACCTTCGGCTGGGAGTACACCCGGCAGGCCACCGTCCGGCACATCAACGTCGGGGCGTCCCGTGTGGACGCCGTCGCGGACGACGCCTTCGCGGGCCGGCGCGTGCGGCTCAACCCCTTCTGGGTCTGCGACTCCTGCGGACAGGCCGACGCCGACGGCGGGCCCGTCATGAACCAGGACGCGCTGATCCAGGTGAAGGCCACCCAGTACCACCGGCCCTGGTGCCCCGAGGTGCGCTCCGGGCCGACCGAGTCGCAGGCCCGGCAGACGGGCGTGAAGGTGCTGCTCGCCCACGTCCTGGAGACCGAGGCACTGCGCATCCTCATCCCGGCCGTCACCGCCCACACCCAGGAACGGCTCGTCTCCTTCAAGGCCGCCCTGCTCGCGGGCATCGCCCAGAGCTACGGCGGCGACCCCGACCACCTGGCCGTCGTCACCGACTCCATGCCCGACCCCGACAGCGGCGACCGGGACGTACGCCGGCACTTCCTCGTCCTCTACGACGAGCTGCCGCGCGGCACCGGCTATCTGCAGCGGCTCGCCGGCCCCGAGGGCCTGCGCGACGTGCTGGCACGGGCCCGGGAAGTCATCGAGAAGTGTGCCTGCGTCGAGGAGGGGCGGCCCGCCTGCCACCGCTGCCTGCTGCGCCACGTCGCCGACAGCGAGTACGAGCTGGTCTCCCGGGAGCACGCGCTCGACATGCTCGGTGAACTGTTCGGCGCGGAGGGCGAGAGCTGGGACGCCAAGCCGGTCACCACGACGGGCGACATCAATCTGGCCCCGCAGGTCGAGAGCGAGCTCGAAGCGCTGTTCCGGCAGGGCCTGCTGGACTGGGCGGGCCGCGACGACGTCGACGAGGCCAGCGTGCGTACGGCCCTCACCCCGGACGGCGAACGCAGTACGGAGCTGCGCCTCACCGCGCCCGACGGCTCCGTGACGCGCTGGCAGATGGAGACACAGACCGACCTGGGCTTCACCCGCCCTGACGTGGTCTTCCGCAGGCTCGACGCGGAGGAGCTGCGCGTCGCCGTCTACCTCGACGGGTACCGCTACCACGCGAGCCCCGAGTGCGACCGGACGGCCGACGACGCCGCCAAGCGCACCCGGCTGCGCGCCTTGCGCTGGCAGGTCTTCCAGCTGACGTGGGACGACGTCGAGGCATGGACGGGCCGGCGCAAGCCGGTCGCCGACCCGGTGTGGGTGCCGTACCAGAACACCGCGCAGAAGACCGCCCTCGACATCCACCGGCGACTGCACGCGGGCGACACCCGCGACCTGCCACGCTTCGTGTGGGCCAACCCCGTCGACACGCTGATCGGCTATCTGACGCGTCCGGAGCAGGAGTTGTGGCGCCGTCGTACGCAGAGCGCGCTCGCCGGATTCGCCACCGTGTCCGCGACCAGCCGGGCGCTGGCCGACGGTCCGGCGATCGCCGAGCGGCTGAGCGAAGCGCTGCGGGGCGAGCGGCTGTCCGGCGGGCAGGGAGCCGTACAGGTGATGACCACGAAGGACGCGAGCGGCTGCCCCCTCACCATCGCGCTCGACCTGCGCCGGGGGCAGGCGGGAGCCGTCTGGTCCGCGCTCACGGTGCTCGACGACAGCCCGGACGTCGTCAGCGCCGACGAGCCCGCGCACCGACGGCGCTGGCAGGCCTGGCTGTACTGGACGAACCTGCTGCAGTTCCTCAACGAGGCCGAGGGCGACGGGGTCCAGCTGACGAAGAGCCTCCTCAGCGGGTTCGACACCGCGGAGCTGGCTGTCACCGGTGGAGCGGGCTGGCTGACCTCGCGGCGGCGGGCGGAAGCACCCGACGCGGAGGCCGGACCGGCCGCCGCCGTGCGGGACCCCGCCTGGGACGAGGTCATCGGATACCTGGTGGAGGAGCCGGGGCTGGCCGACCTCGCCGTGGCCCTGGCCGACCTGGGAGCGCCGGTGCCCGAGGCGGGCCACGAGCTGGGCGACGCCGCCTGGACGGCCGAACTGGCGTGGCCGGGCCGTCGTATCGCCGTCGTACTGGCTCATGAGGAGCACACCGACGGCACGCCCGACAGCGACGCCGAGGCCCGGGACAAGGCATACGCCGACGCGGGATGGCAGGCGCGTACGGCACCGGAATGGGACGCGGCGGAACTCGCCGCGCTGCTCGCGGACAACGAGAACGAGGAGCACGCCCGATGACCAGCCCCGCCACGCCGAGCACGGGCGCCACCCTGCGCCTGCTCGACAAGGCCGACAAGGAAATCGTCAAGCTGGACCGGGCGATCGTCGGGGCGGTCTACAAGTTCCAGCACGACTTCCGGAAGAACCCGAACGCCGGCGGATTCGACCTCAAGCCACTCAAGGGCCACGACCGCCTGTGGTCCGCACGCGTCAACCGTGAGTACCGTGCGCTGCTGCTGCACCTCGGCGGCAACGACTGGCTGCTCGTGTCGGTCAAGCACCGGGGGCACGTCCACCAGAACCTGGACCGGCTCGCCTACGGAATCAACCAGATCACCGGGGCCATCGAGTACGTCGACCTCCAGGTCGTCGAAGAGGACGTACTGCGCCGGGCCGCCGCCGAACCGGCCCCGGCCGCTCCCCGACAGCCGGTGGAGCGGCCCCTGTTCGCGCGGTACAGCGCCGGGCAACTCGCCGAGCTCGGTGTCGCCGAACCACTCATCCCGATCGTCCTCAAACTCACCACCGACGACGAACTCCTCGGTCTCGCCGAGTACGCGCCCCGCCACACCGGCGAGGTGCTGCTGCGCCTGCGGGACGGCTTCTCCTTCGAGGCCGTCAAGGAACAGGTCACCGAGCCGGTCGCCGTCGAGAAACCGGAAGAGCTCGACACCGACGACTGGCAGACCGCCGCGGGCCGGTCCCAGGCCGTCGTCATCACCGACGACGAGACACTGCAGAGCATCATCGAGGAAGGCGACTTCGGCCGCTGGAAGGTCTTCCTGCACCCCACCCAGGAGAAGCTCGTACGCCGCAACTGCTCCGGCCCCGCCCGGGTGAGCGGCGGACCGGGCACCGGCAAGACCATCGTGGCACTGCACCGCGTCAAGCACCTCGTGGACCGGCTTCCTCCCGGCCACACCAAGCCCGTGCTCCTCACCACGTTCAACAAGAACCTCGCCGCCGACCTGAGGGCGCGGCTGCTGTCGCTGGGAGGGCCGGAAACCCTGGCCCGCGTCGACATCGTGCACGTCGACCAGCTGGCGACACGCGTCGTGCGGGAGTCCGACCCCGGAAACGCCAAACGGCGCATCGAGGACTCCCACGCCCTGAACGAATGGCGGCAGTTGCTGGTCGAGGCGGGCGAGAACCGCTGGGACGCGGAGTTCCTGAGCGACGAGTGGAACCAGGTCATCCTGGGGCAGGCGGTGCACTCCCGTTCCGACTACTTCAAGGTACGCAGGGCGGGGCGTGGCCGCAGCATCACCCGCGCCGAACGGGCCGAGATCTGGCAGCTCGCCGAACGCTTCACCCAGCGGCTGGAGCTGAAGGGACTGGAGACCCACCGGCAGGTGGCCGAGCGGGCCGCCCGGATGGAGATCGACCGCAAAACCAAGATCGACAACCGGCAGCAGCAGAAAGACGACCGCGGCGGACTCGAGAACGTCCACGTGGAGTCGGGGTCCGGTGCCTTCCTGCGCTACCGCTACCGGCACATCGTGGTCGACGAGGCCCAGGACCTCAGCGCCGCCCACTGGAAGATGCTGCGCGCGATGGTCCCGGCGGGGCCCGACGACATCTTCCTGGTCGGCGACACCCACCAGCGGATCTACGACAACCAGGTCACCCTCGGCAGCCTCGGCATCAACATCCGCGGCAGGTCGGCCCGGCTCACCCTCAGCTACCGGACGACCTGGGAGATCCTGCGCTCCGCGATGGGGGTCCTGGAGGGAGTGGACTACGACGACCTCGACGGCGACCAGGACACGCTGGGCGGATATCGCTCCGTGCTGCACGGGCTCCGTCCGACGCTGCACGAAGGCGGCAGCTGGGACGAGGAACTCGACCTCGTCGTCGAACAGTTGATGGCATGGACCGATGTGCCCCGGGAGTCCGTGGCGGTCTGCGTTCCGACGAACCAGATGGTCGCCGACGTCATACAGCGGCTCGGCCGGAGAGGCATCGTCTCGACGGAGATCACCCGGGACGGCCCGAGGAGCGACGAGGGCGTGCATGTCGGCACGATGTACCGCTTCAAAGGGCTCGAGTACCGCTGCATGATCATCGCGGGCGTCGCGGAAGGGCTGGTGCCGAGATCGTCCGTCGACGCGTGGGAGCACACCGACCCGCTGCGCCACCGGCGTGAGCTGCAACGCGCCCGGTCGCTTCTGTTCGTGGCCGCGACCCGGGCCCGGGACGCTCTCGCGATCTCCTGGAACGGGGAACCGAGCCGCTTCCTGAAGCCGTTGCGGGTCACGGGCCGGGGGGCTTGACCTCCGTCCGGTCCGGGAGGGTTTGACCTCCGCCCGGTCCGGGAGGGTTTGACCCTCGCCCGGTCCGGGAGGGTTTGACCTCCGCCCGGTCCGGGAGGGTTTGACCTCCGTCCGGTCCGGGGGGGGGCTTGGCTCCGTCCGGTCCGGGGGCGGTGCGGCAGCACTCTCGCGTTGCGTTCATAAAGAACATGGCCCTTCCAGGCATCGTCACATCGCGGTAATACGAGCGTTCCAATTCCTCCAGGTCCGGGACCTACGGTGGAGACCACAAGCAGGTGATGCCATGAACTGGTGTCACCGGTACCGGTGGTACCACCGGTGTCACCGGTACCACCGCCGCCCCGGCCACCGTCGCCCGAAGGCACACCCCGCCCTCACCCGACGACAGGAGCCCCGTGTCCCGCCCCGCAGCCCTCGCTCTGCCGCCCTGGCTCGCCCATGCTCTGCGTGCGCAAAGGGGGCCGGTGCCCTGGAACGCGGTGCTGCGGGGGGCGCTGGCCGGCGGGCCGTTGCTGCTCGTGGCCGTGTCGCTGGGCCGGCCGTCCGTCGGGGTCGTCGCCGCGCTCGGGGCCATGCTCGCCGGGATCAACGACCGGCCCGGGAGCCGACGGGTCTCCGTGCAGCGGCTCGGGGCGCCCGCGCTCGCGGGAGCCATGGGGCTGCTCGTGGGGACGTACGCCGGACAGCAGGTCGGGGCCGTCGTCCTCACCCTGCTGCTCACCGCGCTCGGGCTGCTCGCCGGCGGTATGAGCGCGGTCGGGCCCGTCGCGTCCGGGGCCGGGACGCAACTGCTCGTGGCCGCCGCCATCGGGGCCGGGATGCCGCTGCCCGAGACGGGATGGCAGCGGGCACTCGCCTACCTCGCCGGGGCCGGGTGGCTGCTCGTACTGCGCCTCGCCCTGCCCACCCCCGCGGTCCTCACCGCCGGTGACTACCGCTTCGACGGGGAACGGGACGCCGTCGCCGCCGTGTACGACGCGATCGCCGGGCTGCTGGACGCCGTCGGCACACCGGACGCGACCCCTCGGCGGGTCGCGCTCACCGCCGCTCTCGACCATGCCCAGGACGCGCTCGCCGGGCCACGGCTGCGGCGGTACGCCAGTTCGTCGGCCGAGCGGCGGCTGCACACCCAGTACGCCGCCGCGCTGCCGCTGGCCGAGGCGGCGACCGCGCTGGCGTGGACCGGCGACGCCGTCGTCGGCCGCGCCTCCCACGGGCCCCGGCGACTGGCCGCCGCAGTCCGCGGCAACACCGCCACCGGCCCGCTGCCCGCCCCCTCCCGCTCCGCGCCCGCACTGCGCGCCCTCGACGACGCGCTCCTGCACGCCGCGGAGGCCTTCGACCGGGGCGGCGACGCCCACGACCTGCACTCCCGCCGCCGTACCGTCGGCTCGCTCGGCCGGCTCGCGCTCGGGTCCGGCGGACGCGAGTACGGGCTGAGGGTCGCCCTCTCCTTCGGGGCCGCCGCGGCAGTGGCGCAGGCGCTGCACCACGAGTACTGGTACTGGCTGCCCGTGACCGCAGTGTTCCTGGTCAAGCCCGATCTCGGGCCGCTCGTGTCACGGGTGCTGTGCCGGGCCGCCGGCACCGTGCTGGGCGCCGTGCTCTTCGCCGGGTTCGCCGCCGTACTGCCCCGGCCGGAAGGGCTCATCGCGCCGGCCGTCCTCAGCGGGGCGCTCATACCCGTCGCCACCCGGCACTTCGCCGCCCAGACCGCCGTCGTCACCGTCCTCGTCCTCTCCCTCGTCATGGTCGGCGGCGAACCCCAGGCCTCCTGGAGCCGCATCGGCGAGACGCTCCTGGCCTGCGCCATCGTCCTGATCGTCGGGCATCTGCCGATGCCGAAGGGGCAGCGCGGCGGGGGCGTACGCTCCCGGCTGACCGAAGCGGGTACGGCGGCATTCGCCTACCTCACGCACGTCCTGAACGAGTCGCACGTCCTGAGCGAGTCGCAGGCGCTGAGCGAGTCGCAGGCGCTGAGCGAGTCGCACGCGCTGAGCGGGCGCCCCGCCGGGGCCTCCGTCCCGGTCCGCGCCTTCGCGTCCAACGGGGTCTTCCTCCAAGGCGAGTCCGACGACCGTGCCGCCCGCTGGACCCTGCGCCGTGAGGCCTACCGCACGCTCGCCCAGGCCCGTACCACGATCGCGCTCTCCGGGGCCGAACTGCCCGCGCTGGCCCGGCACACCGAGGGCACCGACGAGGTCGCCGCCGACCTCGAACGGCTCGTCGACACCACCACCGCCTGCGCCGTGCACCTGGACGACACCGGACGGCTCACCCGCCACCACACCGAGCGGCTCACGGCCCTCCTCGACGAACTCGCGCGGCACCAGAGGCGCGCCGGCATCAGCCTGCCGGACGTACCGGACGCGGCCGACCTACTGCCGAGCCCGGGCCGCACGGCCTGATCCCACCACCGCCACCCACCGGTTGCCCGAGTCCCGCCCCTGCCGAGCACGCCACCGTCGTACCGTGACCGCATGACGCCGCCTCCGTCTCCGCCCCCCTGCGCACCGGTGCCTCCCGCCGATCTCGTCATCACCGGATGCACGGCCCTCGTCCACGACGAGCACGAGGGGATCGCGTTCGTCGAGGACGCCGCGATCGTCGTACGGGAGGGGGTGATCGACAGCATCGGGCCGGCGGAGGAGACCGCCGCGGTGGCCACGGCGCAACGTATCGACGCGCGCGGCCAGGTCGCGATGCCGGGGCTGATCAACTGTCATACCCACGCGCCGATGGTCGCGCTGCGCGGCATCGCGGAGGATCTGCCGGCGGAGGAGTGGTTCAACGACGTCATCTGGCCCATCGAGTCCAACCTGACCGCGACGGACGTGGCGTTGGGGGCCCGGCTGGCCTGCGCGGAGATGATCCGGGGCGGGGTGACGTGCTTCGCCGACCACTACTTCTCGATGGACACGGTCGCCGCCGTGGTCGAGGAGAGCGGGATGCGGGCACATCTGGGGGAGGCGTTCTTCTCCTCGCAGGGGCCCGAAGGCCGGGAGAGGTCCCTGGAGTTCGCGCTACGGCACCGGGGCGCGGCCGGCGGTCGTATCACCACCGCGCTCGCCCCGCACGCCCCCTACACCGTCGAGGACGCCGACCTCGCCGCCACCGCCGAACTCGCCCGTGAACACGGACTCCCCGTCCATCTGCACGCCTCGGAGAGCCGCGACCAGACCGACAACAGCCTCGCCCGGCACGGCGTCACACCCATCGAGGTCCTTGAGCGCACCGGGCTGCTCGGCCTCGACGCGGGCGTGCTCATCGCGCACGGCACCGGGATCATGGAGCGCGACCTGCCGGTGCTGGAGCGGGCGACCGGGCCGGTGGCCGTCGCGACCGCGCCCCGCGGCTACC
Organism: Streptomyces adelaidensis; assembly: GCF_016598475.1. Taxonomy (GTDB): domain Bacteria; phylum Actinomycetota; class Actinomycetes; order Streptomycetales; family Streptomycetaceae; genus Streptomyces; species Streptomyces adelaidensis. Next base: position 65,050 of record NZ_JAEMUX010000041.1, read on the forward strand.
TGAAGTTCGCCTGGCCCACGACCCCCGTACGGGCTCTGCGCCGTATCGGCGTCCCCGTCGGGCTCGCCACGGACGGCGCCGCCTCCAACAACTCCCTGGACGTGTGGGAGGCCATGGCCCTCACCGCGCTGGTGCAGAAGTCCACCGAGGGCGACCCGCGCTGGCTCACCTCCCGCCAGGCCCTGCACCACGCCACGCTGCAGAGCGCGCGGGCCGTCGGTCTGGGGGAGCGGGTCGGCAGCCTCGCCCCCGGCCGGCGCGCCGACATCGTCCTCGTGGATCTGAGCGGCCCGCACACCCAGCCGGTGCACGACCTCGCCGCCACCCTCGTGCACAGCGCCCGCTCCGCCGACGTACGCACCACGATCGTCGACGGCCGCGTCCTCATGCGCGACCGTGAGCTGCTCACCATCGACGTACCGACGACCGTACGGGAGCTGACGGGCCGCCTCGCCGCCCTCACCGACCGCAGCCACGGCGGGCGCATCCAGGACTACGACAAGCCGCCCGAGTAGATCACGAGTACGAGGGGTGACAAGGAGTGACAAGGAGTGCGCGTAACGGTGCGTAGAGTCACCGGAATGTGTGGTTTCTGAGAGGTACCTCACGGTCCGTCGTTGACCAAGTGTCAACTACGTCTCAGTAACGTCACTTGGTGAGCCGTTCACCCCATGATTGGCGTTTATATCTACAAGCCACGGAGCTGAGGAGCTACGGGGCTACGGGTACGGCGCGACACGGAGGTGCAGGGTGAACGGGCGAATGGTGCTGGGGCGCTTTCCCGCCGGTGGGCCGCGCGGCTCGTGGCCGGCGGAGGAGTTCGCGCACGCGGCACGTCTGGAAGGCCAGCAGGCCGAGGTCGTGATGGACATCGCGACGGACATGTTCCTGGTCATCGTGCGCGGCGCCGACACCGCGGCGGGCGCCGCGGCCTGAGGCCGGCCCGGCTCGGGGTCAGCCCGCCTTCGGTGCGGGCACCTTCGCCGCGGGGGCGGGCCCGGCGGGTACCTTCGCCGCGAACTGCTCCGCCTGCAGTGAGTACAGCTCCGCGTACACGCCACCCGTGGCCAGCAGCTCCTCCGGGGTGCCGGACTCCACGAGCCGGCCCTGGTCGAGGACGTGCACCAGGTCGGCGTGGCGGACCGACGCCAGTCGGTGGGTGATCAGGACGACCGTCTGGCCGGTCCCCGCGAGGGCCCGGATCTTCTCGAACACCTCCAGCTCGGCGCGGGCGTCGAGGGCCGCGGTCGGTTCGTCCACGATGAGGATGCGGCCGCGCCGGTACGCGGCCCGCGCGATCCCGAGCCGCTGCCACTGGCCCCCGGACAGCTCGTGCCCGCCGCTGAAGCCGCGCGCCAGAAGTGTGTCGAGGCCCCGCGGCAGATCCTCCACCACGTCCTGCGCCCCGGCCTCCGCGACGGACGAGGCGAGACGCTCCTCGGTCAGCGGCGCCGAGGGGCGGCCGATCGCCAGGTTGACGCGGGCGGTGAAGGGCCACCGTTTGAAGTCCTGCGCGACCATCGCGATGCGCTCGGCGAGCCCCTGCCGGTCGGCGCCCGCCGCGTCCACGTCGTCCCACAGAATGCGGCCCTTGTCCGGTGTGTAGAGCCCGGCGAGCAGCTTGACCAGGGTCGTCTTGCCCGAGCCGTTCTCGCCGACGAGCGCCACGATCTTGCCCAGCGGCACGGACAGCGTCACATCGCTGAGCGCGGGCCGGGTGGCCTTCCCCGGGTAGGTGAAGGTCACGTTCTCCACGCGGATCTCGCTCGGGTCCTCGGGCAGCGGATCGCCGCCCACCGGGATCGCGCGCTTGGCCGCCTCCACGTACAGGCGCTGCATGTCGCCCACGAAGAGGGCCTCCTCGTGGAGCGAGTTCACCTCCAGGACCAGGGTGTCGAGGCTGGCGGAGCCGGTGCGGATCGCGATGACCGCCGTACCGGCCACGGACAGCGCCATGGTGCCGGCGAGCAGCAGACCGCCCAGCGTCGCGTACGTCGCCACGGTGGCGAGCCCGGTCCACAGGGCCGCGAACAGCCCCGTACGGGCTGCCAGCCGGGCCAGGCGTGCCTGCTCGGTCTCCGCCGTCTCCGACATGGAGCGGAAGTGGCGCAGCAGGAACGGGCCGACGCCGTGCACCCGGATCTCCGGGGCCGCCTCCGGCTCGATCAGCAGGGAGCCGATCAGGTACCCCGCGCGCGCGTGCTGCACCCAGGCGTGGAAGGACGCGTAGCGGCGGCGGGCGATGGTCAGGGAGCTCCAGGCGCTCGGCAGGGTCATCGTGATGAGGAGCGGGAGCAGGGCCGGGTGCAGCACGGTCAGTACGCCGGCCGCCGCGATCAGCGAGATCAGCGCGTTCACCACGCGCGCGGAGTAGCTGATCATCCGGCGGGCCGACTGGGCGCCGTACTTCGCGGTGTCCAGCAGTTTGTGGAAGCCGTCGTCCTCGATCGCGGACAGCTCCACGGCCGCCGCCCGCTCCAGATACCGCTCGGTCGCCACCCGCTCCACCTTGGGCTCGAGGCGGCCCGTGGCATACGTCGACGCGGCCCGCAGCAGCGAGGACACGAGCATCACGGCGGCGATCGCGACGAGGGCGGGCATCGCACCGCGCAACCGCTCCTCGACCGTGCCGTCCGTCATCAGCCGGGCCAGGACGGCGTTCATCGCGAGCAGGTTCACCGCCTGGGCGAGGCCGCGACCCGTCTCGGCGGCCAGCACGGTCCGCGCGGCCCGCCGGTCCGCCTGCCAGGCCAGCCGGAAGCTGGAAGCGAGCAGCGACGGCAGCCGCCGTACCATCGCGCGGAAGTTCAGCTCCAGGAAGGCGTTCTGGTGCTGCGACCACCCCATGTCGTACCGCAGCGGGCCCCCGAACAGCAGCCGCTCCGACTCCGACGTCCCGGTCCCGGACCCGGATGTCTCCGGCTCGCCCCTGTCACGCGCCTTCCCCACCCGCGGCCTCCCCGGAGTCGTCGCAGACGGCCACTATCGCGGGGCGGACCGCGCCGGACCAGGGCGCGCGGTGGTGACACCAGGGCCCATCCGGAGCACGCGGGGCGCTCGGCCGGGCGCTCAGAGGTTGTGAAGGGCCCCTTCGCAGGGGCGCGGGGAACTGCGCGACCACGCCTCACCCACCCGCACTCGAACCCGGCACGGACCCGGCACGGACCCGGCACGGACCCGGCACCCCGGTGGAGCCCTACGCCGTCATCGTCCGGGACCACGCGGGCGTGGTCCCGGTGACCCGGCACAGCGCCAGATACAGCGGTATCGGCGGCGTATAAGGAATGGTGCCTTCCGGCCGGAGGATCAGTCCGGGCACCTCCGAACCGTCGGAGACCAACGCCCCGGTGGTGTAGCGGGCCGGTGCCGGCCACTCCAGCGCGTAGTCGGAGTCGGTCGGCACGATCCACCACCAGTGCGCCCGGTCGGCGTAGACACAGCCCACGCGGGGCAGCCGGGGCAGGACCAGCGGTCCGATGCAGGCCGGGACGGCGACGGCGTCGCAGCCCATGGGTGCGGTCATGCCCTCGGGCAGGGGGATGGGCCGGGGCGCCGCGGCGGAACGTTGGGCGCGGCGCAGGCGCGTCAGGGTGTCAAGGCTCACCACACGGGCCACTCTGCCCCCACCGGGGGGCCGAGCGGGACCGATCGACGCGCTCACACCCATTCGGCCCCCGTCCGAGGCTGGACTCGCCCATCGGCACCCGTACGGCGGAGGGCCTCCGCCCCGTCGTCCCGCTCCTCGGGCGGCCGCTTCTTCGCACCCCAGCCCAGGTCGGACCGGGCCGCGATGTCGGCGGCCGCGATGTCGGCGGCCGTGGGTATGGCGGCGGTGGGTATGGCGGCGGTGGGTATGGCGGCGGTGGGTATGGCGGCGGTGGGTATGGCGGCGGTGGGCATCGCGCCTGCGGGCATCGCGCCCGCGGTCATGGCGTCTGCGGTCATGGCGTCTGCGGGCATCGCGCCGACGGCGGGGCCGGCGAGGACCGAACGCGGTACGTCCGCCCACACCAGGAGCCCCAGGCCGGCGGGCTGTGCCCCCCAGGAGCGGCAGAGGGCCTCTATGAGGAGGAGTCCCCTTCCGTGTTCCTCCTCGGGCCGCTGCGGCGAGGGATGCGGCTCGCCCGGAGCGCAGCCCTCGTCCCGTACCGCTATGCGCACCAGATCGTCGCCGTCGTGCAGCTCGCAGACGACATGGGTGCTCGCGGTGTGCACGATCGCGTTGGTCACCAGCTCGGAGACGACCAGGGCGGCCGTGTCGCAGGTGTCCTCGCAGAGGGCCCAGCCGGTCAGCTGGGTACGTGTCACGCGCCGGGCCTGGGCCACGGCACCCGGGTGCGCGGCCAGCTCGAATCGAAACCGGCGCTCAGCAGTTGTTTCGGGGCGCACCCCGGCGGCCGGACCGGGACCGACACGGTCTCCGGCGGCGTCTGTTCCTAACGGCGCGGGGGGCGGAATCACGCTTGCCACTATCGCCGCGCCATGAACACTTGGCAAGTGTCACTCTGAAAATTGCAGAGTGCCGTATGACTCTCTGAACGGTCATGGCACACTGCACGCAACAGCACGCGTAGCGGCGTCAGTTGGAAATCCCTCGCACAACGTTCGTATGTACGCACAGTGTTCGTTTGTGTGCGGAACCGTACAGTCCCGCAAAGCCTCCGAACGGCGCCGCCGGGCTGTCGGGACCGCACGGACAGCGCTTCGGCGCAGGTCGATCAGTCGGTTCAGGGTCAGATGGAGGGACGAGATGAGCGAGCCGCGGTCCGGGCCGACGGTCGGCCAGGTCGTCCTCGGCAGGCGCCTGCTGGATCTGCGCGAGCGCGCGGGCATCAGGCGTGAGGACGCCGCGCGCATCCTGCATGTCGCCGCCGCCACGGTCCGCCGTATGGAGACCGCCGAGGTCGCCCTCAAGATCCCCTACCTCCAGCTCCTGCTGAAGGCGTACGGGGTCGGCGACGAGGAAGCCGAGATCTTCGTCCGGCTCGCCGAGGAGGCCAACAAACCCGGCTGGTGGCAGCGCTTCCACGACATCCTGCCGGGCTGGTTCTCCATGTACGTCAGCCTGGAGGGCGCGGCCTCCCTGATCCGTACCTACGAGCCCCACTTCGTGCCCGGGCTCCTGCAGACCGAGGACTACGCGCGCGGCGTCATGCTGTCGGGCGCCATCGGCCAGACCAGACCTGACGACATCGAGCGCCATGTCGCACTGCGCATGCAGCGGCAGGAACTGCTCACTCGTAAGGGTGCGCCCCGGCTGTGGGTCGTGATGGACGAGACCGCCCTGCGCCGCCCCGTCGGCGCACCGGCGGTCATGCGCGCCCAGCTCGACAGACTGCTGGAGGCCGTGGAGCTGTCCCATGTGACGCTGCAGATCGCCATGTTCGACACGGGACCGCATCCCGGCACGTACGGGCCGTTCGTCCTGTTCCGTTTTGCCATGCCCGAACTGCCGGACATGGTCTACAGCGAGTACCTGACCGGCGCCGTCTACCTGGACGACCGCTCAGAGGTGGCGACCCACCTCGAGGTCATGGACCGCATGGCGGCGCAGGCCGCCACCGCACAACGCACGAAGGAGATCCTCCGGGATCTCCGCAAGGAGCTCTGAAGACACCGAATGGATCGCATCAAGACGCAGTCGCAGTCGCAGTCGCAGTCGCGCACGCACACGCTGTCGCACATACGCGTCTACAACGGCATGCCCGCCCGGGAGCTGGGCAGTGAGGGCTGGCACAAACCCTGGAGCGGTGGCAACGGCGGCAACTGCCTGGAGGCGATGAAGCTCGCCGACGGCCGTATCGCCGTACGGCAGTCCACCGACCCCGACGGACCGGCGCTGATCTACACACCCGACGAGATGAACGCGTTCATCCAGGGCGCGAAGGCGGGGGTGGCGGACTTCCTCCTGTCCTGAGGCATTGTCCTGAGGCTTTGTCTGAGGCCTGAGGCTATGTCTGAGGCTTGTTGTGCACTCCCTGTTGTTCAGCCGATCCCCCTATGTTGGCACTGAGTTGATCACCTACTGGCGCAGAACCTTATGGAGTTCGTCATGAGCGGGCGTTCCCCCGTCGAGATCGACACGAGCAGACCCCATCCCGCGCGGATGTACGACTGGTACCTCGGCGGCAAGGACAACTACCCGGTGGACGAGGCGATGGGCAAGCAGATGCTGGCCCTCGACGCCCGGGTGCCGGTGATGGCGCGGGTCAACCGCGCCTTCATGCACCGGTCCACACGCTGGCTGGCCGAGCACGGCGTACGGCAGTTCCTCGACGTCGGCACCGGCATCCCGACCGAGCCGAACCTGCACCAGATCGCGCAGCGGGCCGCCCCCGACGCGAGTGTCGTCTACTGCGACAACGACCCCATCGTGCTGGCCCACGCGGCGGCCCTGCTGCGCGGTACGCCCGAGGGGCGGACCGAGTACCTGCAGGCCGACGTGCGGGACCCGGACGCCGTCATCGAGGGCGCGAAGCAGGTGCTGGACTTCGGCCGGCCCGTGGCGCTCTCCCTGATCGCGCTGCTGCACTTCGTCTCCGACGAGGACGGTGCGCACGACCTGGTCGGCCGGCTGATGTCCGAGCTGCCCTCCGGCAGTTACCTGGTCGTCAGCCACGCCACCGCCGACTTCACCCCGGAGGAGTCGAAGGCGGCGACGGAGAAGCTCAGGGCGGCGGGCGTCACGCTGGCCCTGCGCTCGCGCGTCGAGTTCACCCGCTTCTTCGACGGCCTCGAACTGGTCGACCCCGGCGTCGAGGTGCCGCAGCTCTGGCACCCCGAACTGGGCGAGCCGGTTCCGGGCCAGGACGACGGGGTCATCCCGGGGTACGGGGCGGTGGCGCGCAAGCCGTAGGGCACCGGCACCGGCGGCGGCCCTGCTGCGCGCTACCGCGCGGTCGCCCGGTCACAGAGGTTCGCGGCGCAGACCAGGAGGCCTGCGCCGCGTCTTCATGCGCCACGCGCCGTACGACTACACGTACGACCAGATGCGGCGCGGCGCGTCCACGAGCCGGCTCACCGCGACCACCGGGAGCGGCGGCTTCGCGGTCGCCCGCTCCCGCTCCAGGGAGAGCCCGTAGTAGATCTGCTCGATCGACGGCGGTCCGACCGAGAGGTTGCGCCAGACCGCGCCGGGCGAGTCCTCCTGCCCGGTCCGTACGAGGTACGCCGCCGCCATCGTGCCCGTACGGCCGACTCCGGCACCGCAGTGCACGAACACCGGCCCGGAGCTGTCGGAGACGGCGTCGAGCAGCCGCTGCACCTGCTCCGGGCTCGGGGTCTGCCCGTCGCGGATCGGCACCCGTACGACGTCGAGGCCCGCCTCGCGCGGCAGGGCGAGCTGGGTGGCGCTCAGGTTCTCGGCGCGCAGGTCGACGACTGTGGTGAAGCCGAGGTCGGCGAGCTCTTGGTAGCCGGTGGGGGAGGGCGCGGCCCCGCGCCACAGCCCGCCGTCCGTGCCGACGGGCTGGAAGTTGTGGATGCCCTGCACCGAGCGGGTTCCCGCGGGCGCCGAAGTCGTCTCACGTGCGACGTACGACACCGCCAGGATGCCGAGCGAGCCCGTGGCCCACAGCGTGAGATAACCGAGCAGCACTCCGACGAGCACGCGCGCGGTTTTGTGGCGCAGGCTGCGGGGGCGGGCGGAATCGGTGGGGAGCGGGCCGGGGCGTACCGGCGGGGACGTGAGGGTGACAGACATGAAGACCCGGGGGTAGGGGGCGGGGGTCTGTCGCATCGTAGCGTGGCAGCGATAAGCCCTATGTCGGATTGTGTGCTACTTCACGGTGTTCGCGTTGATGTGTGAGGGTTCGGATTTCGTCCGCCTCGGTGGGTCCCGTGGGTCCCGTGGGTCCCGGTGGGTCCCGGTGGGTCCCGGTGGGCCCTCGGTGGGTTCAGCTCTCGTCCGCCTCGCCGATGCCCACCACGGTGAGGTGGGCCCGGTCCACGTCGGCGTCCTCCAGGCAGCCGCGCAGCCGGAGGCGGTCGTGGTCGGTGAGGGCGGGCCGGACGACACCGGCGAACAGGCCGTCGCCGAGTTCGCCGAGCGTGGTGCGCCGCAGGGGGACGGACGTGGAGTTCCGGCAGCGTTCCCAGGCCTGGTGCGCGGCCATCGACTGTCGTTCGGCCGTCGAGGTCACACCACGCATGTCGACGCGGACGAGTACGGAGGTGGCCTGGGAGCCGGTCGCCCCTTCCTTCCGGGTCTGGGTGAGGTCGGCGAGTCCGACGACCAGGGAGGTCAGCAGGGCGGCGCCCACGCCCACGGTGATCAGCCGGGTCGCCCGGCCCCGACTGCCGCCGCCGAGCGGACGCGCATCCTCCAGATCGGTGTCCGGCGCCGGATCGGGCGCGGTCAGCACGGAGAGTTGCCCGGCGAGGCGCCGCTCGGCCGTGGGCCGGGCCGTGGCCGACGCGATCCGCTGCACCAGCCAGGCGATCCCGGCGAGCACCACGCCGGTGACCATCAGTACGGGCACGAAGACGTACGTACGGTTCGCCGGGTCCTCCAGCCAGCGGAACCGGTCACCCGGCTCCTGGGCCTGCGTCGTCTGCCTCTGCCTCTGCCTCTGCCTCTGCCTCTGCGTCTGCGTCTGCGTCTGCCGGAGCCGGGCGAGCGCGTCCTCCTGCCGCCGGTCGCTCTCCCGGATCCGCTCCTCGATCCGCGCGAGCCGCCCCAGCAGCACGATCCCGAGCAGCATCATCCCGACGATCAGGAGCAGCACCCCGGAGAGGATGGCCCGCTGCCACTGCCATCGGTAGAGGTAGACGACGAGGTAGGCGCCCGAGCCGACCGCCGCCGCGCCCCCGAAGAGATAGACGAGCTTCCTCATGGCGAGCTCCCCGACCGGGCGTGAGCCGTCGCGATCCGTACGTCGCCGGCGGTGCCGTCGACCGTCAGCCGGGTGCCCGGCGGGAAACGGTCCACCGCGTCGGCCACGCCGACCACCGCGGGAACGCCGAACTCCCGGGCCAGGACGGCGAGATGGGACAAAGGGCTGCCTGTCTGCGCGACCAGTCCCGCGAGCCGGGGCAGCAGCGGGGCGAGCGCCGGGTCGAGCGTGCGGACGACCAGTACGGCCTCCGGCGGCACGCTCCCCTCGCCGTCCCACGCGGTGCCGATGATCCGCCCGCCGGAGACGCCTCGCCCGCCGGGCATGCCCTGGCCGCCGTCGCCGGACTGCTGGGCGCGGGACCGCTGGGCGCGGGACCGCTGGGCGCGGGACCGCCGGGCGCCGGATCGCCATCGCCGGGTCGTGCGCTCGGCGACGACCGCACCGCCGTCCGTGAGCCGGAACAAGTCGGGGAGCGGCGCGGAGGCGGTCCCGGGCAGCCGCTCCTCGAAGTCGTGCGGCAACGCCCCGGCCTCCAGCGCGGTGACGAACTCCTTCCACCGCAGCAGCCCGGCCCGCCGCGCCTCGACCAGCACACCCCGCACAAGCAGTCTGCGGGCCGCCTCCCGCACCAGCCTGACCTGCAATTCCTGCACCCAGCGGATACGCAGCCGCAGGGCTTCGCGGGGCGGCAGGGCGCCGACGGGGGTGGGGGCGGAGGGGGCGTGGTGAGAGGGGGCGGCGGCGCGGGGAGGGGTGGCTGTGCGCCTGCCATGTGCGGCGGTGGCGCTCGCCGACGAGTCGTGCCCTGGCGTTCCCTCGGGGCGGGGCAGCCGCAGGTCGTCCCAGAGGCTGGGGGCTGTCAGGGCGAGGAGTACGGGTGCGGCGGCCACTGCGTGGTGGTCGGAGTCCGGGGCGGGGGAGGGGGAGGGGGTAGCGGCAGGGTCGGGGGCGGGGGCAGCGGCAGTGTCGGGACCGGGACCGGGACCGGGACCGGGGTCGGGGGCAGCGGCAGTGTCGGGGCCGGGGCCGGGGCCGGGGCCGGGGTCCGGCAGGTCCCCGCCCGGGGGCTCCGTCTCCCTGAGCCTCGTCTCCGTGAGCCTGGCGAGGGCCGTGCCCGCGGCCGTGACACGCGGTTCCGGGAGGAGGGCGCCTGCCAGGGCCTCCTGGGCGTGGAGCGAGACCAGGGTGGCGCGCGTCCAGCGGAGGGTGGAGATCAGCTCGGCGGTCGGCAGTTCGGCGGGCGGCGGGGTCTCGGTGAGCCGCCGGTCGACGTCGGCCACCAGGTCCGTCGCCAGACCCGGCAACGTCGATGTCAGCCGCCCCACCCGCCAGGCCGCGCCGAGCCGCCGGGCGCCCGGCGCCGGGTTGAGCCACGCGAGCCGGGGGTGCCCCGGCGGGGCGGCGCCGAGGAGCCGCAGATCCGCCGCGGCCCGGCCGCCGACCGTCGTGACGACCGGCATCGTCCGCAGCTGCCGGTGAGGCGCGGTGCCGCCGATGTCCAGCGCGAAGGCCAGCCCACGGGCCATCGGCGCCACCCACAGGTCCTCCTCCAGCGGCTCCAACTGCCCCGGCAGGGTCTCCGCCACCGGTCCGGGACCCAGCAGCCGGGCGCCCCGCGCAGGCCGGGCCGCCATCGCCGTGATCGGACGGCTCTGGAACAGCCACAGCCGCCCGTCCTCGCCGAAGCCGAACTCGATGTCCTGGGGCCCGCCGAACACCCGGGCGGCCCGGCGCGCGAGCCGGGCCAGACGGCGCAGCTCGGAGGCGGTGAGCAACGGATCGGCGCCGGTCGCCTCCCCGGGCTCCACCGTTGCGGCCGACTCCCTCGTCCCGATCGACTCTGCCGCTGAGGCCGATTCCCTCGTCCCGGTCGGCTCCGCCGTTTCGGCCGGCTCGGTCCGCAACAGCCGCCCCCGCCGGCTCAACCAATAACTGGTCCCCGGCTGTTCACCACTGACCAGCGTGTCGGGCCCGCCCCGTACCGCGCTGACCAGCATCCGGTCCGTCCGGCCCGCGACGGGGTCCGCGCCGAACAGCACGCCTCCGACCCGGGCCCTGAGCATCGGCTGGACGAGCACGGCCATGGGTGCGCCGCCGCCGTCGGTCCGCCGCGCCGAGTCGAGCACGACGCGCACGGCCGCGCGGAACGCCGCCCACCCCCGCACATCGAGCACGGAATCGAACTGTCCCGCCAGAGAGGAGTCCCGCGTGTCCTCCTGCGGCGAGGAGGACCGCACGACGAGGGGGCGCGCACCGTGCCGCGAAAGCTCCTCCCAGGCGCGCGGCAGCGTGGAGCCCTCACCTGCGCCGCCGTACGAGCCGTGCACGCCGTACGAGCCGTGCACGC
>NZ_JAEMUX010000042.1 GCF_016598475.1 Streptomyces adelaidensis
CCAGGTCGGGGCGATCCAGGCAAACGCCGGGGCCCTGATGCTGCCCCAGGCTCATCACATACCGGTCGGTCACGAGCCCGTTCCCCGGATTCAGCGTGCCGGATGCGTGCTCCAGCCCACCAGACTCCGATGCAAGCCGGGCGCGCACGACTCCCTCGGGGGCGGTCCGAGCCGTGTCGTCCCGGGCACCGGGCGTGCCACACCGCACGACCACACCCTCATGGCGTCCCTTCTGAACGGGCGAGGACACCTGCACCGCTGTCCCCGCTGCTGAGGGGTGTGGTCCGGCGTGACCCGCTACGGACTGTCGTCCACGCGCCGTTCGTCTCGGCTCCCTGGACATCGCCGTCGCCCGCCTCGTCCTCGATCGCGGCCTGGACGAAGTACGCACTATTCCTGACTTCTTCTGGATCGGCCCGGCGTACAAGGAATTCACGGGCCGGGCACAGGTGAATCGGGCGGCATGGTGCTGTGTCTGTGATCACTCCGGATCGCCGTTTACATGTTCCGCCACCTGAATACTAATACGTTTACAAGAGCGAACGTTGTTCGAGGACCAGAACGGGGGCAGCGTGATATTCCGCTTACAGCTGCTGGGAAAACTCACCCTCAGCTACGACGGTGAAATCATCGACATCCCGGGGCGTCAGCTTCAGGTGCTGCTGGCACTGCTGGCGATCAACGCCAACCGGCCGGTGTCCAAGGGGTGGCTGACCGGCGAGATCTGGGACAACGCATGCGACGTCAGATCCAACGCACTGCACGCGCTCGTGTTCCGGTTGCGCAAGCTCCTCGCCGGTCGGATCAGCGAGGACTTCGCGGCCCGACGGCTCGTCACCTCCAACCGCGGCTACCAACTCTGCCTGGAGGAGGGAGAACTGGACATCACCACGTTCGAGACGCTGGTGAGCCGGGCGCAGCGCGACAAGGCCGTCGACCCCGTCCTCGCGCTGGCCCACGCACACGCCGCCCTGGACCTGTGGCACTCCCCGGCGCTGGAGGACCTGCGGGCCGGGGAGTGCCTGAGCGGGGTCGCGGCCCGGTTGGAGGAGCAGCACCTGTGGGCCCGTGAACTCCAGGTCGACCTGGCCATCGAAGCCGGGCGTTACGCGTCCGTCCGGGGCGTGCTGCGGGAGCTGACGCTGCGGTATCCGTTCAACGAGCGCTTCTCCGAGTGGTACATGCTCGCGCTGTACCACTCGGGCCGGCAGACCGAGGCACTGGGCGAGTTCCGCCGTATCAGCCGGGCGCTCCGCAGCGAGCTGGGCCTCGAACCGTGCCCGCCCCTCAGGGAGTTGCAACAGGCGGTGCTGCGGCACTCGGTGCCGGTCGCGTACCAGGGCTCGCTGGTGGAGGGTGGCACGGCTTGATCAGGTCGTGTCGAGCGACAGCGGCAGCTCCTGGCATCTGCGGAACGTGACACCGCGGACGGGCGGCAGCTCGACCTCGGTGCACCGGATGCGGGAGGACGCGCCCAGCAGCGCCTCCAGCGCGATCTCCACCTCGGCGGTGGCGAGCCGGCTGCCTGGGCAGCTGTGCCGCCCCCGTCCGAAGGAGAGACCGGCCCGCTCGGGGCGCCGGGGCACAAAGGCGTCCGGATCGGCGAAGACCTCCGGATCCCGGTTCGCCGCAGCGAAGTTGACCTGTACGGCGGCCCCTCGAGGGATCGGGACCGAACCGAGTTCGGTGTCCCGGACGGCGTAACGCAGCGTGAAGTGCAGCGGAGGTTCCCAGCGCAGCACCTCGCGCACGAAGTCGGCGACCGGGAGCGTCCCGGCCCGCAGGGCCGCCTCCTGCTCGGGAAACCGCAGCAGGCACAGCAGGGCGTTGGACAGCGTGCACACCGTCGTTTCCGTGCCGGCCGCCAGCAGCAGTGCGACGGTGCGGACAACCTCGTCCTCGCCGATCCCTTCCGGGGCTCGCGGGGTCGTACGGCCGAGCAGTCCGCCACGCGCCGGGCAGCCGCGGGCGGTGCGCACCTCCCGTACGTGGGCCTCCAGTTCCTCACGTGCGGCGAAGGCCGTGCTCAGCGGGGCGTCGACCCGGTCCAGATAGGCGATCACCGGCCGCATGAGCCTCGCCAGCCGGGCCCGGTCGGCCTGGTCGAGGCCGACCAGTTCGACCGCGACACGGAAGGGCAGTTCCATGGCGTAGTCGGCGACGAAGTCGGCCTGGCCCCGGCGGGCCAGGCCGGTCGCCAGGTCCTCCGCGACGGGACGGACCACGTGCTCGATCAGGTCCCGCACCCGGCGGCCGGTGAGGTCCTGGTTGACGAACGGGCGCAGCCGCGTGTGGTCCTCGCCGTCGCTGTCCACGAGCGTGGGACCCAGCACCTGCCGGCTGCGCCGGAAGAGATTCTCCACCGTGAAGTCCGGGCCCCTGAGCACCTCGTCGACCAAGGCGTGCGAGTGGACGAAGAAGCAGCGGCCCGGCTCGGACCAGCTCACCGGCCGATGGGCGCGGAACCAGTCGTAGTACTTCCAGGGGTCCTGCCGGTAGGCGGCCGGATCGAACTGCTCGGGCCCCGGCGGCCTGGGAGCACTGACCGCGGTCGCTCCCATCACACGTCCATTTTCAGCGGGCCGCGGCCGGCCAGATAGTCGTGCAGCCCGCAGGCCTCGCTGAGCCGGATCCCGCCGCGTACCGCGTCGCGCAGCTTCTCCTCCTGGCTGCGCAGCAGCCGGGCCGCGTTGAGGACCGGCGACACGCGGTCGGCGCGTACGGCCACCACGGCGTCGTCGTCACCGAACAGCCAGTCCCCGGGGGAGAGTTCCAGCGGGCGCGGGCCGTCCGCGCCGACGACCGGCACGGTGACGCTCATCGGCAGCTCGGCGGCGGGCACCTGTGCCGTCTTCGCCGAGATGATGTTGACCTCGGTCGAGAACACGGGGAGCCCCAGCTCCGCGATGAACCCCAGGTCGCGTACCGCCCCGTGGACGACCAGCCCGCCGAGCCCCTGGGCCACCGCGGCTGTGCTCAGCACATCTCCGGCGAGGGCCTCGGAGTACTCCGCGGTATTGGTGGCCAGCAGCACGTCCCCCGGCGCGGCGGCGTCGAGGGCTTGAAGGACGGGCAGCATGTCGTTGGCCGTGGCGACCGGGTAGACCGGGCCGGCCAGGTGCAGGCCGGGAGTCCGGCTGACCAGGGGCCAGGCGAGCACCTCGACGTAGTCGGGCGCGGCGTCCCGCAGCTGGGCGCAGCCCAGCTCGCGGAAGGTCTCACGGATGCGTGCGACGCGGGAGTCGGCCGGGGGTGCGGTGGTGGACGTCATGCTGCCTCTTTGGCGAAGTAGGAGTCGTAGATGCGTTCCATGGTGTGGAAGTTGCGCAGTGAGTCGGCGGTCAGCGTGATCTCCTGACCGGTCAGCTCCTCCAGGTGGATCAGCAGTTCCACCATGGCGAAGGAGTCGAGATGGCCGAGGTCCCAGAGGTTGTCGTCGGGCGCGGGGTCGGGGAATTCACGAGGGGCCCGGATGGTCCTCAGGATGCCGCTGAACGTTCGGTAGAAATCCTGGCGTTCCACGATGTGTCACTCCTCGTCCGTTTGGTCGTCGTGGGTGTCACCGAGCGATTCCAGGGCCTCGGTGAGCAGGTCCAGTGCCGAGGCGAGCTGCTCCGGCGGAATGGTCAGGGGTGGTGCCACCCGGATTCGCCGGCCGTCGTGGCCGCCGGTGAACACCAGGACGCCGCGCTCGACGCAGCGGTGCACCAGTTCGCCCGCCCGGTCATGGCCGAAGGACAGGGTCGGCCCGGTCAGATGGACGTCCCGCGTTCCATACAGGCCGGAGGTCTGCTTGGCGTACTTCTCCAGCGCCGTCGCGACGCCGTCGGTGAGTTGGGCCACCGGGGTCCGGTCCAGCCAGCGGCTCACCGCGGCGGCGGCCCGGTAGGCGGGCACCGAGGTCTGGAAGGTGTGGGCCAGTGCGAGGTCCTGCCCCACCGCCCGGTCGAACGCCTTGGGGTACACGACGGCCGACAGCGCCGCGAGCCCGTTGGTGAGGGACTTGCTGAAGAGATGGATGTCCGGCTCCAGGCCCGCCGCTCGGGACGGGCTGAGGGCGCCGTGCCGGTGGAAGCCCGCCTGGATCTCGTCGGCGATCACCACAACGCCCTGGGCCCGGGCGGCCCTGACGAGCCGCTCCAGCCACACCGGGTCCACCGGGACGTATCCGCCTGCTCCCTGGACCGGTTCGAACAGCAGGCAGGAGATGCCGTCCAGGTCGGGGACCGGCCCGCCGGGGGCGACGCGCTCGATCCAGCGGTCCGTCTCGGTGACCCAGGGCGTGTTGTGGAGAGCGAGCTGCCGGTGTGTGCTGGTGGCGGCGAGGGTGTCCACGCCCAGTCCGTGGAAGGCGCCGTCGAGGACGAGGATCCGGCCCTGCCGTACCCGCTGAGCCAGGGCGAGGGCGCTCGCCACCGCGAAACTGCCGCCGACCTGGTAGAGAACGTGGTGGTCGGGGGTGCCGAGCCGGTCGGTCAGCCAGGCGGCGACCTCGTACGCCTCCTCGGGATAGACCCCGCTGACGAGGTCG
The DNA here is from genome assembly GCF_016598475.1 of Streptomyces adelaidensis. Classification (GTDB taxonomy): domain Bacteria; phylum Actinomycetota; class Actinomycetes; order Streptomycetales; family Streptomycetaceae; genus Streptomyces; species Streptomyces adelaidensis. The sequence continues at coordinate 4,532 of NZ_JAEMUX010000042.1, forward strand.
GCGTCGAGCCCCTGATGGGCCGTGATGTCCGGGTTGAGATGCCCGAAGTTCACCGCCCCGTAGGAGCTGGTCAGGTCCGTGTACCGGCGTGTGGTGCCGTCGTCGTCGAGCAGGAGGGTGGCGTTGCGGGCTTCCCGGACGATCAGCCGCCGGCCGAGAACGCGTGATTCGTCGAGGGGGCTGATGTGGCCGGCCAGGACACGGGAGCGACTCAACTGGTCTCCTTGGTGGTTGCCGGGAGCAGGGCCAGCCGCTTGCGGTCGACCTTGCCGTTGGCGGTGACGGGCAGGGAGGCGGTCGTGCGGATCTCGCCCGGGACCATGTACGACGGCAGCACGTCGGCACACCACCGGCGCAGTTCGGCCGGGTCGGGCCCGATCGTGCCGGGCACCGGTACGACCACCGCGCGCAGTTCCCGGAGTCCGGCCTCGCCCTGGACGGTGAGGGCCGCCTCGCTGATTCCCGGGTGGGCCGCGAGCCGGTGTTCCACCTCCTCCAGCTCCACCCGGTTGCCCCGGATCTTGACCTGGAGGTCGGCGCGTCCCCGGTAGCGCAGGAGCCCGTCCTCCCCGGTCTCGGCGAGGTCGCGGGAACGGAACACCAGCTCTCCGTCGTTCGGGCGCAGCGGATTGGGCACCAGGGCGGCCCTCGTCGCGACGGGGTCCCGCCAGTAGCCCGAGAACAGGTTGTCCGCCCGCAGGTACAGCTCGCCCACCTGACCCGGCCGGGTGACCGGCCGGCCGCTGTCGTCGACGAGCAGCAGCTGTGCTCCCGGGTGGCCCCAGGAGAAGGGCAGGGAGGCCAGGTCGTCAGGGAGCGGTGTCGGCAGGTCGTGGAACGAGCACGCCACCGACTCCGAGTGGCCGAAGCAGTTGATGACGCGCAGTCCCGGTACGGCCTCGGTCAGGCGGCGTAGTTGCTCCACGGGAAACGCCTCACCCGCGAAAAGCACGGTCCGCAGGCGGGTGGCGCGGGACAGTTCGCCGGGTGTGTGCCGCAGGACCGCGGACCAGATCGACGGGACGCCGTTCATCTGGGTCACCCCGTGCCGGCCCATGTGGTCGAGCATGCGGCGGGGCTGTTGGTAGAGGTACCGGGGGACCAGTACGACGGTGGTGCCCGAGCCGAGGGCCAGCCCGTAGTCGAGCAGCGAGAAGTCGAACTGGAGGGGGGAGATGCTGCCGACCCGCGCCTGCGGCCCGAGTGCGCAGTGCGCGACGAGCGCCCGCCAGAAGGCGAGTACCGCACGGTGGCTCATCATGATGCCCTTGGGTTCGCCCGTGGTGCCCGAGGTGAAGATGAGGTAGGCGAGGTCCCGCCCGATCGTGGCGAACCGGACGCCGGAGCCGTCCGGAGCGCGGAGCTTCGCAGGCAGCCGTAGGCCGTCGGGGGTCAGGGTGGCGTGGGGCACCTGGTCGGCCGGCGACGAGGTGGTCGTGTCGGCCGGCGATGTGGTCGTGTCGGCCGGTTCGTCGGCCCGGATCAGCAGGACGGCGTCGGTGCGCGCGGTGATGGCGGTGAGCCGGGACGGGGGGCAGTCGGGGGCCAGGGGGACGAACACCGCGCCGGTGAGCGAGCACGCGCACAGCAGGGCCAGCGCTTCCGGGGAGGGATCGAGCTGGAGCACGATCCGGTCGCCGTTGCCGACGCCCCAGTCGAGCAGTTGGTCCGCGTACACGTGGGCCAGTGCGGCGAGTTGGGCGTAGGTGAGGGTCGACCGTTCGCCGACGACCGCCGGGTGGTCGGGGCGGTCGGCGGCGTGGCGCAGCAGGAAGTGGTGGAGCAGGGTGTCGTCCGCTGCCGTGCCGGGCTGTGCACGGGAGGGCGGCGAACCGGGAGCCGGCGGGCCCGAGTTCATGCTGCGGCCTCCAGGACGGTGGCCCCCCATTGGCTGGGGCCGGCGCCGAGGAGCATCAGGAGTTCTCCGGCGCCGACGGGCTGGTCCCGGAGGGAGTCGACGAGATTGATGACGGGGTCCGAGGCCATGGCGTGCCCCAGGCGCGGGATATTGCCGACATGCACCTGCTCGAACTCGAATCCGGAAATTCTGGTGATGCCGCGATTGACCCGCAGGTTGTAGTTGTTCGACAGCACCCGCGATATCTGGGAAGCGGTCAGGCCGACATTCTTCAGGGCGAGCGTGGAGGTGGCGGAAATTCCTTTCGAGAATCCGGCCATGTACCGCATGAAGTTGTCCTGGGGGCGCAGTGCGGCGAGCTGGAGGTCGTTGGTGATCGAGGTGTGCAGGAACCTCAGCGCGACGGACGACGGTGACCTCGTGACCAGCAGGCTCGAAGCGGCGTCGCTGTGCACGGAGATGTCGCCCGTGACCAGCCGCGGGCTGCCCGGCTCGCACGTGTCGACGCAGACCACGAGGACGTCCTCCGCCTGGCCCGAGTGGATCAGGCCGGTCGCCAGCTGGACGGCGGCGTGCAGGTTCGCGCAGTAGAAGCGGGAGACGCCGAGGAGGGCGGCGTGGTCCACGCCCAGTCGACGTAGCATGGCGCCGAGTTCGGTGGCGGTGGTGTGGGCCGCGTCCCAGGTGTTGCTGGTGGTGTACAGCACGTGGCTCACGTGCCCCCGGCGATCCGGGACCGCGGCGAGGGTCCGGGCGGCGGCCTCCTCGGCGAGGGCGACGGACGCCCTCCTGGTCGAGCGGAAGGTCCTCAGCCCGACCTCGCGCAGATCCTGCCGCAGTTCCGGGGTCAGCGAGGGGAGTTCCTCCAGGGTCAGCTCTTCCTCTCCCAGCTCGTACGCGAATGCGTCGAGCCACACGGGCGGTGCGGACATGCGGAGACCTCCCTTTCCTGGATGGGTCGAGTAAATCCCCGGTATCCCGGAGCGTCTAGAAGGAATTTGTCCCGAATTGCCTCGTATCGATCTCTCGATGAGCTGCGTGAACGGGCCGCAGAATACTCGTGTAAGCGTCATGAAAGCGCTTTGGGAGACTATTGAAAGGCGAGCACATTATTTTTTTCTGCAACGACCTCCCGGGTTTTCCCGGACTGAATACGGGGGCGCCGGAACGGTTCGGGAACGTGTGTGAGAGGGAGGCTGTGGCCGGGTGGAACCAGGGAATGCGGTCCACGGAATTCTTGACGCGGCGGCCCGCCGGTTTCCGCAGGCCCCCGCGGTGCGCGACGCGCTCGGTGGCTGGACCTACGAGGAGCTGTCCCGGGCCGGCGCGGCGATCGCGGCCTGGCTGGGGCGCCGGGGTGTCCGGGCCGGTGACCGGATCGTCACGCTGCTGCCCGCCGGCCGTGAGTTCACCGCCCTGGTCTACGCGGCCTCCCGGGCCGGTGCCACCCTGGTCCCCCTCGCCCCGACCACGACCGCCTACCAGGTCACCCCGATCGTCACGGAGACCGAGGCCCGGCTGCTGATCGCCGAGGACGGGGCGGACGTACCGGAGTTCTGTGCGGTGGCCGACGCCGGGGAACTGTTCGAGGCGGCCCGGCCGGTGGGGGTGTCCGGCGGCTCCGAGACCGTCCACGGGACTCCGTCGGATCCGGACACCCCCCGAGCCCCGGCCCTGATCATCTACACCTCGGGCACCACCTCCCGCCCCAAGGGCATCGTCTGCCCGCACGACCGGGTGCTGTTCGCGGCTCGCGCCATCGCGGGACGCCTCGGTTACCGCCGCGACGACGTGGTCTTCTGCCGGCTGCCGCTCTCCTTCGACTACGGCCTCTACCAGCTGTTCCTGTGCGCCCTCGCCGGTGCCGAGCTGGTCCTGGCGGAGGACGGCAGCGATGTCACCGTGCTGCGGCAACTGCGCCGGTGCGGGGCGACGGTCGTCCCCCTGGTCCCCTCTCTGGCGTCGATGCTCGTCACGCTCGCGCGGCGGGAACACTCACCCGGCGGGGCCGGTCCTGTCGTACCCGCCGAGGTGCGCCTCTTCACCAACACCGGAGCGGAGCTCACGCCCCAGGCGGCCCACACCTTGCGCGAAGCGTTTCCCGGAGCCCAGGTCTGCCCGATGTACGGCATCTCCGAGTGCAAGCGGGTCTCCATCCTGCTGCCGGAGGAGGCCGCTGCCCGCCCGGGGTCGGTGGGCCGCCCCCTGCCCGGTACCACCGTGAGCGTGCTCGGACCCGACGGCACGGCTCTGCCGCCCCGCGCGGTGGGGGAGATCGTGGTCGACGGGCCGCACGTGATGGACGGCTACTGGCGCGACCCCGACCGGACCGCGCGGATGTTCCGGCCCGTGCCCGGCACCTCCCGGTACCGGCTGCACACCGGGGACCACGGCTACTTCGACGAGGAGGGATACCTCTACTTCTCCGGGCGGCGCGACGAGATCTTCAAGCGGCGGGGCGTCCGCATGAGCACCCTGGAGATCGAGGCCGCCGCCGAGTCGGTCGCGGGTGTGCGGGAAGCGGTGGTACTCGTCCCGCACGAAGAGCGCGACCTCGCGCTGTTCGTCACCGGCACCGCCCGGCCCACCGTCGTGCTCACCGAACTCGCGGCCCGGCTCGGTCCGGCCCGCACCCCTACTCGCTGCACGGTGCTCGACGCCCTGCCGCTGACCGCGAACGGAAAACCCGACAGGCAGGCCCTGCGCACCCTGCTCGACGCCGGAGCACCGCACGTCGGCTCGTCGTCACGTCCCGAAAGGTAAGGCCCTCATGCCCGAGTCGGCCACGTCGGCTGCCCCACTGTCCGGCGGTGACTTCGATGCCCTCGCCAAGGCGTACGGCACACCCGCCTACGTGTACGACCTGACCCGGACGGAACAGGCGTACACGGACCTTGCGGCGGCCCTCCCGGAGGGCTCCCGCATCTACTTCTCGCTGAAGGCCAACCCGCACCCCGCACTGGTCCGCCACCTCGGCGGTCTCGGCGCCTGTCCCGAGGTCAGCTCGGCCGGAGAGCTCGACGCCGTGCTGGCGGCCGGCCGGCCGGCCGGGGACGTGCTGTACACCGGGCCCGGCAAGACCTCCGCGGAACTCGACCGAGCGCTGTCGGCGGGCGTCCGGGTCCTGTCGGCGGAGTCCTTCGCCGACCTGGAGCGGATCGGAGCCGCCGCCGAGCGGCACGGCGTGGACGTGGACTGCCTGCTGCGGGTCAACGCGCCGGACGCGGCCGGCGGCAGCGGACTGCGCATGACCGGCACCTCCTCCCAGTTCGGCTTCGACTACGACCGGCTGGTGGAGGGCTGGCCCGCCTTCCGGCCGCCCGCCCGGGTCACCGTGCGGGGCTTCCACTTCTTCCCCCTGACCAACGCGCGCGACGAGACGACCCTGCTGGGTGAGATGGCCCAGAGCGTGCGCTGTGCGGCTGAGCTCTCGCGGCGGCTGGGCATCCCGCTGGAACTGCTCGACCTGGGCGGCGGGTTCGCCGCGCCGTACGCGGGCCCGGGCACCCGCCCCCGCTACCCGGCCCTGCGCGCCGGCCTGGAGCGGGTGCTCGACGAGCACCTGCCCGACACCGACCGGCGACCGGTCCTCGCCTTCGAGTCGGGGCGCTACCTGGTCGCCGACTGCGGCACCTTGCTGACCACCGTCGTCGACGTCAAGGAGAGCAAGGGCCGGATGTACGCCGTCCTCGATGCCGGCATCAACGCGCTCGGCGGACTGTCCGCCACCGGCCGGGTGCTGCCGGCCGACATCGGCCCGGATGTCACCGGCATGAGCGGACCCGAACGGACCGCCGACCTCGTCGGACCACTGTGCACGCCGCTGGACCGGCTGGCTCGGCGGGTACGCCTGGACGGCCTCGCCCCCGGCGACGTGCTCCGCGTCCCGAACACCGGTGCCTACGGCCTCACCGCCAGTCTGCTCGGTTTCCTCAGCCGGCCCGTCGCCGCCGAGGTGGTCACCGTGGCCGGCCACGTCGTGGAAGCAAGCCGCCTGACGCTCGTCCGCACGACCGAAGGAGAGATACAGCCATGACCGTCCCCTGGGACGAACGCTTCGAGAGCGTCGTACGCCCCAACCTGCCCCTGCTGGAGCCGGAGGCCCCGCTGGCACCGGACGCCGTCTTCGCCGCACTGGGGCTCGACTCCATGCAGACGGTGAGCCTGCTGGTCGAGGTGGAGGAGGCGTACGACATCGTCATGCCCGACGACGCGTTGGCTGTGGAGACCTTCGCCAACCCGCTCAGCCTGTGGCAGCAGGTCTCCGCCCTGCTGCCGGCCCCTGCCACCGGGGCCGACCAGTGAGTTCGGTGCCGGAGCGGCTGGCCGAGGTGCTGCCCGTGGTACGGGACCACGCCGACCGGTGCGATGCCGAGGCCCGGTTCCCGAGCGAGAGCGTCGACGCCTTGCGGGCCGCCGGGCTGATGGGCCTGCTGGTGCCGAAGGAACACGGCGGATTGGGCGCCGATCTGCGGACGTTCGCCGAGACCGCCCAGACACTGGCAGGTGCCTGTCTGTCCACGGCGATGATCTGGGCCATGCACGGGCAGCAGGTGGACGCCGTGGTTCGGCACGCCGGCCCGCGGCTGGCCGGGGAACTGCTGCCCCGCATCGCCCGGGGCGAGGTGTACCTGGCGTCGGTGACCACCGAGCCGGGCAAGGGCGGCCACCTGCTCAGCGCCGACGCCGCGCTCACCGCGGAGCGGCAACTGCTCCACTTCGACCGGACCGGCCCCGTGGTCACCGGCGCCGAACACGCGGACGGCTTCCTCATCACCCTGCGCGCGGCCCCGGACGCCCCTTCCAACCAGGTGTCCCTGGTCTACGCCGAACGGGAACAGACCGTCGTCGAACTCGTCGGCGACTGGAACCCGCTCGGTATGCGCGCCACCCAGAGCACCGGGATCCGGCTGAAGGGGACCGTGCCGGCCGACCGACTCGTAGGCGGCGCAGGTGAGTTCCGCACGGTGGCCATCGACAGCATGGTCCCGGTGGGTCATATCGCCTGGGCCTCCTGCTGGCTGGGTGCGGCCCGCTCCGGATACCAGCGGCTCGTGCGCCTGCTCACCTCGCGCGAACGGCCCCGTGGCATCGACCTCACCTCCCCGCTGACCACCGAACGACTGGCCCGCATCCGTACGGACCTGGAACTGGTCAGCGGCTATCTGCACGGAGTGATCGCCGAGATCGACCAGACGCGGGCCACCGGCGCCGACGCCGCGGATCCGGCCGTGCAGATCCACCTCAACACGCTGAAGATCGCCGCCTCCGAGCTGGCGTTCGGCGCCACCGACCGCATGGTGCAGCTGGCGGGCCTGACCCTCGGGTACCAGCGGGACTCGCCCCTGAGACTGGAGCGGCTCTTCCGCGATCTGCGGTCGGCGGCGCTCAACTACGCCAACGACCGGCTGTTGACCTCCAACGGCAGCCTGTGCCTGCTGGACCGGGGCGTCCGACTGCTGTCCGCGCCCCTCGGTGGCCTGACTTCCGAGCAAATGAGCCCATGACCGCCGACGCACCGGACACGAACCCGGAGCGGCCCACCGGGGACGCCACTGCCTCCTGGCGCCAGATCGCCCGCTGGGAGTGGCGGCTGCTGCGCCCCGAGCGGCGCCTCCTGCTCGGCTGGGTCGGCGGAGTCGCCGCGGCTGCCGTCCTGTCCGTGCTGTCGGCCCAGCGCACCGGCGACTTCATGAACGCCCTGGCCGACGGGGACGGCTTGCGGAGCACGCTGGAGACCGGCGCGGCCGTCGGGCTGCTCGCCGCCGCTGCCGTGCTCGCCCGCTGTCTGGCCGTGTTCTGCGTCGACCTGGCCATCGGCCGGAGCTGCGACGCCCTCGGCCTGACGGTCTTCGACGAACTCCAGCACAAGGACATCACCGCCTGCGAGGCCATGGGCTTCGACGAGCTGTACCACCGCCTCACCGACGGGACGGAGCGCATCAGGGAGGCGATGCGGCTGCTCCTGGCGGAGTTCACGTTCTACGCGCTCTCCGCCTGCCTGGCTCTCGTCGTCATGGTGCGTGTCGACCCCGTGCTGCCCCTGATCTGCCTCGCCGTGTACCTGCCGTACATCGGCTTCCGGCTGCGGTTGCTGCGCCGGTTCAACGAACGCTGGAACGGCCACCTCGCGGAGTACCCGGCGCTCTCCCGTGTGGTGCGCGAAGCGATCGAGGGTGTCCGGACCATCAAGATCTATTCGTCGGTGGAGCGCGAGACGGTACGTCTGGAAGGAGCACAGCGCCGGTATCTGGAGGCGTTCCGCAGTCATCAGCGGCTGCTGGGCTCGGGCAGTTTCCTCAACCACGTGATGTTCCTGCTGCCCGAGGGCCTGGTCTACCTCTACCTCGGCCGGCGCATCCTGGACGGGGCTGTGCCGCTGGGCGGGCTGTTCACGATGACGGTGCTCTTCCCGCTGCTGCGGCAGTTCGTCTGGCACGTGTCCCGGCTCGCGGCCCATCGGGGCGAGCACGGAATCCCGCTGGCACGGCTGGAGGAGGTGCGGGGCCTTCCCGAGGAGCCCTACGACGACAGCGTCGGCGGCGGGACCGGTGCGGCGGTGTCCGGGCGGCCCCGGGGGCGGATCGAGTTCCGCGACGTGTCCAAACACCTGGACGGGGTCCCCGTGCTCGACGGTCTGGACCTGACCATCGCCCCCGGCAGGAGGATCGGTGTCGTGGGGCTCAGCGGGGCCGGCAAGTCCACACTGGCCAACCTGCTCGTGGGACTGCTCGCCCCGGACAGCGGCGAGGTCCTCGTCGACGACCGGCCGTTGGCGCACTGGTCCATCTCCACGCTGCGGCGGGCGACCGCCTACGTCAGCCAGGACGCCTACCTGCTCAACGACACCGTGCGCGCCAACCTCGGCTACGGCATCGAACAGCCCCCGGAGGACCGGCTGTTGTGGGCCCTGGGCCAAGCGGACCTCGGTGACTTCGTGGCCGCTCTGCCCGAAGGACTCGACACCGTCGTCGGCGAACGTGGCATCCAGCTGTCCGGGGGCCAACGGCAGCGACTGTCCCTGGCACGGGCCTTCCTGCGCGAGCCGGCGATCCTCGTCCTCGACGAGACCACCAGCGCCCTCGACGCGGCGGCCGAGGCCCGGGTGCACCGGGCCCAGCAACGACTCGGCGAAGGAGTCACCACCCTGATCATCGCCCATCGCCTCGTGACCGTGCGCGACGCCGACGCCATCGTCGTCATCGACGAAGGCCGGGTACGGCAGCACGGAACCCACGCCGAACTGCTGCGCGACGACGGCCTCTACGCGAGGCTGCACCGTGCCGCTGCGGTGCCCACGGCCGGGGAGGTGTCGTGAGAAGCGTGCCGGAAGCCGTGGAGCGGACCCGCGCCGGTGACGTCCGTGCGGGAGAGGCCCGTATCGCCCATGGCAGCCCCGCCGCCATGTTCCTGCTGATGGCCCTGCACGAGTCGGCGGCGCTCGCCCTGCCGCTCGCGGCCGGGCAGGCCGTCGGGCGTCTGCTGGCACGGGACTGGGACGGGTTCCTGGTGTGGGCCCTGCTGATGATCGCCCTGCCGCTCGTCGAGGGGCTCCTGCTGTGGGCCTGGGAATGGACGCAGGGCTGCGGCGCCGAGGAGGCGGGCACCGCACTCCAACGCGGGGTGCTGGCGAGGATGCTGAGCACCTCCGTCGGCTGGTTCGTGCCACGCCAGACCGGCGTGCTCGTCACCCGGGCCACTCAGGACATCCGTTACCTCGTGGACCACGACCGGGTGCGGTGGCAGGCGGTCCGCTCGGTGTTCGCGCTCGCAGTGATCTGCGTGGTGCTCGCCCAGTACCACCCGTTGCTCACCCTCGCCGCACTGCTGGCGGCCGTGCCCCAACTGGTCCGACTGCGCTGGGCGGCCCATGACGCACGGCGGGTGGCCGCCGACGTGGTCGCCGGTACGGAGACCGTCAACGAGTACCTGCGGGAGCGCCTGGACTTCCTGCGGTTCACCAGGTCCAGTGGCGCCGGGGCGTGGGAGCACCACCAGTACGACCGGCTGCTGCGCCGGACCGTGGGACCGGCGCGGGAAGCCCGGGCCCGACTGGACGCACGTACCGCGGCGGTGAGCGGCGGACTGCAGACCTTCGGCACTCTCACCCTGATGGCCTCAGGCAGTTGGCTCGCCGCGCGAGGAGCCATCGGCGCCGACGGTTTCGTGGTGGCGTTCGGCTATCTGGCGCGAATCGGCGTCGCCGCCGCGGACTGGACCGCGTGGTTCCGGCGGGCCGCGCAGGCCGGACAGCGCCGGACCCGCATTGCCGAGATCATGGCAGCGCCACCGGAGCCGGCGGGCAGCGGGACGCCTCCGAGCCGGGTCGACCACATCGAGATCCATGACCTGACTTTTCATCACCCCGGCCGCCCGGAGGTGCTGTCCGGCATCAGCTGTACGCTGCGCCGGGGCGAGGTGACCGCCCTGGTGGGGGCGAGCGGCAGCGGCAAGAGCACGCTGTGCGACCTGCTGAGTGCCCTGACCCGCCCGGCCTCCGGCCGCATCCTGGTCAACGGGGACACCGACCTCGCCGACCTCGGTCCGCAACGCTGGCGCTCACGCGTCGTCTACGTCGCGCAGTTCCCGTACTTCTTCACCGGGCCGCTCGACGACAACCTTCACCTCGCCGATGTGGCGGACGCGGACATCGCCCGTTTCGTTCGCGTGCTCGGGCTGGAAGGTGTCATCGAGCGCATCCGGCGGCAACCTGGCGAAGAGCTCGTTCCCGGCAAGCTCTCCGGTGGCCAGCGGCAGCGGCTCGGGCTGCTGCGCGGCGCTGCCCGCGCCGCGGCGGATCGCCCGGTGCTGGCCGTCTTCGACGAGCCCACCTCGGCCGTCGACTCCCTCACCGAACAGCAGGCCATGCGCGTGGTGACCGAGCTGCGGGACGTGACCCCCGTCCTGCTCGTCGCCCACCGCATGTCCACGGTCCGCCACGCCGACCGGGTGCTGGTCCTCGACAACGGCCAGATCGTCGAGGACGGCCCGCCGGACGAACTGGCGGCCCGCGGTGGGGCCTTCGCCAGGTTGCGGGCGCAGGAGGAGACGGCCACGTAAGCCTTGGCGGCACGACGACGCAAGGGGACCAGCGGGTTGGAGAACGCCTTGGACAGGACATCGGGAAACGGTGCGACCGGTCGCTGTGGCCGGGGCGGCCGGATGCGGGGGCCGGCCTTACACGGTTCCTGTCGGACGGTCCGGTCCCGGTCCCGTGCCCGGTCCCGTGCCCGTGCCCGTGCGTACGGCGAGGAGCAGCCCGCTCGCCCAGTCCAGACGCACCGTGCGGAAGTCACGGCGGGTGGTGAGGGCCGCCAGCAGTCGCTCCACGGACGCTTCGTGGCCCTCGGGCCAGCCGGGCTGCGGGAGGAGATCGTCGATGAGGTAGGTCCCGCCGGGAGCCACCAGGCCCAGGGCGATGTCGAGGTGCGTGAACTTGCCGGGCCAGGTATCCGCGAAGACCAGGTCGAACGGCTCGCCGTCGTAGTTCTCCAGCCAGGTCCCCCCGTCCTCCGTGACGAAGGTGACCCGGTCGTCCGCGCCGGATCCGGTGCGGGCCACGGCCTGGAGAGCGCCGTCGAGCTCGACGGTGACGAGCTCTGCGGCGTCGTCCATCCCGCTGAGGAGCCAGGCGGTGCCCTCGCCGACACCGGTGCCGAGCTCCAGGATCCGCCGCGGACCTCCGGCGGCCAGGACGGCCAGGAGGCTGCCCGTCCGTTCGTCGCACGACATGGTGAACCCGGCCTCACGCGCGGCGATGCGCAGTTCGGGCAGGCGGGCGGGCAGCTGTTGAGGGGTGTCGTCGAACACGGATGTCTCCGTCCCTTCGAATAGGAGCAAAAATGGATAAAATGACGATTCACTTCGAGGGCAAGCGCGACGCGACCGCCCCCCTGGCGTGGGCCCAGCGGAGGACTTGGCGAGGTTCTCGCCTCAAGTACCGGCCGTTCGTACACGTCCAACCCATCCCGTCAGGGAAGGATATCCGTGACGTCGGCGACGTCGTCAAATGGGCGTACGAGGAGTTTGAGTCCCTTCGAACCATTTTCCCGCTGCATGCCAATGGTGACCCCTATCAAGAGGTCGATAAATGTGGATCGGTGGAGATCCCCATAATTTCGACCGGGGAATCCACCGTGGAAGCGGATATTCAGAGTGTCATGCAGCGCTTCAAGGGAGAATGCTTTGATACCGTAACCGAGTACGGGGCCTTGTTCGTCGTAATGACGTGCGTCGACGTGCCGACGCACCTTATCTGTCTGGTTTCCCATCTTGCGGTTGATGCTCATGGTTGCAGGGCACTCGGAACAGCCATCGATGGCCGCTTTTCAGGGGAAAGTGATGGGCTGTTTTCTCCTCCGATGCAGCCGGTGGACCGAGCGTACCTGGAGCAGTCGGCGAAGTGGCAGCAGAAAAGTGCCCGCTCCCTCGAATACTGGAAATCGGTTCTGGAAAAACTGCCGCAAGACGAAAGTCGGTCGGCGGTGATTGAATCCCGCGCGCTGACGGCTGCTATTTCAGTCATCTCGGAGAAGTGCGCGGTGAGTACATCCGTCGCCTACCTGGCTGCGGTTTCTGTGGTTACCGGTGCCCTCGTCGGGCGGAGCGAAGCCTCCTTTCTGTTGCCGGCCTCCAATCGTATGAACCTGGAAGAGCGTTCGTTCGTCGGGGAGCTTGTGCAATTTGCCCCCGGGGTGCTGGAATCGCTCGATACACCCTTCGGGGCAATCGTTCGTGATGCTTGGAAAGCGAGTGTCAACGGTTACAGATATAGTCTGTACGACGAGCAGGCCCTTCAAGTGATGCTCACCGACCTCGACGAAGGCAGGGAGTGCAAGAGAGCGTTCGACTTTTCATTCAATGACGTGCGGAATTCCGCAGGAGGTGAGGTCTTCTGTGGAGCGGCAGGGGACATTCGTCATCTCGCGAAACAGACGAAAATCGACTCGCGTGAGCGTGTATATCAAGGAGGGGCGCGTTTTCTGTCGTTCGCTCTCTGGGGCGACAGCAGTCAAATGCTCTCGATCAGTGTTCACGGATCGTATTTCCCGGAGGTTCCTGTCGAGCGCATCTTGCTGGCAATCGAGGCTCTGGCGGTCGGGGTGGCTATGGAGGATGCGGAGCCGCTTAATTTTCCCATGCGATTCGCGCATGCCCGGGTGCATGCTGATCAGGGTCGCCTGTGAGCTGTCCCGTGCAGAGTGGATCATCTCGGGGGTGTCGGAGCCGCGCGCGTGTCGAGCCGGGTCCGTGGGGCGTTGGTCGTCAGGCGTCGGCCCGGTGGGTGTCCGGTGTCGGGAAGGTGTTGGTGGCTGCCAGGACCTCTTGCGTCGTGATGCGGAGTAGGCCCGGGTCGGGGTGGTGGCCGTGGGGGTCACCGGCGGGGCCCGGGTGCCACAGGGTGCGGTGGCGGGGGGTTGCCGGGGGGCCCCAGCGGCTCGGGGGGACGGGGCCGAAGAGGGTGATCGATGTGGTGGCGTGGGCGACCGCCAGGTGGGCGATGCCCGTGTCGCCGCTGATGACCGCGTGGGCCTCGGCGACGAGTGCGGACAGTGACGAGAAGGGCAGGCCACCGGTGAACAGGTCGGTGTCCGGCAGTTCCGCGCGCTGCGCGAGTGAGGCCACCAGGTCGTCCTCCGCCGCTCCTCCGGTGACCACCACCCGGTGGCCGCGTTCCCGCAGGGCCGTCGCGACGGCCGCGTAACGGTCCACCGGCCAGCGGCGCGAGGGGGCCCCGGCTCCTGGGTGCAGTACGACGGCGCCGGGAGCGGGGGAGGGCTCGCGCGGGGGCGGCAGCAGCAGGTCGGCCGGGTCGGCGGGGATGCCGTAGGAGGTCAGCAGCCGGCACCAGCGGTGCCGTTCGTGTTCCTCGGCGCGCCACTCGGGGCCCTCGATCTCCGGCGTCTGCGGGTGGGCGAAGGCGAGCAGCCGCCCGGGGCGCAGTGCGCTCAGCAGCCGGTGGCTGGGCGGTCCGTCGCCGTGCAGGTCGACGGCGATGTCCGGCGGCGGGCCGTCCCAGTGGAGGGTGCGCGGTACGGCGCGGCCCGGGGCCGAGGCGGGCAGCAGCCGGTCCACGGCGCCCGTGGCCGCGGCGACCGGGGCCAGTTCGGCGGGGGCCGCCAGCACCAGTTCGTGCCCCGGGAAGGCACCGCGCAGCGCGCGCAGCGCGGGTACGCCGGCCAGCATGTCCCCGAGACCCAGCGCCCGCAGCACCAGCAGGCGGGGCGACCCGGCGGATCCGGAGGGCCGGGCGGATCCGGCGGACCCGGCGGATCCGGTCACCTGGTGTCTCCAGGGCCTGCCGCTCCTGCCGTGCCTGCCGCTCCTGCCGTGCCTGCCGCTCCTGCCGTGCCTGCCGTCGCCCGTGCCATCAGCGCCGTGGAGGAGCGTCCGTCCAAGTACGGCAGGAGCACCGCCTGTCCGCCCCACTCCTCCAGCAGCGCCGCCTCGGGCAGCTCCGCGCCGGTGTAGTCGCCGCCCTTGACCCATACGTCGGGGCGCAGCTCGGCGATGAGGCGTTGGGGGGTGTCCTCGTCGAACACGGCCACGGCGTCGACGCAGGCCAGCGCCCGCAGCACGCGGCGCCGGTCGGCGAGCGCGTTGACCGGGCGGCCTGCGCCCTTGCGGCGCCGCACCGACGCGTCGGAGTTGACGCAGACGATCAGGCAGTCGCCGAGTCGGCGGGCCGCCTGGAGCAGTCCGACGTGTCCGGCGTGCAGCAGATCGAAGCAGCCGCCCGCCGCGACGACGGTGCCGCCGCTGGCCCGGACACGGGTGACCAGGTCGGTCAGGTCGCCGTCGGGACGCGGCTCGTCACCGGCCGAGGGTGTGGGCGTAGAGGCACGCGCACCGGCACCGTCCGACACCGCCGGCGTCCAGGCCGGCGCCCCGGCCCCGCCCGCCGCGACGAAGGCGGTCGCCGCGGTGACGGCGCCCGCCACGGCCTCCTCGACCAGCGCGCCGTCGGCGAGCAGTCCGGCGGCCGTGGCGGCGAACCGGTCGCCGGCGCCGCAGGAGTCGCCGCCGTGGGCGGCGGGCGCGGGGACGAGCAGGGGATGGTCGCCGTACGACAGGAGGGCTCCGCCGGAGCCGAGGGTCACCGCGACGGAGGCGGCCCGCCAGTGCCGTACGAGCCGGGCGGCTTCGTGGGCGGCGTCCCGCAGGTCGTTGTCCTGGTGGTCCGGGTGGGGGTCTCCGTTCCCCGGGGCCCGGCCGTTCGTGGCGGGTTCGATCGCCGCCGCGAAGGTGCGGGCCTCCGACCGGGCGGGGGTGACCAGGCGGGTGCCCGGTACCGGGGGTCCGCCGCGTGGGTGGGGGTCCCAGACGAGGGGCCGCCGTTCGCCGAGGACGTCCCGGAGGGCATCGGCGGCGCCTCGGCCGTAGTCGGAGACCAGGACCGCCGGCGCGGAGCGGACGGCCGCGCGCGCCTCCCGCGTGGCCTCGCGGACGCGGCCGGTGCCGCGGTCCAGGCGGAGGACCGGTTGGCCCTGGGCCAGGACGCGGGTCTTCTCCGGCAGCGGGCCGGTCACCGGCAGCGCGACGATACGTATCCGTGGTTCCAGGAGCCGCCGCAGGGTGCGGGCGGCCGGGTCGTCGCCGAGACCGGTGATCAGGGTGACGTCGCGGCCGTCGAGGGCGGCGAGGTACGCGGTGAGCGCGGCGCCGCCCGGGCGCAGCCGTTCCGTGCAGTCGGCGACGACCGGGACGGGCGCGTCGGGCGCCAGCCGGTCGGCCCGGCCTGTCAGGTCGCGGTCGAGCAGGGCGTCGCCCACCACCACGAGGGGTCCTTTGCCGGCCATGTCACCTCCGGTTCCCTTCCGCTGGCTGTCCGTCAGCGGGTGCCCGTCCGGATGGCTTTCCGGATGGTTTTCCGGACGGTGAGGTCGTGTCCGCGACGTGCCGGTTCCTCGGTGAGGCGGGCCACGTACACGTTCTGGCCCCCGGCGTCGACGCCGCCGAGCGCGGCGAGCGGGCTCGCGTGCTCGGACATGGCGATCCTCATCGGGTCACCTCCTTCAGCAGCCGCTCCCAGTCGTCCAGGAAGCGGGACAGCCCGTAGTGGGCGAGCGCCGCCGCGCGTGCCTTCTCGCCCGCCGCGCGGGCCCGAAGCGGGTCGGCGAGCAACTCCCGTACCGCGTCGGTCAGTACGTCGACGCGGTTGGACACGACTCCGGCGCCCTCGGGCACGGCCTCGCGGACCTCGGTGGTGGCGAGGGCGACCACGGGCATGCCGAGGTGCATCGCCTCCAGCAGGGAGAGGCCCAGGGAGGTCCAGCGGACCGGGTGGACGTACACGCGGCGCCGTGCCAGCGCCGCGTGCAGGTCCCGCTGCGCCAGCTCGTGGGAGCGGCAGCGGTCTTGCGGGACGCCGAGGTGGTCGGCGAGGCCCTCGGTGCCCATCCCGAAGACGTCGAGCGGGGCCGCTTCGGCGAACGCCGGCAGCAGGTCCGTGCCGGTGGTGCGGCCGCGCCGTACCGGCTCGTTGACGACCACGGCGGCGTGCGGGAGTTCGCCGGTCCACCGCGGCCCGGGGTCGACGATGCCGTGTTCGATCACGGTGGTCGGGGTGCTTCCGCCGTCCCACATCAGGCGGTTGAAGTGGGTGACGTGGCAGAGGGTGACGCCGGGCAGGTCGGCGGCCGGATGGCGGGTGTCGGGGACGTCTCCGTGCGGGGCGTTGTGCTCCAGGTACACGGCCGGGACGTCCCGGCCGGGCCTGCGGCCCAACCACCGTTCGGCGAGGGTGAGTTCGTGCGCGCGTTGGAGGACCACGACGTCTATGTCCGTGTCCCGCAGCCGCTCGGGCGGGAGTTCGACGACGGAGTCCGGCCAGTCGAAGGTGCGGGCGCGGCCGAGGCCGTCGGGTCCGCGGTCCGGGGTGACAGGGACGACGTACGTGTGGGGGCCCTGGACGAACGCCGTCGTCCAGGATCCGTGCACGTGCCAGAGCAGGATCCTCATGGCAGCCTCACTTCTCTCTCCCCGTTCGCCTTCTCGCCGTTCGCCTTCTCGCCGATCGCCTTCCGCTCGATCGGCCTCCGCTCGATCGGCTTCTGTTCGATCGGCTTCTGCTCGATCGTGTTCTCCTTCTCCCCGATCAGCTTCTCCACGGCGGTGCGCACGTCGGTGGCGGTCACCGACTCCAGGCACGGGTGGCCCGGTACGGGACAGTCCCGGGCCCTGCTGTCCGCGCAGCTCGCGTGCTGATCGCCGAGCAGTACGTACGGCACGCCGTACGGCCGCCAGCGTTCGGCGGGCACGACCGGCGCGAACAGGCAGACGACGGGGGTGCCGACGGCGGCGGCGAGGTGACTCGGGCCGGTGTTGCCCGTGACCACGGCGTCGGCGCCCGCGAGGACACCGGCCAGTTCGGTCGCGCCGGTGCGGCCGCCGAGGTCGAGGGCGCGCGAGCCCGCGACGTACGCTGTCAGGTCCCGCTCACCGGGCCCGCCGGTCACCACGACGCGGTGCCCGGCGGCGGTCAGCTCGCGCACGGCCTGCGCGCAGCGCTCGGGGCTCCAGGCGCGCGCCGGGACGCTGGCGCCGGGATGCAGTACGACGTACTGTCCCGGGCCGGTCAGTCCGGGGGTGCGGGGCGGCGGCAGTACGCGCGGCCGTCCGTCGTCCTGCCGCGGGAAGCCCGCGGCCTCGGCGAGGTCGAGCATCGCCTCCACCTCGTGGGCGTACGGCGCTCGGTGGTGGCGTACGTCGAGAAGGGAACCGGGGTAGTCCTCGCTGTCCGCGGCGATGTGCCCGACGCCGGCCAGGCGCAGCAGCAGCGCGGTCGGCAGGGGCGACTGGTGGAACGAGGTCAGGATCAGGGCGGTGTCGGCGTCGATGGTGTCGATCAGCAGCTCGACCTCGCCGCGGCCGACGGGCGGGGGCGTGAGCCCCACCCAGGGCGCGTCCCAGACGAGGATGTCGTCCACGCCGGGCAGCAGGCGCGCGGCGGGTGCGCCCCGCGGCCCGCACAGCAGCGTCACGGTCTCGGCGCGCGCGGCGACGGCACGGATCGCGGGACCGGCGAGCAGCACGTCCCCGAAGCTGTCGAGACGGGTGACGAGCGCTCTCACCGCGGCCTCCGGGTGATCCCAGGGGCGGCTTGGGCGGGCTGCGCGGGGGTGCCGGGGGGCGGGGTCACGAGGGTGTCGGCGGGGGCGGGCAGCGCGGGGTTGATTCGGTTCACGGGGCCACCTCGCGCCAGGGCCGGGCGGTTCGGTGGCGCCAGTGGCCGGTCAGCCGGTGCCAGGTGGCGGCGGGTGGGATGAGCGCGCTGGTGAGGAGCATGGTGGTCACCTCGTGGCGGGTGCGCGGTCCCGGCGCTATGCGCGCCCACGCGAACTCGCCGGTCCCGGCCAGCCAGCCCAGCGCGGCGGCCCCGGCGGCCCGGCGGCGTCCGGTGGCGGCGAGAACGCAGGCCGCC
The DNA here is from genome assembly GCF_016598475.1 of Streptomyces adelaidensis. GTDB lineage: Bacteria > Actinomycetota > Actinomycetes > Streptomycetales > Streptomycetaceae > Streptomyces > Streptomyces adelaidensis. The sequence continues at coordinate 22,813 of NZ_JAEMUX010000042.1, forward strand.
GCTCCCGTGGCCGTGAGGACGAGGTGGGAGCGGATACGGCCGCGCGGCGCCACCGCCTTCTCCCACCAGCCGGGTCCGTGCAGTCGCCGCATCAGGGCGTCGTCGGCGTTGCCGCGCTGGGCGCGCAGGGACACCCAGCGGTCGGCGGGCCGCACGGGGTGGCGGGTGGTGCGGCGGCCCCGCCGGATGCCCCAGCCGGTGTCCAGCAGACGCAGCGCGATGTCGGCGTCCTCGCGGAACGCGCGGCGGAAGCGCTCGTCGAAGCCGCCGGCCTGCTTGAGGGCGGCGGTGCGGTAGGCCATGTCGGCGGTGATCCACCGGGCCCCGGCGAGACCGGCGGTGCCGCGCTCCCAGTCGGTGGGGCGCCGCTCGCCGGGCAACGGTACGGCGATCACGCCCTGCACGCCCGCGGTGTCGGGGGCGGCGTCGTAGAGGTCCTGCGCGAGCTGGTCGCACCAGTGCGGGCCGACCTGGACGTCGTCGTCGAGGAAGGCGACCCAGGGTGAGGTCACGGCACGCCAGCCGGTGTTGCGGGCGGCGGCGGGACCGCGCCCGCCGCTGGTCAGCACGGTGGTGCGGTCCCGCAGCTCCCCCAGGACGGTGAGCGGGTGCTCCAGGGCGCCGGGGTCGGGGCGGTCGTCGACGAGGACGATCTCGCGCGGTTTCGGGCCGGTCGCGGCGGCGAGTGCGGCGAGGCAGTCGGCGAGCGTGTCGCGGGCGAGGGTGGGGATCACCACGGCGTAATCGGTCACGGGATTCACGTAATCGGTCACGGGGTTCTCGGGATCGGTCGCGGGGTTCTCGGGATCGGTCAGGGAGTCCTCGGTCATGGGCGCTCCCTCCCGCTGCCGCCGTGGAAGCGGTCCGCGAGGTGCGAGGCGGCCTCGCCGCGGCCGTCGATGACCGGGGCGGCAGCCGGATCGTGGAACAGGGCGTTGATACCGAGGATGCGCATGAGGGCCGCTCCATCATGGTTTGTTGTATTGCTTTGTGGACATTCGTGCGGATTCACTGCCGTTCGAGCGCGTCGTCGAACGCCTCGCAGAGCATGTGGACGGCCACGAGGTGCAGTTCCTGCACGGTGGCGGAGGTTGCCGCTTCGACGCACAGGGGCTCGTCGGCGGCGCCCGCCAGGGGGTTCGGTGCCGGTCCGGTCAGGGCCCATACGGTCAGGCCGAGGCGGCGGGCCTCGTCCGCCGCGACGAGCAGGTTGGCGCTGGCGCCGCTGGTGGACAGCAGGGCGAGGACGTCCCCGGGGCGGCCGTGCGCCGCGACCTGGCGGGCGAAGATCTCCTGGACGCCGTAGTCGTTGGCGATGGCGGTCGTGGAGGAGGTGTCCGCGTGCAGCGCGAGGGCGGAGAACGCGGGACGGTCCTCCCGGTAACGGCCCACCAGCTCGGCCGTGAGGTGCTGGGCCTGGGCCGCGCTGCCGCCGTTGCCGGCGACGAGGAGGCGGGCCCCCGCGCCGAGACGGGTGGCGAGGGAAGTGCCCCAGCGCCGCACCACGGGCCCGGCGTAACCGCGGAATCCTTCGAGTGCCTTCATCAGGTCGTCGCAGTGCGTGACGTCGGTGGCGAGTTTCATCGCAGGACTCCCGAGAGCGAGGGGACCGAGGAGACGGCGCTGTAGGCACGGGTGACGCCTTCGGCCACGCGGTCCCAGGTGTAGCGGGCCAGGACGCGGCGCCGCCCGCTCGCGCCGTAGCGGGCGAGGAGGTCCGGGTCGGCCAGGAGGCGGCGGACGGTCGCGCTGATGTCGTGGTCGTCGTCGGGGGGCACCAGGACACCCGTGACGCCGTCCACGACGGTGTCGAGCTGCCCGCCGACGGCGGTGGCGAGGACGGGCGCGCCGCAGGCCATGGCCTCGACCGGAACGATGCCGAACGGCTCGTAGCGGGGCAGGGACAGCACCAGGTCCGCGCCGCACATCAGCCCCGGCATCCGTTCCCGGCTCACCCCGCCCAGCAGGGTCACCCGGTCGGCGACGCCGCACTCGTCGGCGATCGCGCGCAGCCGCTCGGCCTCCGGCTCGGCGAGGAGCAGGGCGGCTTCGGGCCCGCCGGCGATGAGGAGTTCGGCGTCGGGGACGTCGGCCAGGGCGCGGATCGCGCGGTCGAAGCCCTTGCGAGGGACGAGCCTGCCGACGGCGAGCAGCCGCCGGGGCGCGGACGCCGGCCCGCGGGCCGCCGTGACGGGGGCGAACCGCACGGGGTCCACTCCGCAGGGGACGACGCAGATGCGCCGCCTCGGCAGCCCCATGGCCTCCAGTTCGGTCACCTCGTCCTCGCAGGTGGCGATGATGCGGTCGCACTCCCGGCCGACGGCGGTCTCGATCGCGACGCGGTAGGGCGGGCTGGTGTCGGCGGCGCCCTGGTGGCGCTTCTTGACGGTGCCGAGCGCGTGGTAGGTCTGCACGACGGGCACGCCCAGGCCGCGGGCTCCGGCGAGGGCCGCCCAGCCGGACATCCAGAAGTGGGCGTGCACGACGTCCGGTGGCTCCGCGGCCCACTCACGGGCCAGGAACTCGCCGAACTTCGGTATGTAGGGCGGGAGTTCGTCCTTCGGGATCGGGGCCGCCGGTCCGGCGGGCACATGGACGACCTGGAACCCGTCGGGCGTGGTGACCCGCTCAGGCGGCCGGGGGTCGTCACGGCGTGTGTACACGGTGACCTCGTGCCCCCGGCGGACCAGTCGCCCGGCGAGTTGCGCCACGTACACGTTCTGCCCGCCCGCGTCCGGCCCGCCGAGCGCGGCCAGCGGACTGGCGTGCTCGGAGACCATGGCGACACGGCCGGCCGAGGGGTGGCTGGTGCTCATCGGGTGACCTCCTTGATCAGGCGCTCCCGGTCGTCCCGGGACCGCCGCTCTCCGTGGCGGGCCTGGTCCGCGGCCTTGACGGCCTCCCCCGTACGGACGAGTACGTTCATGGGGGCCTCCCCGAGCAGCTTCAGCTTCCGCACCGCGGCGACCACGTCCTGGGCCGTGATCTCGCCGAGGAGCCGGCCCGGCACGCCGTACGGCGCCCACGGCTCCGCCGGGTCCTCCGGGTCCTCCGGGTCCTCCGGGTCCTCCGGGTCCTCCGGGTCCGCAGGGTCTGCAGGGTCTGCCGGGTCCTCCGGGACCGGAGCGCACAGGGACACGACCGGTGTGCCGACGGCCGCCGCCAGGTGGGCGGGGCCGGTGTCGCCGCACACCACGGCGTCGGCGGTGCGCAGGACGTCGGCCAGGGCGCGCGGGCCGGTCCTGCCGCCGAGGTCCACGGCCGTGTCGCCGCCGACCTTCCGGGTGAGGCCGGCCTCGTCGGGGCCTCCGGTGACGACGACCCGATACCCCGCGTCCGCGAGCGCCCCGACGGCCTCGGCGCAGAGCACGGGACTCGGGGCGCGGGCGGGCGCGCCGGCGCCGGGGTGGACCACGACGTACGGGCCGTTCCCGGTCAGCGCGACGGTGTCGGGCGGCGGCAGCACGCGCAGCCGGCCGTCGTCCCCGGGGTCCGGCAGGAAGCCCATGGCTGCGGCGGTGTCCAGAGCGGCCTCGGCCTCGTGGCGGCCGGGCGGCCGCCGGTGCCGTACGTCGAGGAGGCGGCCGGGATGGCCGACGCTGTCGGCGCTGTCGGCTCCTGTGCGCCGGACGCCGGCCAGGCGCAGCAGCAGGGCGGTCGGCAGGGGGCTCCGGTGGAACGGGGTGAGGACGAGCGCGGCGTCGAACGTCGCGTCCTTCAGGTCCCGTACGAGGTCTACGAGGTCTACGAGGCCGTCGGTGTCGCTGTCGGTGTCCTGGACGGTGGGCGGGGCGAGGCCCTCCCACGGCGCTTCCCACAACGCTTCCCACGGCGCCTCCCACACCATCACGCCGTCCACGCGGGGCAGCAGCCGCGCGGCGGGTTCGCCGCGGGGGCCGCAGACCATCGTGACGTGGCGGGAGTGCGCAGCCACCGCCCGGACCGCGGGTCCGGCGAGGAGCACGTCGCCGAAGGAGTCGAGGCCTGCGGCCAGGGTCTTCACGGGTGACCTCCTCGCGCCTCGGCGAGGATCCGCCGGACCGCCGTGAGCAGGTCGGGGGCTGTGGTGGGCGCTGCCTCGACCTCCGCCGGCAGGGTGGCCGCGTTGGGCACGAGCACGCCTCGGGCGCCCGCGGCGCGCGCGGCCTGGACGTCGGCCGCGATGTCGCCGATCACCACGCAGTCCGACGGGGCCACGCTCAGCCGGCGTGCCGCCTCGACGACCAGTCCCGGCCGGGGTTTACGGCAGCCGCAGCCGGCCTCGGGCGGGTGCGGGCAGTAGACCCAGATGTCGAGCCCGCCGAGCAGGGCGTTCGCCCGGTCGTTGACGCGGCGGACGTCGGTGTCCGTGAGCAGTCCGCGGCCGATGCCCGACTGGTTGCTGACGACCCCGGTCGGGAGGCCGGCGGCGCGCAGTAGGTCCAGTGCCTGCCGGGCGCCGGGCAGTGGGTGTACGCGGGTGGGGTCGCCGTTGTAGGGGACGTCCTCGACGAGGGTTCCGTCGCGGTCGAAGAGGACGGCGGCGACGCGACCGTGCCGCGAGGGCCGAGGGCGCGGTTCGCCGGCCGCCTCCGGGGGCGGTGGGCCGGTGGGCTGGCGGCGGTCGTCCACCACGGCGACCCGCTCGGGCGGCCGGTCGTCCACCACGGCGACCTCCCCGGTCGGGAGGCCGGCCGCGGCGAGCGCACGCGGGCGGTCGGCGCGGCGGGCGCGCCCGGTCGTCGGGATGACGCCGGAGACGGAGGGGGCGGGAGCGCCCGTCATGCGAACACCTTCTTCCGCCGGATGGCGAACGGTCCGAGCGCGAGCAGGTCCACGGGTGCGGAGCCGAAGCACTCCAGGGCGTCCCGGGGATCGTCGACCATGGGCCTGCCTGCGGTGTTGAGGCTCGTGTTGACGATGACGGGCAGACCGCTGCGGCGCTCGAATCCGTCGATCATGCGCGCGACCAGGGGTTCGTCCTGGCGGTCCACGGTCTGGACGCGGGCCGTGCCGTCCACGTGGACGACGGCCGGGATGCGGTCCCGCCACTCCTCGGCGACGTCGTGCACGAACAGCATGTAGGGGCTGGGCAGCGGCCCGTCGAACAGCTCCGCGGCCCGCTCGGCCAGCACCATCGGGGCGACCGGACGGAACTCCTCCCGGCCCTTCACCGCGTTGAGGCGCTCCAGGTTCTCCGCGCGACCGGGATGAGCGAGCAGCGAGCGATGGCCCAGTGCCCGGGGCCCGAACTCGCCGCGCCCCTGGAACCAGGCCACGATGCCGTCCCCGGCGAGTTCGGCGGCGACGGTCTCGGCGATGTCGCCGGGCTCGTCGTACGGCACGGCCGCGCGTTCCAGCCAGGCGCGCAGCTCGTCGTCGCTCCAGCCCCGGCCGAGGGCGGCGGTCGGCATGGCCTCCACGGCTTCCTTCTGGTGGGCGACATGGAGCGCGGCGCCGAGCGCGGTGCCCGCGTCCCCGGCGGCGGGCTGCACCCAGACGCGACGGAAGGGTGTCTCCCGGTACAGGCGGGTGTTGGCCACACAGTTCAGCGCCACCCCGCCCGCGAGCGTCAGCACCTCCTCACCGGTACGGTCGTGCAGCCACCGCGCCAGACCGAGCAGGACCTCCTCCAGGCACGCCTGCGCGCTCGCGGCGAGATCCGCGTGGTCCCGCGTCCAGGCGCCACCCTTCGGACGCGGCGGGGCCAGCGACGCCCACGGGACGGGACGGGCCCGGAAGCCGCCGTGGCCGTCCGGGTGGACGTACTCGCGCAGCCGGTCGAGGTGGCGCGGCTCGCCGTAGGAGGCCAGCGCCATCACCTTGAACTCGTCGCTGCTGCGCAGGAACCCGAGATGCTGGGTGAGGTCCTCGTAGAACAGGCCCATGGAGTCGGGGAGCGGCTGTGAGCCCAGCACGGTGAGTTCGCGGTTCGCGTAGCGGCCGGCGAGGTGGGAGCCGCATTCGCCGCGGCCGTCCAGCACGAGGACGGCGCAGTCCGGGTAGGGGGAGGCCTGTCCCGCCGAGGCGGCGTGGGCGACGTGGTGGGAGACGAAGCGGACCTTGGCCGGGTCGAGTCCGGGCAGGGCCTCGGCGAGGAACTCCGGGGCGCGGCGCGCGTACTCCTGGCGGAGGTGGTCCCAGGGGTCTTCCAGGCCCAACCGGTCTGCGGGACGGGCGAGTTCGGGGTCGTACGAGTACGCGACCGCGTCCAGGTCGGACGGGTCGAGCCCGGCCTGCTCCAGGCACCATCGGGCGGAGAGTTCGGGCAGTTCCCAGGCCGAGAAGGGGAGGGGCCGCTTGCCGTGCTTGCGTCGGCTGAAGCGTTCCTCCTCCGCCGCCGCCACGATCCCGCCGTCCATGACGAGGGCCGCGGCGGGGTCGTGGAAGAGGGCGTTGATTCCCAGGACACGCATGTCACACCTCCGGGGCGGGCTCGCGAGCCGGAAGCGCCGTGGCGGCCGGAAGCGCCGTGGCGGCCGTGGGGGCCGTGGAGGACATGGCGGTCGCGGAGGACATGGCGGCCGTGGAGAAGTAGGCGATGGTCTGTTTGATGCCTTCCTCCCAGGGCACGCGGGGCGCCCAGCCCAGCAGCTCGCGTGCCCGGCCCGTGTCGGGGCGGCGCCGCTGCGGGTCGTCGGTGGGGCGGTCGACGTACACGATCCGGGACGAGGATCCGGTCAGCTCGACCACGCGGTGGGCGATCTCGCGGACCGTGACCTCGTCGCTGCCGCCGATGTTGACGGGGCGGACCGAGTGGCCGGCCGCCGCGGCCAGCAGGACGCCGTCGACCGTGTCGTCCACGTAGCACAGGGACCGCGTCTGACGGCCGTCCCCCGCCACCGTCAGCGGTTCGCCGGCCAGTGCCTGGCTGACGAACGTGGGGACGGCGCGCCCGTCGTGCGCGCGCATCCGCGGACCGTACGTGTTGAACAGGCGCACGATGCCCGCGTCGGTGTCCCTGGCGTGTACATGGGCGGTGACCAGCGCCTCGGCGAACCGTTTGGACTCGTCGTACACGCTGCGCGGACCCACCGGATTGACGTTGCCCCAGTAGTCCTCCCGCTGGGGATGGACCAGGGGATCGCCGTACACCTCGGACGTCGAGGCGAGCAGGAAGCGGCCCCCGTCCCGCTCGGCCACCGCCAGCATGTTGCGGGTGCCCAGGCTGCCGACGTCGAGCGTCTCCAGGGGAAGGCGGAGGTAGTCGGCGGGTGAGGCGGGGCACGCGAAGTGCAGGACCAGGTCGTACGGCCCCGGCAGGAGCTCGGGGGCCTCGGGCGCCGACACGTCGCACTCGACGAACCGGAATCCGCGGCGGCCTTCGAGGTGGGCGATGTTCTCGCGCGATCCGGAGGACAGGTTGTCCGCGCAGTCGACTTCGACATCCGAACCCAGCAGGCGGTCGCACAGATGACTGCCGAGGAAGCCGGCACCGCCGGTCACCAGGGCGCGGTGCCATGTGCGCGTAGAGATATCAGCGATATCGGTCATGGGGCCTCCTTCGTCCGCGCACGGAGGCGCCAGGGAGCGGCGCGCCCGACATATCTCGTTCGGCGCGATACAAGAGGTTTGAGTGAAGAACAGGTCGAGTCGCGGACGGCGTGATCAGCGCTGCCGGCCCGGCGGTCGCCTCTTCCCGGCGCCGCACTGACCTGGGGTTCCCGATGCAGTTGGTTTCACGGGTTGGTTCTTACTATGCGGCTGCCAGGAGAGAGGCGCGACTTCTGTGTGACCCCGCCGACCGCGGGAAGAAGGACTGACCCCGCCGACCGCGGGAAGAAGGACTGACCCCGCCGACCGCGGGAAGAAGGACTGACCCCGCCCGGCGGGACCGCAGTGCGGTCCGGTGCCGCCCGAGGGCTGTGAGCAACCCCACTCGATCAGGCAAATACGGGACATTTCCGGGTGGTTGACCCCGGGGCGGCGGCGCGGCGGCGGCAGGTGTCGTCGGCTCTGGAGCACCGTCTGCCACGATGGTCAGGGCCGAGACCGGCGCCGAGACCGACTCGGTGGAACCGCCGCGCAGCGCAGCCGGTGAAGCTCCTTCCCCCGGTCCTTCCTGACTCCTCCTCCTGGATGTCGAGTACCGCACTGTGTCCTTCACCCCTGCCCTGCCCCCGCCTGCGCCGAAATCCACCTCGGTGCCGTCCGGGGGAGCCCCCCGCTCGCCCTGGCGGTCGCTGAGATACCGCAGCATGCGCTGGTGGTCCGTCGCCAACTTCTTGTCGAACGCCGGCACCTGGATGCAGCTCACGGTGCAGAACCTGCTCGTCCTGCAGATCACCGGCTCCGCCGCGGCGACGGGTCTTTCGATGTCCGTCCAGGCGGCTCCGGCCCTGTTCATGAGCCTGCTGGGCGGCACGGCCGTGGACCGCTGGTCCCTCAAGCTGACCGCCGCCGTCAGCCAGGCGCTGCTCGGCGCGGTCGCCTTCACCACGGCCGTGCTGGTGGTACTGGACCGGCTCGATCTGACGTCCCTGATGGTGCTGGCCGCCGTGACCGGCATGATCGCCACCGTCGACGGACCCGCGTGCGCCCTCCTGGGAAACGACCTCGTCCCCGTGGAGGACGTCCCCTCCGCCATCGGTGTCGGCGCCCTGATCCACAACGCGGGCCGGCTCGTGGGGACCGCCCTGGCCGGTGTGACGGTCGGCTTCCTCGGCACGGGCGCCGCGTATGCCGCGAACGGCCTGTCGTTCCTCTTCGTCGCTTCGGTCATCCCGTTCCTGCGCCCGGCGCCCGGCGCGGTCCGCCACGCCGCCCATGTGCGCGCCGCACCACACCGGGAGCGCGCCGGGTCCGGCCCCGACATGACCGTGCGCCAGGGCCTGATCTTCTTCGTGCGCCGTCCCCGCCTGGTCGCGCTCGCCGCGATCACCGGGATCAGCTCGGTCTTCGGCCGCAACTACGGCCTCACCCTGGCCGTGCTCGTCACCGGACCCCTCGCGGGTGGCGCGGGCTCCTTCGGGACGGTCTCCACGGTGCTCGCCGGCGGCGGCATCCTGGGCGCGGTCCTCGGCGCCCGCCTCCGGCGGCCCTCGGTCCGGCTCGTGGGCACGCTGGCGGCCGCGGGCGGCCTGCTGCAGGTGGCGGCGGCCCTGTCCCCGTCGCTGGTGGTGCTGCTGGTCCTGGTCCTGCCGATGGCGGTCGTGGAGTCCGTCTCCGACACGGCCGGGACCGCCGTACTGCAGACAGACCCGCCCGCTCACCTGCGGGGACGCGTGCTGGGGGTGTGGAGCAGCATCGGCACGGTCTGGGGCCTCGGCGGCCCGCCCGCCCTCGGCCTCCTGATGGAACTGGCCGGGGCGCGCGGCGCCCTGGTGACGGGCGGACTGATCATCGCGACCGCGATCGGAGCGGGCATCGTCCTGCACACCCGCCGCACACCGGTCCCGGTGACCCTGCCGACGAGGGACGGCGACGTCACGGGACGGGCGAAACTGGGCACGGCCGCCTGACGCGCCGGGCGTGACCCGGGTCGAGCCGACGTGTGCCGTTGTCGCGCCGATGCCCGCAGGTTGTCGCGCCGATGCCCGCAGGTTGTCGCGCCGACGTCTGCCGCGTTGTCGCGCCGACGTCTGCCGCGTTGTCGCGCCGACGTCTGCCGCGTTGTCGCGCCGACGTCTGCCACGCTGCTGCGCCGACCTGGCCGACCCCGCGATGGCTACCGTGCCCAGCCGCTACCGAGTCCGGGTGAACCTGGGATCGGTAGCGGTGCCGGCGGGGACAGGCTCGTCGGATGGACGTACAGAGGATGCTCGCGCTGTGGTGGGCGGTGCCCGCCGGGCTCGCGTTGTTCGGGTACGGGTGTTCGCTGGCCGGGGTGACCCGGCCGCAGCGGGCGGTGTGGGTGACGGCGCGGGTCGTGGAGGTGCATCCGCCGGGGCACGGGGACTCCAAGAGACCCGGGATACCGGTGACGGTCGCGTTCCAGGACCCGGCCACCGGGCGGGAGCTCAGGCTGCGGCATGCGGGAAAGCGTGGCCACGTGGTGGAAGCGGCATGGGTGGGACAGACGTTCCCGGTGCGCTATCCGCGGGGGCGGCCGGAGCGGTCCCGGCTCATGCTGGACCTGGTGGGGGAGACACGGGGGCTGGGCGGGCCGAACTGCATGGTCTTCCTGCTGCTGGTGGGGATGGTCATCCACGCGTTCGTCGTGTGGGGTCCTCCGACCGGGCTGATCTGTCTCGGCGGTCTGCTGTTCGTCATCGTCGCGATCAGCCGGGACGACCGGCACGCGCGTGACCGCGCCGCCCTGCTGGACGCGGCCGTCGCCGTCCCGGGCCGCGTGGTGGCCGTCACCAAGGACGTCTACACCGACGGGGAAGGCGACGAGATCGTCAACCACGCTCCCGTAGTCACCTTCACCACCCACCAGGGCATCCAGGTCACCACGCTGTGCCGCGACGGCATCCCGGAGCCCAGCCGTTCCCTCGACCGCGAGCTCACCATCCACTACGCGCCCACCGACCCGTCCGTCCTCACCCCCGACCTCGACCACGACCGCCGCGAACGCGCGGCGGCCGTCAGGTTCGTCGTCCGCCTGCTGCTCGCCGGGATCGCGGCGGTCGCCGTGGGCGTGATCTTGCTTCTCCGCCTCTGGCCCCTCACCTGACGATGCAGGTCAGGGCCGCCCAGAGCAGGGGGGAGTGTTCGATGCGGTGGTCGGTGCGCCAGCGGTCGAGTCGGTGGCGCTGCCAGCGGGCGAGCCGGTGTACGGGATCGGGGTCGTCGTGGGCGGTGTCCACGGCGATGACGGCCTCCGTGAGGGGGCGTACCGACTCGGGCAGGCCGGCCAGGCGGTGGAAGGCGAAGCTGGTGGGGAGCACCCAGCGGGTGGCGGTGACCAGCTCGGCGCCGTTGTGGATCATCGCCGTCGCCAGGCCGAACGACTCGGCGAAGCGGAGATCGCCGCCGCTCTCGCAGGCGATCAGCGCGACACGCGGCGGCGCGGGCCACAGCCGCGCTCCCGCTGCGCCGTCCGCGCGCAGGGGGAGCGTGCCCAGAAGGAGGTCCTTGGCCGACAACGGGCGGTGCGTGCGGACCGGTTCGGTCAGGCCCGCCGTCTCCGGGCCGCAGGACAGGTGGAGGGTCACGTCCTCGCTCTGGCCGCCCTCGACCGGGGCGCCGCTCACATGGCCGACGTACATCAGACGGCGTGCGCCCTTGCGCAGTGCCTGACTCAGCCAGTTCCGGTCCAGGTCCGTGCGGCGCAGTGCCTCGGCGGGCTTGGTCATGGGGGGTACGACGGTGCCCGCGTCGAGGTGGTTCTGTACGAGTGAGAGGAGGGCGGGGTCCGTGCCGGGTGGGCCGAGGACCGAGCCGAGGGGGGAGTCGGCACGGAAGCCGGGTATCCGGGGGTCGAGGATGAGGACGACCGCGTCCGAGTCTCTTCCGGGCGGCGGTGCCTGATCGGTCGCGGCGGTGGGGCGGCGTAGGGATGCCGGGGCCGTGGTGGCCATGTCCGCCAGGTCTATGAGGCGGATGTCGCGGTCGGCGTCCACGGTGAGGAGTTCCCACGGGACCTGGGCGACCCTGGGCGACGGCTGGAGCCGTATCAGCGGGCGGCCCCGGTGTGCCGACACCTGGCGGATCTGGTCGGTCAGGCCGGGGGGCCACAGTGCCTCGGACAGTACGCGCGCGAGGCGGCGTTCGGTCTCGTACGTGGTCAGGGCCCCGGACTCGAACGCGCGCCGCATTCCCGCCGCGCCCTCGGCTCCGCCCGGCAGGGCGGCGGTCAGCTCGCCGACCGCCTCGTCCACTTCCCGCGCGGGGGCGTACCCGGTGCCGAATCCCTGGGCGCCGTGGGTCCATGTCCAGGTCATGTGCAGGTCACCGGCGTCGGCGAGTCGGACCTGCACCACCGGAGGGGTGGGGTTCGGATTCGGATTCGGATTCGGGTTGGGGTTGGGGTCGGGGTTCGTCAGGTCGTCGGTGACCAGAACGGCACCTCTTCCTCGCTCACGATCCGCCGCTGGTAGCGGAATTCGGCCGCCTGGATGTACTCCTGGAGCGCGATACGGCCCGTTTCCGCCGACATCAGCACCCTGGGCGGCGGCGCGACCCGCAGGCCGACCGAGGCGGCGGCCTCCGCCGCCACGCCGCCCAGCGCCATGGGGCCGTCGGCGGTGGTCGGTGGGTGCGTCGCGTACGTCTTCATGGCCGTGTCGGGGAAGACCGCTGCCTTGCCGGGGGTGGGCGACTGCGTGCGGTCCGGGTGGCTCAGGGCCAGTGAGGCGCCCGCGCAGCGGTGTTCCACCAGTTCGAAGATCAGGCCCTGGTCGTTGCGGCGCAGGGCCAGGCGGAAGGCCAACCGCATGGCGTCGTCGGCCAGTTCCAGCCACTGGCTGCGCGCGTGGGCGGTGGCGAAGTCGTAGCGGGCCGCCTCCAGTGTCAGAGCGGCGGGCAGCGCCAGGTTGAGGGCGGTGGCGATCGACGTCGCCTCGTGGTCGCCGTGGTCGGTCTGGTTCAGGTTGTCCTCAAGGGTCTTCGCCAGCATGAGGTCCACCTGTGCGCAGCGCTCGTACACCCCGCGCTCCTGGTAGACGTCCCGCGCGCTCTGGGCGAGCCGCTTCATCTCGTCGATGTCGCCCTGTTCGTACGCGTGCCGGGCGCCCATCAGCATGGTGTCGGCGGCGGCGATCGAGGCGCCGAGCCGTTCGAAGCGGGCCAGGCTCGACGCCGTCAGGTCGTTCGCGCCGGTGACGTCGCCGCGGTGCTCGGCGAAGGCGGCGCGGGCCTGTTCGCAGACCGCCAGATCCTCGAACAGGCCCTGCCGTTCGAAGACCGCGGAGGCCTCGGCGTACAGCTGTTCCGCGCGGTCGAGGTCGCCGGCACGCATCGCGGCGTACGCCCGGTGGGAGATCAGCTGCCGGCGTCCCGCGTTGTGGCCCAGCGCGAGGTAACCGTCCTCCGCACGGGCGAAGTAGTCCTCGGCCAGGTCGAACCGCCCGGTCGAGGCGCAGATGACACCCAGGCAGTCCAGCAGATGCGGTACGACCGCCTCCGCCGTGGGGGTGGGGGTGCGCGTGGTGGCCAGCATCCCCGAGGCCAGTTCCTCGGCGGCTCCCCACTCGCTCCGGTCCAACAGCAGATGCACCCTGGTCAGGCCGATCTCGGCGGTGCGCAGCCCCTCGGGGTCGTCGAACTCGGTCAGCAGGGCCGCCGCCTCGTCGACCGCCGCCCGCGCCTCGTCCAGGTTCCCGGTCCTGCGCATCAGTTCGGTCCTGGCCAGCAGCGTCTTCAGCAGGACTTCCAGCCACAGTTGGCGGCCGCGCGGCCCCATCGGCACGGACGCGATGCCCCGCACCAGGCCGAGAGCCCGCTCGATGGAGACGGCCGCGCCGGGCAGATCCGTGGCCGTGAGCTGGACCGTGCCGATGTCGGACAGCAGGTGCCCGCGCAGGAGCCGTACGTCGGGGGAGTCCTCGGAGTCCTCGAACGACTCGGCGAGGGCGAGCAGTTCCTCGTAGACGGCCTGTGCGGCGGGGAGGTCCGGGGTCAGTTGGTGGCGTTCGGCGAGTTCGAGGCCGCTGTCGAAGGGGTCGCCGTAGCCGTAGTGGAGTCCGGCTGGTTGCTCTGCCTGGGGTTGGGGTTCCGCTTCGGTTTCGTCTTTCGGCATGGGCTAGAAGTCCTCCCCTGCGGCTGTGGCAGCGGCGGCGATCTCGGCCAGGAAGGGCTGTGCGTACGAGTCCTGCGAGTCCTGCGGTGTGGGCATCGCCGCGGTGGTCAGCCGGTGTCGAGCCAGGGCGCGGACCGCGTCGCGGGTGGCGCGGGACGACGTATCGGGGTCGGGGCCGGGGTCGAAGCCGGGCAGCAGGACGCCGACTTCGATACGTGGCGGTAGCGCGGCGGCCGGGATGTCGAGGTCGGCCCGGCCGGTCCATGCGTCGTCCCGGCCGGCGAGTCGTACCCGGGTCGGCGGGCCGCCGTTCACGGTGACCTCCGCCGCGAGGTGTACGCCGCCGACGGGGGCCGCGACGTCGGCGACGACCTCGACCTCGATCCGCCGCCCGGCGCCGACCGCCGACGCCGTCCAGGACACCGCGTTCTCCGCCGCGTCGACGAAGCGGGGTGGGTAGCGGCGCCAGTCGTTGGTCCCCGAGCCCCGGGCGATCACCCGGCCGCCGGTGGCGAGGGGTTCGCCCGCGGCGAGGGCGTAGCCGCGGCGTCCTGCGAACAGGGTGCCGAGGTCGAGTGGGGCGCCGGCGGGCGGACCGCTGTCCTGCTCCAGGGACGAGCGGAGCAGGCGCAGTGGCTCGCCGTCCAGTCCGGCGTTGTCGGCCGCGTCGTCGATGAGGCGGAGGACGTGGTCCAGTTGGAGCACCACGGGGAGCACCGGGTGCGTCGGGTGCGTCGGGTGCGCCGGGTGTGTCGGCTGCCGTGCGTCGCGCCACCAACGGATCAGCGGGGCCAGTGCGGCCTGATGGTCGGCGATCAGTTCGGCCGCGTTGTCGTCGGGCTGGTCCCCCTGGTCCCCCGCGTCGTCGAAGAGCTGCTGGCACTCGTGGGTCAGTGCGGCCAACTCCAGGCCCAGTACGTCCTGTTCGAGTGCCGGTATGCCGTCCAGGTACGACGCCGGCCACCAGCGGGCCGCCCAGTGTCCGAGGGCGAGCCGGGCGGCGCCGGCCGCGAGGGCGGTCACCTGTTCCGTCAGTGGTGCGGCGTCGGTCGGCCGTCCCGCCGTGTGGGCGTCGGAGTAGGTGTGGGTGTGGGTGTGGACGGTTGCGGCGGTGCGTTCGCCGTAGAGCGCCCACAGCCATTGCTGCGCCCGCTCCACGTCATGGATCTCAGCCGTGGGCAGGCCCGGGGACCCGAGGACGGGCCAGGTCAGGGTGGCGCCCGCGACATCGAGTACGGCCCGGGTGAAGGCGGGCTCCTGGGGGCGTGCAGGCGCGCCGGCGATCCGTACGGTGCCGTCCTCGGCCCGTGCGACGTGGACCTCTGCCTGCCGCTCCGGCATCACGCGCTCCTCGGTTCGGCCGCCCGCGTGGCGGTCTCCGACAGGGTGCGCAGCGCCGTCCGGACCCTGGCGCGGTGGTCCATCATCACCGAGCGGGCGACCCCGTCGAGCACGGCCCAGGCCGACGCCGCGTCGTGCAGCGCCGCGTCGCGGACGTCCCGCCCGTGCAGCCGCACCCACAGGCGTCGCATGTACGCCGCCCAGGGGGTACGCAGGTCATGGGCGAGGGCTTCCAGTACGCCGCCGTCGGGGTCCGGGCGGGGCGAGACGGTCATCCGGCGGGCTCGCAGGACCGAAGCCTCCCGTTGCCAACGGCTGTTGACGACGCGATGCGCCGCCGTCGTGCCCGGCACGGTCTTCCCGCCGCCCAGCGGGTCGAGGCCCGCCGCCAGCCGGCCGCCGAGGACCACGGCGACCCGCAGGCTCTCGTCGTCCAGCCCGAGTGGTGCGCAGCTGCGGCCGACCTCCCGTCGGACGAGTTCCGGCACCGCCGGCAGTTCCTCGCGGTGGGCCGATGCCTGGAGGACGGTGAAGAGACGTTCGAAGAGCGTGCGGTCGAGCGGTGCCGGGAGGGTGGCCGTCGACGCGCCTCGGCCGACGCCGGGCCGGGGCGGCATGGGGTGCGCGGTCAGGCCCAGGTGCGTCGGTACGTCGTCACGGCCCCAGACGCTGCCGCTGCCGCCGGTGTGCGCCCACAGGGCCTGTCCGAGCAGGGTTCCGTGTCCGGCCCGGACCATGGACGCGAAGGCCGGCGCGTTCGTCTCCGCACCCGCACCCGCACTCGTACCCGCACCCCCACCCGCACCCGCGCCGCAGGCGTCGAGGACCTCGGTCGCCGAACCGACTGCCATGTCTACGCCCGCGTCGGGTGCCGGTGCCGGTGCCGGCACCGGCCGACGGGTCTCCCAAGCGGTGGCCAGTTCCTCGTCGAGCCAGGAGCGCCGGGCGGCGTCGGCCAGGTACTCCTTCAACGCCTCCACCGTGCGCCCGCCGCTCACGTCCGCGACGTCCTCAACAACGGTCCTGGCCAGCATCTTTGCACCGGCCGAGGGGGCGCCGTACTCGGTCGCCAGCTCGAAGCAGCGCTGGAAGTACAGGTCCTGGGGGTTGCCCGCCACGATTCCCAGCGACCGGCGGGTCTTCTTGAGCAGCGTGAACCACTGTGCCGTCGCCTCAAGAACCGCACCGGACTCCCGGATCAGCGCGTCGAGGCGGGCGGCCTCCCGCGGGCCGAGGAAGTCGGCCGCCAGTTCCGGGTGCAGCGCCGGTCTGACGATCAGCGGCAGCACGATCAGCTTGACCGTCCGGGTCAGCGGTGCGCCACCGGGGCCGCTCAGCGACTCCAGCCGCAGCCCTGGTCCCGGCTCGGACTCCGGACCCGACCCCGGCCCCGCTCCGAGGCCGCGCCAGGCACGGTCGATGACCATGGCCCGCGGACGGCGTTCGCCGGTCGGCGGCTGGCTCGGGGGCGGCATGGGCCGAGAGTACGTCGTGGGGAACAGGTGGTCGAACCTGGGATCGGTAGGCGCCGCCCGGCTCCTAACGTCCACACCATCAGGCGGACGGGGACCAGCGGACGGACGCGACCACCAGCACCGGAAGGGCAGGCACAGTAATGGGAATCTTCGGAAAGGGCCGGAAGAGCCGCGAGGAGCAGGCCGCCAAGATCGCGGGCCAGATGGCCGGCGGCAAGGGTTTCTACGGTCGGCTGACGCGCGCGACCCTCGGCGGCGAGGACTTCGCCCGCGTCCAGCAGTCGATGGGCGCGTACAACTCCGGGATCAATGTGCAGCAGTTGCTCGCCATGGGGGTGCCGACCGTCCCCGCCGTCGTCGTATCGATCAGCGACACCGGCAAGCTGGTCAACTTCGACCCGGTCGTGGACCTGGTCGTCCAGCCGGCCGGAGCGGTCTCGGGAGCCACCACGGACCGGATCGAGCTCCAGACCATCGTCTCGAAGCTCCGCATCCCCCGCGCCGGCGACCAGGTGCTGCTGATCGCCGACCCCGCCCGGCCCGGCGGCTACCTCTACGCCGGGGACGGAGTGACGCCGTGACGACGGGACGGGACGAGGTGCCGGTGACAGGGCCCTGACGAGTCGTCTTCAGCTCCGGCGGGCAAGGGGGCGGCGGTGGGTGTCGTCGGGGTGGCAGTCGTGGAAGGTGCGGCGGTAGGTGTCCGGGGGGACGCCGAGGGTGCGGTTGAAGTGGCGGCGGAGGGTGGTGGCGGTGCCCATGCCGGTGGCCGCCGCGACGGTGTCGACGCTGTCGGTGGTGGTCTCCAGGAGTTCCTGGGCGCGGCGGATGCGCTGGGTGAGGAGCCACTGGAGGGGGGTGGTGCCGGTGGCCGCTCTGAAGTGGCGGGTCAGATTGCGGGAGCTCATGTTCGCCCGGCGGGCCAGGTCTTCCACGGTCAGGGCACGGTCGAGGCGTTCGAGTGCCCAGGGGAGCAGGGCGGCGAGGGGGTGGTTGTCCTGGGTGGGGACCGGGGCGGGGACGAACTGGGCCTGGCCGCCGGCCCGGTGCGGGGGCACGACCAGTCGGCGGGCGATCGTGTTGGCGATAGCGGAGCCGTGGTCGAGGCGGACGAGGTGCAGACAGAGGTCCATCGCGGCGGCCTTGCCCGCCGAGGTGAGCACACTGCCGTTGTCGACGTAGAGGACGTCCGGGTCGACCTCCACCCGGGGGTGGCGGGCGGCCAGCACGTCGGTGTGCGCCCAGTGCGTGGTCGCGCGGCGGCCGTCCAGCAGGCCCGCGGCGGCCAGTACGAACGCGCCGGTGCACAGGGAGGCGACCCGCGCGCCCGCCTCGTGGGCCGCGCGCACCGCGTCCACCAGGTCGGCGGGCGGCGCCACGTCGACATCGGCCCAGCCGGGGACGATCACCGTGTCGGCGAGGGGGAGCCGGTCGAGGCCGTGGTCCGGCTCCAGCCGGAAGCGGCCCACCCGTACGGCGCCCTGACCGCAGAGGACAACCTTGTACCAAGGGGCCACCACCTCGGACACGCCGGCGCCGAAGACCTCGTACGCCAGGGCGAGTTCGAAGTGCAGCATGCCGTCGGTGACGGCAAGGGCGACGGTGGTCGGCTTCGGGTCCGCGGGCATGTCCGAAATTGTACGGGGCTCGTCGTTTCGGACACTCGTGGTGGGTGTGTGCCTTCGACAGGATGGCTGCGGCAGGGCAGGTGGAGAGACGAGCACGGGGAGAAACGATGGGGTCGGGGCGGACGGTCGCGGTGTTCGGGGCGTACGGGCACACCGGGCGTTTTGTGGTGGCGGAGCTGCGGGCGCGGGGGTTCGTGCCGTTGCTCGTGGGGCGTGATCCGGAGAAGCTGCGGGAGTTGGCGGCGGCTTGGCCGGGGCTCGACGCGCTCCCCGCCTCGGTGGACGAACCGGCCTCGCTGGACCGGGCGTTCGCCGGTGCGGACGCCGTGGTCAACTGCGCCGGGCCCTTCGCGGAGACCGCCGGGCCGGTGATCGAGGCGGCGTTGCGCGCCGGGATCCCGTATCTGGATGTGGCGGCCGAGATCGAGGCCAACCTCGACACGTTCGCCGGCTTCGGGGAACGTGCTCGCGCCGCGGGGGCCGTCGTGGTCCCCGCGATGGCCTTCTTCGGCGGTCTCGGCGATCTGTTGGTCACCGCCGCGCTGGGTGACTGGGCGACGGCCGACGAGGCGCACATCGCGTACGGGCTGAGCGACTGGCGGCCCACGGCGGGGACGCGGGCCGCGGGCGCGGTCTCCCGGGAGCGCCGGGGCGGGCGGCGCGTCCGCTACGGCGCCGGGCGGCTGGAGTACCGGGACGACGCGCCGCCGACCCTGAAGTGGAACTTTCCCGAGCCGATGGGGACCCGGGCCGTGATCGGGGAGTTCAGCATGGCGGACATCGTCACCGTCCCCAGCCATCTGTCCGTGCCCGAGGTGCACACCTATATGACGGCCGACGCGGCCGGTGACCTCGCCGCTCCGGACACGCCCGTGCCGACCGCCGTCGACGAGCGCGGGCGGTCCGCGCAGACCTTCCTCGTCGATGTCGTCGTCCGCTCCTGGGGAGCGGAACGGCGGGCCGTGGCCCGCGGCCAGGACATCTACGCCGTCAGCGCGCCGCTCGTCGTCGAGGCGGTCGAGCGGGTGCTCACGGGGCGGACGAAGGCGGCCGGGGTCGTCTCCGCCGGGGCGGCGTTCGACGCGGCCGACTTCCTTCGTGCGCTGTCCGGGCACGTATCGTTCGAGTTGAGTCAGTAGGGGCCTGGGGCTACGCCTCCGGGGCTCGGGCCGCAGCCCGCGCCCCGTCCTGCGTTCCGCTTCCCGTTCCGCTTCCCGTTCCGCTTCCCGTTCCCGGGACGATCAGACCCGTCTCGTACGCCACCACCACGGCCTGGGCCCGGTCGCGGAGGCGGAGTTTGGCGAGGATGCGGGCCACGTGGGTCTTGACGGTGGCCTCGCTCAGCTGGAAGTGGGCGGCCAGTTCGGTGTTGCTGAGGCCGGTGGCGAGGGACTGCAGGACCTGCAGTTCGCGGGGGGTGAGGGGGGCCAGGTCGCGGTGGAGGGCGGGGGTCTCGGGGGTGGGGGAGACGAAACGCTCGATCAGGCGGCGGGTGATGGCGGGGGAGAGCAGCGCGTCGCCGGTGCGGGCCAGATGGACGGCGGCCACCAGATGCTCGGGGGTGACGTCCTTGAGGAGGAAGCCGCTGGCACCGGCGGTGAGGGCGGCGTAGACGTAACGGTCCAGGTCGAAGGTGGTCAGCATGATGACCCGTGGCGGGTCGGGGACCGCGCCGGAGAGGATGCGGCGGGTGGCCTCCAGCCCGTCCGTGCCGGGCATGCGGATGTCCATCAGGACGAGGTCGGGGCGGGTGCGGTGCACCGCTTCGAGAGCCTGCTCCCCGTCCGCCGCCTCAGCCACGACGTCGATACCGTCGGCGGACAGGATCATGCCGAAGCCAGTACGGACCAGCGCCTGGTCATCGGCGATCACGACGCGGGGGCGATCGGGCGCGGCTGTCATGAGCGGTCCTCCAATGGGGCGGCACCCGTCGAAGCCCTGCGCCGCTCCGAAGGGCCGTTCTTCGCGGGCCTGTTCTCGGGAGGCTCGTCTCCGAGAGGTTCGTCTGTGGGCGGCCTGGCCTTGGGGGGCTCGTCTCCGGGCGGACCGTCCTTGGGAGGCCCGTCTCCGCGAGGCCCGTCCTCGGGCGGCCTGTTCTCGGGAGGCTCGTCCCCAAAAGGTCCGTCCCCGGGGAGCTCGTCTCCGCGAGGCCGGTCCTCGGGCGGCCTGGCCCCGGAAGGCTCGTCCCCAAAAGGTCCGTCCCCGGGGAGCTCGTCTCCGAGAGGTTCGTCTCGGGGAAGCCTGTCCTTGGGAAGCTCGTCTCCGCGAGGCCAATCCTCGGGCGGCTCGCCCCCGGGAAGCTCGTCTCCGGAAGGCCCGTCCTCAGGCGGCCTGGCCCCCAAAGGTCCGTCCCCGGCGGGCCCGCCCGCGGCAGGTCCGTCCCCGGCGGGCCCGCCCGCGGCAGGTCCGTCCCCGGCCGCGGCAGGTCCGTCCCCGGCGGGCCCGCCCGCGGCAGGTCCGTCCCCGGCGGGCCCGCCCGCGGCAGGTCCGTCCCCGGCAGGTCCGCCCCCGGCAGGCCCGCCCCAGGAAAGCCCGCCCCCGGAGGGTCTGTCCTTCGAGGGCTCCTCCCCGAGCGGTATGACTGCCTGTACGCGGTAGCCCCCGGTCGGGCGGGGGCTCGTCTGGAGGGTGCCGCCGTGGACGGCCAGGCGTTCGCGGAGGCCGAGCAGGCCGCGGCCGGTGCCGGAGGCGGCCGCCGGGGTCGGGGTGCCGCCGGTGTCGGTGATCTCCAGGCGGACCGCGCTGGGCGTGTGGTCGACGGTGACCCGTACGTGGGCGCCCGCCGCGTGTTTGACGGTGTTCGTCAGGGCCTCCTGGACCACGCGGTACGCGGCCAGGTCGGCGCCCGGGGGCAGCGGCGACGGGGTGCCGGTGACGGTCAGTTCGACGGGGACGCCGGAGGCGCGGACGCGGTCGGTGAGGTCCGGGAGCCGGTCCAGGCCAGGCTGCGGGGACAGGACCGTGTCGACAGCGGGGCCCGCTCCACCGGACCGACCCGCCCCAGCGCATGGACCCGCCGCCGGAGACGGACCCGCGCCACCGGACCGACCCGTCCCCGCAGCCGGGGCGGCGTGGTCCTCGTCGGACATTGTCAACAGGCCCATGACATGGCGCAGTTCGGTCATCGCGGTGCGGCCGCCGGCCTCGACGGCGAGGAGCGCCTCGCGGGCCCGGTCGGGGGCGACATCCATCACCTTGCGGGCCGCCCCCGCCTGGATCACCATCACGCTGACATTGTGGGTGACGACGTCATGCAACTCGCGGGCGATACGGGAGCGTTCGAGGTCCACCGCCAGGCGCGTCGCGGTTTCCTGCTGCTCCTGGAGGGCGTGTACGCGCTGCTTCCAGGTGTGGATCGCGTTGGCGCCGAGGCCCACGCCGAGCAGGACGAGGAAGGGGATCACAGCCGGGGTGACGTACGGGAAGTTCTCTTCGGAGAACGCCGCGATCAGACCCGCACCCGCCACCACGCTCGCGAAGGCGCGCAGCCGGTACGGGCTGTGCACGGCGGCGCTGTACGCGGCGACCACGCAGGTGAGGAACGTGTACACGGTCGTGTCGGCCGACCCCAGGCGCTGGTTGAACACCATCGTCGTGGCGATCACGGCCCAGAACGCGGCCAGCGGGTAGCGACGCCGTACCGCCAGGGGCAGCGCGGTCAGGGCGGCGAGCATCAACTGCCAGGTGCGGACCTCGCCGAGTTCCTGCCCCGGGTACGGAGGCACGGCCAGGAGCGGGGGCGGCTTCACCGGGTCCACGGGGTCCACCGGGTCCACCGGGTCCACCGGCAGTACCGGTTCGCCCGGTACCTCCGGCAGTACCGGCACCCCCGGCAGCACCGACCCCTCGCCCGGCCCCGGTACCCGCACCTGAGCCGGGAGTTGTGGCACCGCGCTCACGTCCAGCGCCAGCGCGGCACCCACCGTGCAGGCGGCGAGGAGGATGGCGAGGCACGCGTCGGCCGTCCACATCCAGCGGGACGGCCGGGGCAGCGGCCCCGTGGCACCCGACAGTGGCAGCCCCCCGCCCCGCCAGTCCCGCCAGCCCCGCCAATGCCGCCGACCCCGCCCGAGCCTCGCCCACGCGGGCCCGAGCCATGGCGCCCGCCCTTCCGCCGTCTCCGTACGCGCCGCCCCGCCGCTCATGGGGCCCAGTGTGACAAGCGCCCGGCGGCCGTCACATCCGCCACCGTGAGGACGGGCGCTACATCACACGCGTACATCTCAGGGATGACGGTCGCGTCGGGTCCGCCCCCTACGGCAGAACGGTTCGCCGTCGCGGCCGACGACCGGGGCACGGGCGCGTCCCTAGCGTCGTGGCCACACGTCAACCACCAGCCCGAGGAGGCCCCGTGGCCACGACCACGCCCACCGACCCGACCCCCGCCGTCCCTCCCACCACGCCGATCATCGACATCCATGAGGTGAGCAGGGCGTACGGCGGTGAAGGGCCACCCGCGCTCGACGGTGTCTCGCTGCGGGTGCGGGCCGGGGAGGCGGTGAGCGTCATCGGGCCGTCGGGGAGCGGCAAGTCGACGCTGCTCAATCTGATCGCCGGGCTGGACCGGCCGACTTCGGGCGGCGTCACCGTCGACGGCGTACGGGTGGACACGCTGAGCGAGGCCGGGTCGGCTCGGTACCGGCGGGCGAAGGTCGGCATGGTCTTCCAGTTCTTCAATCTGCTGGACGACCTGACCGTCGCCGACAACGTGCTGCTGCCCGCCCAGTTGGCCGGGATGGCCAAGGCCGAGGCCCGCCGTCGGGCCGCGAGTCTGCTGGAGTACCTCGGCATCGACCGGCACTCCGCCGCGTATCCCGGCCGCCTGTCCGGCGGTGAGCGTCAACGGGTCGCCGTGGCGAGGGCGTTGATGAACCGTCCGCCCCTGCTGCTCGCCGACGAGCCCACCGGCGCGCTCGACACCGCCTCCGGCGAGGACGTCCGGGAACTGCTCACCGAACTCAACGCCGACGGCCAGACCATCGTCCTAGTCACCCACGACCTGGGCCTCGCCGAGTCCTGCGCGCAGCGGACCGTGGAACTGGTAGACGGGCGGATCGTCCGGGACGTCGTACGGGCCGCCGCCCCGCGTGCCACGGCGGTGCGGCGATGAGCGCGCTGGGGCGGGTGGTGCGGGCCGGGGTGGGGCGGCGGAGGGTGCAGACCGTGGTGATGGTGCTGACCACGCTCATGGCCGTCACCGCGTCGGTGCTCGCGGCCGGGCTGCTCGTCGCCGCCCGGGCGCCCTTCGACCGTGCCTTCGCCGCGCGGCACGGGGCGCATCTGACCGGGCGGTTCGACGCCGCGAAGGTGACGGCCGCGCAGCTCACGGCGACCGCCGACGCGCCCGGTGTGACCGCCTCGGCCGGCCCCTTCCTGACCCTCTCGGTACGGCCCCGCACCGCCTCGCGGTCGGACTTCGTGCCGGCCGGGGTGGATCTGCCGCCGCTGACCGTCGTCGGCCGGTCCGAACCCGGCGGACCCGTCGACGAGATCGACCTCGTCGAGGGTGTCTGGCCCACCGAGCCCGGCCAGATCGTGCTGGCCGACGGAGCGGCACCCCTCCAGCCGGGCACCCGGTTCACCCTCCCCGACGCGCCGGGCTCCCCGACCCTGACCGTGGTCGGCATCGCCCGCTCGGTGACCGGCACGGCGGACGCCTGGGTGACGCCGGCGCAGGCGGAGGCGCTGGCGGAGGCGCTGACAGAGCCGACGACGGACGAGACCAGTTCAACCGCGCCCTCGTACACGTCCTCGTCCTCGCCCGCGCCCTCCTACACGTACTCCATGAGCTACCGCTTCCGCCAAGCCGCCACCGACGCCCACATCACCCTCGACCGTGCCGCGATCGCGGCGGCCGTGCCCCGGGGGGCGCTGACGGGGGCGCGTTCGTATCTCACCGTGAAGCAGGAGGAGACGGCCAACGCGATGGCGTTCGTGCCGTTCCTGGCCGCCTTCGGTGTGCTCGGGCTGTGTCTGTCGGTGCTGGTGATCGGGATCGTGGTCGGTGGGGCGGTCGGGTCGGCGACCCGGCGTATCGGCATCCTCAAGTCGCTCGGGTTCACGCCGGCGCAGGTCGTACGGGCCTATGTGGGGCAGGCGTTGGTGCCGGCGGCGGTCGGCTGTGTGCTCGGGGTGGTGCTCGGCAACGTGCTGGCCGTGCCGGTGCTGGCGGAGGTCGGGGAGGCGTTCGGCGCGTCGGCCGGGGCGCTTCCGGTGTGGGTCAGTGCCGCGGTGCCCCTCGCCGCGCTCGCACTGGTCGCGGCGGCGGCCCTGGTGCCCGCGCTGCGCGCCGGGCGGCTGCGGACGGTGGAGGCGATCGCCGTCGGGAGCGTGCCCAGGACGGCGGCCGGGCCGGGGACAGGGCGGGGGCGGCCGGTGCGGCGGGCGCTCAGGAGGCTGCCGTTGCCCCGGGTCGTCGCGCTCGGGCTGGCGCATCCCCTCGCCCGGCCGGCGCGGGCGGCGACGTTGGCCGGGGCGGTCGGCTTCGGGGCCGTGTCCGTCACCTTCGCCGTCGGGCTGGCGCTGACGCTGGGGGCGGTCCAGGAGGGCCGCATGCTCGACGCGGCCGCACCCGTCGTGGTGGAGACCGGCGGCGGGCAGGGGCCGCCCGGCGCCGAGGTGGTTCCCGCCGAGGGCCCGGACGGTGGGGGCGGCGACAGGGCGAAGGCCGATCCGGAGGCGGTGAGCGCCTTGCTGCGCGCGCGGGAGGGGACCGGACGGTTCTACGGCACGACCCAGGCACAGGTAGCCGCGTCCGGGATCACCGGTACGACGACCGTGGTGGCGTACGAGGGCGACTCGGCGTGGGGCGCTCCCGAGCTGGTCTCCGGTGACTGGCTCGACGGGCGGCCGGGCGAGGCGGTGGTGACCTCGCGGTTCCTGAAGGCCGCCGGGATACGGGTCGGGGAGACCGTGACCCTCACCGAGGAGGGGCGGCGGGCCACGGTCCGGATCGTCGGCGAGGCCTTCTTCACCGAGGGGCAGGGCATGCTCCTCCTCACCTCGACCGCCACCCTCACCGAACTCGGGCTCGGCGCCGACGCGCGGCCCGCCCGGTTCCACGTACAGACCGAACCGGGCACCGATCCGGCGCGGTACCTCGACTCGGTCAACCGGGAGTTCGACGCCGCCGGCCTCGGCGCCTTCGCCCGTACCGGCACCGACGGCTCCTCCAGCGTGATCGTGGCCATGGACGCGCTGATCGGGATGCTCACGCTGATGCTCGTCGTGGTAGCCGGGCTCGGCGTCCTCAACACCGTCGTCCTCGACACCCGCGACCGCGTCCACGACCTCGGCGTCTTCAAGACACTCGGCATGACACCCCGCCAGACCGTCACCATGGTCCTCACCTCGGTCGCCGGGATCGGCCTGCTCGCGGGCCTCGCCGCCGTACCGGCCGGGATCGCCCTGCACCGCGCCGTCACCCCGCTCATGGGCGACGCCATCGGCATGACTCTCCCGGCCACCGACCTCGCCGTCCACGACGGACCCGTACTGGCGCTGCTCGCGCTCGGCGGCCTGGTCATCGCGGTGGCGGGCGCCCTGCTGCCGGCCGGCTGGGCGGCACGCACGGGCACGGCCACGGCGCTGCGGACGGAGTGAGGGACCGCCGCACCCAGAGGGGAAAGGCCCGTCCCCTCACCCCTTGACCGTCCCCGCCGCCAACCCGCCCACGATGAACCGCTGCAACACGGCGAAGACGCAGACCACCGGGACGCTGATGAGGGTGGCGGTGGCCATGAGGGCGCCCCAGGCGGTGCCGTGGGTGCCGACGAAGGCGTTGAGGAGGACGGTGACGGGCTGGACGGCGGGTTCGGAGGCGAGGGTGAGGCCGAAGACGAACTCGCCCCAGGCGATGAGGAAGGAGAGCCCGGCGACGGCGACCACCCCGGGAGCCATGACCGGCAGGACAACCCGCAGCACCACACCCACCGGACCGCAGCCGTCGACGAGGGCCGCCTCCTCCAACTCCCTCGGCACACCCCGCAGTACGGGCCGCAGCACGATCACCGCGAAGGGCAGCGTGAGGGTGGTGTCGGCGGCGATCAGACCGGCGTACGTGTCGTCGAGACCGGCCCGGCGTTCGAGGATGAACAGGGGCGCCGCCAGCACGATGCTGGGCGGGAGCTGGGCGACCAGCAGGGCGAGCACCATGGTTCCGGAGCCCCGCATCCGGATGCGGGCGAGGGCGTAGGCGAGCGGGACGCCCAGGAGGAGGGTCACCGCGACCACTCCGCAGGAGATGACCACGCTGTTGAGCAGGGCGCGCGGGAGGGCGTCGTCGGAGAGCGCCGTCGTGTAGTGCCGGGTGGTGGCCGGCGCGGGGAACCACCGCGGGGACTCGGCCAGGATGTGGTCCGGCCTGGTGAGGCTGATGTTGACCATCCAGTAGACCGGGAGGAGGAAGACGGCGGTGATCAGCGCGGCGACCGCGGTGAGCGGCCACCCCCGCGCCCGCCACCCCCGCACCCGCCTCGCCCGCCTCACGCCGCCTCCCCCTCCCCCCGCAGCCGGCGCACGTACAGCGCACCCGCCAGCAGCGGTACGAGCAGCAGCAACAGGCCCGCCGCCGCGCCCTCGCCGAAGCGGAAGAACTTGAAGAAGATCTCGTAGACGTAGACCGACAGGACACTCGTGGCGTCGACGGGACCCCCGCCCGTCATCACGAAGACGAGGTCGAAGACCTTGAACGTGTAGACGAGGCCGAGGAGGAGGACCGTCACCGAGACCGGCCGCATCAGCGGGACGGTGATCCAGCGGAACCGCTGCCACGCGTTCGCGCCGTCGAGCGCGGCGGCCTCGTGGAGTTCCGGGTCGATGGTGTGCAGGCCCACCAGGAGCAGCAGCATGTTGAAGGGCACGCCCACCCAGACGTTGGCGAAGATCACCCCGGCCAGGGCGGTGCCGGGGTCGGTCAGCCAGTCGTGGCCGAGGGCGTCCGGGCCGATCGCGCGGAGCAGCGCGTTGTAGGCACCGGAGTCCGGTTCGAGCATCCAGCGGAAGAGGGTGCCGCTGACCACCGGCGGCAGCAGCCAGGCGATCAGCAGCAGGGAGCGGAACAAGCCGCCCAGGGGGAACGGCCGGGCGAAGAGCAGGGCCAGGGCGAACCCGATCGTGAACTGGAACAGCAGCGAGCCCGCCGTGAACACCAGCGACAGGCGTACGGCGTGCCAGAAGTCCGGCTCGGCGACGGTGGTCCGGTAGTTGTCCAGGCCCACGAACTCCGAAGAGCCGCCGAGGAGTTCCTGAAGGCGTACGGCGTGCAGGGACGTCCACACGTTGTAGAGCAGCGGATACGCGAGGAAGAGGCCGAGGAAGACCAGACCGGGAAGGGAGAAGACGTAACCGGCGCGCCTGCGGCGGGTGGAAAGGGAAACGGTGGAACGGGGGTTGGCGTGCCGCCTCCCTCTCACCGCTGCTCCAGCGCCTTGTCGATCTTCGTGGCGGTGGACTTCGCGACGGCCGAGGGCGCGGCCGTGCCGGTGAGCACGGACTGTTCGGCCTCGGCGACGGCCTGGGCGGCGTCGGCGTAGCCCGGCCCGTACTGGCGGGGCCGGGCCACGGGCAGCTGGCTGAGGAAGAGCCGCAGGGCCGGGTCGGAGGCCCAGGTGCCGGCGTCGGCCAGGTCCTTGCGGGCGGGCAGATTGCCGACCGCCACCAGGTACGGCACCAGGACCGACGGCCGCTGGGTGTACTCCAGGACCTCCCACGCCTTGTCCTGGTGGTCGCTGCTCGCCATCACCACCCAGTTCTCGCCGCCCAGACAGGTCGCCGACTCCTGGTCGCGGGGCAGCGCGACGACGCCGTACTCCACGTCCTTCTGCTTGATGGTCGGCAGCTGCCACGGGCCGTTGATCTGCATCGCGGCCCGCCCGTTGACGAACCGGGTGTTGACGTCCTGCTGGGTCCAGCCCACGCACTGCTCCGACAGCGAGCCCTTGGCGACGAGGTCGTCGAGGTAGGCGAGCGCGGTCGCGCCGTACGTGGCGAAGGTGTCCAGGTCGCCGCCGGCCTGCCACAGGAACGGCAGGAACTGGAACACCCCCTCCTCCGTCCTGATCGCGCTCATCGCAAGACCGAACCGGTCCCCGCTGGTCAGCCGCTGGGCCGTCACGGTGAGCTGGTCCCAGGTGGTCGGCGGCTCCACGCCGGCGGCGGCGAGCATCCCGGTGTTGTAGTAGAGGGCGAGGCAGTTGCTGTTGTTGGGGATGCCGAGGTTCTTGCCGTCGACCCGGCAGCCGTCCCAGGGGCCCTTGTAGTACTGGTCCGCCTCGCCCCACTCCTCGACCCGCTCGGTGAGGTCGGCCAGCAGGCCGCTGCCGGCGAGCGAGTTCATGGCGACGTTGTCGACGATCGCGATGTCCGGGAGGTCGCCGGAGACCGCGCCCAGGGTGATCTGCCGTTCGAGGTCGGCGAAGGGGAACGTACGCCGCTCGATGCGTACGCCGGGGACCTGGGCCTCGATGTCCTTGATCAGCCGGGTGAAGGCGGGCTGGAAGTTGTCCAGCGTGAAGTAGTCCCACCAGGTGAGGGTGACCGTCCCGCTCTTCTTGTCCGAGCCGCAGGCGGTCAGGGCGGAACCGAGGCCGAGGCCGGCCGCGCCCACGCCTGCGGCGCGCAGAAAGCCACGGCGGTCGACGGGGTAGGACATGCGCTGCTCCCTGTGAGTCATCGAGTCGGGCGTACACATCAGAAGCCGGCGTCCGGAAGATCCGGCAGGTCAGGCAGGTCAGGAAGATTGGGCAGGTCCGGGAACCGGTCGAGGTCCGGGAACTCCCGTTCGGGCTCCGAGCCGGGTACCGGGCGGCAGGGCCCGGTGCTGTCCCGCAGGGAGATCAGGGGTTTGAGGAGGATGTGCCGGGGCGGTGCGTCGGGTCGGGTGAGGCGGCGCAGGATCAGCTCGACGGCCACCCGGCTCATCTCCTTCGCGGGGATCTCGGCGGCCGTGAGCTGCGGCTCCACCCGCTCCGCCCAGCGGCCGGCGGCCACGCCGACGATCGAGAAGTCGCGCGGGACCCTGCGGCCGTGCCGGGTCAGGCCGCGGTAGAGGCCCTCCAGCGCCGCCTCGTTGAGGGTGACGAGCGAGGTGGTCGCCGGGTCGTCCAGCAGGATCTGCTCCAGGACGGCCTCGCCGGCGGTGACGTCGTCGTCGCAGAGGTACGCGTGCGGGCTGAGCACCTGCTCCGCCATGGCCTTGGTGTATCCCTCCAGACCGAGGCGGGCGGAGCCGTAACCGCTGCTGAAGAGCTGTTCGGAACGGTTGACGAAGGCGATCCTGCGGTGGCCCAGGTCGGCCAGGTGGTACACGCAGCCCCGGGCCAGGCCCGCGAAGTCCAGGTCGACCCAGCCGGTCACGTCCGCCCTGCCGTTCCGGCCGATCGTGACGAACGGGAAGCCGGTGCCCGCCAGATACTCCACCCGGTCGTCCTCCAGCTTGATCTCCATCACGATCACCCCGTCCACCCGGCCCCCCTCCACCATCCGCCGGAAGGAGACGTCGCCCGCGTCGTCGGCGGGGGAGAGCAGCAGGTCGTAGTCGTGCGTGGTGGCCGCCTCGGCGACCCCGCCGATGAACGCCAGCTGCATGTTGGTGTAGTCACGGCCCCGGCCCGCGGGGGGAAAGACGAGGCCGAGCGTGTGGGTGCCGGTGGGGGAGGATGTGGGTGTCATCGTCAGTCGACCGGGAGGGGTTGTTCGGCCCAGATGGTCTTGCCGGTGGAGGTCTGGCGGGTCCCCCAGCTCTGGGTGAGCTGGGCGACCATGTGCAGGCCGCGGCCGCCCTCGTCGTAGGCACGGGCACGGCGCAGGTGGGGGGCGGTGCTGCTGGCGTCGGAGACCTCGCAGATCAGGGTGCGGTCACGGATGAGGCGGAGTCCGATGGGGACGGCGCCGTAGCGGATGGCGTTGGTGACGAGCTCGCTCACCACGAGCTCGGTGATGAACGCGGCCTCCTGGAGCCCCCACACGGCCAGCTGCCGGGAGGCCTGCGCGCGGGCGTCCGCGACGATCGCCGGGTCGGACGGCAGGGACCAGGCGGCGACCTGGTCGGTGTGCAGGGCGCGGGTGCGGGCCAGCAGGAGGGCCACGTCGTCGGCGGGGGTGTCGGGCAGCAGCGTCTTGAGCACGGCGTCGCAGGTGACCTCCAGGGAGGGGACGGGCGAGGAGAGCACCTGGCAGAGCCGGTCCAGGCCCGCGCCGATGTCGTGGTCGCGGGCCTCGACCAGACCGTCGGTGTAGAAGGCGAGGAGGCTGCCCTCCGGCAGCTCCACCTCGGTCGCCTCGAACGGCAGACCGCCGACCCCCAGCAGCGGACCCGGCGACAGCTCGACCACACCGACCCTGCCGTCCGGGTACAGCACCACGGGCGGCGGATGGCCGGCGCTGGCGAGGGTGCAGACCCGCGAGACGGGGTCGTACACGGCGTACAGACAGGTCGCGCCGATCTCGGCGGCGGACGGCATCTCCAGGTCCTCGGGGATGGTCTCGTCGTAGGTGAGATGGGTGACCAGGTCGTCGAGATGGGTGAGCAGCTCGTCCGGCGGGAGGTCGACGTCGGCGAGGGTACGGACCGCCGTGCGCAGCCGGCCCATGGTGGCGGAGGCGTGCAGACCGTGCCCGACGACATCGCCGACCACCAGGGCCACCCGGGTGCCGGAGAGGGGGACCACGTCGAACCAGTCGCCGCCCACCCCCGCCCCGGAACCGGCCGGCAGATAGCGGTACGCCACCTCGACCGCCACCTGCTTGGGCAGCTCGCGGGGGAGCAGGCTCCGCTGGAGGGTGAGCGCGTTGGTGCGTTCACGTGTGTACCGCCGCGCGTTGTCCACGCCGACGGCCGCCCGGCCGGCGAGTTCCTCGGCCAGCACCAGATCGTCCTGCTCGAAGGGCTTCGAACCCTTGCGGCGGGCGAAGAACGCCACCCCGAGCGTGATGCCCCGGGCCCGCAGTGGCGCGGACATGACGGAATGGAAGCCGAATTTCTCCACGCGTTCCCGCCGGGTCTCGTCCTGGGTGACCCACCGCAGGTACTCCGGGTCGTCGACCCCGCTGAGCAGCGGTTTCCCGCTGGCCAGCGCACGGGCGGGCGGGGAGAACGGGGGGTAGGCGTCGAGCCCCCCGAGCGGAACGGCGGCCTCGGGCGCGCCCTCGTGCGTGGACTGGTGCGCCGCCCGCCGCAGCGCGACCGTCGTGTCGAGCGGACCGGCGGCCGGTTCCTGGCCGCGCAGTACGGAGTCGAGCAGGTCCACACTGACGAAGTCGGCGAGCCGGGGGACCGCGAGATCCGCCAGCTCCTGGGCGGTACGGGTCACGTTCAGGGTGCTGCCGATGCGGGTGCCGGCCTCGTTGAGCAGGGCCAGCCGCTGCCGGGCCCAGTGCTCCTCACTGTTGTCGAACGTCGCGGTGCCGACCGCGCACACCTCGCCCGTCGCGGGGTCCCGGACCGGCCACATCTCGGTGATCCAGGCCTGCTGCCGCGAGGAGAAGAGGCCCGGCGCGGTCCGCTCGTGACGCATCGGCGCACCCTCGTCCGCCACCCGCTCGACCAGCCGCAGGAACCCCTCCTCGGCCGCCTCCCCGGGCAGATCCCCCGACAGGTCCGGCTCCGGCCGCCACCCCTGCGGCCCCCTGGTGAACATCGACATGGCCAGCGGCGACTGCGCGTGCGACCACTCGACCATCGGCGTCGACATCGGCACCGGCGTCGGCCGGCCGGGCTCCGCCGGGGCGACGTCGGTGGCATCGACGGCTGCGGCGACATCAGCGGCTGCGGCGTCCTCACCGGCTGCGGTGGCCGTGACGACGAAGGCCCGCGTCCCCCCGTCGGCGCCCAGGGACGGTGAACAGCGCAGGGCCACCTGAACAAGGTGACCGTCCCGGTGACGGAGCACCACCGGGCCACCGCCGCCCCACTCCGAGAGGCTGCCCCGTGCGTCGTACGCGTCGTACGAGTCGATCAGCTCGGCCGCCGCACGCCCCAGCACGTCCCCGGCGCCGTATCCCAGCAGCCTTCGGGCCCCCTCGCTCCAGCCCGTGACGATGCCTTCGGGGCTGATGGTGGCCGTGGCCGCGCCGGACGAGTACGCATAGTGACTGGGGGCTTGCTGGGAAACCGGCTTTCTATTGTCCATTCCCGCTCAATTCGCACCGGGTGTGTCACTCGTAGTCCTCAGCGTGCCCGCTGGGACGGAAGCGGACAAGTCGGACCTGCCGGGGTGGCGCCCCCAGGTCCGCGTCGTGACGTGGCCGTGGCGATGCGGTCGGAGGCCCGCCCGCCGATGGCGGCACGGTGGCCGCGATCGGGAGCGCCTCGACCCCTTTCTCGGCGGGTGGGGAGAGTAAGGGGAACGCGGACTCACGCGGACTCACGCGGACTCCGGGCGTCGCGGGTCGACGGGGCCGGCTCCCGGAGCGGGTCGGTGGACCCGGGGACCTGCCACGGCGGGGCGGCATCCGTGCGACCCCGGGACGGCGGTGCTTGCCCGACCGGCCCGGCTCGGCGTTCGGTGGGGCAATATCGCGCTAATTATCTGAACGTGCAGTTCAGCCGGAGATCATCGGAGATCAATGGAGATCAACAGAATTCTGGAATCGGGGATTCTGTAATGGTGGAACAAAGGACTCCGTTGAACCCGATGCGGCTGGGCTGCCGGTCGGGCCGGGTCGGGAAACTCCTGAACAGGGAGAACGGGAAAGGTCGTAAAGGGCGGAAAGCGGAATGGTGACCCGGTTCGTCCGGCGGCGCGGTCCGGTGGGAGCCGGACGGGCGACGATCTTCCTGACGGATACTCAACTTCCTTTACTAATAGTCGAGTTGTGCTCGACAGTACGTGCGAACCGTGGCTAGCATCCCCCTGGGACGCCAGGGGAGAATTCATCCTGAAATTGCTCCAGGCGCTTCCTGTTCTTCGGGGGGAGAGCGTCCTTCGGACGCGTTCTGTCGCACCTCTTCTCCTTCCTGTACGGCCCCGCGCTTATCCGCGTGGGGACCTGCTCGGGGAAGGTTCCAATCATGATCATGCGAAAGATGGCCGCTGCGCTGCTCGGCGCGACGGCTCTGACGGGCGCGGGTCTCGCCACCGCCGCACCGGCACAAGCGGACACGGTCATTGGTATCTTCTACCTGAACTCGAACCACGGCGGTTCCACCTACACGATCACCGCCGGCGGCACCACGTCCTGCACCACCACGACGACTGACTCGAACTTCACCTCAGGCTTCAGCAGCGCCTGGAACGACCAGGCGTCCTCGCACCGGGGCTACGCCAACTGCGACATCAAGGTGTACGAGCACGCGGGCCAGGGTGGGGCCTCGTTGCCCTACTACACCTCGATATCGAGCTACGGCGTTCTCAACGACCAGGTGAGCTCCGCCAGATACTCCTGACGGATCGGATCGAGTGGTGCCGGGAGCGGGTTTCAACCCGCTCCCGGCACCGCGTTCGCATGTACGGCTGTACGGGGACATCGCAGATGCACGGACGCAGGACGCACCGATGCAGACGCACGGATGTAGGGGAGAGCGATGCGGGCACGGACCGGTGTCAGTGGGGTCGCGGCGGTAGCGGCGATATTAGGTCTCGCCGCCTGCACGGGCGGCGACGGCGGGGACGAGCCGCCGGAGCTCGGGACGGTTCCGACGGTGAAGAGCTCGGCGGATCTTCCGACCCTGCCGATGGAGCAGTACGTGTTCAGCGGGGATGATCTGCGCACCTACACGCAAGCCGGCGCCGTGCTCTCGCGGCGCTGCATGGAGCGCTTCGGCATGAACTGGATCTCGGACGAGGACGCCACCCGCGACCTTCCCGACCTGACCGTCGACCCGACCCGCTACTTCACGATCATCGACGCGCGGACCGCCCGCGAGCACGGGTACGGCGATCCAGGCGCGGACGGCGGGGATCAGCAGGAGAAGACAGGCGGCTCCTACGAGCCGACCGCGGCGGAACGTTCGGTGTACGACGGTTCGGCGAAGGACGTCACCGACACCGCAGGACGCCGGCTCGGCGAGGGCGGCTGCGCGGCCGAGTCGGACGGCCAGCTGGAGAAGGGCGGGGTGAAGGGCATCGAACCGCTCAAGGTGGGCAACGAGTTCTACACCCTGTACGGAGAGGTCCAGCGCGACAGCCGGGTGACCGAGGCCTTCGAGAAGTGGTCGGAGTGCATGAAGAAGGAAGGCTTCTCCTACGCCACCCCGCTGGACGCGGCGAACGACTCCGAGTGGGCGTCGGGCGGCGACACGAAGGCCGCCATCTCGGTGGCGACGGCGGACGTCGCGTGCAAGCAGCGCCTCAACACCGTCGGCACCTGGTACGCGGTGACGGAGGCGTACCAGCGCGCGTACATCGACGAGAAGGCCGAGCACTTCGCGGACATACTCGCCACGAAGCAGTCGCTCGTGAAGAACGCCGCGAACGTCATCGGGGGGACGGCGTGAGGGCGCGGACGGGTGTGGCCGGGACGGTGCTCGTTCTCATGGCCGTCCTGGGCGGCTGTTCGGACGGAGGCGAGGACGGACCGGGTGATGTGAAGGCCTCCGCGGACAGCGCGGAGCGCGGAGCCGGGGCGTACACGGCGTGTCTGGCCGAGCGTGGGGTCAAGACGTCAGGGACGACCGTCCAGGAGGACGGGGTGGACCCGGCGGTATTGGGACGCGCCTACCGGGAGTGCCGTGACGTCGCGCCGACCGGGGTCCAAGTGCCGGTGACCGAATGGGAGTTGGCGCTGCTGCGGGACTTCGTCGCCTGCATGCGCGACGACGGGCACAGCGGATACGGCGATCCGGACCCCGAAACCGGTGAGTTCGACCTGCCGCCCGACAGCGAGATAGACAAGGCCGCCGAAGGGCAGTGCATGGCTCAGGCGGAGCAGAAGGCCGGGCAGTGAGTGCCGTGACGGAGGGGTCGAGCTCCCCGGACGACCGAGCCGCGGACGCCGGCAGCCGTGCCGGGAGCCGCGAGGGGAGCCGTGCCGGGAGCCGTGAGACCGACGATGAGGCCGATGACGAGAACAGGGTCGGCGGCGGGACCGGCGACGAGAACAGGGTCGGCGGCGGGACCGGCGACGACATGTCCAAGTCACCGCCCGCACCGGATGTCTCGGGCGCGGAAACGGAGAACCGGGACGCCCTCTCCGCGCGGCGGGGAAGCCGCCGCGTACTGATCGCGGTCGTGGTGACCGCCTCGTTGTTCTCCGCCGTCGGTGTCGGCGCGGGAATGTGGATCAAGTCGCCCGCCCAGCGCGCCGCGGACGCGGCCCCGCCCCCTTCGTCACTCCTCACCCGGCCCGTGGAGCAACGGGTGCTCACCAGCGACGTGGTCACGCGGGGAACGGTGGCCGCCGAGCAGTCCCTGACCGTCTCGCCGCAGACCGGCTCGGGCGGTGGCGAGGGTGCCGCAGGGTCGGTGGTGAGCGGGCTGCCGGTGAAGGCGGGCTCCTCCGTCAAGGCCGGACAGGTGCTACTGGAGGTCTCCGGACGCCCGGTGTTCGCCCTGGAGGGCAGCATTCCGGCGTACCGGGACCTCAAGCCCGGCATGCGGGGCCAGGACGTCACCCAGCTCCG
Source organism: Streptomyces adelaidensis (assembly GCF_016598475.1). GTDB lineage: Bacteria > Actinomycetota > Actinomycetes > Streptomycetales > Streptomycetaceae > Streptomyces > Streptomyces adelaidensis. Next base: position 58,420 of record NZ_JAEMUX010000042.1, read on the forward strand.
CGACGCGCTGAGGAAACGGGGCCTCGACACCGGCCAGGACGCCAAGGGCGTGTTCGGCCCCGCCACCAAAGCGGCCCTCACGGCCTTCTACTCCTCCATCGGTTACGAGCCGCTGCCCGCGACGGACGACGGCGGGGAGACCCTGAAGGCCGCGACCACCACGCTGACGGCGGCCGCACGCGCGGTCGAGGACGCGCAGAGCGCGCTGTCCGACGCCTACTACGCCCTGGGCAAGGTGCCCGCGGGCGAGGACCGCACCGAGGCACAGCGGGCGGTGGACAACGCGCGGCGAACCCTCGGCCGGGCCATCGAGGACCGCAACACCGCACGGCAGGACCGCGAAGCGGCCGAGAACGCCGCCGGGCCCTCGCTGCCCGCCGCCGAAGTGGTCTTCCTCTCCGGATTCCCGGCCCGCGTGGACGCGGTGAACGCGAGAGTGGGCGGCGCCGTGGGCGAGACGGCGATGACCGTGTCGGCCGGACAACTCCTCGTCCACGCCCAGGTGAACGAACTCCAGGTCGAACTGCTCAAGACCGGGCAGCCGGCGGAGATCTACGCCGAGCTGGGGCAGCGTCGGTTCTCCGCGCTGCTCGTCTCGGTCGCGGACTCCCCGGGCGTGCCGCGCCAGGGCACCGGGAGCGGCGACGAGGACTCGCAGGAGGAGCGGACCTCCGACGGTTCCGGTTACCTCGTCGTGCTGCGGCCCGACGAGGCGATCGGCGCCGAACTGTCCGGACAGGACGTCCGCGTCACCATCCGGGCCGCGTCCACCGAGGACGCGGAACTGGTCGTACCGATCACCGCGGTCACCGCCGGGCGCGGCGGAACGCTGTACGTGACCGTGGTGGACTCCGACGGCGAGCAGCAGCAGGTCGACGTGCGGGAACTGACCAGCGGCGGCGGGTTCGTGGCGGTGGCCCCGCTCAAGGCCGGTTCGCTGCGCAAGGGTGACCGGGTGATAACCGGAGTCGCCGCCGACTCCACGACCGGCGGCCAGAACCAGGACGACGGCGACGCGGGCGGCGGCGGACAGGACGTGTCATGAGCGAGCCCCGGGAACACCGGGCCGACGTACGGCGCCGGGCAGACGTACCGCGTTCGGCCGACGTACCGCGTTCGGACGGTGATCCGCGCCGTCCGGACGGTGATCCGGAGACGGATGGTGTGCTGGAGACGGACAGTGATCCCGAGACGGACAGTGATCCCAAGACGGATGGCGACCCGGAGACCGACGGTGACCCGGAGACCGACGGCGACCGGGAGACGGATGACGTGCCGGAGGCGGACGGTGTTCCGCGGCCGGGCGGTGTCCCGGTCATCGAGTTCCGCGGGGTGGGCCGCACCTACCCGGGCCGGCCGCCGGTGGCCGCGCTGAAGCCGTGCGATCTGGCCGTGCGCGCGGGGGAGTTCGTCACCGTCACCGGGCCCTCCGGCTCCGGGAAGTCGACGCTTCTCAACGTCCTGGGTCTGCTCGACCGGCCCACGACCGGCGCCTATCTCCTGGACGGACTCGACACCGGCGCCCTGAGCGAATCGGCCCGCACCGCGCTGCGTGGACGCCGGGTCGGCTTCGTCTTCCAGTCCTTCCATCTGCTGCCGCACCGCACCGCCCGGGAGAACGTCGTGCTCGGCATGGTCTACAACGGCACGCCGCGCGCCACCCGCGCCGAGCGGGCTCGCGCCGCGCTGCTCAAGGTCGGGCTCGGGCACCGGCTCGACGCCCTTCCCACCCGGATGTCCGGCGGCGAACGACAGCGGGTCGCCATCGCCCGCGCACTCGTCCACCAGCCCTCCCTCCTGCTGTGCGACGAACCGACCGGAAACCTCGACACCGTCAACACCACCCTCGTCCTCGACCTGCTCGCGGCGCTGAACGCGGACGGTATGACCGTGCTGGTCATCACCCACGACGCCTCGGTCGCCTCCCGAGGCACGCGTACCGTCACCGTCCGGGACGGAGTACTCGCCGAGGTCGTGGCCGACGCCGAGGCCGGGAGCGTGACCGGTGCCGGTGCCGGTGCCGGTGCGGGTGCGGGTGCGGGTGCGGGTACCAGGGCCGGGGCAGCGGCAGCGGCAGGGACCAGGGTCGCCGTCGACGGATCCGGGCCGACCGGGCGGGGGAGCCAGGGGTGATACGCCTACCGCTTCGGCGCCGTACCGAGGACGGCCCCGACCTGCCGCCCTCGCGCCTGCACTGGCGCGATCTGCTCGCCGAAGCCGTCTCCGGTGTGCTCCAGCGCCCGGCCCGTTCCGCGCTGACCTCGCTCGGCACCGTTCTCGGTGTGGGCGCCTTCGTCGCCGTACTCGGTCTGACGGCGACCGCCTCCGCCCAGATCGACGACCGCTTCAACGCCCTGACCGCCACCGAGGTGACCCTCCAGGACGCCGCCGGCGAGCACGACCCCATGGCCGAGTACGCCTTCCCCGCCGACGCCGAAGAGCTCATCCGGCGCGTCAACGGCGTACGGGAGGCCGGTGTGCTGTGGCCGGTGAAGCTGCCCGCCGGGCAGCAGGTCACCGGCTCCCCCTTGGTGGACGGCGTGCACGCGGACACTCCCGTACGGGCCGCCTCGCCGGAGGCGTTGCGCGCCGCGCAGCCCACCCTCGCCCAGGGCCGCCTCTACGACGGCCACCTCGCCGAGCGCAGGGAGCCGGTCGTGGTCGTCGGCCGGTCGGTGGCCCAGCGGCTCGGCATCACCGGACTGGACACCGACCCGGCGGTGTTCATCGGGGACCAGTCCTTCACCGTCGCCGGCATCCTCTCCGACGTCGAACGCCGCCCCGAACTGCTGCTGTCGGTGATGGTGCCGCCCGCGACCGCCGAGGCCCTGTGGGGGCCGCCCGAACCGGGCGCGGCCGAGATGCTGGTCGCCACCGACCTGGGGGCCGCGAGCCAGGTCGCGCGGGAGGCGCCGGTCGCCCTGCGCGCCGACCATCCCGAGTACATCCGGGCCGTGCCGCCGCCCGACCCGCGCAGTCTGCGCACCTCGGTCGGCGACGACCTCTCCCAGCTGTTTCTCGCCCTCGCCGGGATCTGCCTGGTCATCGGCGCGGTCGGCATCGCCAACACCACATTGGTCTCCGTCCTGGAACGCACCGGAGAGATCGGACTGCGCCGGGCGCTCGGGGCGCGGGGCCGCCACGTCACCGTGCAGTTCCTCACCGAGTCGGGTGCGCTGGGCGGCCTCGGCGGCCTGGTCGGCACCAGCATCGGTGTCCTCGTCGTGGTCGCCGTCGCCCTGGCCAGAGACTGGTCACCGGTGGTCCACCCCCTGGTCGTGGCCACCGCCCCGCTCATCGGCCTCGCCACCGGGGTGGCCGCCGGTCTCTACCCGGCCTGGCGGGCCGCCCGCATCGAACCCGTGGAAGCGCTGCGCCGCTGAATCACGGCCGGCCCCCCACCGGTCCGGCCGCCGGTCCCCGTCTCCTCCGGCCGCCGGATCCCCGTCGGTCCGGCCGTCGGGTTCCCGTCGTCTCCGGCCGTCTCCGGCCGCCGGAACCCCGGGCGGCCAATTTTGTACGAGCTCTTACCTTGGCTGGCTCTGTCCTGCCCCTCCCCTGTCCCCGTGCTGTTCGACCGGATCGAACAGTGGAGTCCGGCACCCAGTGGGTCGCCGAGTCCCCACGGTCAGTCGACCTCCGCGAGGTGGAACAAGCATGTCGTCCCGTGTCATACGCAGGGCCGCCCTGGCCGGAGTCCCCGCCCTCACCGTCCTCACGGTCGCCTCTTGCGCGGGCGACGACGGGCCCGCGAACCGGGCGACCGCAACCGGCCGACGCAGCCGGTGAACGACCGCGTGGTCACTGTCGTGGAGGAGTGACCACGCGGTTCCGGTGTCCGGGGCGCCGGGGTTCGCGTCGCGGAGTCCGCGTGCCGGGGGTCCCGGACACCGGAGGGCGTCCCGCGCACCCACAAGGCGCGCGGGACGCGCGCGTTCCCCCGCTGTGCCTCTCGTCCGTCCCATCCCCTTCAATTGGCTTGGGTGGCAGGGGCGTTGACCCGTCCGGGCGGCACCAGCACAATGAGCGCGCACGCCTGAGAGCGCTCTCAGTCCCGCACCTTCCAAGGGAGACCCATGACCGGCACGACCGGCACGACGGGCACGACCGGCAGACAAGGCCCGGCGTTCAGCCGCCGTACGCTCCTCGGCACCGGCCTCGGTGTCGCGACGGCGCTCACCGCCCTCGGCTCCGGTCCGGCCCACGCGGCGCCCCGAGCGGCCGGGGCCTCCGCCCGGCGGCGCGGCCAGGCCTTCCTCGCCGCCGCCATGGACGCCTACCCCGACCACGGCGACCTCCGGCTGACCCAGAGCTACACCGACCAGGCGGGCCTGTTCAGCACGGCGTTCACGTACGACAACGCGCTCGCGATCCTCGCCCACCTCGCCGTGCGCACGGAGGACGGGCGGGCCAGGGCGGTGGCGCTCGGGGACGCGCTGATCCACGCCCAGGAGCACGACCCGGCGTACGACGACGGCCGGCTGCGCCAGGCGTACAACGTGGGGCCGTACGTCTACTACGACGGCGTGCCGCAGCCGGACGGGTTCGTCCGGGCCGACGGGACGGCCAACGTGGGCACCCAGTTCGGCTTCACGGGTACGGCCGTGGGCGACATGGCGTGGGCGGGGATCGCGCTGAGCGCGCTGGCCCGGCGGACCGGCGCCCGGCGCTTCCTCGCCGCGGCCGTGCGGATCGGGGAGTGGATCGAGCGGACCGGCCGTACGGACGAGCCCCTCGGTGGCTACAAGTTCGGCGTGAACGGGGCGAACGAGAAGCTGCCGTTCACCTCGACCGAGCACAACACCGACCTGATCTGCCTGTTCGGACGGCTCGCCCGGCTCACCGGCGACCGGGTGTGGTGGGAGCGGCGCGCACGTGCCGAGGCGTTCGTGCAGCGGATGTGGGAGCCCCCCCAGGGCTCGGGCTCGGACTCGGGCTCGGGCTCGTCGGGCGGCTTCTTCTACACCGGCACCAACGACGGGGTGACCGTCAACAAGTCGCCGATCCCCGAAGACACCCAGACCTGGACCCACCTCGCCCTCGACGCCAAGGGTTACTCCAGCTCCCTGGACTGGGCGGCTCGCGAACTGGCCGTCCTCGACCACGCCGAGCGGCGCAACAGCACGGTCCCCGCCGGGCAGTCGTACGAGGGCGTCACCTTCAGCTCCGCCTCCCTCGTGGCGAACGAGGACGCGCCCATCGCCGACTTCCAGCCCAAGCCGAACCGCGACGGCGTCTGGTTCGAGGGCACCGCCCACCTCGCGCTCGCCCTGCGCGACCGGGGAGCGAGGGGCGACGAGACCCGCGCCCGCCGCCTCCTCGCCTCCCTCGAACGGGCCCAGGACCTCCTCGGCCCCGCCCAGACCGTCGGCGGCCAAGCCCTCCCCGAACGCGCCGGCATCGTCTCGGCGAGCAGCCCCCTCGACACGGGCTTCGGCTTCGGCTACTACCCGTACCGGCACACGGGCGCGACGGCCTGGTACCTGATGGCGACGGTACGGGCGAACCCGCTGCGGGCCTGACGCCTACGGGGCCACGGGCCGCTCGGGAAGGTTTGGCCATTCGGTACGGGGTGGCCTGTGCCCTCGGTCCGGCGTGGACCAGCCGTCGGCGAAGTCGCACAGCCGGTCCATGGCCGACTGCTCCTGGTCGGGTGCGTACGAGGCGCGCTCCCTCTCGTGCGTGACGGCGTCCACCCAGCCCTGATAGAGGCCGCCGGGTGCGGTGAAGGGCGCCGCGTGGGCCGTGCCGAGGCGGCTGTCGATGTGCAGGAGGGCGCCCAGGGCGACGGGCTGGTCGTAGTGGAGGTCGGTGCGGGGCAGGTACCGGTTCAGATAGGCGGTGAGGATCTCGGCGCCCTGGTGGTCGCCGAACCGGGCCAGGGCGAAGCAGTAGCCCCCGCCCGCGTAGACCACCACGCTCTCCAGCAGCAGCTCACCGATGCGCGCCCGGTACGAGGTCCGCCGGGATATGCCGATCAGCCAGGCGGCCGTGAGGCGGGGCCGCCAGCCGTGGGAGAGCAGGGCGTTCAGATCGGCGTCCGTGATCGACGCCGCGTCGACGAGCAGCGAGCGCAGAACCGCCTGCGGGTGGCCCCCTCGAACCGCAGGAACCGGCCGTTCAGCAGTTCGCCGTAGCGGCCGATGCCCGGCCGGTGGGCGCGCGGCAGAACGTACCGTCTGACGGCGTCGCGGCGCAGGACATCCTCCGGCGTCATGCCCACCCCACTCGGCCTGCGCTGTTCTTCCGTTGCTGTTCACCCGGCTCTGCCATGCCCGCAGCGTAGATCCACACCGGACGGGTCGGAGAAGGGCTGGGAACCACCGGCGCGGGCGGGGGCTCTCCTACGTAGAGAAGGACGTGTAGAGAAGGACGTGGAGAAGGGGGAGAACCGGCGTACGCAAGGAGCGTGTAAGAAGACTCCCGCGTGAACGACTAGCATCCCGGCCGTAAACAGTCGGTGGAAGCCGGGAAGTGGGCCGGCGGCCGTCGGCTCTGCTGGTTGTCGTCGGCGGTCCTGGTACGGAATGGGGTTGGTGTCGTGGTGAAGGCCGTGGAGGCCGGGCCTCGGGTCGCTGTCGCCGTGGTGACGATGGGCAATCGGCCCGCCGAGGTGGACGCGTTGCTCGCTTCCGTGGCCAAGCAGGACGTCGCGCCCGAGCGGATCGTCATCGTCGGGAACGGGTGCCCGCTGCCGGAGTTCGCCGAGCGGCTCGGGCTGCCCGGCGAGGTCACGCTCATCGAGGTGGACGAGAACCTCGGCTGCCCCGGCGGCCGGAACGTGGCCATCGAGCGGCTGCGGGAGTTCGGGGACATCGACGTCGTCGTCGAACTGGACGACGACGGACTGCTCGTGGACGCCGATGTGCTGCGCCGCGTACGGGAGTTGTACGTCGCCGACCCCCGCCTCGGCATCGTCGGTTTCCGGATCGCCGACGAGCACGGCGAGACCCAGCGGCGGCACGTGCCGAGGGTCGGCGCCAAGGACCCGCTGCGCGGCGGGCCGGTCGCCGGTTTCCTCGGTGGCGGCCACGCCCTGTCCATGGCCATGCTCGGTGAGACGGGCGACTGGGCCGCCGAGTTCTTCTTCGCGCACGAGGAGACCGACCTGGCCTGGCGGGCGGTCGACGCAGGCTGGACCGTGCTGTACGCCCCCGAACTGCTCCTCCAGCACCCGAAGACCTCACCCGCCCGGCACGCCATCTACTACCGGGTCAACGCCCGCAACCGCGTCTGGCTCGCCCGCCGCCGCCTCCCGCTCCCGCTCATCCCCGCGCACCTGGGGGTGTGGATCCTCATCACCCTGCTGCGGATGCGCTCGGTGGGCGGCCTGCGGGCGTGGTTCGGCGGCTTCACCGAGGGCTGGCGCGAATCGGGCGGCGAGCGCCGGCCCATGCGCTGGCGGACGGTCTGGCGACTCACGCGGCTCGGTCGGCCCCCGATCCTGTAGCGCGGCCCAACTGCCCCAGCAGGCACCCAACTGCCCCAGCGGACACACGAATGCCCCGGTCGTTCACCTCCACCGACCGGGGCACAGCGCTTTGTGCGTCCTCGGATCCGGCAGCGGCGGCGGCACTCCCCCGAGCTACGCGTAGTACGCGTGCGCCGTCGCCGCCGGATTCGATGAAGTGATCACATCAGGTCGCGCCAACGGATCGCTAACATGAGCCCAACGGTTCCACGGGGAGCCGTACGGGAGGCGGCGGCAGGTCGCCGCGGGGCGGGCCCGGTACGACGGTGCGGAAGGCAGCGGGCGGGTTCTATGCGGGACGGCCTGCGGTTCGGACTGCTCGGTCCGCCGGTTCTTTACGAGGCCGGGGCCGAAGACGGGAGCGGGGCCGCAGACGGGACCGGGACCCGGGGCGGTGACGGCGTACGGCCCGTCGGCAGCGGCAAGATGCGCGCCCTGTTCGTCGCGCTGCTGCTCGAACCCGGGCGGGTCGTCTCCGTCGACACCCTGAAGGACATCCTCTGGGACGGGACACCGCCGCCGTCCGCGCAGGCGTCCCTGCAGAACCAGGTGACCCGGCTGCGCAGACTCCTGGACGATCCCGAACGGCTGCGCGCGGTACCGCCGGGCTATCTGCTGCGGGTCGGCGAGGGCGAGTTGGACGTCCGCGTCTTCGAGGCGCACGCCCGCGCGGCCCGCGCCGCGCACGCCGCCCGGGACTGGGCCCGCACCGTCCGCGAGGCCGCCGCCGGGCTCGCACTGTGGCGGGGAGCACCGCTCGGCGGCCTGCCGCCCGAGGAGTCCCGCGCCCGCGCCTTCGTCCAACGACAGGAGGAGGCCCGCCTGTCGCTCCTGGAACGCCGCTACGACGCCGAACTCCACCTCGCGGCAGCGGACGCGGCAGCGGCAGCGGTCGCGGACGCGGTCGCGGACGCACCCGCCGGAGCGGACGCGCTCGGCGCCCTCGCCCCCGAACTCACCGCCCTGGTCGCCGAACACCCCCTGCGCGAGGCCTTCCACCGCCTCCTCATGCTCGTCCTGCACCGCACCGGCCGCCAGGCCGAGGCCCTGGCCGTCCACCGCGACCTCCGCGCCCGCCTCCTCGACGAACTGGGCGTCGAACCGGGCCCCGCCGTACGCGACGCCCATCTGGAAATCCTCCGGGAGGAGGCTCCCCAGCCCGCATCAGCACCGGCCGACGATCCATTGCGCCCGGCCCAACTCCCTCCGCCACCGGCCCATTTCACGGGCAGGGCCGAGGTGCTGGCGGACCTGCGCGAGGCACTGGGTACGGGTACATGGCAGGAGACTCCCGCCCCCACACCCCCAGGGGCGCGGGGCAGCGTCGATTTGCGGCTCCGCCGCGGGGCGCGACCAGCCACACACGACCCGCACTCGCCAACTCACAGCCTTTCCCGAACTCTTGGGCGCCCGGCGTTCGCGACGGTCGTCATCAGCGGCATGGCCGGCGTAGGCAAAAGCGCCCTCGCCCTGCACCTCGCCCACGACCTCGCCGAGCACTTCTCCGACGGCCAGCTGTACGTCAACCTGCACGGCGCCACCCCGGGCATGACCCCCCTCACCCCGGCCCAGGCCCTCACCTCGCTGCTCCGAGACCTCGGCACCGCCCCCCGCCGCATCCCCGAACACCCTGACGCGGCCGCCGCCCTGCTCCGCTCGACGCTCGCGCCGACCCGCACGCTGATGGTGCTGGACGACGCCGAGAACGCCGCCCAGGTACGCCCGCTGCTCCCGGCCGGCACCGGATGCGCGGTCATCGTGACGAGCCGTTCGCCACTGACCGCGCTGGACGGCGCCCACCGCTTCCCGCTCGCCCCGCTGTCGGACGACGAGAGCGCGGCCCTGCTGCGGGCCGCGTCGGGCCGAGCGGGACTCGACGCCGCGCACCCCCTGGTCGAACTCACCGGCCGGCTCCCCCTCGCCCTCCGCGTGGTCGCGGCCCGCCTCGCCGCCCGCCGCGCGCTCACCCCGGACGCGCTGGCCGGTCAACTGGCCGCCACGGAAGGCAGGTTGCGGCACCTCGAATACGACGACCTGAGCGTCCGCCGCTCCCTCGCCGTCGCCCACGAGGCCCTGCGCGCCTCCGACCGAGAGGCCGACCGCGACGCCGCCCACGCCCTGAAGCGCATCGGCGCCCTCGACCTGCCCGCGTACGGCGCGCCCCTCCTCGCCCGCCTCACCGGCACCGACGAGTTCCGTGCCGAGACCGCCCTCGACCGCCTCGTCGACGTGGCCCTCCTGGAGGAGACGACCTACGGCCGGTACGTCCCCCACGACCTCGTACGCCACTTCGCCCGCGAACTCGCCGACAAGGCCGACACGGCCGAGGCCGCGCGGGCCATGGAGCGGGCCCTGCGCTGGTACACCGGACGCGCCCGCCAGAGCCTGCTGGTGCTGCTCCCGCCGGGCTACGAGCGAGACGAACGCCTCCATACGACAGCGACCACGGACGAACACCCGCCCACGGAACCGCCCTTCACCTCCGCCGAGGACGCCTTCGCCTGGGGCGACCGCGAACTCCCCAACATCGTCGCCCTGGTGGAACGCCGCGCCCGCGCCCACGGCGGCGGCGCCGGGGCCGGTGCCGGTGCCGGTGCCGGCGCCGATGAGGACGACGGCACCGCGGCACTCGTACCCGCCCTCGTCCGCTACCTCTTCCCCTACCTCCACCGCGGCGGCCGCCTCGCCGAGCTGGACGTCCTGGGACGGTCCGCCCTGGATGTGGCGCGCTCGCTCGGCGACGACGAGGCGGAGGCGTTCGCACTGACCGACCGGGCCGGGCTGCACTTCATGTCCGGCCGGGCCTCGGAGGCGCTCGCCCTCAACGACCAGGGCCTGCGGCTCTGGCGGCGGCTCGGCGTCGTGTCCTGCGTACGGCGGTGCCTGAACAACCGGGGGCTCGTACTGGAGAGCCTCGGCCGGTACGCGGAGAGCGAGGAGACGCTGCGGGAGAGCCTGGAGCTGTCCCGGCAGCTCGGCGACCCGTACGGCGAGGCGGTGACCTTCAGCCACCTCGGCCACCTCTACAAACACACCGACGCCCGGGCCGCCATCGCCCACCACGAGCGCAGCCTGGCCCTCGGCGAGGTGGCCGACAGCGTCGTCGTACGGCACACCGCGCACTGCAACATCGGCTACGCCCGCCTCAGACTCGGCGAACCGGCCGCCGCCGTGGACAGCTTCGAGCGGAGCCTGCGCGTCCTGGGCGACGACGAGGACTGGCAGGGCGAGTCCCAGACCCGGCTCGGCCTCGTACGGGCCCTGCGGGAACTGGGGCGGACCGACCGCGCCGCCCACGAGTGCGCCCTGCTCCTCGACCTCGCCGAGACCCGCGCCGACCAGTACGCCGTCGGTCGCGCCCGGCACCAGCGGGGGCTGCTGCTGCGCGCCCGGGGCCGCGACGAGGAGGCGTACCGCGAGTGGGAGCGCGCACTGACGGCCCTGGACGGCACGGACTCGGCGGTGGCGGGTGAGCTGCGGGAACTGCTGAAGAACCGCGACTGAACAACCGGCCGCACGACCGTCATCGCTCCCGTCACTTCGCGTCGGCATAGCACTCCACCACGGCCGTGGTGAACGGGAACCGCACCGGCGTCTCCCCGAACGTCAGCCGCCCGGACAGCTCGGAGGCCTCCCTGATGGCCACGACCACGGCCTCGGCCTCCTCGGCCGGGCAGTGCACGATCACCTCGTCGTGCTGGAAGAAGACCAGCTCGGCGGCCATGCCGGTGAGGGCGCGGCGCAGCGCGGCGAGGAGGAGCAGGGTCCAGTCGGCGGCGCTGCCCTGGACGACGAAATTACGGGCGAAGCGGCCGCGGGCGCGGGAGTTGGTGGACGCGTACCCGGGCACCCAGTCACTCGTCTGCCCCTGGTCGTGTGGCTGGTCGGGATCGTCCGGGGCGGCGGCCTGGGGGAGACCCGCCTCCTCACCGGCCGCGTCGGAGTCGCCGGCCGCCGGTGGACACGTACGCCCGAGCCAGGTCCGTACGAGCCGGCCCTCCTCGCCCGCGCGGGCCGCGTCGTCGACGTACCGCACGGCTCTCGGGAACCTGCGGCGCAGCGCGGCGAGGTTCTTGAGCCCGTCCCCTGAGGTCTGCCCGTACACCGCGCCGAGCACGGCGAGCTTGGCCTGCGCGCGGTCCCCGGAGAAGGCGCGGTCGGAGACGGACTGGTAGAGGTCGGTGGGGCGGCCCGCGACCTCCATCAGCCCGGGGTCACGGGAGATGGCGGCCAGCACCCGGGGCTCCATCTGGTCGGCGTCGGCGACGACGAGCCGCCAGCCGGGGTCGGCGACACAGGCGCGGCGGATCACCTTGGGGATCTGCAGCGCGCCCCCGCCGTTGGTGACCCACCGCCCGGTGACGGTCCCGTGCGCCAGGAACTCGGGCCGGAACCGCCCGTCCCGCACCCAGTCCTGAAGCCAGGACCACCCGTGGGCGACCCAGATCCGATAGAGCTTCTTGTATGCGAGGAGGGGTTTGACGGCCGGATGATCGAGGGCCTCGATCTCCCAGCGACGGGTGGACCGAACCCGGACACCGGCCTGGGCGAACGCCTTGACGACATCGGCGGGCAGATCGGGCCGTACGCGCCGCCCGAAGGCCCGCGACACCTCATCCGCCAGCTCGGCCAGCCGCCGAGGCTCACCGCCCCCCGGATACCGCTCCCCGAGCATCTCGTGGAGCACCTCACGATGCACATCGGCCCGCCACGGCAGCCCGGCCCGGTTCATCTCGGCGGCGACGAGCATCCCGGCGGACTCGGCGGCCGTCAGCAGCCGCATCCGCTCCGGATGCGCGGTCGCGTCATGCCGCCGCTGCTGATCCGCGTACACCTCGACGAGGTCGGCGAGAGGAACATGCACCGGCCGGGGCTCGAACAGCGACGGCTGGCCGCCGGGGTCGGCCGCCCGCAGCGGCGGATCCGCCGGAACCGGGGCACGACGCAGCCGAGCGAGCGCGGCAGCGGCGGACCGGGGCTCCCCGAGGCGCCCCTCATGCCCGAGCAGCAGCGCCTCGGCGTCCTCGACGTCATAACACCGCTCCACACGGATGCCCTCGGCGAGCAGCCGCGGATACACCTCCGCGGTGGCCCCCCACACCCACCGCCCGACCTCCGCCCCCCGCCGCCGAACCGCCTCCGCGAGATCCCCCTCCCGCACGACCGGCCCCGCGAGCACGCCGTCCACCCCGAGGGGGGCGACCTCCACGCCACCGTCCTCGGCCGGAGCGAGCGCCCACCGATCGGTCATGGAAACGAGTCTCGCAGGGGGGTCTGACAACGGGCCTCGACCACCCAGGGGCGGGGTGTGGTCCTTCCTTCCGTCTCATCGCGCGCACGGCGGCTCGGGTGTGATGTGAGACTTGCCGCATGGACGTGGGGCGCGAGTCGCGTTGGGAAAAGGACGCGATGACGGTGGAGATCGGCTTCGCTCTGGTGACAGCCGCCGTACTGGCCGCGGTCGTGTTCGCCGTGGCCCTGGTTCCCGCCCTGCTCGTCGGCGTTTCCGAACCAGTGGGGAAAGGCCTGTTGGTGGCAGGTGCCGCGCTGGCGACCGCCGCCGCCGTGTGGCGTCTTGTGCGGGTGCTGAGCAGCTTCGACGCGCGGCGGCGAGAGGCCGCTGACGGGTCCTTGTGCAGGCGATAGCGCACCCCCGACAGCACGTGCACAGATGTCTGCCGGGGGTGCGGGTACTACTGAGCTCCGGACAGGGGGGGCTGACTACGCGCGACCCACGATGTGGGCGTTGCCGCGCGAGATCTGAACGGGCTGACGGCAGTCCGGTGCGGCCGGGGATGCCGGATGCCCGTCGAGGGCGCGGCACAGGGCGGCATGCAGATGCTCGGCGTCGACGAGGGAGAGCATCAGCTCGACATCTGTCGCGTGTTCCCCGTCGCGCGACAGCCGCAGCGGCACGGCCAGACGGTCATCGTCGGTACGGTGCAGCGGGCGGCTAGGAGCCCGCTCGATGCCGCCACCGGCCCCGACGGCAGCGTCCTCGCAGCCCTGACCGCCGCACTCGTCTGGGCCGTCATCGTCGCAGGACGCTGGCATGAGGCCAAGGGCCACACCCACCAGGCCGACGCCGCACGGCAAGCCATCCAGCATCTCCAGTCGGCAGCCGATAGCGCACTCACTCCGACTCTCACGGCACTCGAAGCCCGCCGTCCCAAGGAGGAGGCCCGTCGCACCCTGGCCAATGACGTACGCGCTGCCGTCCCGGAACACGCCGAGCGGATACTCGCCGACCCCGGCTGGCCCGCCCTCGCCACCGTCCTCGCCGACGCCGAAGCGGGCGGCCACACACCCCACCAGCTCCTCAAGGAAGCCGCCGCCAGCCGAGAGCTCGGCACCGCCCGCAGGCCCGCCCGCGTCCTGGTCACTCGCATCCAGCACACGAGCCGCGAGCCCGCGCTCAACCGCCGAGCCGAGGCAGCCCGCCTGCGAAGCACTACCGCATCAGCCTTCGGCTCTTATTCCTCCCCCGATCAGCCGCCGATGCCGGCCGCGACTCCCACGAGCCGGCCGACCCGCCCACACCGCTGATCCGGACGACGCACGAACAGGCAGCGGTCAAGCGGCGGCCGCCATCAGGCCGTGGTCCAACGCGAGCCGCTGCATGCGGGCAGCCACCTCCTGCGGGCCGAGTGCTGCCACCGCCCACAGCGAACTGAGGCTTCGACCGGAGGACCAGATACTGGTCGTCGGCGGCTGGAACGGCAGGACGGCGATGCCCTCGGCTGCGAACGGTGCCGGGTCGAGGTACGTCATGCCACCGGTTCCGCACACATACGCGCGGGCACCGGTGATGGTGCAGAGATCGGTGAGCCGCTCGGAGCGGCCCGGCCGGGAGGGAAGATCGCTGCTGGTCAGGGTCTTGCCCTGCCAGCCGAGCAGGCCAAGCAGAGCGCGGGTGGAGACTTCGGCAACCGTGGCGGTCCTGCCCGTGCCGAAGGCATCCAATACCGGGGCCAAGGACTGCGCGAGCGCGGGCCAGTAGGGGCTCGCTCCGTAGTACTGCCGCAGCATCCCCGCAGTCTTCCGGCAGGCCCGGTCGGGATCGTCGATCAACGCGTCCCTGATGAGAGTCTGCTGTCCGTGGGGGAGGTGGGTGGGGACGGTGAGCCACTGCCGACGACCCGGTTCGTCGAGGGTCCCGAGGCGGGCTCGGTGCTGGTAGTCGCGGCGGGTGAACTGCGCGTCTTCCAGGACGATCCAGTAGTCCGCCGCGAACAGCTTGGCCAGTGTGGTCAGTCTCGGGAACAGATTGGGCTGGTGGATGGCGCACAGCCCGCCCGGCTCTGGCAGGTCAGAAAGCGATGAGACGACTGGTGAAGCCGTCACGGATGAGGGATTCATACGCTGCATGCACGTCCTCCGGGACCTCCTGCTCGATGGCGAATCCGAGCTTCGGATACTCGATGACCCGCTGGAGATCGCCGATGAGCATGTCCAGGACGAGCCTCTCGTCGCCGATGGACTTCACGTAGTCGTCGAACTCCAGCGGCTCCGACGCGCAGAGGATCTCGACGTCGGGCCACAGCTTGCGGGCGGTCGCGAACGATCGCCTTTCCATGTAGGGCTTGGAGACCAGCAGCACCGTGTTCGGGGTGATGCCAGCTGCGGCGAGGACCTCACGGGAGAGAGTGATGTTCTGCCCAGTGTTACCGGCATCCGGTTCGAGCAGGATCGCCTCGGCGGGAACGCCGAGGTCGATGGCATGCTCGCGGAAGTGGACGGCCTCGCCGCGCGGGAAGACCTTGGCGGTGGTGGGGCTGTTGCCGCCAGTGAAGACCAGGGTCGAGAACAGCCCGGCGCGGTAGAGCTCGACGGAGTAGGTCGCGACACCGAGATCGTGGCTGCCCAGCCCGATTGCCACGTCGACGGGCCGCAGCAGGTGGTGCATCTGGTGGTGGTCCCAGATCAGCACGGCCCGGTGCCGCTGGTCCTCGGTGATGGCCTGCTGGTTGTCGCTCACGCGTCTCTCCCTGGTCACCGTCGCCGGGGGCCGGTCGGCCCCTCGTTCATGGCCTTGATGCCCTCGATACTGCGCAGTTGGTGCACGAGTCCGTACTGCGCGGCCGTGCGGGTGGCTTGATCGAGGACGAGGATTCCATCATCCCGGGTCGCCGCGTCGGAGAGCAGGATGTGGCCATGAGCGGTGTCCAGCCGTACGCGTTGCATCGGAGAGTCCGCGGCCCCGCTGCTGCGTGCGATGTCGATGAAGTACAGGGCCTGGGTGAGGTCGCCAGCACCACGGCGGGCGAGGGCCAGTTTCTGGTGGGCGACCGACCAGTCGTCGGGTTCGGTGAGGTCCTCGAAGTCGCGGGTCGCGGCCTGCATGACATGGGTCGCGTAGTCGTGGCGACCGTTCTTGCTGAGCGCCGTACCCACCCACAGGCGGGCCCTGGCACGGTCGCGACGGGAAAGCCGGTCATCGACGGCGAGGGTTTCGTAGTGACGGGCGGCGACCTCCAGCTTGCCGGACATTTCCGTGACCACCGCGAGGGAGAGATCGAGCTGGGCGACACGTCGCGGAATGTCGAGCTGGATGAAGACCGCGCGAGCCCCGGCGTAGGAGTGCTGGGCGGAGAGTGGGCCGAGCACAGACCCTTGGTCGCGTTTCAGGTCACCGAGCAGCGCGGTCGAGCGGGCGAAGAGGTACAGGCCCTTCTCGTCCAGTTCCCGGGCATTGAACCGCGCCAGCCAGCGGCTGAGCAGGCTGTCGGCGAAGGCGAAGTTCTGACGGGAGAGCGCGACCACGACGCGGTCCAGGTCATCGGCCCAGGACTCGTACTCCCAGGCTCGGGGGCCGGCGGCGGTGACGCGCCGTCCGGGGTTCTGCGCGGTGCTGGCCATCTCGGACAGGAGCGTCTCGAAGCGTAGATGCGCGGAGGCGTTCGCGCGTCCGAGGGCGGTGTCGAGGATGGCCTGGGTGTCGGGTCTGGGCTCGGTTCCGGCGCGCTTGCTCTCCCACTTCGAGACCGTCGCGACGGCGACGCCCAGGTGCTCGGCGAAGGCCCGCACGCTCAGGCGCAGGGCGAGACGCAGAGCCCTGGCCTCCAGGCCGGTCCAGTGGTGCACGGTTGCCACGCCTCGCTCCCTTCCACCGTCATCGAGCAGATGCCTGGGGGCGGCGGGACGTAAGTGGAACGGAAGTAGAACGGCAGGTGATTGGCCGGGAGTTCGGGGACCTCCATGCTCGGGATCGTCACCACGTGTCGACCCTTTGGACGGTCCCCAGCATGGAACCGTTCCTAGAGG
>NZ_JAEMUX010000043.1 GCF_016598475.1 Streptomyces adelaidensis
CAGGAGGACTACCGCTGCCAGGAGGACTACCGCCGCCAGGAGGACTACCGCCGCCATGAGGACTGCCCCGCCAGGGGACTACCCCCGCCAGCTGGACTACGCCTCCAGCAACCCCTGTCCCACGTACTCCCCCTTCGCCGCGCCCCCGGGCACCGCGAAGAGGCCGCTGGACTCGTGGCGGATGAACTTGGAGAGGGCGTCGCCGCGGTCCAGTTTGCGCTGGACGGTGACGAAGCCGCGGAGCGGGTCGGCCTGCCAGCAGACGAAGAGGAGACCCGCGTCGGGGACGCCGTCGGGGTCGATGCCGTCGTGGAAGGAGAACGGACGGCGGAGCATGGCCGCGCCGCCGTTCTGGTCGGGGCGGGTGATCCGGGCGTGCGCGTTGATCGGGACGAGGAGGTCGCCGCGGGAGTCGGTCTTCTCCAGGTCCATCGCCGTCGTCTCGGCCGCCTTCGTGCCCCCGCTCAGCGGCGCCCCGTCGGACTTCCGGCGCCCGATGACGTCCTCCTGATCCTTGAGTGAGAGCTGGTCCCAGTCGTCGAGGAGCATGCGGATACGGCGTACGACGGCGTAGGAGCCGTTGGCCATCCAGGCCGGGTCGCCGGAGGTGTCCGGTGTGGCGGACGCCGGTACGAAGATCCGCTCGTCGAAGTCGGACTCGGCCGGTTTGGGATTGCGGGTGCCGTCGATCTGGCCCATCAGGTTGCGTGCCGTCATGGGCTGGGCCGTGGCGCCCGGCGAACGGTTGAAGCCGTTCATCTGCCACCGCACCCGCGCCGCGCCGCCCGCGTCCTTCTGGATGGCGCGCAGGGCGTGGAAGGCGACGAGGCCGTCGTCGGCGCCGATCTGGACCCACAGGTCGCCGTTGCTGCGCGTCCGGTCGAGGTGGTCCGAGGAGAAGTCGGGCAGCGGGTCCAGGGAGTCCGGGCGCTGCTTCTCCAGGCCGGTACGGGCGAAGAAGCTGTGCCCGAAGCCGAAGGTGACGGTCAACGACGACGGCCCCGCGTCCAGGGCGATACCGGTGTCGTCCTGCACGGAGATCTCCCCGGCCATCAGCCGCCGGGCCGTCTCCGACCAGCGGCGCAGCAGCGCGGCCGCCTCCTTGCGACCGGCGCCGGCGGCGAGGTCGAACGCGACGAGGTGACCCCGGGCCTGGAGGGGCGTCGTGATCCCCGGCTGATGTTTCACGTGAAACGGGACCTCCCCGGCGCCCAGGGAGGACAGCGGAGTGACCTTCGAGGACGAGTCCGAGGTGGAGCCCGAGGAGGATGCCGCCGCGTATCCGGCGGCGCCGCCGGCCGCGCCCAGGGCGAGACCGGTCGCACCGGCGGTACCGAGGAGACGGCGCCGGGAGATCGTTCCGGCGGGCCGGGCGTCGTCATCAAGCCCTGGCTCAGAGGGACCTGATGGCGACTGAGGGGCAGGCTGAGGGGCCGGTTGCGGGGCCGGTTGCGGGTCCGACTGCGTAGCCGAACGAGGGTCCGACCGCGGGTCCGTCTCCGGGTCGCCCGTGGTCATTCGCGCGGTTCCCCGCCCGCTTCCCCGCCCGGCTCCCCGTGCGGCTGCTCGCGCCTCGCCGGGGGTGGAGCCGCCGTCGAGAGGGCGCTCGCCGGTGGTGTCGTTCTCCCCGGAGGGGCTCGTCGTGGACTGGTCAGACATGGTGGGTTTCAGCCGATCTTCGCGTTCTTGCTGACGGTCACCTGGTCGATGTCAGATGTCCGTACGGTGATCTCGATCTTCCAGTCGCCGGCCATGGGGATCTGTACGCCGTCCGCCGTCCAGTGGCCGGTGGTGACGCGGTCGGGGACGACGGGCAGGGGGCCGATCTCCTTGGCCTCCAGGGTGAAGGCGACCTTCACCTCGGGGACGTCGAAGGGCTTGCCGTCGGAGCTCTGGACGTAGACGTGCATCTCGTTGGCGCCCACGCGCGCGGGGTCGATCTGCAGCCGCGCCACGCCCTGGCCGTTCTTGCCGCCCGTGTCGAACGACATGTCGAGCGCCAGCGCCCCCGACGTCTCGTCCTCCTGCGTCACGGCCGCGTTGGCCGCCTTGGCCTCCTCCACCGTGCGCCCCGGCTCCGCGGCCGTCAGCACCGTGGTGACGGCGAGGAGCACGACGGCGACGCCGGCCTCCGCCAGCACCGAGCGGCGCAGCCCCGTACGGCCCGGGTCGGCGTTCCGTATCCGCTTCTCGCGCGCGTTCGTCATCGCGGCCCGCTGCCTGGCGAGCTGGGCTGCCCGCTCGGAGCCGTCGCCGGTGGCGCGTCCGGAATCACCGTCGGCAGCCCCCGTGGAGCCACCGTCGGCAGCCCCCGTGGAGCCACCGTCGGCAGCTCCCTCGGTACCAGCACCGGCGCCCTTTGAACCGCCGCCGGTGGCGTGCGCGGCCGCCGGCTCCTTCTCCGCCACGGCTTCCGCTACTTCCGAGGCTTGCGAGGCTTCCGTTTCCACTTCTACGGCGGCCGGCGCATCCGCCAGCTGTGCGGTCCAGCGGCGTGAGATCCACGCGATCCCGACGAGTACGGCGACCAGGCCGATCTTCACGAGGAGCAGTTGCCCGTACGACGTACCGGTCAGCGCGGACCAGGTGCCGACCTGCCGCCACGACTGGTAGATCCCGGTCGCGGTCAGCACGAGCACGCTGCCGAACGCGACCCGCGAGAACCGCCGTACGGCAGCGCTCTCTATCTGGGCGTCGGCGGGTGCCCGGAACAGTGCGACGAGCAGGGTCGCCAGGCCGCCCAGCCAGGCGGCGACGGCGAGCAGGTGCAGGACGTCCAGGGGCATCGAGATGCCCGTCTGGATGCCGGTCGAGGCGTGCTCGGCCATCGCCCAGCTCGCGGCGAGCCCGGCGGCGACCACGCCCCCGCCGATGGCGAGCCCGAAGGTCAGGTCCCGCCTGAGGGAGTCGGCGTCGGCCTCGGCGTCCTCTTCGTCCTCCGCCGAGGCGCCCTCCAGGGAGGTCTCCCCGTCGTGATGGACCGCGGCCTCGTTCTCCTCCACGCTCTCGACCTCCTCGACCTCCTCCTCGTCCCGTCGCGCGTACGCCCCGAACAGCACCGCGATGAAGAGTGCCGCCGCGGCGAGGAGGAGCAGGCGGGAGACCAGGGCCGCGCCGGTCTTCGTCTGGAGGACCTGGCCGAGGAGGTCCAGGTCGAAGACGTCGCCGAGCTTGCCCGAGCCGGTGTAGGAGCCGCGCAGGAGCAGCATGGCGAGGGTGGCGGTGGTCAGCGTGAGCCAGCCGGACACCACGAGCCGTTGCACGGGCCGTACCCCGGCCCCGCGCTGCCAGCAGGCCAGCACGAAGGCCGCGCCGCCCACCAGCAGGATGAAACCGGCGTACGAGAGGTACCGCCCGAACCCGTACAGGCCGCCGACGATCCCGCCTCCGACGGCCTGCTCGGGTACCGCGACCGTCGTCTTGGAAGGCGCCCCCACGGAGAAGGTGAAGGCGCCGGAGACGGGGTGGCTGTCCGCCGAGACGACCTGGTAGGTGACGGTGAACGTGCCCTCGGGCAGGCCGGAGTGCAGCCCCACCCCGTAGCTGTTGCCGCCCAGGTCGGTGACCTTGCCGGTGTCGGCCTGCTTGCCCTTGGGGTCGTAGACGCGTACCGACCCGTCGGACATCGCGACCTTCTCGGAGAAGGTGAGCGACACCTGGGTCGGGGCCTCCTGGACCACCGACCCCTGCTGTGGGTCGCTGCCGGTCAGCGCGGCGTGCGCGGAGACGGGCCCTGCGCCCGCGAGCAGCGCCGCGAAGGTCGCGAACAACAGCAACAGCAATGGCCTCAACCGGCTCAACGGTGCTACCTCCCTCAGTGCCCGCCGGTCGGCTGGTACGTCGCCGACTTGACGGGCATCTCGACCGTGATGGCCTCGGACTTGGTGAAGTTCAGCCGCAGGGACACCGTCTCGCCTTCCTTCGGCTTGCGCTTCAGGTTCTCGAACATGAGATGGTTTCCGCCGCTCTTGAGGACGAGTTCGCCGTCGGCGGGGATCTTCAGGGCCGCGACCTCCCGCATCGACTGCCCGGTCGTCTCGTGGACGGTGATGTCCTGGGCGATGTCGCTGGTGACGGAGGTGAGTTCGTCCGCCGTACCGCCGTCGTTCTCGATGACGAGGAAGCCCGCGGCCATGGAGTCCGTGACGGGCTGCGGCATGTAGGCGGACTTCACGGACAGCTTCGCGGCGGATGACGAACCGGCGGAATCGGTGGAATCGGTGGAACCCGAACCCGACGATCCGCACCCGCTCAGGACGAGTGCGGTGGCGACGACGGCACTGGCGATCACGCCCGGCCCCATGCCCCGACGCCTCACGGGTTCTCGCCCTTGAGCAGCTTCGGCAGGTCCTTCTCGTAGTCCTGCACGGTCGCGTCCTCGCCGTACAGCACATAGCCCCCGTCGGTGTTCGGTGAGAACGCGATGACCTGGGTGCCGTGCTCGGAGACGGTCTTGCCGTTCTTGTCCTTCGTGGGCGGGGCGATGGAGATGCCGAGGGTGCGGGCGCCGGCCTGGATCTTGTCGAAGTCGCCGGTGAGGCCGACGATCTCCGAGTCGATGCCCTTGAGCCACTTGCCGAGCTCGGCCGGGGTGTCCCGCTCCGGGTCGGTGGTGACGAAGACGAGGCGGAGGTTCGCCAGCTCCGCCTTCGACAGCTTCTTCGCCACGTCCTTCTTCGCGACCGCGAGGTTGCTCATGGTCAGCGGGCAGACGTCGGGGCAGTTGGTGTAGCCGAAGTAGATCAGCGTCGGCTTGCCCTTGGTCTCCTCACGGAGGTCGTACGACTTGCCGTTGGTGTCGGTGAGGACCAGGTCCGGCTTGGTGAACGGCTGGTCGAGGACCGTCGCCGCCTTCGCCGGACCCGTGCCGGAGACCTCGGCGACCGACGTCGTGGAGTCGTCGCCCGTGCCGCAGGCGGAAAGGGTGAGGACGGCCGCGACGAGCAGGGCGCCGGCCGCGAACGTCTTCTTCTTCGTGTTCGTGCGCATAGAGAAATGTCCCAGATGGTCGAGCCCCGGCGCGCACGGGGGCGTACGCCGTCCGCGTGCGCGCCGAGGGGCAAGGCGGGGGTAGCCGGAGGCCGGGGCCTCAGGCGTTCGTGCGCCGACGGCCGGCCAGGACGCCGTACGCCACGCCCGCGGCACCGACGACGATGCCGACGATGCCGAGCACGCGGGCGGTGGTGTCGCTGGTGTCGGCGGGCGCGGCGGCGGTCTCGTTCGAGGCGGCTTCGGCGTCCTCGGCGTCCTCCGACTTGTCGGAAGCGGTGGATGAACCGGACGAACCAGATGAACCGGACGACCCGTGGTGGTCTTCGGACGCGGCGGACAGCGCGAGGACGGGCGCCGGGTTGTCGGGCTCCTCCTGGCCGTCCTGCTGGACCTCGATCCAGCGGACCACTTCCTTGTCGGAGTAGGTCTGGATGGCCTTGAAGACCAGTTCGTCGGTGTCCTCGGGGAGCTGGCCGACGGAGACCGGGAACTTCTGGAAGAAGCCCTTCGCGATGCCGTCGCCGGTGGCGGTCCAAGTGATCTTGGAGACGGCCTCGTCGATCTGCTCGCCGTGCAGTTCGACCGGCTTGTCGAGCTTGGCCTTGGTGACCTGGATCTTCCAGCCGGGGATGGCCTCCGGCTGGGCCGAGGCGAGCGGGTGGTCGGTCGGGAAGTTCACTTCGAGCTTGGTCGTCGTGGCGTCGTCGCGCTCGTTGGGGACCTTGAAGTCGACGGTCGCGTAGCCGCCCTTGGCCGCCGTGCCTTCCGCCGCGACGCTGACGTGCGCGAACGCGGGGCCGGACAGGGTGAGGACGGCCGAACCGGCGAGGGCGCCGACGGCGGCGATACGAGAAGCCTTCATGACTGGTGACACTCCACAGTGAATGAGGGAGAAGCAAGGAAGAGGGGCAGCGCGCACAGGCGCGCCGCGTACGAGGGGACGCCGTACGACGGCGTCCTCTCCCTCCATGCGTGATGTGGAGTGAGCGTGCGCGTCGTGTCAGGCGGCCAGGGTGAAGGCGGGCGTGCCGCTCGGCGGGCCGCGTCGGATCAGCGTGTGCTGGAGCGCGGTCGTGCGCAGGGCGGCCGGTTCCGCGTACGCGGCGCGCGAGGCGCGCGCGAGGGCGTCCGGCGCGCTAGGGAGCCCGCACCGCAGGGCCCGCGCCAGCGCGAGCGCCCCCCGCAGGGACCGTACGAGTGGCTCGTGGGGCTCCATGGCCGCCAGCCGTACGAGGCGCAGCAGGGCCAGGTCGCCGTGGCGGAGGACCCAGCCGGCGGCGACGGCCGCGAGCACATGACCGAGCAGCATGGGCAGGGACGGCAGGAGGGCGGCGGCGGAGGAGTCCGCCGCGGTCGTCATGGCGTCCCCCGGGTGGTGCGCGGTGTGCGTGCCGCCGACCCCGGCGTCGACGAGGATCCGGTGCGCCCGCGCGGGGCTCAGGGCCGCCGCCGTGGTGCCGCACACGAAGCGGGCGGCGCGGTCGACGAGGACGGCGTCCATGGCCGCGGTCATGGTCTCGGCGGTCCTCGACGCGGCCGCCGTCCCGTGCTGGCCCAGCCCGAACAGGGTGTGCAGCACGGTCTGGCCCACGGCCAGCAGCGCCGCGATGCCCGGCAGTGAGCGTTCCCGTCCCGCCAGCGCGGCGGCGACGGCGAAGACACCGGCGAACCCGACACCCAGGCTCCACAGTGGGATCGTCGCGCACGAGCCGAGTGAGTGCCCGGCCCCGGCCAGCACGACGCAGACCGCGGCGAACACCGCGGCCCGCAGAACCCGGAGATCGCCTCCGGCGCGCGGCCGGCGCGGAGCGCGCGGCCGGCGTGGGTGGGGGGCAGTCATGGCGGGCTCATCATCGCACCGGGGCGCTCCGCTGGGTCGGGCGGGTTCACGGGGGGAGGTACGGGGAGAGGGGGGCCGGTGTTCAGGTGGGCGTCGGCGCCTCAGGGGGTGGGGTGTTTCTCACGTTTGGCGGGTGCGGACCGTGGGTGGCTGGTCGCGCAGTTCCCCGCGCCCCTATGGGAGTGAACCGGGGGTGCCGAAGTGGTGGGTGATTCGGAAGGGTTTGCTCCGCATACATCGATTGCGGGGTGTTCGCATCCGCCGTATGGGCGGAGAGACGGCTTCCGGGCGATTGCGCACGGCCCTCGGCGGCAATACGTAACGGTATGTCGAGCCGCGGCCGGGAGGCTGGAGCATGAGCATCTGGTGGTCACTCCATTTGCGGCGTGAAGCTGCGAGCGTGCCGCTCGCCCGGCGCCTGCTGCTCGGCACGATGGAGACCGCGGGCGTCGACCCTGACGTCTCCTACGACCTCTCCGTCGCCCTCAGCGAGGCCTGTGCCAACGCTGTCGAGCACGGTGGTGCGGCCCTGGCGGGCGGCACCACCGAGGCGTACCGGGTCACCGCGTACCTCGACGGCGAGAAGTGCCGTATCGAGGTCGCCGACTCCGGCCCCGGCTTCCCGCACCGCCACCCGGTCCGCCCGGCCCACACCGACGCCGAGAACGGCCGCGGCCTCTGCCTCATCCGCGAACTCGCCGACCACGTCCACATCGGCAACAAACCGGGCCGCGGCGGCGCGGTGGTCAGCTTCGACAAGATTCTGAAGTGGCGCGAGGACGCGCCGTTGGTGGCGGTGTAACGCCCGCACCACCACGCGTCTCTCACTCCCGTACGACCCGTACGACCCGTACGACCCGCAAGGCCCCGTAAGCCCCGTAAGACCCCGTCAGATCTGGTGCGGCTCCAGGTCTCTCCCCACCCGCTGCCAGGTACGGACCAGTGTGGTGACCGGATGGGCGCTGCCCAGCAGCTGGGACAGCCGGGCCGACGCCTCGCTCTGGAGCCGTGCGGCCTCCTCCTCGCGGCCGCCGTCCCGCAGGGTGATCGCGAGGTTGCCCGTGCCGACCAGCACATCGGGGTGGTCCGCGCCGAAACGCCGGCGCAGCCCTTCCACGGCCCGGCGTTCCCCGTGCTCGGCGCGCTCGTGCAGGCCCAGGTCGCCGTGGGCGTTGGCCAGGTTGAGGGAGGCGGACAGGACGGCCGGGTGGTCGTCCCCGAGGGTCGCGGCCAGGCCGTCGCGGGCGTGGCGGCTCAGTTCCTCCGCCCGCGCCGCGTTCCCGAGGACCCGGTGGTACATGGCGAGGTTGTTGAGGCAGTACATGGTGAAGGGGTGCGCGGCGCCGAACGAGTCCCGGTACCCGTCCAGTACCTCCTCGACCTGGCGGACCGCCCGCGCGGGACCCTCCTCGGGATCGGTGGCGAAGTAGTCCGCGGCGAGGTTGAGCCCGCAGGCCAGGACCTCGGGGATCGTGCTGCCGTAGCGGTCGTGGAAGCGGGCGTACGTCTGCCAGGTCTCCTCGGTGATCCGCAGCGCCTCGGCGGTACGGCCCGCCTTGCGCAGTGAGACGGCGAGGCTCTTGTCGGCCTGGAGGACCTCGGGCACGCCCGGGTTGAACACCTGCTCGAAGCCTTCGCGGACCTCGCGCAGCAGCTCGGCGGAGGTCCGGTAGTCGCCGAGGTCGCGCAGGTCGCGCGCGTGGTGCCCCTGGGTGGCGAGGGTGTAGGGGTGGGTCGGGCCCAGCAGCGCGGTGCGGCGGCGGACCGTGTCCTCGACGAGCCGGCGGGCGGCCTGGCTGTCGCCGGCCAGCCGGAGGTCGATGGCGAGGTTGTTGGCGGCGGAGAGCGTACGCGGGTGATCCTCGCCGAAGACCTCCGCGAAGCCCCGGTGGATCTGCGTGTCCAGCTCCAGCGCCTCCTTGAAGCGGCCCAGCGCCCGGTAGTCGGCGGCGACGCTGCCCGAGGCGATGAGGATGCTCGGATGGTCCTCGCCGAACAGCCGGCGCCGGCCGTCCAGGGTGGACTCGTCCATGGCGCGCGCCGCCTGGTAGTCGCCCTGGGCGCGCAGCACGTTGGCCAGCTGGAAGCGCAGGTTGAGGATCTGCTCGTCGTCCCGGTCCCCGAACGCGTCCGTCCACAGCTCGTGCAGCTTGGTGGCCAGGGTCCGGGCGGCGTGCAGTTCACCGCGCCTGCCCAGGTAGCGGACGCGGTCCACCATCAGCTGGCGTGGCTCCTCCTTGGTGCACTCACGGATGTTCGAGGGCGTCAGATGCGGCCAGATCACCTCGAGTCCGGGCCACTGCGCGGGATCGTCGACGGCACCCTCGCTCGGCCGGGCGGCGGCGAGGATGCCGTGCACCTCGTGCTGGGTCTCGATGTGCCGGCGATCGTCCAGGCTGTCGCGCACCGCCGCCTGCACCAGACGGTGCACCTGGATGGAGTTGTCGGCGGAGTCGACCTTGGCGAGGGCGAAGCGGTTCAGGGCCTGGGTGACGCGGCCGAGCATGTAGCGGGCGCGCAGGTCCCGGTCGTACGGGAGGAGGGCCTCGATCATCGCGTCGCTGCTGATCAGGGACATCGAGATGGGCTCGGCGGCGAAGAAGGCGCACAGTTCGAGGAGCCGGGCGGCGGCCGGGGACTCCTCGCGCAGCCGGGCGATGGAGATGTTCCAGGTGGCGCCGACGGAGGACGGGTACTCGACCGCGTCCACGGCCTCCTGCACCGACAGCACCCGGGTGGACTGCTCCCGCAGCTGCTCGATGTACTCCTGCACCGGCGTGGCCGTCGCCTCCAGCCAGGCCGCCGCCACCTCAACCGCCAGCGGCAGGTCGCCCAGCGCGTCGGCGACCCGGTCCGCGTCCTCCTCCCGCAGCCCGGGCACCCGGCGGCACAGGTGCTCCACGCTCTCCTCGCGGGTGAAGACCTCCATCTCCAGCGACTGGACCAGGGTCGAGGCGGGCCGGGCCCGGGTGGTGACCAGGATGTGGCCGTAGACATGGTCGGGCAGCGGCGCGTTCTGCCCGGGGAAGAGGTACAACCCGTGGTCGAGGTCGGGGACGTTGTCGAAGATCAGCAGCCAGCGCTCGCACGGATCGCCGTGCTTGAGGGCGTCCATGGCGGCCTCGGCGGCCTCCGCGACGTCGTTGCCGACGGGCAGGCCCAGCTCCTGGGCGAGCGCCGCCAGCTTCGGCGCCACCAGGTCCGGCTGTTCGGCGTCGATCCACCACACCAGGTCGTAGTCCGCCTTGAACCGGTGCGCGTACTCGCGGGCCAGCTGGGACTTGCCCACTCCGCCCAGACCGTGCAGCACCTGCGGCAGCCGCTGCCCGGAACGGCCGCTGACCAGGCGCTCGCGCAGCCGGTCCAGGATCGGCGAGCGGCCGGTGAACCACGGGTAGCGGGGCTGCACATTGGAGATCCGCGTACCCGTGTTGGGGAAGCGCGCGCCGCCGCCCGGCGGCGCCGGCAGGACGTCCGGGTGGTCGAGGCCGGTCAACAGCGTCGTGTACGCCCGCTGCTCGTCCAGCCGGGACAGGTCGATCGCGCCGCGGCCGGACTGCGGCAGGCTGAGCCGGACGTCGTCGACGCGTACCGCCACCGGCCGGTTGCGCGGCTGGCGCCCCCCGGCGTGCACGGCGTCGTCCCACGCCCGGCGGGCCCGCCGGGAGTTGAGGAAGGCGGGGGAGACCACGGCGAGCAGCCGCTCGGAACCGTCGCCCCGATCCGCGGCACCGACACCGACACCGGCACCGGTCCGGTGGTCGTCGTCGGGCGGCAGCGCGTCGGCGTCCTGCGGCAGCGCCCGGACGTCCATGGGAGTCACCTCGAAGCCGGCGTCCCGCAGCACCGACTCCAGCCAGTCCACCCACATCCGGTCCTCGGAGACGTGGTAGAGCACCAGCCGGGAGACCGGCAGCGGACGCCGCCGGGTGTACGCGGCCTTGTACCGGGCCCGCTTCTCCTCGCCGATCAGGGGCAGCCCGCCGACCCGCCCCTCGGTGATCACGGAGGTCACCCGCTCGCAGGCGCTCAGCATCGAGTTGGCGGCCTTCGGTGGGTCGCCGAAGGCCGCGAGGATCTCCTCGTAGGCGTAGTACGGCTGGTAGAGGACCTCCATCGACGACCAGTAGTCGGCCAGCCGCTCCCCGTCCAGGCCGGCCGGCAGCCCGGCGAAGCGCTCCCGGGCCAGCGCACGCCCCGCGTCGAGCTTGTCCTTCTCGCCGAGGTCGATGCGCATGGCGAGCGGCAGGATGCGGATGCCCTTGTGGCCGAACCGCTCCCGGATGTCCTGGGCGACGGCGGCGGCGCCCTCGATGCTCTGGCCGCTGAGGGTGTAGCAGACGACCAGGGTGTGGGGCATCTGCACGGTGCAGATGTCCGCGAGGTCGCTGAGGCCGGTACGGCTGTCGATCAGGGTGTAGTCGTAGTGGCGCCGCATGTCGGCGCGCATCCCGTCGAAGAACTGGCGGCCGCCGTAACTGGCGTAGAACAGCTCCCAGTCCAGATTGCCGACCAGCGGGTAGTCGTCGTGCCGGCGCCCGGCGGACAGGAAGTCCAGGCTGCCGCCCTCGGGGAAGGTCCAGTCGAGGGCGAGTGCGTGGGGCCGGACCCGCGCGTACCGGCGGTGCCAGTCGGGGGCGCGGTCGGGCAGGTCGCGCAGCGCCTGGCGCCGGTAGTCGTCGATGAGGTTGATCAGCCCCGGCGTCGCCCGGAGCATGGCGGGGTTGAGGAAAGGGTGGAAGAACTTGTGCAGGCCGGGGGCCTCCAGGTCCCAGTCGACGACCAGGACGCGGTGTCCGTTCGCGGCCAGGATCCACGCCACGTTCGCGAGCGTCATGGTCCGCCCGGTGCCGCCCTTGTAGGAGTAGAACGTGATGACCGTGCCGTTGCGGTTCTCCGTCATGCGCCTGCCGTCCTCCCGTCCGCCGTGTCCGACCTGCCGTGTCCGACCTGCCGTGTCCGACCTGCCGTGTCCGACCTTCCCTGTTCTGGCCCTTCTAGCCGCCCAGGTCCGCCGGGCCCCTCAGCCGCGGGGGTGCGGTGCGCGGGCCCTGAGGCGGATAGGTCCGCGCGTGTGCCTCGTAGGAGGCGACGGCCTGTTTCACGGCCGTCTGCAGTTCGTTCCCGAACGCGTCCAGGGTGCGCAGGCCGCCGTTGAGGGTCCGGTGTCCGTTGCCGTCCGTCGTCCGCGCGGCCAGGGCCTTGTCCGTGAGCGCCGCCAGCCTCTTCCCCCGCGTCGACCCGGCGTCGTCCTCGCACCGGGGGATCATCACGCTGATCCACGGCCGGTGCTCCTCGCCCAGCCGCTCCATCAGCTCCCGGCCCCTGGCGGAGCCCAGCGCCGACCGGTCCAGCAGCAGCAGGCCGGGCGCCCGGGGCGGGCCGGGGCCGAGGATGCGGTCGGCGTCCTTCTCGAAGTCCCCGACGTTGACCTTGTAGTCCATGGTGCGCACCAGGTCGGCCGCGTGTTCGCCGAGCGGCCGGGTCGACGCGGGGTGGTACGGGTTCCAGTCGCGCGGCAGCGGGCCGTAGCAGTCGGGTTCGCGGCCCGGGGGCAGTTCGGAGCGGGTGCACGCCAGGATCGAGATGTCGAACTCCGGCGGATGCCCCGAGGCCCCGAACGCGCTGGGCAGCGACTCGTACTCGTCGTACACCTGCCCCTCGTCCAGCTCGGTCTCCTTGGCCACTCGCACGATCTGCTTGGCCAGCCGGTACAGGGCCCGCTCGTACTCGTCGCGGAGATAACGGAGCTTGGTGAGCCCGTAGAACCCCTCCTCGGCGTAGTCCTGGCCGAAGGACACATGGTTGAACTGGAGATCCTTCGCCGTGTACGGCAGTTGGGCGAGTTCCACGGGCACCCATAACGCCGGGATGATCGCGTGCTCCCGGGCGGCACCGCCGCGCGCCCGGTGGCTGATCTGCCGCTGGGTGAAGGCCCACCACTCCCGGCCGCACTGCTCGCTGAGGAAGTAGCGCGGCGAGTACAGCGGCACGAAGACCTTGCAGCGGGCGAGGTTCACCGACAGCTCATCGGTCCACCGGGTGCCGACCGCCATGCTCTGGTCCAGAAAGCCGGCCCTCGCGCCCCGGGGCAGATCGGTCATCTGCATGATGTGGGCGCACAGCCCGTCATACAGCTTCTTCACCCATACGTCCGGATCGGTGTCCCCGGTGTCATTTCGCGGCGTGTGCGCATAACTGAGAAAGAAATAAGGGTTCCCGCCGCCCCTGACCGCATCTCCTCGCACCCATGCCCCCTGATGCCCGGTGACTTTCCTCAGTGTAGGAAGGGGGCAGGGGCACGTGGAATATGACGAACAGGCTCAATGTCGGAGCTCCGGCCCGACACGGCGCGCTTTTCGAACGAGAGGGCGGATTTACGGCCGAGAAGCGGACTCACGGCTGACAGCCGGGGAAGCGGACTCACGGCCGACAGCCGAGGAAGCGGACTCACGGCCGGCAAAGGAGCACGGATCTACGGCCGGACAACCCGCCGGTGTTCCGCCGCCACTCGCCGCGCCGCCCGCCGGGCACCCGCGCTCACCTCGTCCCCCGCCAACGCCCCCCGAAGCCCCGCGACGAACCGCTCCCCGGTCGCCGTCAGCGCCCCGGACTCCGCCAGCGTCCGCGCGGCCTCCGCCGTCTGGTCCCGCCACCGCGAGAACCGCTCCTCCGCCTCGGTCCCGCCCCCACTCCGCCACCGGGCCCGCCAGAAGTCGACCACGGCGAGATGCGCGTACGTTCCTTGGAGCAGACCTTCCAGGGGGCGTGGATCGGGGCGCCAAGGGGCGTAGAACAGGCGCTCGCAGGACGGGTCGTAAAGGTCCGTCAGGTCGAGTACGGCCCCCAGCTTCACGTGCTGGAACTCATGGACGAGCAGCAGCGCCAGCGTCTCCGGCGCGGCCGGCCGGGCGATGGCCACCGCGCCGAAGGCGTCGCGGGCCGCCGAACTGATGTCGGCGTTCTCCGGAGAGGGCCGGAGTGGGGTGATCACGCGGAGCGCGGCGGCGATCCCAGGTGCGTAGCCCGGCAGTTCGCGGCGGATCCAGGCCCAGGCCGCGGTCAGGTCGGCCCGCCACGCCTCGGCCTCGCCCTCCGTGAGCCGGGGGTGCGCCGGATGCCCGTGGCAGTCCCGCCAGGGATCGGTGTCCTCCAGGGTGACGGACCAGCCGTCCAGCTCGTACGCCCGACTCCCCCGCCAGGCGGGGCCCTTGCCGCCCTGGCCGGCCACGGCACGAGTCCCGCCGCTGCCTCCGCCCGCGTCGACGAGGACCGTGAAGCGGCCGAGGCCGAGGCCGAGGCCGAACCCGATTCCGAGGCCGTCACCGTCACCATCGCCGTCACCGCCACCGTCCGCCCGTATCGCGACCCGCTCGACGGCGTCGCTCAGCGTCAGCGCGCCCAGCGTCGGCAGTCGCAAGGTCCCGTCGTGGACGGGCACGGTGACCGGGTCCGTGCGCCCGGCGCGCAGCGCGGCGGCCGCCGCGATCTCGGCGACCCCGCGCATGGCGTTCCCGGCGGCGGCGTCCCCGTCGCCCTGGAGGCACCGTAGGGCCCAGGACCGTACATAGGGGTGGGCCAGCACCCTGTCCACCGCCTGCGGAGCCTCACGGTCCAGGGTGGTCAGCGTGTCCCAGGCGGCCTCGCCGAGTGCGCTGTGCGGTGTCTCGTGCCAGACCAGGCCCAACAGTTCGCGGGACAACGCCAGTTGGTGGCCGGCCAGCAGTTCCACGGTGGGGGCGGAGCCGAGACCGCCGGCCAGCTCGTCGAGATGGTGGTCGTCGAGCGCGGGCCGACCGGCCTCGACGGGCGACGCGGGTCGTACGGGTCGTAGGGGACGTACAGGCTGGTCGGGCTGGTCGGTCATGTGACGGTCCCGGATGTCGGTGATGAGGCGCAGCAGATCGGTGCAGTACACGGACGGATTCATGAATCCGCTGCCCTCGGAGTCGGACCGGTACCGGTGGGCGTAGAGGCCACCGCCGCAGGACGTCACCACCGGGCAGGCGCGGCACTGCGCGCCGAGCCCGGCGAGGCCCTGCTGCCGGGCCACGA
This sequence comes from Streptomyces adelaidensis, assembly GCF_016598475.1. Taxonomy (GTDB): domain Bacteria; phylum Actinomycetota; class Actinomycetes; order Streptomycetales; family Streptomycetaceae; genus Streptomyces; species Streptomyces adelaidensis. Next base: position 14,888 of record NZ_JAEMUX010000043.1, read on the forward strand.
TGCCCGGATGCGCGGCCACGTCGTCCAGGGAGTGGGCGAACACGTCAAGGCCGGTGGCGGGCGCGCCGTCGTGCGCGGTCTTCAGGGAGTCGGCCTGTTCGAAGGTCCCGTCGGTCTCGATCACGGCGAGGTCGGCCGGGGTGAGCCCCAGAGACTCGGTGAGGCTGCTGCCACCGCGCAGGGTGCGCAGGACGGAGTCGAAGACGCGGACCTCCATCGGCCGGCCGGCCGCGGTCCAGCGGTCGTGGACGGCCAGCAGCCAGCGCGCGTACGCCGTGCCGTCGGTGTCGTCGGCCGGGCGCGACGGGGGCTCGTCCCAGGTCGCGTGCGGGAGGAGGAAGTCGACGCGGGGCGGGGCGAGTTCGGCGAGGGCGTCGTGGACGGCGACGGGGTCGTTGCGTATGTCGACGGTGCAGAGGATGCCCGCGAAGAGGTGCCGGTAGTGGGGCAGGTTGAGCAGGCCGACGGCCCTCAGCACCCGGTCGTGGCTGCTGCGCCCGTCCGCGTAGCGGCGGTGCAGGTCGTTCGCGACGCGGTCACCGTCCAGCGAGACGCCGACCTTGATGCCGAAATCCGCGAACAGGTCCAGGAACCGCCTGTCGAGCGTGACGGCGTTCGTGTGGATCCGCAGGTCCAGCGCGCACACCCCGTCGAGGGCGGCCGTCAGCGCCTCGGCCGCCCTGCGCAGCCGGGCGCGTCCGGCGAGAAGGGGCTCCCCGCCGTGCAGCACGACGTGCACGGCGTCCAGGCCGTGCGCCGTCGCGTGCTCGGCGATACGGTCCGCCGTGGTGCTCAGGACCTCGTCCGACACCACCACGGGGCGACCGCGCCAGCTCTGGTCCGCGTGTTCGTACACATAGCAGTGGTCGCAGGCGAGATCGCAGCGACTGTGCATCTTCAGCACGAACTGGCGTAGCGGCAGGAGCGGTCGCCCCGTGGCAGTCATGCGGGTGCTGTCCTTCCTCGGCTGGGGAGGCACGGGACGGTCGGACGGATCGGGCGGATCGAGTGGATCGAGTGGACTGAACGGATCGGACGGATCGGACGGATCAAGCGGTCGAACAGGTCAGACCCGCCGGACGAGTCAGACGGTTCAGGCGAGTCAGACGGTTCAGGCGAGTCAGACGGACGACTGGAAAGCCGCCACCGCGACCCTCCCCGGCCCCTTCCGTTCGACACCGTTCGACACGGCACGCGTCAGCGCGGGTGACAACGCGCCGCCGCTCTGCGCCGCCAACTGCACCAAGGACACCCGCTCCGGACCGACGGCGGCCGTAGTCCCTGCCTCTGCGGCCGTGGGGTCGAGGGATGCGTTCATGGAGACCTCATCAATCTGTACGTGGAAACTGACGGGGTTGCGGAGTTACGGAGTTACGAAGTCTTGCGGCTCAATGGATCACATGACGACAGGAATTGCTCACTGGAGCGCCGACCGCGGAAGAAGTTAGCGGCAAGCTGGACGAACGGTGCCGAATGTTCGGTCAGCCACTGATCGCGACCAGAACATAGCCGACGCCGGGAGCTGCTTCGGACGGCAACACAAGCCTCGTCCGCATACAGGTCGGCAAACGTGAGAACCGTCTCATCACAAGGCGGGAACACGGCAGTTGAGGGAAACGGACCGCCACGCGGCGGCCTTCAGTGTTCTCAGCACTCTCAGCCCGCTCACAGCCACACCCCAGCCCCCTGACGGACTGCGTCCCTACCTTCACTGCCATGACGGGAAACCACAAGAGCAAAACGATCACGCGGCGCCGCGCTCTCGTGGTGACCGGAGGGACGGTCGCCGCCGGCGGGCTGGCGGTCACCGGATACCAGTCGGCGTTCGCGGATGAGACGACGAGCGCCGCCGAGGCGACGGCCACGGCGACCGCGACGAGTACCACCAGCGAGTGCATGACGCTGATGTCGAGCGTCACCGAGGGCCCGTACTACCTGGACGGCGCCCTGGTCCGGAAGGACATCACCGAGGGCAAGAGCGGTGTCCCGCTGACGCTGCGCCTGACGATGGTGGACGCCACCGACGGCTGCACCCCGGTCCCCGGCGCCGCCGTGGAGATCTGGCACTGCGACGCCTGGGGCTACTACTCCGGCTACACCACCGCAAATCCCGGCGGCTCGGCGCCCGCCGAGAGCGAGGACGGCTCGACCGCCGACGATGCCACGTACCTCCGCGGTTATCAGGTCGCGAACGCGAACGGGGTCGTCAAGTTCGAGACCATCTTCCCCGGTTGGTACACCCCGCGCACCTGCCACATCCACGTCAAGGTGCACACCGGCGGCGAGAAGGAGGACGGCACCTACGAGGGCGGCAAGGTCAACTTCACCGGCCAGTTCTTCTTCGACGACGACATCGCCCAGGAGATCTTCACCCTTGAGCCGTACTCCCGGCACAGCGGCAGCTACACCACCCTCGACAACGACATGGTCTACGACGGTGGCGGCGCCTCCAGCGGCCTGCTCACCCTCAAGGCCGTGAAGAAGGCCGACCCGGCCCGCGGCTACAAGGGCTTCCTCACCCTCGGCATCGACCCCGACGCCGAGAACACCGGCGCCGGCGGCGGTGGCGGTGGCGGCGAGGGCGGTACGCCCCCCTCGGGCGAGCCCCCGACGGACGCCCCGACCGATACCGCCACCGCCTCCGAGTCGGCCTCGTAGGGTACGGCCATGAACAGCCGCGAGGACGAGAAGCTGGCGTGGGCCGCGGTGGCCGCGCTCACTTGGCAGCTGGAACTGACGCCCAAGCCCGGCCTGCCCGACCCGCGCGACCTCGACGCCCGGGTCACCCGGCGGGACCACCGTGCCCTGCGCTGGTCGGCGAAGGCCCTGGTTCCCGGCCTCGCGGCGATGGCGGCCTGCGCCCGCCGCAACGGCGCGGCGACCCCTGAACTCCGCGCCGAACTCGGCGCGATCGGGCGCTGCACCGAACACTCGATGCAACTCGCCGGGGGCGGCCATCGCGGCGCCACCTGGGTGCTCGGGCTGCTGGTCGCCGCGGCGGCCATGGAACCCGGCGCCCGAGGTCGCGAACTCGCCGCCATCGCGAAGAAGATCGCCGCCCACCCCGACCGCCGGGCACCCCGGCGCCCCTCCCGGGGCTCCTCGGTCTCCGCCAAGTACGGGGCGGCCGGCGCCCGGGGCGAGGCCCGCGCCGGCTTCCCCCACGTACGCCGGGCCCTGGACGTTCTGGCCAAGGCCCGCACCGCCGGCACACCGGAGCCGTACGCCCGCCTCGACGCCCTGGTCACGGTCATGTCGACCCTCCAGGACACCGAGTTGCTCTACACCGCCGGCCCCCACGGCCTCCGCCACGTCCAGGCCGGCGCCCGCGCGATCCTCGACGCGGGCGGTACGACGACGGATGCGGGTGTCGAGGCCCTGACGAGCCTCGACACGGACCTCCAGGGACGGGGCTGGAGCCCCCGGGGCAGCGGGTCCTTGCTGGCCGGAGCGCTGTTCGCGGACGCGCTGTAGGGGATGATGCGCGACCAGCCCCCACGCACCCGCGGACGAAGACCGCCAGGCACCCGGAGGGTCAGCCCTTCAGCGAGGCCATCCACACCTCGACCTCGTCCGACCGCCGAGGCAGCCCCGCGCTGAGGTTGAGGTTGCCGTCCTCCGTCACGAGGATGTCGTCCTCGATACGGACACCGATCCCCCGGTACTCCTCGGGCACGCTCAGATCGTCCGCCTGGAAGTAGAGGCCGGGCTCGACGGTGAGCACCATCCCCGGCTCCAACGTCCCGTCGACGTACGACTCCACGCGCGCGGCAGCGCAGTCGTGGACGTCCATGCCGAGCATGTGCCCGGTGCCGTGCAGCGTCCACCGGCGCTGCAACCCCAGCTCCAGGACCCGCTCCACCGGCCCCTCGACGAGCCCCCACTCGACCAGCCGTTCGGCCAGCACATGCTGCGCGGCGTCGTGGAAGTCGCGGTACTTGCCGCCCGGCCGCACGGCGGCGATACCGGCCTCCTGGGAGTCGTACACGGCGTCGTAGATCTTCTTCTGGATCGCGCTGTACGTGCCGTTGACCGGCAGCGTGCGCGTGACGTCGGCGGTGTAGTACGTGTGCGTCTCGACGCCCGCGTCGAGCAGGAGGAGGTCGCCGGCGCGGACCGGGCCGTCGTTGCGGACCCAGTGCAGCGTGGTGACGTGCGGGCCCGCGGCGCAGATGGAGCCGTAGCCGACATCGTTGCCCTCGACCCGGGCACGCAAGAAGAACGTTCCCTCGATATAGCGCTCGGACGTGGCCTCGGCCTTGTCCAGCACGCGTACGACGTCCTCGAAGCCGCGCACGGTCGAGTCGACCGCCTTCTGCAGCTCGCCGATCTCGAACGCGTCCTTGACCAGCCGCGCCTCGGAGAGGAAGACCCGCAGCTCCTCGTCGCGCTCGCCGGTGACCTTGTCGGTGAGCGCCGCCTCGACGCCGGCGTCGTAGCCGCGTACGACCCGGACCGGGCCGGTGGCCTCGCGCAGCCGGTCCGTCAGCTCGCGCACATCGGCGGCCGGGATGCCGTACAGCGTCTCCGACTCGGTGAGCGAGTGGCGGCGGCCGACCCACAGCTCGCCCTGGCCGGAGAGCCAGAACTCGCCGTTCTCGCGGTCGGAGCGCGGCAGCAGGTAGATGGTCGCCTCGTGGCCCCCGGCCACCGGCTCCAGGACGAGTACGCCGTCCTCCGTCTGGTTGCCCGTGAGGTACGCGTACTCGACCGACGCCCGGAAGGGGTACTCGGTGTCGTTCGAGCGGGTCCTGAGGTTGCCCGAGGGAATGACCAGGCGCTCGCCCGGGAAGCGCGCGGAGAGCGCGGCGCGGCGGGCGGCGGTCTCCGCGGCCTGCGCGATCGGCTCCAGGCCGTGCAGCTCGGTGTCGGCCCAGCCCGACTTCATGTTCTCGGCCAGCTCGTCGGACACGCCCGGGTACAGGCCGTTCTTGCGCCGCTTGATCGGCTCTTCGGCTTCGGTCGCCTCGGTCTCCGGGTTCGCCGGTTCGAGCTCGTCCGCCACGGTCATCCTCCTTGGTACGGCACTGGACCCCGTCCATCGTACGGTCGTACCGATGGGCGCCCAGGGCCGAGCGGCCCCCCTTACCGCCGGTCACCGATCCCTTACACGGGAGCGGCCGCGAAGCCCGGCGGGAGGCCGTAACGGAGGCCTGCCGGGGCTCTACTCGAACCGTGCCGCCAGCAGCACCACGTCCTCCGCGCCGCGTGTCTCGTCGAGCCTGTCGGGCAGGACGGTCCGCAGAATGTGGTCGGCGACGGCGCCGGGGTCGGCGCGCAGCGCCCGGGGGACGCCCGCCGCGGCCGCGTGCAGCCGGGCGAAGGCGCGGTCGACGGTCTCGCCGGTGCGCTGGAGGAGGCCGTCGGTGTAGAGCAGGACGGTTTCTCCTGGTTCGGCGGTCAGCTCGACACTGGGCGCCTCCCAGCAGGCGAGCATGCCGAGCGGCGCCGACAGGGACGTCTCCACGTACTCGGTGCGCCGCCCGCCGATCAGCAGCGGCGGGCTGTGCCCGGCCCCGGCCAGCGTGATCTTGCGCAGCGCGGGCTCGCAGTACGCGAAGAGCGCGGTGGCGGAGCGGGCCGGTTCGGTGAGGCGCAGCAGCAGTTCCAGGTCGGAGAGGACGGCGACGGGGTCCTCGCCCTCCATCACGGCGTACGCGCGCAGCGAGGCGCGCAGCCGGCCCATCGCGGCGATCGCGCTGGGCCCGGACCCGGTCACCGATCCGACCGCGAGGCCGAGCGCGGCGTCCGGCAGCGGCAGCGCGTCGTACCAGTCGCCGCCGCCGCGCGGTCCGGTGCGGTGCCGGGCGGCGAGCTGGACGCCGGCGACGCGGGGCAGCCGGGAGGGGAGCAGTTCCTCGGAGATCGTGGCCATGCACGCGCGCGTGCGCTCGACCTCGACCAGCCGCGCCAGATGCTCGGCGGCGTGCCGCGCGTACAGCCCGACGAGGTGCCGCTGCCGCTCGACCGGCTCCGCGGGCTCGTCGTACAGCCATACGGCGGCGCCGAGCCGGCCTGCGGTCCCGGCGGACAGGGGGAGCGCGTAGCTCGCCGCGTATCCGAGCCGGGCGGCCACCTCGCGGTGGCGGGGGTGGAGTCCGTCCTCGGCGAACAGATCGGGCTGGGCGATCTCTCCGTCACCGCCCGGCAGCCCGTCGAGAATGCGGCCGTACGGCAGGGAGCTGCGCGGCACGGTCTCGATGTGCCCGAGGTCGGCGCGGCCGAGGCCGAGACCGATCGTGGTGTCCGGGCCGAGTCCGTCGCCCGGCTCCAGGACGAGGAGACCGCGGCGGGCGCCGACGAGGGAGGCTCCGGCGTGCAGGACTTCCTTCAGGGCACTGTCGAGCGCATCCGTGCGGGTCAGGCGTTCGGTGAGTTCGTGCAGGGTCGTGAGATCCGAGACCCAGCCCGCGAGTCGGTCCTGCAGAACGGCCCCGGGAGCGGTGCCCGGTTCTGTGGCGGTAGCGCCCGACGGGGCGCACGGGGCGGCTGGCGCGGGCGCGACAGTGTGTGCGGGGGAGGGAACCGTTGAATCGATTCCAGCCACTTTCGGAGGGTGAGGGGCGTTCATGGTGTCCGGCTTTCCGACCGGTGCGTATTGCTGAAAAGCATCGCAAACCCCCATGTCATTCTGCGCCGCTAGCAGTGTCTCCACATGTACACGCACTCGTAAGGAGATGTCCAGCATTGTCCTGCCGGGATATCTGGTGTCTGTGAGGTGCTGTTGGACGTATGTCCACTTCTTGTCCAGTCCTCTGGAAAAAGGAAAGTTGGCCAAAAAGTGTTGTGGTGAACGGTGTATTGAGGTCGACTGGCCTCGTTCAACAGAGCGTCACAGCGGTCGTGATGGGTACGTACTCGGTGAAGACCAGGGGTGGCGGGAGCCACCCGGAACCTGGCGACGGACCCGGGCGTCCTATCCACCGACGACCGAGCCCCATCCTCCCGTGGCGGAGGCGGCGAGCACACGCGGGACAGCAAAACGCCAGGCGCCGCCACCCCTACGCCATGCCCATGCTTTTGACAGACGCAAGTCGATGCAAGCGTTGGTCGCGGACGTAACCGAGTTCGGCCCATGGGGGCTCCCCTTGTTCGCGACAGGGGTGTGATGCGCCAGCAGGTACGCACAGTGAAGTGAACGACACATGTTGTGATGTGACCCACGGTGTTGCCATGCGTGCAACGGAAAGGACGAGCGCTCATGCGCGAGATCCCCGGAAGGCGACGCAGGCTCCTGTCCAAGCGCAACGGCGGGAGGCCCGAGCTGCTCCAGCAGGCCCTGACGTTCGCGGCGGATTGGCAGTGGCCCGTACTCCCGGGTGTGGCGCCGGACCCGCGGGGGCGTGCCCGCTGCGGCTGCCCGGACCCGGAGTGCGTGGTGCCCGGCGCTCACCCCTTCGACCCCGGCCTGCTCGCCGCCACCACGGACGAGCGGATGGTCCACTGGTGGTGGACCAACCGGCCCACGGCCCCCATCGTGCTGGCCACCGGTGGCAGCGCCCCCTGCGCGGTGAGCCTGCCGGCCCCGGCCGCCGCCCGTGCCCTCGCCGCACTCGACCGCACCGGAATGCGCCTCGGCCCCGTCGTGGCCGCCCCGCACCGCTGGGCGATCCTCGTCGCGCCGTACTCCATGGAGCAGTTGGGCGAGCTGCTCTACGCCAAGGACTTCGTGCCCGGCTCCCTCCGCTTCCACGGCGAGGGCGGCTATCTGGCACTGCCCCCCTCCGAGACCGGCCACGGTGCGATCCGCTGGGAGCGCGCGCCGCTGCCCGGTTCGGCCGCGCCCTGGGTGCCCGATGTCGAGGCGGTCGTCGACGCGGTCGTCGACGCCCTCACTCGTACGGGTGTGAGCGCGCCCGAGTTCTGAGCCCGCCCGGCGCGCGGGGGGCCGGGCGGCCCCGCCGGTCGTTATGTTCCGCACATGCAGCGTCTTCCCGGGGGCCGTCGCGCCCCGTCGCCGCGCGGCCGCCACAGTGCTCCCCCGCCCCGGAACCACCGAGTACCCGAGCCGCCGCGCGGCGGGCCGGATCCGCGCCGACTCCGTCTGATCGGCCTCACCGCCGCCGTGGCGGTCGCGCTGGGCCTTCCGCTCGCCGCGTCCGCCGGACCGCTCGGCGACGTACGTACGTCCGAACGCGCGCTCACTTCCGAACCCGACCGTGCCGCCGAGCACGCCGAAGAGGCTTCCGGCGAGCGGTCTTCCGGGCGTCCTGACGCTAAGGCGGGCGCGGCGGACGAGAAGCGTGCGGGCGCTGCCGGGGCGGCGGACGACGCGGCGCGCTCGTCGTCTCCGCTGCTCGGCGTGGGGCTGGCCACCGCCGCCGCCTGCGGCCCCGAAGTCACCTCCCCCGACGGCATCGAGGCGCAGACGTGTGTCCTCACGCAGGGCGAGGAGACCTGGGCCCGCACGTACTACCGCAACGGGACCGGACGGGAGCTCAGTTCGGTCCTCAGCATGATGGCGCCCGGCGGGCACACCGTACGCATGCACTGCGCCGTGGGCGCGGAGGACGAGCCGGGGGCGTGCGAGACGCCGAGGGAGCGCACGCGGGGCGGAACGGGGGCGTACACGGCCGTGGCGGAGTTCGCGGCACCGGACGGTGGCGGACCACTGCTGCTGCGCTCAGGGAGTAACTCGCGGCTCTCGTAAGGGCGTTGACGCCGAGCGGGGTTCCGTACAGCGAAGGCGCTCCGGACCCCGGGCAGAGAAAGACCCGGTTGCTGGCGACGGGGGATGCACCAGCAACCGGGCTAATGAAACCGTAACAAGAGATCGGCGCTTCGCAAATTCGATCTCGGCTATTCGGACACGAATTTGCCTGTCACGTAGGGGAGTTGTGACAGGAGTCACCACATCTCGATCGCACTCGGTCAGCTGACCGCCCGGGTCAGCCACGCCCGTGGGTCAACTGAGCGTGACCTGCCGGTTGGTGAGTCCGCCCCGCGCCCGGCGCTCGTCCGCGGTGAGCGGGGACTCGTCGGCCAGGGCCGCGGCGAGCCGCTCGGCGAACTCGGCCGCCGGCTTCTCGATGTCGTCGGCACCGACGCCGCTGGGGAGGTCCCAGACGGGCACGGTGAGGCCGTGAGCACGGAAAGAGCCCACCAGACGGGTGCCCTCACCGAGGCCCGCGCCGCCCGCCGCGTGCAGCCGCGCCAGAGCGTCCAGAAGCCGCTCCTCGGCGTGCGGCATGACCCACCGCAGGTGGTTCTTGTCCGGGGTCTCGCACCAGTACGCCGCGTCTACGCCCGCGAGCTTCACGGTCGGGATGGCGGCGGAGTTGGCGCGCTCCAGGGAAGCGGTCACTTCGGGGGTCGAGTTGTCCGTGGCCGGGACCCAGAACTCGAAGCCCGTGTGGACAACTGGCTCGAACTCACCTTCGGGGTCGAGCAGGTCCTGGAGCCGGGGACCGTCGGCCGGGGCCCGTCGTCCCTGAACCGGAGTGCCCGGCTCGGCGACCAGGGCGCGCCGCAGGGTGTCGGCGAGGTCGCGGCTGATGTCGCCCGACGACGTGTCGTTCTGCAGGCCGATCAGCACCGAGCCGTCGTCGCGGCGCAGCGCGGGCCATGCCATCGGCAGGACGGTGGCGAGCGTCACCGACGGAACGCCCTCGGGGAGCGCGTCCTTCAGCTTCAGCCCGACGGTCGCGGCGGGCACCAGCTCGCGCAGCGCGACCCAGTCGCACTCGCCCGGCAGCCCCTCGAAGGGGCGCTGCACCAGCTCGGTCACCGCCTGCGCGGCGGCCCGGCCGTGACAGGCCTTGTACCGGCGTCCGCTGCCGCAGGGGCATTGCTCGCGTGCGCCGACAACCGGAACCTGCCCATCAGCGTCGGCGGCGCCGACTCCGCCGGTGCCCTGCGGGCGCTTGGCCTTCGTGTGGGGTCGCTTCTTGGCCATCGTGGGTGTCTCCCGATCACGGCTCGTCTCGTACTGGCGCGAGCCTAGCCGCTCGTACGACGCCCGACGGGACCCTGTGGACAACGCACCGAGTCGTCCCGGAACCGGTGGTTCAGGCCAGCTTGTGCGGGCCTGGCCACCGGCCGGGTCGTGCGGACCCCGGCTGTGGCGGTCGCCGGTCGTGGCCGCGGCCGGCCGCGGTCGCCCGAGACCGTGCCCGTCCCGGCGCCCGGTCTCCTGGTCGTCCGCTCGGTCAGTCCATGTCCTCGAACGCGTCCGCGAAGTCCAGGTCGGGGAGGGCGGAGACGGACGGGGCGACGACGCGGGTGGCGAAGTCGTCCCGGCGGCGGGCGTGCTGGATGTCGTGCACGTCGTCCTGGACGACGACCCACACCGTGACCTCGCCGCGGGCGTCGTCGCGCACGCCCCAGTCGTCGGCCAGTGCCGTGACGATGTGCAGCCCACGGCCGCCGTGTGCGGTGACCGAGGGCGTGGACGGAACCGGGCGGGTCGGACCACCGCCGTCCGTCACCTCGACCGTGAGCCGCCCCGGCGGCTCCACTCGCCAGGCGCAGCGCACATCGCCGTCACCGGCCAGGGCGTCGCCCAGCGGCCTGCCGTGTCTGCAGGCATTGCTGAGTAGTTCGGAAAGGATCAGTAGGGCGTCGTCGATGACCGATTCCGCCACACCACCGTCGCGCAACTGATCGCGCATCCGGTGCCTTGCTTCCCCCACGCCCGCAGGGCCATGGGGTACGGCCATGCTCGACGACGTGGGCACCTCCTGTGCCACCACCAACGCCACCCCCGAGACCTCCTTCGCCCCACGCCACGGTGTGAATGCCCCATTGGACTGGACTGGAAACCGGCCGACACATGTGCTCTGACGCACTCGCAACGATCGAACACGGACCGAACGCGCCGGTGCGCTCCCCGTGATGGACTGGCTGAATTTCGCCCCTGATGTACGGACTTGTCCTCCGGCACCGCTCGGCCGACTTGGCGGAATTCTTACCTCCGGACGGAGTGCGCGGCGGCGGCGCGGGTTCTCGGCGAGGTGCTCGCAGATGTGAACAGCGACGCGTTCGGAGCTGTGGCGGACGGCGTGTTCGGAGTTGTCGAAATCGGTGGTTCGGAGTTGTTGAAGACCGTGCGCTCGGCGGGTCAGCGGCCCAGTTGGTGGAGTACCGCTCGGGGGCGGTTGGTGATGATGGCGTCGACGCCCAGTTCGACGCAGAGGTCCACGTCCTGGGGCTCGTTCACGGTCCAGACGTGAACCTGGTGGCCGGCCTTCTTCAGGCGCTCGATGTACGCGGGGTGGTTGCGCACGATCCGGATCGAGGGGCCCGCGATCCCGACACCGGCCGGCAGCCGCCCGTCGCGCAGCCGGGGCGAGACGAACTGCATCAGGTAGACCGTCGGCAGTGTCAGGGACGCGGCCCGCACGCGGTGCAGCGAGCGCGCCGAGAAACTCATGATCCGTACCGGCGAATCGGCGGCCGGCTCCGGCGCGTCCAGACCGAACCGCTTCAGCAGGGCCAGCAGCCGTTCCTCGACCTGGCCGGCCCAGCGGGTGGGGTGCTTGGTCTCGATGGCCAGCTCCACCCGGCGCCCCGCGTCGGCGACGAGTTCGAGCAGCCGCTCAAGGGTGAGGACGGAGGTGTCCGCCCGCTCCTCGGGGGCGATCTCCCAGTCGGGTGCCTCGTCGCCGTTCTTCCAGGAGCCGAAGTCCAGGGCGGCCAGATCGGCGAGTTCCAGGGCGGAGACCGCGCCGCGGCCGTTCGACGTACGGTTGACGCGTCGGTCGTGGACACAGACGAGATGTCCGTCCGCGGTCAGCCGGACGTCGCATTCGAGGGCGTCCGCACCGTCCTCGATCGCCTTCTTGTACGCGGCCAGGGTGTGCTCGGGGGCTTCCTCGGAGGCCCCGCGGTGGGCGACGACCTGAACCGGGAGCTGTCGTGCGTGGGTCACCGCGTCATGGTGCCACCGCGAGGGGGTACTCGTGGGCGCGGTGACGGTGGACGACCGGCTTCGTACGTAGGGTTCGTCCGCAGTGCGTACGATTCATCCGATAGATCCTATATAAAGGATGGTCCCGGACCCACAGTCACCGCTTATGGTGCCCTGACGGCTCGTGGGAAAAGCTGACCACATACAAACGTCCCGCACAGCCTGATGTGCGATCAAGGACAGTCGACGCCGACAGGTGACAGCGCCTAAAGGTGACAGCGCCGACAGGTGACAGCCGTGGATCGAGGAGAAAAGCTGTGAGCACCGAGAACGAGGGCACCGCGGTACCCCCGGCCCCGTCCGCACCCCCCGTGCCGGTGGAAACTCCCGCTGCCTCCGCGCCGGCCCCGGCCCCCGAGCCGAGCGCGGCACCGGCGGAGCCCATCGCCCAGGCGGTCCCGGCCGGACCCACCGCCGACAACGCGCCGACGGCCCAGCTGCCGCCGGTCCCGCCGACGGCCCCGCAGCCGGCGCAGCCGGAGCTGGTGTCCGCAGGGGCGCCCGTTTACGCGGCGGCCGCGGGCCAGGGCCCGACGGCGGGCGGCGGCTATGGACAGACACCCGGCGAAGCCGGCGGATCCTCCGCCCCCGACGCCGCCTGGCCCCCTCCGGCACCGCCCGCGGTCCCGTCGTACGCGGACAGCGGCAGTGGCGCGTACGGGGATGTCGGCGGGGCGGGGTCCGGTGGCGGCTCCGGCGATGGCTCCGGTGGTGGCGGTGGCGGCTGGGGTTCCTCGTGGCAGCAGACGCAGCAGCCGGCGCCCAAGCCGGCGGGCAACAAGCGGGGCGGCCTGATCGCCGCGATCCTGGTGGCCGCGCTGGTCGCGGGCGGAGTCGGCGGCGGCATCGGCTACACCCTGGCCGACCGCAACGACGACTCGACCGGTTCAACGACCGTCTCGGCCTCCCAGAACGGCGGCGACGTCAAGCGCGCGGCCGGTACGGTCGCCGGCGTGGCCGCCTCGGCGCTGCCGAGCACGGTCACCATCGAGGCGTCGAGCAGCGAGGGCGAGGGCGGCACGGGCACCGGCTTCGTGTTCGACAAGGAAGGCCACATCGTCACCAACAACCACGTGGTGGCGGAAGCCGTCGACGGCGGCAAGGTGTCGGCCACCTTCCCGAACGGCAAGAAGTACGACGCCGAGGTGGTCGGCCACGCGCAGGGCTACGACGTGGCGGTCATCAAGCTGAAGAACGCCCCGTCGGACCTGCAGCCGCTGACGCTCGGCGACTCGGACAAGGTGGCGGTCGGCGACTCGACGATCGCGATCGGCGCGCCGTTCGGCCTCTCCAACACGGTCACTACGGGCATCATCAGCGCCAAGAACCGCCCGGTGGCCTCCAGCGACGGCTCCTCCGGCAGCAAGGCCTCCTACATGAGCGCCCTGCAGACCGACGCGTCGATCAACCCGGGCAACTCCGGCGGCCCCCTCCTCGACGCGCGGGGCAACGTCATCGGCATCAACTCGGCCATCCAGTCCGCCAGCAACGGCAGCTTCGGCTCCGGCCAGGCCGGCTCCATCGGCCTCGGCTTCGCCATCCCGATCAACCAGGCCAAGAACGTGGCCCAGCAGCTGATCAAGACGGGCAAGCCGGTCTACCCGGTGATCGGCGCCTCGGTCTCCCTGGAAGAGGCCACCGGCGGCGCGAAGATCACGGAGGGGGGCGGCGCCGATTCCGTCACCGCGGGCGGCCCCGCCGACAAGGCCGGCCTCCAGCCCGGTGACGTCATCACCAAGCTCGACGACCACGTCATCGACAGCGGCCCCACCCTCATCGGCGAGATCTGGACCCACCTCCCCGGCGACAAGGTCACCCTCACCTACACCCGCGACGGCAAGACCCGCACGGCGGACGTCACCCTCGGCGAACGCCAGGGCGACAGCTGACCCCGCCCCACCACCCTCCGCCGTTCCTGTCCCCGGCCACCGGCTGCGGGGACAGGACGGCTCGGGACGGCGTCACGCCTGGGCCTCCTCCCGCGGGTCCAGCACACACCTGAAGTTCTCTCCGCCATACATCGACTCGTAGAAGATCTCGATCGAGAGACGCTCACTGACGAGCCGCCAGAACCACCCGTGCTCAGCCGGGTCGTAGTCATCGAGAAACATCAGGTACAGCTCCTGGCCGGTGAGCAGCGGAACACCTTGCTTGAGCGTGGAGACCTTCGGCCGCACCGGCTGCCCTTGGGTGACGCGTCGGTAGGTGCTCCGGTCCCACTCACCGAGCACCTCGCCGTCCAGCCGCACGACGGTCGCGGTCACTATGGCCGGACCGAGCCCGGCGTTGACGACCTTGATACCTGTCCTTGATCCTTCGAAGTTCCGCACCCGCCAGATCCGCAAGAGCGGTCTCACCGACTGGCGGTTGTGCGACCGAATGCTCCTGGATTCCGTGAAACTCACCCAGAGCGAAGCGAGTGCGATCACGGTCGCCGACACAGAGATCAGAATCTCCGGCTTCATGGACCCCTCCCTCGACCTCCGTTGTAGCCGGTCCACGCGGTGCTGCGGGCCTGTTGTGGGCCGACATCCCATGATCATGAACGCAGCCGGTACTCTGTAGCCGCTCCGCCCCTGGTGGCCGGGGCGCAGGTGGGTTGCCCGAGCGGCCTAAGGGAACGGTCTTGAAAACCGTCGTGGCGCGAGTCACCGTGGGTTCAAATCCCACACCCACCGCTTGTTGGGGCCGCGGCCCAGATGAGGCGGGGTGTCCGGAGTTCTCGGGTGCCCCGTCTCTTTTCTTGTCTGCTCGTCCCGGGATGCGGGTTGAGCGGGTGGCGCTGATTCTGGAGGGGATGGCAACCTGCGGAAGGAGTCGCGATGTCCATGATGGACAAGCTCAAGCACATGCTGAAGGGGCACGAGGAGCAGGCGGGGAAGGGGGTTGACCGGGGCGGTGACTTCGTCGACGACAAGACGCAGGGGAAGTACAGCGGTCAGGTCGACACCGGTCAGGACAAGCTCAAGCAGCAGTTGGGCACGGACCCGGGCGACCGGGGGCGTGAGACTCCGCCGCGGTCGTGACGCGGGAAGGGGTGTCTCCGGGCAGAGGACCAAGACTGGAGACACCCCTTCCGGTTGATGCGGGCGCGTGGGTGCCCGGCAGGTGTCAGGCCGGCTCGTCGTCCGGGGCTTCCCTCGCCGACATGATCTGCGTCTCGTACCGGTCGATGATCTGCTGTGTGGTGGCGCCGGTGATCTTCGCGATCTCGTCGATGGACGCGACGGCCCAGTTCGCGAGGGAGAGGGCGAAGGCCAGTAACTCGTCGTCGCCGTAGACGCGCTTGATCGTCAGTAGGTAGGTCAGGTTCAGGTAGGGCACGAGGTCGGGTTCGTCGGTTCGGCTCGTGCTGGCTCTCATCAGTTCGATCGTGGTCTGCGTCGCTTCCTCGCGCAGCGGCAGCAGGCGGTCCCGCTCCGCGTGGGCCTCGGAGAGCATCTTCCGGCGGAATTCCCGTTCCGCGTCCACGTTGTCCACCTCGGTTCTTCCCAACGGTCTGCGGTGACAGTCTTCGGCGACGGTCCCTGACGATGCGATCCTCCACCAACTGCGCCTCGCCGCAAGGGCATACGTCGACTGCACCACCCGTCGGAGTTACCTCACACCCCCCGCCCCGACATCCGCGCCGCCGACGCCACCGTCGACCTCGCCTCCCGTTCCGTCAGCCCCGTGTGTACGGCGGCGTCGATGAGCGCGTTCGTGAGTGCGGGGCCGAGGCCGTTCTCGTACGCGCGGCAGGCGGCCCAGAAGAGGCGGGTGTTGCGTTGGCCCTCCTGGGCGGTGAGGACGAAGTGGATCAGGCCGTGGCCACGGCCATGGGCATGGGCATGACTGTGGCCGCCGGGCGAGTGCGGCGGCGGGGGCAGGAGCAGGCGGAGCAGCGCGGGTGGGCAGGGGGCCGGGGGCAGATGGGCTGTGCCGGGGGCCGTGCCGTAGACGCCGTGGTCGGTGCGGGAGCCGGGGCCGACCAGGTAGCCGCCGGCGCCGCGGATGTCGATGCCGGGGGCGAGGCGGCTCGCGGAGTTGGGGACGACGACGTCGGGCGGGCCGGTGAGCCAGAGGTGGCGCCCGCCGCTGGGGGTCAGGACCACGACCGTCTCGGGGATCGTGAAGAGGTGGCGCAGGGCGAGTTCGCGCAGGGCCGCCGAGGAGTCCGTGCCCGACTTGGTGTCGAGGTCGACGCCGATGAGGTGGTGGGGGCGGAGGCCGCAGGCGATGCCGTAGCCGGTGGCCCAGGGTGCGGCGGCGAAGAGTTCGCGGATGCGGCGGGGGTCGATGGAGGCGTCGTAGACACCGTGGCCGAAGCGGCCGCACTCGCCGTGGCAGGAGTGAGCGGGGGGCGGGGCGTCTCGGTGGGGGGAGCGTAGGGCCGGGAGTTTTGAGCGGGACAGGGGGATCACCGCCAGTCCGCGTTCGGCGGCGGAGAGGGCGTGCGCCAGGGCCAGGGTGGTGGCCCGCCGGTCCGTGGTGGCCATACTTCTATGTTCGTACAAGTGTTCGATAAAAGGAAGAGGGGTTAGCGGGTTGTTTCGGCCGCAGGTCCCGATTCGCGGGTTGGCTGAAAATGCGCCGGAACGCTTCGCCCCTTGTCCCGCTTGATCTTGCTGTCGTCAGGTCAGCTCGCCGGGTCTGAGCTGGGAGTTCCTTGATCTGAAGGGGTTTATCGACATGTCATCACGCTTCAGAGGGAATCGGCTGAAATGCACATGGCAAGCCTCCGTACCGCCCGCGTTCTCGCCGTCGTCCCCGCGCTTCCACTCGCCGCCGCCCTCTTCACCGGCGTCGCGACGGCCGACAACGGCTCCTTCGCGGACAAAGGATCGAACGCGGGCGTGGCGAACATCGTCGGCAGCGGTGTCGGCAACGACAACAACGGCAACTCGTCCACCTCGCAGCAGAAGGCGAACGGCTCCGGCGCCACGAACCAGAACAACACCGCCCAGGTCAACGGCTCCGGCCTCACGGCCATCGAGCAGGAGAACGCCGTCGTCAACTTCGTCAACCTCTGGTGAGCCGTCCGAGGGCGGGCCGGTGAGCCGGGGGCGGATGGACGAGGCCACCCCGGCCGAGGCCCTGACCCTCGGGTGCGTGAGGTGTGGGACATGTTTGTGGGGTGTGACGCGCCTGTGCGGCGGTACTTCGGTACCGCCGCACAGGCGTTTGCCGTGTGTGCGCCTTCGGCGGCCTTGACAGTCGTGGCGACAGTTCCTTCAATCTGACGGATAGTCAGATAATTGGATGGATGGTTCGGTGGATGGTTCGGTGGATGGTTCGGGTGGATGCTTCAGAGGGGGCGGCTGAGTGGTGGTCGAGGACCTGTCCGTACGGCTCAAGGTCTACGAGGGGCGCGCGGCCGTCGTCGGTGGCGTCGGCAAGGACCCCGTCAACTCGCCCATGATCCGGCACTGGTGCGAGGCCGTGGGGGACACCAACCCCGCGTACACGGGGCCGGATGCGATCGCCCCGCCCACCATGCTCCAGGTGTGGACCATGGGCGGGCTGAGCGGGCACCCGCCGGGGGAGGCGGGGCGCACGGGGCGCACGGGGCGCACGGGGCGTTCGGAGGCGTACGAGGAACTCCTTGCGCTGCTCGACGGCGCCGGCTACACCTCCGTCGTCGCCACGGACTGCGAGCAGGAGTATCCGCGGGCGCTGCGGCCGGGAGACGAGATCACCTTCGACTCGGTCATCGAATCGGTGTCGGAGCGGAAGACCACCAGGCTCGGCACCGGATACTTCGTGACGACCCGCATGGACGTGCGGGTCGGTGACGAACTCGTCGGCACCCACCGCTTCCGCATCCTCAAGTACGCGCCGGCCGCCGCACCCCCACCGAAGCGGAGCGAGCCCCAGCCCCAGCCCCAAAAGCAACGCCCCCAGCGCCCCCGCCCCGTCATCAACCGCGACAACGCCGGGTTCTGGGAAGGCGTCGAGCGGCACCGGCTCCTCATCCAGCGCTGCG
Source organism: Streptomyces adelaidensis (assembly GCF_016598475.1). Classification (GTDB taxonomy): domain Bacteria; phylum Actinomycetota; class Actinomycetes; order Streptomycetales; family Streptomycetaceae; genus Streptomyces; species Streptomyces adelaidensis. Next base: position 32,761 of record NZ_JAEMUX010000043.1, read on the forward strand.
CCGACTGCGCCACGCTCCGCCTCCCCTGGCTGCCGGGGTGCAACGCGTGCGGTTCGCCCGAGTGGGACACGGTCGAGGCGTGCGGCGACGGCACGGTCCACTCGTACGTCGTCATGCACCACCCGCCCTTCCCCGCCTTCGATCCGCCGTACGCCGTCGGGCTGATCGAGCTGGTGGAAGGGGTGCGGATGGTCAGCAACGTCATCGGGGTGCCGTACGACAAGGTGCGGATCGGGATGCCCGTACGGCTCGAATTCGCGTGCTACGACGAGGAGTTGGAGTTGCCGGTGTTCCGGGCGGCGGGGGCCGGGGAGGCGACGGCGGAGGTGGGGCGGGGATGAGGGCCGGTGACGTGTTCGCGCCGCTGGAGGTCGAGATCACCCGCACACTTGTCGTCGCGGGGGCCATCGCCTCACGCGATTTCCAGGACGTGCACCACGATCCGGAGCTGGCGCGGCGGCGCGGATCGCCGGACGTCTTCATGAATATCCTGACGACGAACGGGCTGGTGGGACGGTACGTCACCGACCACTTCGGGCCGTCCGCCGTCCTCCGCAAGGTGGCCATCCGGCTCGGCGCGCCCAACTACCCCGGCGACACGATGGTGTTGACGGGGACGGTCGAGGCCGTCGACGGGGACCTGGTCACGGTCAAGGTCATCGGTGACAACGGCATCGGCAGACACGTCACCGGCACGGTGGTGGTCACGGTCGGCACGGGCGTGCTCGCGGCCGACACGATCACGGCCACGGCCGAGCCGGTGACGGCCAGGACCGACCGGGTGACGGCCAGGACCGACCGGGTCACGGTCACGCTTCCGACGGGGGCCCCGCAATGAGCGTACGGACCAGGGACCGGCTCGGCGGGCGGGCCGCGATCGTCGGGATCGGGGCGACCGACTTCTCCAAGGACTCGGGCCGCAGCGAGCTGCGGCTGGCCGTGGAGGCGGTGCGGGCGGCGCTCGACGACGCGGGGCTCGCGCCGGCGGACGTGGACGGGATGGTGACGTTCACGATGGACACGAGCCCGGAGATCACGGTCGCGCAGGCGGCCGGCATCGGCGAGCTGTCCTTCTTCTCCCGCGTCCACTACGGCGGCGGCGCCGCGTGCGCGACGGTGCAGCAGGCGGCGCTCGCCGTCGCGACGGGCGTCGCGGAGGTCGTGGTCTGCTACCGGGCGTTCAACGAGCGGTCGGGGCGGCGCTTCGGCGCGGGCGTACGGCACCGGGAGCCGTCGGCGGAGGGCGTGGCGCTCGGCTGGACGCTGCCCTTCGGGCTGCTCACGCCCGCGTCATGGGTGGCGATGGCGGCACAGCGCTACCTGTACGCGTACGGGCTGACCCCCGAGGCGTTCGGGCACGTGGCGGTGGTGGACCGGAAGTACGCGGCGACGAACCCGGCGGCGTACTTCCACGGCCGCCCCATCACCCTCGCCGAGCACGCCGCCTCCCGCTGGATCGTGGAGCCGCTGCGGCTGCTGGACTGCTGCCAGGAGACGGACGGCGGCCAGGCGCTCGTCGTGACGTCCGTGGACCGGGCGCGGGATCTGCCCCGGCCGCCGGCCGTGGTCGTGGCGGCCGCCCAGGGCGCGGCCCGGGCGCAGCAGCAGATGACGGGCTTCTACGACAGCGATCTCACCGGGCTGCCGGAGATGGGCGTGGTCGCCCGGCAGCTCAGGCGGACCTCGGGGTTCGCCCCGGACGACATCGACGTGGGCATCCTCTACGACCACTTCACGCCGTTCGTGCTGATGCAGCTGGAGGAGTTCGGTTTCTGCGGACCGGGGGAGGCGGCGGACTTCGTCGCGGCGGAGCGGCTGCCGCTCAACACCCACGGCGGGCAGCTCGGCGAGGCGTATCTGCACGGGATGAACGGCATCGCGGAGGCGGTACGGCAGCTGCGGGGCACCGCGGTGAACCAGGTTTCGGGGGCGGAACGGGTACTGGTCACGGCGGGCACGGGGGTGCCGACGTCGGGGCTGCTTCTCGGGGCGGACGGATGAGCCCAGCGCTCGGGACGTACACCCTGGGCAGGTGTCTCAGGGATACACCCTCAGTACCTGAGGGCGGTTCCTCCACCTCCAGTAGGTGGGGCCCACCCCACTCCTACAACCTGAGGGGGATTCGTCTTCGGGACCTGCGGCCGATCCGCCGGGCGGGGCCCGCTCCTAGCGTGGAGCCATGACCACACCCGTCTGCACCAGCGCTTCCAACGCCGTTGCACCAGCGACGCGGACCCTGTCGATCTCGCCGCGGCCGATCTCACCGCAGTCGGCCACGTCCCGTGCGGCCTCGTCCCGGGCGACATCGCCCCGTGCGGCCTTGTCCCGGGCGACATCGCCGCGGTCGGCCGCGGCCCGGTCGAGCCTGACGAACCGGACCAATCTGTCGGACCTGTCGTACCCGTCGTTCTCGGCGTACGTGAAGGCCCGCCAGCCGGTGCTGCTGCGGACCGCCCGGTCGCTGACCGCCAACCCGAGCGACGCCGAGGACCTGCTGCAGACCGCGCTGACCAAGACCTATGTCGCCTGGGAGCGCATCGAGGACCACCGGGCGCTCGACGGCTACGTACGCCGGGCGCTGCTGAACACGCGGACGTCCCAGTGGCGCAAGCGGAAGGTGGACGAGTTCGCGTGCGACGAGCTGCCGGAGCCGGAGGGGGTCCAGGCCGGCGACCCGGCCGAGCAGCAGGTGCTGCACGACGCGATGTGGCGGGCGATCATGAAGCTGCCGGCCCGGCAGCGGGCGATGGTCGTACTCAGGTATTACGAGGACCTGAGCGAGGCCCAGACGGCCGAGGTCCTCGGGGTCTCCGTCGGCACGGTGAAGTCGGCGGTGTCGCGTGCGCTGGGCAAGCTGCGGGAGGACCCTGAGCTGGAGCCTGTGCGGTAGGCAGGTAGTGGCCCTCACACGGCCCGTTAGGAATGTTTATCTGATCGATCATCCCGTCCCTAGTGACATACCGATCGGTATGTGAGCAGAATCAGCGCAACCGTTACCACCGCGTAGGCAGAGCCGCCCCGGGAGGACGCCGTGCTGAGCACCATGCAGGACGTACCGCTGTTGATCTCCAGGATCCTGACCCACGGGCAGGTGGTCCACGGGACGTCGCAGGTGATCACTTGGACCGGGGAGAGTGAGCCCCACCGCCGTTCGTACGCCGAGATCGGCGCCCGCGCCGCCCAGCTGGCCCACGCCCTGCGCGAGGACCTCGGGGTCGAGGGCGACGAACGGGTCGCGACGCTCATGTGGAACAACTCGGAACACGTGGAGGCGTACTTCGCGATCCCCTCCATGGGTGCCGTCCTCCACACCCTCAACCTGCGCCTGCCCCCCGAGCAGCTCGCCTGGGTCGTCAACCACGCGGCGGACCGGGTGATCATCGCCAACGGTTCGCTGCTCCCCCTCCTCGCGCCGCTCCTCCCGCACCTCAAGCCGGTGGAGCACGTCGTCGTCTCCGGGCCCGGAGACCGCTCGCTGCTCGCCGGAGCCGACGTCCAGGTGCACGAGTACGAGGACCTGATCGCCGGCAAGCCGACCGCGTACGACTGGCCCGAGCTGGACGAACGCACCGCCGCGGCCATGTGTTACACCTCCGGCACCACCGGTGACCCCAAGGGCGTCGTCTACTCCCACCGCTCGATCTATCTGCACTCCATGCAGATCAACATGGCCCAGTCCATGGCGCTCACCGACGCGGACATCACGCTCGTCGTCGTCCCGCAGTTCCACGTGAACGCCTGGGGCCTGCCGCACGGGACCTTCATGACCGGCGTCACCATGCTGATGCCCGACCGGTTTCTGCAGCCCGCCCCGCTCGCCGAGATGATCGAGACGCAGCGGCCGACACACGCCGCCGCCGTCCCCACCATCTGGCAGGGGCTGCTCGCCGAGCTGACCGCCCGGCCGCGTGACGTCAGCTCGCTCACCCAGGTCACCATCGGTGGCTCGGCCTGCCCGCCCGCCCTCATGCAGGCCTTCGACAAGCTGGGCATGCGCGTCTGCCACGCCTGGGGCATGACGGAGACCTCCCCGCTGGGCACGATCGCCCGGCCGCCGGCCCATGTCGAGGCCGACACGGACGAGGAGTTCGCGTACCGGCTCACCCAGGGCCGCTTCCCCGCCTCCGTCGAGGCCCGCCTCACCGGCCCCGGCGGCGAACGTCTCCCCTGGGACGGCGAGTCCGCCGGTGAGCTGGAGGTCCGCGGCCCCTGGATCGCGGGCGCGTACTACAGCGGGCCGGACAGCGAACCCCTCCGCCCCGACGACAAGTTCAGCGAGGACGGCTGGCTGAAGACGGGCGACGTGGGCACGATCAGCCCCGACGGCTTCCTGACCCTCACCGACCGCGCCAAGGACGTCATCAAGTCGGGCGGTGAGTGGATCTCCTCCGTCGAGCTGGAGAACGCCCTCATGTCCCACCCGGACATCGCCGAGGCCGCCGTCGTCGCCGTACCGGACGAGAAGTGGGGCGAGCGCCCGCTCGCCACGGTTGTGCTGAAGGAAGGCGCGAGCACCGACTTCGCCGCCCTCCGCTCCTTCCTCGCCGACGAGGGCCACATCGCCAAGTGGCAGCTGCCCGAGCGCTGGACGATCATCGAATCGGTGCCGAAGACGAGCGTGGGCAAGTTCGACAAGAAGGTGCTGCGGAGGCAGTACGCGGAGGGTTCGTTGGATGTGACGCAGATCTAGGACGAGTCACGCCTACATGGGTCTGGGGCGATGTTTCACGTGAAACATCGCCCCAGACCCATGCGTTCTGTGCTCAGTTCGTGCCGACGCGGGCCAGCAGGTCCACGATCCGGGTCTGCACCTCGGGGCTCGTCGAGCGTTCGGCGAGGAAGAGGACCGTCTCCCCCGAGGCCAGACGCGGGAGTTCGGACTGGTCGACGGCGGCGGTGTAGACGACGAGCGGGGTGCGGTTCAACTGGCCGTTCGTGCGCAGCCAGTCGATGATTCCGGCCTGGTGGCGGTGCACCTGCAGCAGGTCCATCACCACGAGGTTCGGCCGCATCTGCGCGGCCAGGGTGACGGCGTCCGCGTCGGACGCGGCCCGCGCGACCTGCATGCCACGCCGTTCCAGCGTCCCCGTCAGGGCGAGCGCGATCTCCGCGTGCTCCTCGATGAGCAGGACGCGCGGCGGGTGCTGCTCGGAGTCGCGTGGCGCGAGCGCCTTCAGCAGGATGGCCGGGTCGGCCCCGTACGCCGCCTCGCGCGTCGCCTGGCCCAGCCCTGCCGTCACGAGGACGGGCACCTCGGCGGCCACGGCGGCCTGGCGCAGGGACTGGAGCGCGGTGCGGGTGATGGGACCGGTCAGCGGGTCGACGAACAGGGCGGCCGGGTAGGCGGCGATCTGGGCGTCCACGTCCTCGCGGGAGTTCACGATGACGGGCCGGTAGCCGCGGTCGCTGAGCGCCTGGTGCGTCGTCACGTCGGGCGCGGGCCACACCAGCAGTCGGCGCGGGTTGTCCAGCGGCTCCGGCGGCAACTCGTCGTCCATCGGCTGCGGATGGGGCCGGTCGGGCACCTCCACCGCGCCACCGGGGCCGTCGAGCGGCTCGGGCCCTTCGTCCGCGTTCTCGTCCGGTGCCCCTATGGCGTACGACCGCCCGGCCCCCTCCGTACGGCCCGCCAGCCGGGACTGACCGGGGAGGGAGGGCTGGGGCGGAAGCGGGACCTGACCGGCGAGCGAGGGCTGCGGCGGCAGCGGGGCGGCTTGCTGCGGCGGGACTGCCTGGGCCGTCCGCGCCGCCTGAGCGGGTGTCGGGGCCTGGCCGGTGCTGGCGCCCTGCCCGGGCTGCGGGTGCGGACGCGCGGCCGTCTCCGAGCGCCCGGCGGCCGCCTGCGGCGTCCCGAGCTTGCGGCGCCTACCAGAACCGCCGGGCTGATTCGGGGCGGGAGTCGACCCTGACCCTGCCTGTGCCTGCCCCTGTGCCTGGGTTGGCGCCTGTGCGGGTGCCTGAGGGCCGCCCTGGCGGGCGAAGGGAACGCCCTGCCCGAGCGTCCGCACGCTGATCGCCCGGCCCTGGGTGGAGTTGGGGTCGAAGGGGGTGGGGACGGGGGCGGGAGCCGGAGCGGAGGGAACGGCGGCGGCTGCGGGAGCCACAGGCGTCGCGGGGGCCGCAGGCGGCACAGGTGCCGTCGGGGCGGCGGCCTCGGCGGGCAACGGCTGCGCGGCGCGCGGCTGCCGCTGTACGGCGACCTCCGGCGGCAGCGGGGTGCCCGAGGAGGGCGTGGACTGCGGCGGCAGCGGCGCCTGCGCCCCCGGGGCGGCTACGGGGATGCCCACACCGGAGGTGCCCTGGTGGGGGTTCGGCCAGGACTGGGGCTGGGACGGCTGCTGCGGCTGGGACTGCGCCGGGGACTGCGGCTGGGGTGCCTCGGGGGCGGCGACCTGCGGGTGCACGGCCTGTGGGGCACCGGGCACCCCTTGGGCCGGTACGGGCTGGGAGGCACCCTGAACGGCAGCCTGCACGCCTTGCCCGCCCTGCCCGCCCTGAACTCTCGGTACGGCGACGGGCTGCCCGGCGGACACCGTGGCGGCGACGGGCCGGCCGGGAGCGGCGGCAGCGGCCTGCGCGGGCACCGGTTGCGCCGGACCTCCCTGCGGGGGGATCCCCTGCGCGAGGGCACTCTGAGAGCCCTGGGCCGGGACCCCTTGTGCGGCCGGGGGCGAGGGCGCCACCGTGGCCGGGCCCTCGGCCTGCTGGGGAGCGAGCGGCCGTACCGCCCGGCGGCGGCCCGTCGGCGTGGGCAGCGGGTGCGGCTGAGGCGGCGTGTGGTCGTCGGCCGGGTTGCGCAGCGCGGCGTCATGGCGACCGTCGTCGACACCACCGGCGGGGGCACCCGGCACCTGGCCCGCACCAGGGGCCTGGCCGGCACCCGGGGCGGCGGCGGGCACCGCCCCTCCGGCCGCGGCGACGGCACCCTGGCCGCCCTCACCGTCGTACACCTCCCCGCTCTCCACGCCCCGCACGGGCGCGGCGGGCACCGCAGGCACCCTGGCCCCAGCGGGCAAAGGCATGGGCATAGGCATGGGGGTGGGGGTGGGGGTGGGTACAGGCGTGGGTACAGGCGTGGGCACCGGCATGGGGGCCGCAGGTGCATCCGGCGCACCCGGCCCCGTCGGCGGCACGGGTACCGGTCCGAGCCCGGCCGTCCGGCCGTAGTCGGGCCCCCGGTCCGCCTCGGCCGGCGGCAGCGCGAACACGGCTCGTGGGCCGCTCGGCTCGGGCGCGGCGCCCCGCTCCTCCGCGCTGCCGAGCGCGCGCCGACGGCGTCCGGTGGGCTGCTGGGCGCCGTCCGCCTCGCCGGAAGCGGTGCCGGTGTCGGTGGGGCTGTCGGCGTCGGAGCCGGTGCCGGCGGCCGCCGCGTCGACCGGCCTCGGCCCTCCGGCGGGCAGTGCCGCGGGCAAGGCGTTCTGCGCGTTCTGCGAGTTCTGAAGGCTCTGGACGTTCTGCGCGGGCTCGCGCCGGCCGCCGGGCGGCGCGGGCACGCCCTGTGGCGGCACCGTCCCGCCCAGTCCGGTGGCGACGGCAGCGGCACCGGCCGCGTGCTCGGCCGCCATGACGACCGCGCCCTCGGCGGCCACGGGCTGGGCGGCACCCTCGGCCGAGGCGGCCCGTCCGCGCCGCCGCCCGGTGCCCCCGGAGTCACCGGCGCCCTCGGCATCGCCGATCCCGGCGCCCGGCGCGGACACAGCAGCCCCACCAGGACCGCCCGCCGCACCCGTCACGCCTGCCGAGTCCTCAGCCCGCCGCCTGCGCCGCCCGGTGGGAGCCGCGGCGACCTCCGCCGCACGTCCCTCAGGCGGAACGTCCTCGCTGTCCAGGAACGCGTCCACGGACGACCGCCGCGCGCGTCGCCGCCCGCCGTTCCCGTCGGCGGCCTGCTCGGGCAGGGAGAGCTCGGCGCCGGCCGCCACAGCCCCGGCCGCAACAGCAGCCTCGGAGCCGGTCTCGACGTCGGGGCCGGCACCCGCGAGGGCGAGGGCCGAGCCGGGTACCGCCCCGGCCCCGCCGCCCAGCGGCACCTCCAGCACATACGCGCTGCCGCTCATCCCCGGCACCTCGTGCGTCTGGAGCACACCGCCGTGCGCCCGCACGATCCCCTGGACGATCGGCTGGTGCACCGGGTCTCCCCCGGCGTACGGCCCGCGCACCTCGATCCGGACGACCTCACCGCGCTGCGCGGCCGCCACGACGACGGTGTTGTCCATGTAGCCGCCGACGGACATGGGCGAGTTTCCGGTCGCGTCGACGCCCGCCACATCCGCGACGAGATGCGCGAGCGCGGTCGCGAGCCGCGCCTGGTCCACCTCGGCCTCGATGGGCGGCGCGTGCACGGCGAACTGCACCCGCCCCGGCCCGATCAGCTCCACGGCCCCGTCGACACCGGCCGCGACGACCGCGTCGAGCATGACGGCCGTACGCACGAGGGTGTCCTCGCCGGCGTCGATCCGCTGGTAGCCCAGCACGTTGTCGATGAGCGTCGTGATCCGCGAGTACCCGGCGGTCAGATGGTGGAGCACCTGGTTGGCCTCGGGCCACAGCTGCCCGGCGTCGTCGGCGGCGAGCGTGCCCAGCTCGGCACGGAGTTGGTCGAGCGGGCCGCGCAGCGAGGTGCCGAGTACGGCGAGCAGCTGCTCGTGCCGCGCTGCCAGCACCTCGTACCGGTCCTTCTCGCGCTCCCCGAGCGCCGCGTACCGCTCGTCACCGGCGGCGAGTTCCTCGGCGTGCTGTTCGGTCAGCTCGGCCAGCTCGGCGGCGTGCTTCTCCCGTACGTCCGCGAGCTCCCCGGCATGCTCCTCGGCGAGCCGCTCCAGCTCCTCCGAGTGGGTCTCGGCCTCGGCGTCCTTCTCCTCGGCGAGCCTGTCGTACGGCCGCCGGTCGGTGAACGTCATCACGGCCCCGACGAGCTGTTCCCCGTCGCGCACCGGCGCGGTCGTCAGGTCGACCGACACTTTCTCGCCGCTCTTCGACCACAGCACCTGCCCCCGCACCCGGTGCTTGCGCCCGGACCGCAGCGTGTCCGCGAGCGGCGACTCGCCGTACGGGAACGGCGCGCCGTCCTCCCGCGAGTGCAGCACGAGCGTGTGCAGTTCGCGGCCCCCGAGGTCACTGGCCCGGTAGCCCAGTATCTGAGCGGCGGCCGGATTGACGAGCACGATCCGGCCGTCCGTGTCGGTCCCGACCACACCCTCGGAGGCGGCCCGCAGAATCATCTCGGTCTGCCGTTGCGAACGTGCGAGTTCGGCCTCCGTGTCGACGGTCCCCGACAGGTCCCGTACGACCAGCATGAGCAGCTCGTCATTGGCGGAGCCGTAACCGTCGTACGCCTGCTGCCCGTTCTCCAGATTCGCGCTTGTGACCTCGACCGGGAACTCGCTGCCGTCGGTCCGGCGGGCGATCATGCGGGTCGGCCTGGTCCGCCCCGTCGGGTCCATGGTGTCGGGCCGGCGCATGGACCCGGGGATGAGCCGCGAGTCGAACTCGGGCAGCAGATCGAGCAACCCACGCCCGACGAGGGCGGTGCCCGGCGCCTCGAACGCCTCGAGCGCGATCGTGTTGGCGTTGACGACGGTCCCATTGGCGTTGACCAGCACCAACGCATCGGGCAGCGCGTCCAGTATGGCTGCGAGGCGAGCAGCGCCTCGGGATGGCCTGCTGCTCACGAGACGCTTCCTCCCTGTTACCGCACCTTGCCGACCGCGTGGGCCATCTTGCCAACCGGTCCGCGACGTGTCACGCGAGGGAGTCTACGGGCAGAGGTTGCGCTCGCGACGCCGGATGAGAGGGAGGTCGCACACCGAACATACGGAGATGCCGTGACCGGGTGGAAGGGGATGCCGTGACCGTGTGTTTTGCCGGACGGCACGGTCGACGGCACATATGTACGGGCGCCGGAACGCTTGCCAGGCGACCTGCGGTGTGACTGGTTTCGCTCGTACGTACCGCCGATTTCCCCAGCTCTCGAGCGGCCTTCTTCTTTACGCGCGGGCGTCGGGCAGTACGGGCACCAACTCGTTCCAGCGGGCGATCTCGCAGCCGTTCCCGCGGTCGAAGCGGGCGTCGACGCGGCGACCGGCCCAGGTGCCGGTGACATGCGCGGTGGCCGGACCGCCGTACTGCATCGTGCACATGGTGCCGGGCTGGACCGGAGCGAACGGGTCCTTGCCCCATGTGGTCCGCCGATCGAGCCGCCCGCACGCCTCGCGCACGGCCGGGTGGCTCCCCCCGTCCGGATGGCACCGCAACTCGAACGTCCCGTCGTCCCCGTTCCCCGCCTCCCGCACCGTGACGACCAGCCGGTCCCCGGGCGCGGGAGCCGACACGGACGACACGGACGACACGGACGACGCGGGCGACGTGGGCGACGTGGGCATCGAGGTGTTGCGAGGAAGCGTCTCGGCGGCGTAGGCGTCCGGCGCCATCGGCGTGAGCGTGCCGGCGGCGGCGGCCGCGGCGAGCGAGGCGGCCCCGAGGAGCAGCCGACCGAGGGCGGCCGGCCGCTGCCCCGACGCGACGGTTCGACGGGAAGGGGCGGGGGTGTGAAGGGGGACGAGGCCTGGAACGGGGGCGGGGAGAGGGATGGGGGCGAGGGCGGGAGGGCTCTGCGACATGACCGGACTAACGCCACGGCCGTCACAGGGTTGCGGCACCGCCGTCCCGGTATCCCCTCCGCCCGCGCCCCCTCGGACCGCTCCCCACCTGCCATACGGCTTTGCCCTGTGGCCTCTCCGCCTAGTACCGTGGGAGGCGATTGGTGACAGCCCACTCGGCTGTGTCATCATCTGCACGCACCACTCGCGCTCGCGCGGGCGGTTGTGCTGGAGGCGTCGCCTAGTCCGGTCTATGGCGCCGCACTGCTAATGCGGTTTGGGACTTCAATCCCATCGAGGGTTCAAATCCCTCCGCCTCCGCGCTCGATCACCGAAGCCCCGGTCCACACGACCGGGGCTTCGTCGTTCCACAGGCCGTTTTCCCAGGTCACAAGGGCTGCAGCAAACGGATTTCACATGACGACGGCAGTCATGTAATGTTCTTCCTGTCGCCGCGAGCGGCCCGAAAGGACCACAAGCGGCAAATAACAAAACAAGCACTCGTAGCTTAACGGATAGAGCATCTGACTACGGATCAGAAGGTTGCAGGTTCGAATCCTGCCGAGTGCACATCGACCGAGGGCCCCGGAGAAATCCGGGGCCCTCGGTGTTTTTGCGTGTGGTGCGCCGGGCGTGGTGGTGGGGTGGGCCGGGCGGCGGGTGCCAGGGGGTTTTGGCTGGTCACGCGGCGTTGTCAGTGGTGCCCTCTAATGTCGTGGGGGATGGCACGTGTGTGGAGATGTACGGGGTTGCGGTGGGGCGGGGGCGGGCCCGTGTTGGAGTGGGCCGGTGGGCTGAGGAGTGCTCTGCCTCGGGGGAAGGTGGTGGGGTTCGCCGTGCCCGAGGGGGCGCGGCGGACGTGTGTGGGGGCTCGGGGGAATGCGTGTCCGATGCGGGTGGAGGTGTCGGGGCGGAGCATCGGGGCTCGGTGTGAGGAGTGTGCGCGGCTCGATCGTGCGCACTCCGTGGCCGCCGACACGATCGCCGATGATCCGCGGCCGTATCACGTGTATCTCGCGTGGTTCGGGCCCGGGATGGTGAAGGTGGGGATCACGGCGGTCGAGCGGGGGTCGGCGCGGCTGCTGGAGCAGGGGGCGGTCTGCTTCGGGTGGCTCGGGCGGGGGCCGCTGATGGCCGCGCGGCGGGCGGAGGAGGTGCTGCGGGCCGCGCTCAAGGTGCCGGACCGGATTCCGTATGCCGACAAGCGGGTTGTGCGGGCCGGGCTGCCGGCTGTCGAGGAGCGCGCCCGGGAGTTGGCGGTCCTGCATGCGCGGGCACTTGGGCTTGCCGGGTGGCCCGAGTCGTTGGAGCCGGTGGCGTTCGAGGCTGTCGATCACTTCGGGGTGTTCGGGCTCGATGGGCTGCCGGCCGCCGACGGGGTGGTGAGTGAGCTGGTCGCGGGTGGGGTCGTGGGGGGTGAGGTGCTTGCCGTCGCCGGGCCCGATCTGCATCTGGCCACCGGGCGAGGAGTCGTTGTTCTTGATGCGCGGCTCATGAGCGGGTGGGAGCTGACCGCTCCGGGTGGGGAGGGTGCCCGTGACGTACTCACCGTGCCCGTGAAGGAGTTGAGGGGCGGGGCAGGAGAGGGAGCGGGCGTGCAGGACGGGTTGTTCTGAGGGCGGGGTGAGGGCGCAGTGGGGGCGAAGCATGACGGCGCTTGCATAAAGGCGGGGTCAGATCATGATCGTACGAGGTGCTTCCGGTGGTCCCCGAGCTGTGGGTTCGCGGTGAGATCCCCTGGCGAATGCCGTGGATCAGGTCAGAAAGTGCCTGGTCGGCGGGGGTGCTGTCCGGAAGGTCGGGATTCCTCCCAGGGGTTGCCTGAGAGGCGGCTGTGCGTTTCTTAGAAAAATCACAGGTTCCGGAAAGGGTGTTCTCAGGGGGCCCCGACAAGGTGTCCAGCATGACCACGACCTCGCCCCAGGGGCGCACCGAACTGCTGAGGCCGGACGGGAGCCCCGTCCGAGTGCTTGTGGTGGACGACGAGCTGTCGATCACCGAACTGCTGTCCATGGCCCTGCGCTATGAGGGATGGCAGATCCGGAGTGCGGGGGATGGCACGGGTGCCATCCAGACCGCGCGGGACTTCCGGCCCGACGCCGTCGTCCTGGACATGATGCTCCCGGACATGGACGGGCTCACCGTCCTCGGGCGGCTGCGGCGCGAGCTGCCGGAGGTGCCGGTGCTCTTCCTGACCGCGAAGGACGCGGTCGAGGACCGGATCGCCGGGCTCACCGCCGGCGGCGACGACTACGTCACCAAGCCGTTCAGCCTCGAAGAGGTCGTGGCGCGACTGCGCGGGCTCATCCGCCGCTCCGGTGCCGCCGACCGCCGCTCCGAGTCCGTGCTCGTCGTCGGTGACCTCATGCTCGACGAGGACAGCCACGAGGTGTCGCGCGGCGGGGCCAACATCCACCTCACCGCCACCGAGTTCGAGCTGCTGCGCTTCCTGATGCGCAACCCGCGGCGCGTGCTCAGCAAGGCGCAGATCCTCGACCGCGTGTGGTCGTACGACTTCGGCGGCCAGGCGAATGTGGTGGAGCTCTACATCTCCTACCTGCGGCGGAAGATCGACGCCGGGCGCGAGCCGATGATCCACACCCGGCGTGGGGCCGGTTACCTGATCAAGCCCGCCGCGTCATGAGCGGGCGACGACGGACGCGTACGCAGAGGCAGCCGAAGCGGGGGCTGCGGCGAGGACAGCCGCGCACGCTGCGTACGCGGCTCGTCGTCTCCGCGGTGACGTTGATCGCGGTGGTCTGTGCCGTCATCGGGACGGTGACCACGGTCGCGCTGCGATCCCATCTGTACGACCAGCTGGACACGCAGGTGTCCGAGGTCGCCAAGCGTGCTGCGGGCCCGCCGGACGGCAAGGATCCCGAGATTGCGGGCGGTGCCCCTCAGGACGGCCCGTTCGGGTTCGTCACGAGGGGCGGCACCGAGGCGTACACCGTCGTCGCCCAGGTGGGCACCGAAGGTGGAGTCACCGACGCCGTGGTCGCCAAGGAGAAGACCTCCGACAGTGACGGTTTCGAGGGCATGACCACCGACGCCCTCAGTGCCGAGCAGGACGCCGCTCTCGGCTCCGCGTCGAAGACCGGCATCGACACCGTGGACATCCCCGGCCTCGGTGAGTACCGGGTCACGTACGTCGAGGGCAGCAAGGGCAACTTCTACGTCGCTCTGCCCACCGAGACCGTCACCAACACCCTCAGCACCCTCATCGCTGTCGAACTCAGCGTCACCGCCGCCGGTCTCATCGCCGCCGGTATCGCCGGTTCCGTCCTCGTCGGGGTCGCCCTGCGCCCCCTGCGCAAGGTGGCCTCCACGGCGACCCGGGTCTCCGAGCTGCCGTTGCACACCGGTGAGGTGACGCTCAATGAGCGGGTGCCCGCGTCCGAGACCGATCCGCATACCGAGGTCGGGCAGGTCGGGGCGGCGCTCAACAGGATGCTGAACCACATTCACGGCGCCCTGCACTCGCGGCAGGAGAGCGAGACGCGCGTACGGCAGTTCGTGGCGGACGCCAGTCATGAGCTGCGGACGCCGCTCGCGTCGATCCGTGGCTACGCCGAGCTGACCAGGCGCGGAAGAGAAGAGATCGGGCCCGACACCCGGCACGCGCTGGGGCGGATCGAGTCCGAGTCCAACCGTATGACGATGCTGGTCGAGGATCTGCTGCTGCTCGCGCGGCTCGATGCCGGGCGGCCGTTGCAGTTCGAGCAGACCGACCTCATCCCACTCGTCGTGGACACCGTCAGCGACGCGCGTGTCGCCGGGCGGAGCCACAACTGGCGGCTGGATCTGCCGGATGTGCCGGCGCTCGTGTCGGCCGACGCGGCGCGGCTCCAGCAGGTGCTCGTCAACCTGCTGGCGAACGCGCGTACGCATACGCCCCCCGGTACGACCGTCACCGCGCGGATCCAGCGGCGCGGGCCCTGGATGTGCGTCGATGTCGAGGACAACGGGCAGGGCATTCCGCAGGAGTTGCTGCCGCATGTGTTCGAGCGGTTCGCGCGAGGGGACTCGTCGCGGTCCAGGGCGTCCGGATCGACCGGGCTCGGGCTCGCCATCGTGCAGGCCGTGGCCGACGCGCACGGCGGTGCCGTGACCGTCGACAGCGTGCCCGGCAGGACCGTGTTCACCGTGCACCTGCCGGCCCTCGGGCGGGACGTGTCGCCGCTCGACGACGCCGCGAACTGGCAGCTCGACGACGTGCAGTACGACGGCGAGTTCGACGTAACCGACGCAACGAACTGGCAATCGGACTCACAGGCACAGCACAGTGTCAGCACACGGGCATAACAGAGCGGCTCGCGAATGTAGTTGTCATGCGAACCGACTCTTCTCCCGGCACCCTGCCGGCGCGGGAGCACCTCCCGGCCGGAAACGCCGGTACGCCTGTCCTGGACGTAGTGATCCCCGTCTACAACGAGGAGAAGGACCTCCAGCCGTGCGTGCGCAGACTGCACGAGCACCTCGCACGCACCTTCCCGTACGCCTTCCGCATCACGATCGCGGACAACGCGTCCACGGACACCACCCCGGAGGTGGCCGCGCGGCTGGAGGCGGAGCTCTCCGAGGTCAAGTCGTTCCGGCTTGAGCAGAAGGGGCGCGGGCGGGCTCTGCGGACCGTGTGGTCCGCGTCCGACGCGCCGGTCCTCGCCTACATGGACGTGGACCTGTCCACCGACCTCAACGCCCTGCTGCCGCTGGTGGCCCCGCTGATCTCCGGCCACTCCGACCTCGCGATCGGCTCCCGGCTCGCCCGGTCCTCGCGGGTGGTGCGCGGCCCCAAGCGGGAGTTCATCAGCCGCGCGTACAACCTGATCCTGCGCGGCTCGCTGCAGGCCCGCTTCTCGGACGCGCAGTGCGGGTTCAAGGCGATACGCCGGGACGTGGCCCAGGAACTGCTGCCGCTCGTCGAGGACAGCGGGTGGTTCTTCGACACCGAGATGCTGGTGCTCGCGGAGCGGGCCGGGCTGCGGATCCACGAGGTGCCGGTCGACTGGGTCGACGACCCGGACTCGACCGTCCACATCGTGAAGACGGCGACCGACGACCTCAAGGGTGTCTGGCGGGTGGGCAGGGCCCTCGCCACCGGATCGCTCTCGCTGGACCGGCTCGCACGCCCGTTCGGCGACGACCCCCGCGACCGGGAGATCCAGGACGTGCCGCGCGGCCTCGCCCGCCAGCTCCTCGGCTTCTGCGTGGTGGGCGCCCTCTCCACCCTGTTCTACCTGCTCCTCTACAGCGGCTTCCGTACGTTCTCGGGGTCGCAGATCGCCAACGCGCTGGCCCTGCTGGTCTCGGCGGTCGCCAACACGGCGGCCAACCGGCGCCTGACCTTCGGTGTCCGGGGCCGGGGCGGAGTCGTCAAGCACCAGGCACAGGGGCTGGTGGTGTTCGGCATCGGCCTCGCCCTCACCAGCGGCTCGCTGGCCGCCCTGAACGCGGCGACCTCCGACCCCGCGCACTCCACGGAACTGGCGGTGCTCATCGCCGCCAACCTCGCGGCGACGGTGCTGCGGTTCCTGCTCTTCAGGGCCTGGGTGTTCCCCGACCGGCGCGACGAGAGCGCCCCCGAGGCCTCGACCGTCGTCGCCTCGCACACCCCGGCCGGCCCGGCCGACCCGGCCGACCCGGCTTCGCCCATGTACCCGGCGTCATCGGTGTCGGCGGTGCGCCCCGGTCAGCCCGGCCCGTACGGCCACCAGGACCGGTTCCACCCGCAGCCGCAGCGCCCGATGACGCCCCAGGACAACCGCGCCGAGTACGCCTCGGCGCCCCAGAACTCGTACGGCACGAACGCGTACGGCACGGACTCGTACGGCACGGACTCGTACGGCACGGACTCGTACGGCACGGACTCGTACGGCACGGACTCGTACAGCACGAACGCGTACGGCACGGACTCGTACAGCACCAACCCGTACACCACGACCCAGTTCCGCGCCGGTGATGCCGCGGACCGCACCTGGGGGGACGCGACCATGCAGATGCGGCCGGTGCGCCCGCACGATCAGGATTCGAGGAACGCCCGATGACCACGCAGTTCGAGACGACCAGCCATCAGGGGGGTGCGAGCCCCACGGGTCCCGACTGGGGGCCGTCCACGGAGACGACAGCCCTGCGGGAGCCGGTGGCGGCTCCGGAATCGCCCGCCGAGCCCACGGCCCCGGACTCCGGTGAGCCCAGGCAGCCCCTCGCGAAGCGGCTGTGGAGAGGCCGGCCCGAGGACAACCGCTGGGTGCGCCCCGGCTTCCTCCTCACGCTGCTGCTGATCGGCGGCCTCTACACCTGGAACCTCTCGGCCTCCGGCTACGCCAACTCCTTCTACTCGGCGGCCGCGCAGGCGGGCAGCCAGTCCTGGAAGGCCTTCTTCTTCGGTTCGCTGGACTCCGCCAACGCCATCACCGTCGACAAGCCCCCGGCCTCGCTCTGGCCGATGGCGCTCTCGGTCCGGCTCTTCGGCCTCAACTCCTTCGCGATCCTGTTCCCGCAGGTCCTGATGGCCGTCGCCACCGCCGGGGTGCTGTGGGCGGCCGTACGCCGTCGCTTCAACGCCACGGCCGGCTTCATCACCATGGCGGTGTTCGCGCTCACGCCCGTCGCCGCGCTGATGTTCCGCTTCAACAACCCGGACGCGGCCCTCGCGCTGCTGATGGCCGCCGCGGTCTACTGCACGCTGCGTGCCATGGAGAAGGCCGAGACGAAGTGGCTGGTCTGGGCGGGTACGGCCATCGGCCTCGCCTTCCTGGTCAAGACGCTGCAGGCCTTCCTGATCCTGCCGGTCCTGGCACTGGTGTACGTGCTCTTCGCGCCGGCTTCGGTGAAGAAGCGGGTCAGCCAGGTGCTGCTGGCCGGGCTGGCGATGGTCGTCGCCGGTGGCTGGTGGGTCGCGATCGTCGAGCTGTGGCCCGCGTCCTCCCGCCCGTACATCGGCGGCTCGCAGAACAACTCCTTCCTTGAACTGACCTTCGGCTACAACGGTCTCGGCCGCATCAACGGCGACGAGACCGGCAGCGTCGGCGGTGGCGGCGGGGGCGGTGGTGGCAGCTGGGGTGAGACCGGCTGGGACCGGATGTTCAGCTCCTCCATCGGCGGGCAGATCGCCTGGCTGATCCCGGCCGCGCTGATCCTGCTGGCCGCCGCGATCTGGGCCACGCGCAAGGCCGGGCGGACGGACACGGGACGCGCCGCGTTCCTCCTCTGGGGCGGCTCACTGCTGATCACCATGGTGGTCTTCAGCTTCATGCAGGGCATCTTCCACGAGTACTACACCGTGGCCCTCGCCCCGTACATCGCGCCGCTGGTCGGCATGGGCGGCGCCCTGCTCTGGCAGGAGCGCGGCAAGTTCTGGGCGACGATCACGATGGCGGCGGCCATGACGGCCACCGCGGTCTGGGGCTACGTCCTCCTCAACCGCTCCTCCGACTACCTGCCCTGGCTGAAGTGGGTCGTGCTGGTCGGCGGCCTGATCGCCGCGCTCGGCCTGGTCTTCGTGGGCAGGCTCGACCGGCGGCTGGCCATGGGCGTCGTCGGGCTGAGCGTCGTGACCGCGCTCGCCGGCCCGACCGCGTACACCCTCACCACCCTCAACGAGGGCCACACCGGCTCGGTCATCACGGCCGGTCCGTCCGTCCAGGGCGGCCGGGGCGGCGGCCCCGGCGGAGGCGGCGGCATGGGCGGCGGTCCTGGTGGCGGCGGTATGCCGGGCCAGAACCAGCAGGGCGGCCAGAACGGTCAGACCGGCAACGGTCAGACCGGCAACGGCCAGATGGGGCAGCCCCCGACCGGCGGCACCGGCGGCTTCGGCGGCGGTCAGAACCAGCGGCAGGGCCAGGGCAACGGCCAGACCCAGAACGGCGACGGCGGCATGGGTGGCGGTGGCGGTATGGGCGGTCTGATCAACGGCACCTCCGTCAGCGACGAGGCCAAGGAACTGCTGGAGAAGAACGCGAGCCACTACACCTGGGCGGCCGCCGCCATCGGCGCCCAGAACGCGGCGAGCTACCAGCTCTCCACCGGCGACCCGGTCATGGCGATCGGTGGCTTCAACGGCACCGACCCGTCCCCGACCCTCGCGGAGTTCAAGAAGTACGTGGAAGACGGCAAGATCCACTACTTCGTCTCCAGCGGCACCGGCGGCGGCATGGGCGGCGGCAGCAGCGAGGGCACCTCCTCGCAGATCAGCACCTGGGTCCAGGAGAACTTCGAGTCGGTCACGGTCGACGGCACGACGTTCTACGACCTGACGCAGCCGAAGAGCGACAGCTGACGGTTCGCGTGTGAGCGGGGCGGTGGCCCGGGGTGAGGACGAACCCCCCGGGCCACCGCCCTTTTCGTACGCCCGTCGCCCTCGTCGTACGTGACCGCCCTCGTCGTACGTGACCGCCCTCGTCGTACGTGACCGCCCTCGTCGTACGTGACCGCCCTCGCCGTACGTGACCGCCCTCGCCGTATGCGAACCGCCCTCGCCGTTCGTACGGCGTCGAACATCACGTTGTACGGTGTATAGGAACTGACTTACGGTGTACGGCATGTCGACACCCGCCCCCACTCCCGCTCCCCAGGGCCATCCCCAGCGCTGGCTGATCCTCGGCGTCATCTGTCTCGCACAGCTCACCGTGCTGCTGGACAACACCGTGCTGAACGTGGCGATCCCCTCCCTCACCGAGGAGTTGGGGGCGGCCACGTCGGACATCCAGTGGATGATCAACGCGTACTCGCTGGTGCAGTCGGGGCTGCTGCTCACGGCGGGCAGCGCGGCCGACCGTTACGGCCGCAAGAAGCTGCTGATCGCGGGGCTGGTGTTGTTCGGCATAGGCTCGCTGGTGGCCGGACTCGCCCAGACCACCGGGCAGTTGATCGCGGCCCGGGCGGGGATGGGCGTCGGCGGCGCGCTGCTGCTCACCACGACCCTCGCCGTCGCCATGCAGATCTTCGCGCCCGAGGAGCAGCCGAAGGCCATCGGCATCTGGAGCGCGGTCAACGCCCTCGGCTTCGCGGCCGGCCCGCTTGTCGGCGGCTTCATGCTGGGCCACTTCTGGTGGGGCGCGATCTTCCTGATCAACCTGCCGGTCGCCGCGCTGGGCCTGGTCGCCGTGATCGCCCTGGTCCCCGAGTCGAAGAACCCGCAGGGCGACCGGCCGGACCTGCTCGGCGCGCTGCTCTCGACCATCGGTATGACGGCTCTGGTGTACGCGATCATCTCGGGCCCTGAACACGGCTGGACGTCCGGGCTCGTGCCGGCCACGGCCACCGTCGCCGTGGTCGTCCTCGCGGCCTTCGCGCACTGGGAGAGCCGTATCCCGTACCCCATGCTCGACCCGCACTTCTTCCGCGACCGGCGGTTCACCGGAGCGGTCGCCGGCGCGGTCCTCATCACCTTCGGGATGGGCGGCGCGCTCTTCCTGCTCACCCAGCACCTGCAGTTCGTCCTCGGCTACGGCGCGCTGGAGGCGGGGCTGCGGACCGCGCCCCTCGCCCTGGTGGTCGTCGCGCTCAACTTCTCCGGGCTTTCGGCGAAGTGGACGGCCAAGCTCGGTATGCCGGCCTCGATCGCCCTCGGCATGGTGCTGATGTCCGGCGGTCTGGTCTCCATCGCGACGATGGCCTCCGGCGGTTACGCCGGGACACTGCTCGGGCTGGTGCTGATCGGGGTGGGCTGCGCGATCGCCAACCCCGCGATGGCGCACGCGATCATGAGTGCGATTCCGCCGGCCAAGGCGGGGGTGGGGGCCGGGATCAACGGCACGTTGGCGGAGTTCGGGACGGGGTTGGGGGTGGCGGTGTTGGGGGCGGTGCTCAACTCGCGGTTCGCGGCGCTGATTTCTGTCGCCGCGGCGTCGTTGCCCGCGGCGCTGGCGTCAGTGGATACGGCCGGGGAGAAGGCGAAGATCATGGAGGCGTTCTCCTCCGGGCTGGAGACGAGTCTGCTG
This sequence comes from Streptomyces adelaidensis, assembly GCF_016598475.1. Taxonomy (GTDB): domain Bacteria; phylum Actinomycetota; class Actinomycetes; order Streptomycetales; family Streptomycetaceae; genus Streptomyces; species Streptomyces adelaidensis. The sequence goes on from NZ_JAEMUX010000043.1 coordinate 53,303, forward strand.
GTGGGGGCGGTGGCTGTGCTGCTTGGGGGGTTGGTGGCGGCGGGGCTGTTGCGCAGGGCGGAGAGGGGGGACGTGGAGTTTGCGGTCGCCCATTAGCTCGGGGCGTTCTGTTCTGTGGCGACCGCTGGTGCGTTGTGGTTGCTCGCGCAGTTCCCCGCGCCCCTTCAGGGCGCTCCCGCCTAGCATCGTCACCAGTCGAGCCGGATGAGCGTCACATCTGAAAGGTGCTTCCTCGTGAATGTTGCCGGTCGGGCTGGAGGGCGGCCCGCTCGGGCCAGTGTCTGGCTGGAGGACGGGGCGCGGGCGCGGCGGGGCGGGCAGCCGTCCGGGCTGGACCGGGAGCGGATCACCGCGACGGCCGTACGGCTGCTGGACGCGGAGGGGCTGGCCAAGTTCTCGATGCGGCGGCTGGCCGCCGAGCTGAACGTGACGGCGATGTCGGTCTACTGGTACGTGGCCACCAAGGACGACCTGCTGGAACTGGCACTCGACCAGGCGTTCGGCGAGATGCTGCTGCCCCCGGAGGACTCCGCCGCCGACTGGCGGGACCAGCTGCGCGCCCTGGCCGGGCAGTACCGGGCCGTACTGGTCGCGCATCCCTGGGTGTCGCCACTCGCCGGAACCTTCCTCAACATCGGCCCGCACTCGCTCGACTTCTCGCTCGCCGTGCAGCGCGTGATCCGCCACACCGTTCTGCCCGCGCACGGCCAGGCAGGGGCCATCTCGGCGGTCTTCCAGTTCGTGTACGGCTTCGGCACGATCGAGGGCCACTTCGTCCAGCGCTGCGCCGCCGCCGGCATGACGCAGGAGGAGTACTTCCGCCACGCCATGAGCGCGGTCTCCGACGAGCCCGAGTTCCACCAGGTCATACGGCGGTCCGCCGACCTCATGGAGGCCCGCGGCGGCGACACCGTCGAGGAGATGCGCGAACGCGACTTCGCCTACGCCCTGGAGACCCTCATCGCCGGCATCGAGGTGATGGCCGCCCGCGGCTGACTACTCCCCGCCCACCAACCGCGCCGGGAACCCACCCGTGGCCACCGGCCCCCACCGCACCGGTGTGACTGTCTGCTCCGCTCGCGCTGCTTCGCAGGCTTCGGGAAGCCGCGCCGGACTCCGTCCGTCTGTCGGGCGGGTGGGGGAAGGGCGTGGGTCAGTCGTTCTGGACCAGGTGTGCGGGGAATCCTCCCGTGGCCACCGGCCCCCACCGCACCGGTGTGACCCGGATGATGGACTTGCCCTGCTTCAGCATGGCCGCCCGATACTCGTCCCAGTCCGGGTGTTCGCCCGAGATGTTGCGGAAGTACTCCACCAGCGGCTCGACCGACTCCGGTGAGTCGATCACCTCCGCCGTTCCGTCGATCTGGACCCAGGGGCCGTTCCAGTCGTCGCTCAGTACGACGACGCTCACCCGCTCGTCGCGCTTGGCGTTGCGCGTCTTGGCCCGCTCGGGGTAGGTGGAGGCCACGATGCGTCCGGCGTCGTCGACCCCGCAGGTCAGCGGGGATGCCTGGGGGCTGCCGTCGGTCCGTCGGGTGAGCAGGAGCGCCCGGTGCCGGGGGCGTACGAAGTGGAGCAGATCTTCGAGGGAGACCGTCGTGTTGGTCGCGATGTTCCGTGCCATGCCCGGCAGCCTAGGCCCTCACCCACCCCACGAGCCTGACCCTGTCGTGCCTATCCTCCGACGCCGGACATCCCCGATGCCCGTCCCTGTGCCCTTCCCTATGCCGGCGGCAGCGCCTCGCCCTGGACCGCCTGGATGTCCAGCTCCACCCGCAGCGTCGTTCCGATCGCCGCGATCCCCGCCTGCACCACCTGGTTGTAGTTCATGGCGAAGTCCTCGCGGCGGAGTTCGGTGGTGGCCCGGAACGCGGCGCGGGTGCCGCCCCAGGGGTCCGCGCCGGTGCCCAGGTACGCGAGGTCGAGGTCGACGGGGCGTACGACTCCGTGCATGCCCAGCTCGCCGTGGACGGTCCAGCGGTCGGGGCCGGCGGGGGTCAGGCCCGTGGAGACGTAGGTGATCTCCGGGTGCCGGTCGGCGTCCAGGAAGTCCGGGGACCGCAGATGCTGGTCGCGCGTGGCGTTGCCCGTGTCGATCGAGGCGGCCCGGATCACCGCCGCAACCCGGGACTTGGTCCCCTCGTCCGGGGCCGGGGCGATCTCGATCGAGCCCGAGAAGTCGGTGAAGCGGCCGTGGACGCTGGAGATGCCCAGGTGCTGGGCGAGGGCGGCGACGGACGAGTGGGCGGGGTCGATGGCCCAGGGCCCGGGCGGCGGCAGTTCCGTACCGCCCGGTCGGGCCAGGACGACGGTGCCGACCTCGGCGCGCCCGCTCGCGGTCACCAGCGCCCCGGCGGCGAACGGCGTGTAGCCGACCGCCGTGACGATCACGGTGTACGCGCCGGGCGCGAGCGCCGTGGGGTCGTGCACGCACCCTTCCGCGTCCGCCTCGGCGCGCAGCACCTGCGTACCGGTCATGTCGGTCACCGTGACGACCGCGTGCGACACGGCCCATCCGTCCCGGGTGCGGATCCTCGCGGTCAGTCCCATGTCGGTGCAACTCCTCAGCATGCGAACGGCCGGTGGAGCCTCTGGGGGAGCGGCTCCACCGGCCGATGGTCCACCTACTCGCCGGGGTGGGCGAGTTCGATGTCGTGGCCGTCGACGCCGGGGCCGGCGACCGTGAGGGCCGTGGCCACGGGCGGGTACCCGGTGGCGATGACCGTGTACTCCCCGCCGTCCAGATCGGTGAAGGCGTACGCCCCGTCCGCGCCGGTGGTGGCCGTGCCGACCACGTTGCCCGCCGCGTCGAGAAGGCTCACGCGGGCGTCGGCCAACGGCCCGCCCGGCGCCCGTACGACCCCCTGGAGCCGGGCCCCGGCCGCCAGGTCGACCTCGATCCGGGTGACCCCGGTGCCGCCGATCTCGACGGGCAGGGCGCGCGGGCGGTACCCGGCGGCGTTCACCGCGACCGTGACCGCTCCCGGCACCAGCTCGCCGAAGCCGAACTCGCCCTGCTCACCGGTGAGTCCGCCGGCCAGCACATCCCCGCGCACATCGGTCACCACGACCATGGCGCCCTTCACGGGCAGCGCGGCCCCGGCGGCCCGCACCACACCGCTCAGCCCGCTCGTCCCGCTCAGCAGGACGTCGTACGAGAGGGGATCGCCGTTCACGACCACCGTGGACGCCTGCGGCTGGAACCCGTCGGCGGCGGCGATCAGGACGTACGACCCGGCACCGGGCGCGTCCACCGCGTAGACCCCGTCGGGCCCCGCGACCGAACGGCCGAGCTGCCGGCCCCCGAGCGAGATCAGCGTGACGGCGGCCCGGGGCACGGGCACGCCCTCGGCACCCCGGACGTGACCCCGTACGGGGATGCCCGGCAGGGGAGCGGCGGCGGCCTCGGGGGCGGCGGCCTCGACCGGGGCGGCGGCCGGGGCCTGCGCCTCGGCGCCCGTGTCGGCGTCGGTGGCCGCCGCCTGGACCATCGCGCCCCTGGTCCTCAGCGGGACCTCCTTGATGAAGACGGCGAAGACGAAGGCGAGCAGGGCCAAGGGGGCGGTGTAGAGGAAGACGTCCGCGATGCCGTGGCCGTAGGCGCTCTCGATGACAGTGCGGATCGGCGTGGGCAGGTTGTCGAGGTCGGGGATCTCCCCGTGGCCCGTCGAGCTCTTGACGCCGAGCTTCGCGAGGCCCTCCTCCGCGTAGTGCGTGATGCGGTGGCTGAGGACGGCGCCCATCGCGGACACCCCGATGGCGCCGCCGAGGGAGCGGAAGAAGGTCACCATCGAGCTGGCGGCGCCCAGGTCGCTCGGCGCCACCTGGTTCTGCGTGGCGAGCACCAGGTTCTGCATCATCATGCCGACGCCGAGACCCAGCAGCGCCATGAAGATCGCGACATGCCAGTACGCGGTGTCGTACCGGATCGTGCCCAGCAGCCCGAGCCCGGCCGTCACCAGCACACCACCGGAGAGCAGCCATGCCTTCCAGCGTCCGGTGCGGGTGATGACCTGGCCGGAGACGGTCGAGGAGACGAACAGTCCGCCGATCATCGGGATCGTCATCACACCGGACATGGTCGGCGACTTGTCCCGGGCGAGCTGGAAGTACTGGCTGAAGAAGATCGTGCCCGCGAACATCGCGACGCCGACGAAGAGCGACGACAGCGAGGCGAGGGTGATCGTGCGGTTGCGGAAGAGGCGCAGCGGGATGATCGGCTCGCTCGCCTTCGACTCGACGAGGACGAAGAGCGCGAGCAGTGCGAGCGTGCCGCCGGTCATCGCGTACGTCTGCCAGGACACCCAGTCGTACTTGTCCCCGGCGAAGGTCACCCAGACGAGCAGCAGGCAGACCGCCGCGGTGATCAGGAAGGCGCCCGCCCAGTCGACCTTGACCTGGCGCTTGACGACGGGCAGGTGCAGGGTCCGCTGGAGCACGATCAGGGCCAGTACGGCGAAGGGTACGCCGACGTAGAAGCACCAGCGCCAGCCCAGCCAGCTGGTGTCGGTGATGACACCGCCGATCAGCGGGCCGCCGACCATCGCGGTCGCGAAGGTGGCGCCGAGGTAGCCGTTGTAGCGGCCGCGCTCACGCGGGGAGATCATCGCCGCCAAGCAGATCTGGGCCAGGGACGACAGCCCGCCCATGCCGATGCCCTGGACCGCGCGGAACGCGATCAGGGTGCCCGCGTTCTGCGACAGACCGGCCGCCGCCGAGCCCGCGACGAAGATGACGAGGGCCAGTTGGACCAGCAGCTTCTTGGAGAAGAGGTCGGCGAGCTTGCCCCACAGGGGGGTGGACGCGGTCATCGAGAGCAGCGAGGCGGTGACGACCCAGGTGTAGGCGCTCTGCCCGCCGCCCAGGTCCTTGATGATGTCGGGCAGCGCGTTCGACACGATCGTCGACGACAGGATGGCCACGAACATGCCGAGCAGCAGGCCCGTCAGCGCTTCCATGATCTGCCGGTGTGTCATCGGGGCGTTGTCGTCGCCGTGGTGGCCGGCGGCGCCCCCTCCGTGCTTGGCGTGAGCCCGCACACCGGTTGGTGTGGTCGTTGCCATGGGGCTTCCTTCTCTTCTGCGGTCTTTGCGGGTGTACGGGTTGCTGGTCGGCGGCTCGGGTCTGCGGCTCTGGCCTGTGGTTCGGGTCTGCTGCCTGTGGGGCGTCATGCGGGTGCCCGGGTCGGGTGGGTGGCGTCGAAGCTCTCGCGCAGCCGGCCGAGGAGCGCGGTGAGCTGTCCGACCTCGTCGTCGGACCAGTCGCCCAGCCGGTCGGCCATCAGCCGGCTGGTGCGCCGGTACAGCTCGGCGATCACGGCCCGGCCCTCGGGGGTCAGGCGCAGCAGGCGCGAGCGCTTGTCGTCCGGGTCGGGGAGGCGTTCGATCCAGCCCCGCTCGGCGACGTGCGCGACATGACGGCTGGTCACCGACATGTCCACCGAGAGCAGCTCGGCGAGCCTGCTCATCCGCATCTCCCCGTGCCGGCCGAGCAGGGTCAGGACGCCCGCCGATCCACCGGGGCAGTCGCTCGGCAGCATCCGCGCGAGCTCCCGCTTCACGGCCCCGACGGCGCTGAGCTGACGGGCCAGCTCCTCGTACTGCGCGTGCTCGGCCATCAAGCCCCTCCCACCTTTGTTGCTTAGGGCAACCATAGGAGTTGATGGTTGCTGCAGGCAAATGAAATCGGGCGTACGTGACCCAATTCTTGGCAAAGGCGAACGAGGGGGCGGGTCTGTACGGAACACCCGGCTTGGGTACCCCGTCCCCGGTTCGCTAAGGTCTCGGCCCATGGCTGACAACCAGGTCCCCCAGGGCAACCACGACCCCGCGGGCAGCACGCAGATGTTCCGCGCCTTCGTCGACGAGCCGGCTCAGGGCGGCCGTCAGGCGCCCGCGCCCTCGTCCGGACCCCGGGTCGGTGTGATCGTCGGGGTCATCGCGGCGGTGGTGGTTGTGGCGGCGGTCGTCTGGCTCGCGCTCGCGTAGGCGCGCCTACGGGGGTGCCGGGTTCTGTGATCTTGCGGGTGCGGGTGCGGGTGCGGGTGCGGGTGCGGCTGCGTCGTGGTTGATCGCGCAGTTCCCCGCGCCCCTGAAGACCGAGGGGGCGCCCCACTGCTTTTAAGGGGCGCGGGGAACTGCGCGACCAGCCCCCACCCACCCGCACTCATCCACTACGCACACGACGACGACTACCGCCGGGTGCCGTGAACAACGGCACCCGGCGGTAGTCGTACAGGCGTGCTCGGGTGGGACTCGGGTGGGACTTGGGTGGGACTCAGTCCGAGATCAGGCCCTCGCGGAGCTGCGCCAGCGTCCGGGTGAGCAGGCGCGAGACGTGCATCTGGGAGATGCCGACCTCCTCGCCGATCTGGGACTGCGTCATGTTCGCGAAGAAGCGGAGCATGATGATCCGCCGCTCGCGGGGCGGCAGCTTGGCGAGCAGGGGCTTGAGGGACTCGCGGTACTCGACCCCTTCGAGCGCGGTGTCCTCGTAGCCGAGGCGGTCCGCCAGCGAGCCTTCGCCGCCGTCGTCCTCGGGGGCCGGGGAGTCCAGCGACGACGCCGTGTACGCGTTGCCGACCGCGAGGCCGTCGACGACGTCCTCCTCCGACACGCCCAGTACGGCGGCGAGTTCGGGGACCGTCGGCGAGCGGTCGAGCTTCTGGGACAGCTCGTCGCTGGCCTTGGTGAGGGCCAGGCGCAGCTCCTGGAGCCGGCGCGGGACCCGGACCGACCACGAGGTGTCGCGGAAGAACCGCTTGATCTCGCCCACGACCGTCGGCATCGCGAACGTCGGGAACTCCACGCCCCGTTCGCAGTCGAAGCGGTCGATCGCCTTGATCAGGCCGATCGTTCCGACCTGGACGATGTCCTCCATCGGCTCGTTGCGCGACCGGAAACGAGCGGCGGCGTAACGCACCAGGGGGAGGTTGAGCTCGATGAGGGTGTCCCGGACATAGGCACGCTCGGGGCTGTTCTCATCCAGTGCGGCCAGCCGCAGGAACAGGGAGCGGGACAGGGTGCGGGTGTCGATGTTCGCCGAGGCTGTCACGGCCGGAATTTCAGTCACCGGCGGAGCCTGGGGACCGGGAAGGTCCTCAAGCGCCTGAAGGTCCTGAGGGGCCTGGATAGCGTCGGGCGCGGTCTCGCTCTTCTCGAGCGTGAGCACCTTCGAGCTGCCCTGGTCTGCGGACATGCCACCCCCTTTGGGTCGCGGACGGTCGCGGCGGACGCTCCGTCATAAGGAACGCAGCCTCCACCTGAATACCGGCGGCGAGGCCACGGCAAACGCGCTGGGGGAAGAATGTCACACGTCGGCAACGCGATGTAGTGACATGTCGACATGGAGAGGGTGAATAGGCCCTGGAAACAGATGGTCTGATGGACTTTCAGCCTAGAACGGACGGAAAGCGGGGTGATTCCCGATTCGCTCTTCCAGGTGATCCCCCGACAGCGCATTCGGTTACGCCCATGGCCTGCGCACGCGTGCCGCTGGCCGATTCTGTGCGCCCCGGCTGCCTTTGTGCGCCCCGTGTGCCCCATGGTCCATCAGCGACTGCGCGGAGGGCTGCGGTTACCGGCGGTCACGCCCTTCGAAGGACGATCGGACGGCCGGTCGGAGGGCGATCGGAGGGCGATCGGACGGCCCGTCGCAGGGCGATCGGAGGGCGATCGGACGGCCCGTCGCAGCGCGATCGGAGGGCGATCGGACGGCCGGTCGCGGGTGGCTACGCCTCGATCCGGTTGGCTGAACGCAGCCGGGCGAAGCTGCGGGCGAGGAGCCGGGAGACATGCATCTGGGAGACGCCGAGTTCGGCGCTGATCTGCGACTGGGTGAGGTTGCTGTAGTAGCGGAGGAGCAGGATCCGCTGTTCGCGTTCGGGGAGCTGGACGAGGAGGTGCCGTACGAGGTCGCGGTGTTCGACGCCGTCCAGCTCGGGGTCCTCGTAGCCGAGCCGGTCGAGCAGCCCCGGCATCCCGTCGCCCTCCTGCGCGGCCTCCAGGGAAGTCGCGTGGTACGAGCGGCCCGCCTCGATGCAGGACAGGACCTCCTCCTCGGAGATGCGCAGCCGTTCGGCGATCTCGGCGGTCGAGGGGGTGCGTCCGAAGGCGGTCGTCAGGTCCTCGGTGGCGCCGTTCACCTGCACCCACAGCTCGTGCAGCCGGCGCGGGACGTGGACCGTGCGGACGTTGTCGCGGAAGTACCGCTTGATCTCGCCGACGACGGTCGGCATCGCGAAGGTCGGGAACTGCACGCCCCGGTCCGGGTCGAACCGGTCGATCGCGTTGATCAGCCCGATGGTCCCGACCTGGACCACGTCCTCCATGGGCTCGTTGCGGGAGCGGAAACGGGCGGCCGCGTAGCGCACGAGCGGGAGGTTCGCCTCGATGAGCGCCCCGCGCACGCGGTGGTGTTCCGGAGTGCCCGGCTCCAGATGCTTCAGCTCACCGAAGAGCAGCTGGGTGAGCGCCCGGGTGTCGGCGCCTCGCCGCTTCTCCGGGACGGGGACGGGGGTGGGCTCGGGGACAGGAGCGGGGTCAGGAGCGGGGTCAGGGACCGGGATCTCTTCCTGGGGTGGCGCAGTACTGGCCGACACGGGCAACGCCACCTCTTCATCCATCAACTCAACCGTCAAAAGCGGTCATAGCATCACAAGACATGTGCACTGTGATCAAGCACCGCATAGCGCCGTGTTGAGGGAGAGAGGCAAAGAAAGGGGTACGAAAGAGCCCCGCACTGTTCGAGTGCGGGGCCGGGTGTGAGCCATGCGGCTCAGAACTCGTAGTCGGCGATCACCCACGTGGCGAACTCGCGCCACAGCGCGACGCCGGCCTGGTGTTCCGGGTGTCCGACGTACGTCCGCAGGGCCGCCGCGTCCTCGAACGCGGAGTTGATCGCGAAGTCGTACGCGATGGGCCGGTCGCTGAAGTTCCAGCCCAGCTCCCAGTGGCGCAGCTCGGGGATCTTCCCGTCGAGCGCGCGGAAGGCGGCCTCGCCCGCCACGACCCGGGGGTCGTCGCGCTCGACGCCCTCGTTGAGCTTGAAGAGGACCAGGTGGCGGATCATGGGAGCTCCGAGAAGGTCGTACGACGTTCTGGTGGTTCTTCTACTCGGCCCCGTCGGCGAGCCAGGTGAAGAAGTCACCGATGGACTGGGCGGCGTTCGAGACGCCCTCGAACCCTATCTGGACGTAGTCGGCGGCCTTCTCCGGGTCCGTGATGATCACGTAGAGCACGAAGACCACGAGCACGTACAGCGCGATCTTCTTCCCCTGCACCGCCACCGCGGCCTCCCCCGCCTCTTGTGCCCTGTGGCCCCATGGGTCGCATCGGTCCCATGGGTCCGTCTTTGTCGGCGGCGAGTGTAACCCGATCGTGTGTTCGCAGGTGATACGGGTGATACAGGGGCATCGGAAACGCCGGAAACGCACGAAGGGCCCCGTCTGACGACGGGGCCCTTCTTCGGCGGTAGCGGAGGGATTTGAACCCTCGGTGACTTGCGCCACACTCGCTTTCGAGGCGAGCTCCTTCGGCCGCTCGGACACGCTACCGAGGGAGACCTTACAGCAAGGTGCGGCGTGCTTTGAAATCGATATGGGGGACTCGCGGGCCGGTGTCAGCGGGTGCGGAAGAAGTCGGTGAGGAGCTGTGCGCACTCGTCGGCGAGGACGCCCTCGACCACCTCGGGGCGGTGGTTGAGCCGCCGGTCGCGTACGACGTCCCAGAGGGAACCGGTGGCTCCGGCCTTCTCGTCGCGGGCGCCGTAGACGACCCGGTCGACCCGGGACTGCACGAGCGCGCCCGCGCACATCGTGCACGGTTCGAGGGTGACGACCAGCGTGCAGCCGGTCAGCCGCCACTCGCCGAGTTCCGCCGCCGCCCGGCGGACGGCCAGCACCTCCGCGTGGGCGGTCGGGTCGCCGGTCGCCTCGCGTTCGTTGTGCCCGGTGGCCAGTACGGTCGTGCCGTCCGGGGACAGTACGACCGCACCGACCGGGACGTCACCGCCCCGGGCGGCCCGCCCGGCCTCGGCCAGGGCGAGCCGCATCGCGGCCCGCCAGCGGTCGCGTACCGGATCGGGGCCCGGTGCCTCTGCGTCGGTTGCTTCGGTCACCCGGGGAACGTAACGGATGCGGACAGCGGGTGGCGGACGCTCCTAGCGGACCGTCTCCAGGACCTCCGACGCTCCGAGCGCCTCGGCGATCGAGCCGAGGGCGTCGTCGGCGTCGAGGGCGCGGAGCTGCTTCTCGCCCACGCCCAGGTCGTCGAGGATCTCGCTGTCGCCGACCGGGCTGTGCGGCACGGCCTCGGCGCCCGTGCCGTCGTCATCGTCGTCGTCTGGCTCACCGTCCTCCGTGCCGTCGAGGTCGAGGGCGTCCAGGTCGGGGTCGTCGCCGGGGTCCCTCCCGAGCAACTCGTCGGTGAGCAGGATCTCTCCGTAGCTGCTGCGGGCGGCGGCGGCGGCGTCCGAGACGTAGATACGCGGGTCGTCCTCGCCATCGATGCGGACGACGCCGAACCACGCGTCCTCCTGTTCGATGAGCACCAGCACCGTGTCGTCCCCGGGTGAGGCTTCACGGGCCAGTTCGGCCAGATCCGACAGGGTTTCCACATCGTCGATCTCTGTGTCGCTCGCTTCCCACCCGTCTTCGGTGCGCGCGAGCAGTGCGGCGAAGTACACCGTGACTCTCCCACTGGTCATAGGTGTGCCGGTTGGGGGTTCCCCCGGCGGAGGCTGATGGGTGGGGAGGTTTGTGGTCCGAGCCCCACCCACTCGGAATCGTGGCAGAAACAGAGCGCCCAGGGGACGTCTTCGGCTCCCTGTGTCCGGCTCTTTTGATCGCCGGTGGGTCCGCCGTCACCTGCGTACCTGCTGCCGCCACGAGCGGATCGTACGCGGACTTCCTTGCCGTATCCGTACGGCCACCCCGTGAACGTCCCGTGTGTGTCCCGGGAGCATGGCGTGAGCGGCCCACCCGGCGGGATGGGGAGGGGGCGGAGCGAGACTGCGCGCAGGGGCGAGACCGCAGCGGGGCCGGGCCGGGGCGGCTGGGCGAGCCGCGGCTGCCGGTGGGTGGTCCGGCCCGGCCCGCCCCCGATCACCAGCGGAAGGTGCGCATGCGCATGGCGCGGCGCAGTCGGGCGGCCTTGGCGCGGCGGGGCTGGACCCGGTCGCGCAGCTCCCGCGCCTCCGTCAGCTCCCGCAGGAACTGCGCCCGGCGCCGGCGGCGCGCGGCGTCGTTGTCCCGGCCGTCCCGGCTATCCCGGTTCTCCCACGTATCCCGGTTCTCCGGGCGATCCGGGTTGTCCACTTCCGCCATGGGCTCACCACCGTCCGGCATCGGCTCATCACCCCAGCTACACCCCTCCCACCTTCCCTCTGACGGGGGGTTTGACGCCATCGGAAGAGTGACGTGGGTGAGGTTCGGGTGTCGGACGGACGAGCTGGCGTGGAGGGGGCCGGGGACGGGGGGCCCGGCGTTGTGGCCCCGGTTACTGTTGTGGACATGCGCCTCCATGTCGTCGACCACCCCCTGGTCGCACACAAGCTCACCACGCTGCGCGACCAGCGCACCGACTCCCCGACCTTCCGTCGTCTCGCCGACGAGCTGGTCACCCTGCTCGCCTACGAGGCCACGCGGGACGTGCGCACGGAGCAGGTCGACATCAAGACGCCGGTCGCCGCGACCACGGGCGTCAAGCTCTCCTACCCGCGCCCGCTGGTCGTGCCGATCCTGCGGGCCGGCCTCGGCATGCTCGACGGCATGGTCCGGCTGCTGCCGACCGCCGAGGTGGGCTTCCTGGGCATGATCCGTGACGAGGAGACGCTCCAGGCCTCCACGTACGCGTCGCGCATGCCCGAGGATCTCTCCGGGCGCCAGGTGTACGTCCTCGACCCCATGCTCGCCACCGGCGGCACCCTCGTCGCCGCGATCGGTGAGCTGATCGCGCGCGGCGCCGACGACGTGACCGCCGTGGTGCTGCTCGCCGCCCCCGAGGGTGTCGAGATCATGGAGCGCGAGCTGGCGGGCGCCCCGGTGACGGTCGTGACCGCCGCGATCGACGAGCGCCTCAACGAGCACGGCTACATCGTGCCGGGCCTCGGGGACGCGGGCGACCGGCTGTACGGGGCGGCCGAGTAGCCCATACGGCTACGTAGTACGGGCCTCTCGCGAGGCCGGGTTCAGCAGGTCTTCGTCGCGGTGGGCGTCGGCTCGGGGCTGGTCAGGGTGGCCAGGGCCTTGTCGGCGTCCTTCTGCTTGCTGAGGGCCTTGAAGCCGGTGCCGATGACGAGGTCGACCTCGGTGGCCTTCTCGCGGCCGTCGGTCTTCAGCCGTGCGCCGGTGAGCTGGGTGTTGACGACGGGCAGTGCCGCGCCCTCGGCGGCCTTCGCGCCGAGCAGTAGCGCGACACCCTTGACCTTCTTGTCGTACTCCTCGGTCGCGTTCCCCACGTCCCCGATGCGGAAGCCGCGCTTTTTCAGCTCGTCCGCCGTCTCTTTGGCGAGACCGGCGCGGGGCGTGGCGTTGAGGACGTTGACGGTGATCTTGCCGGGGGCGGGGAAGCCCTTGCCGGAACTCCCGTCCGAGCCGGTCGCCTTCGGAGAGGGGCTGACCCGGGCCGCGCAGTCCGCCTTGGGGCCGGCAGCGGCCGCCTGGTCGTTGTCGCCGGTGAAGACGTCGATGAGCTGCAGGGTTCCCCAGCCGATCAGGCCCAGCGCGGTGACGGACGCGACGGCCGCGAGTACGAGCCTGCGCCGCCTCTTGGGTCGGCGCAGCCGGGGGTACTTGTCCCCCGTGATCCGGTACTGGCCGCCCATGCCAGGAGGAGTCAGCATGCTCATGAGCGCAGCGTAGTGCCGTTGGACAGTGATGCCTACTAGATGATCATTGGCCGCGCTGCAGTCCAACCCGAAAGGGCCAACCGGTGAGGCCTGGGCTAGTCCAGTTCGAGTACGCGGGCGTGGAGTACCTGGCGTTGCTGGAGTGCCGCGCGGACGGCGCGGTGGAGGCCGTCCTCCAGATACAGATCGCCCTGCCACTTCACCACGTGCGCGAAGAGGTCGCCGTAGAAGGTGGAGTCCTCCGCGAGGAGGGTCTCCAGGTCCAGTTGCCCCTTGGTCGTCACGAGCTGATCGAGGCGGACCGGGCGCGGGGCGACGTCCGCCCACTGCCGGGTGCTTTCCCGGCCGTGGTCGGGGTACGGCCGGCCGTTTCCGATGCGCTTGAAGATCACACGGAAAGCCTACCGGGCGAGACGTTCCGGGCGCAGCCATGGCGACGGAGTGCGACCCCGGAAAAAACGTCACCAAGTTGGACCAAACGGTAATTCGGTGGGGGTTCCGTGTCGATCGTGGGTGCCCGGTCGGGTGCCCGGTCGGGTGCTTGCGGGTTCGCCGTGTGCTCGCTGGGGGTTTCCCGGAGGGGTGCAGGGAGGTTCGGCGGCGGGCTGTTACTTGCCGGAGGCCTTGGATGCCTTGGAGGCCTTGGAGGCCTTCGATGGCTTGGAGGCTTTGGCGGCTGCCTTCATTTCCTGTTTGTGGGCGCGGACCTTGGTGAGGGAGTCGGGGCCCTTGATGTCGGCTACGGAGCGGAAGGAGTCGGGTTCGCCGTAGGCGCCCGCGGCTTCGCGCCAGCCGGTGGGGTGGACGCCGAGTTGTTTGCCCAGGAGGGCGAGGAAGATCTGGGCCTTCTGGCTGCCGAAGCCGGGGAGGGACTCCAGACGGGCGAGGAGATCCTCGCCGGTGGCCGCGTCCCGCCAGACCGCGCTCGCGTCGCCGTCGTAGTGGTCGACGAGGTACTGGCACAGCTGCTGGATGCGCTTGGCCATCGAACCGGGGTAGCGGTGCACCGCCGGTTTGTCCGACAGCAGCGCGGCGAAGGTCTCCGGGTCCGTCGCGGCGATCTCGTGCGCGTCCAGATCGTCCGCGCCGAGCCGTCGCGCGATGGTCCAAGGTCCCTTGAACGCCCACTCCATCGGCACTTGCTGGTCCAACAGCATGCCGACCAGCGCGGCGAGCGGACTGCGCCCGAGCAGCTCGTCCGCGTCGGGGTCCTGAGCGAGGTGAAGGGTGACGTTCATGCCCTGATGATCGCCTGCGGGAGGGCGCACCGCAGCCTGGGCCGGCGCTTTGCGGCCCGGTGCCGCTTGCCGGGGCCGGCTCTGCCCCCCTTCCAACCTTCCAACGGCCCGGCTGCCAGGCCGCGGTTTCCCGTCCGCGCGGCCCCTACGGTCGCCAAAAGCCCAGCGCGTGCAGCCGTTGTTTCGGGAGGCCCAGTTCTTTGCGGAAGTACGACGTGAGGGAGCGGGTGGTCGTGGTGTCGCAGGCGATCCAGACGTAGGGGGCGGGGGTGTGTTCGAGGAGGGTGGGGGCGGCGGTTCTGACCTGGGTGAGGAGGTGGGCGCCGGCGTCCTGGCGGGGGACCGGGCGGAAGTCGTGGCGGGTGGTGTCCAGGCGCAGGGGGAGGCCGGGCGCGGGCTCCCCGTTCGTCTCCGGCGGGGTCTCGAACCAGATCGTCGCCGGTGCCGGGGGGAGGGCGGTCAGGAGGGAGTTGATGGCGGGGAGGGAGGCGGGGTCGCCGATGGCGAGGAGGTGGGACGGGGCGGGGTCCGGGTCGGTGAAGCCGGTGCCGTGGACCGTGGCCTCGATGGTGTCGCCCGGCCTCGCGGAGCGGGCCCAGTCGCTGGCGTGACCCCCGTGGAGGGCGAACTCCAGGCTGAAGGTGCCGGTGGCCGGGTCGGGGTCGACCAGGGTGTACGCCCGCTGGTGCGGCTTGCCGGCGGCCTCGAACCAGAGGCGTACCCACATCGTCGGATGGACGCCGGTCAGCCGGAGCATGCCGCCGTCGGTGAGGTGGAGCCGGCGGTAGTGCTCGGTGACTTGTTCCGCACCGGTCACCGTGAAGACGAAGTCCTTCCCCCGGAGCAGTCTGAGGACCGCTCCCTCCCAGCCGTGCCCCTGCCCCATGGCTTCTGCACCCTTCACGTACTCTTTGATCACAGACTGCTTAGGTGAGGCTAACCTAAATCACAGCCAGGAGGCGGAGATGCGGGAATCCAGTGGTGCGCAGGGGCAGGTTCGGAGGAACCGTTTGAGCGACGGGACATATCGCGACGCCTGGGGCATTCCTCATCTCCGTGCCGCCGACGCCCGTGAACTCGCCCGCGCCCAGGGCCGGGTCACCGCCCTCGACCGTGCCTGGCAGCTCGAGGTCGAACGCCACCGCGTCCAGGGCACCTCGGCCGCCTTCCTGGGCGTCGAGGCCCTCGGCTGGGACCGCTTCGCGAGGCGGGCCCTCCTCGGTGACACGGCCCGAAGATGCTTCGCCCGGCTGGAGAGAACCGACCCGGAGACCGCCGACTGGGTCCGGGCCTACGTCGAGGGCGTGAACGAGGGGCTTGCCGAAGGGGCCCGGCGCGCGCCGGAGTTCGAGCGGGTCGGGCTCGCCCCCGGCCGGTGGGAGGCCTGGCATCCGCTCGGCGTCTGGCTCGCCACGCACATCCTGTTCGCCGGGTTCCCCGCCAAGCTCTGGCGCGAGGAGGCCGTACGGCATCTCGGCCCCGACGCGGTCGGGCTCTTCGCCACCGACGGGCCCGCCACCTCCGGCAGCAACGGCTGGCTGGTCGACGGGTCCCGTACGACGACCGGGCGGGCCGTCATCGCCGGTGATCCGCACCGTTTCATCGAGGACCCGGGCGTCTACCAGCAGATGCATCTCTCCTGCCCCGAGTTCGACGTCGTCGGCCTCGCCGTGCCGGGGCTGCCCGGCATCGCCCACTTCGGTCACACGGGGCACGTGGCCTGGGCGATCACCAACGCCATGGCCGACTACCAGGACCTGTACCGGGAGCGGCTCCGTCGACGGGCCGAGGAGGAGGATGGGGATGGGGATGGGAGCGTCGTCGAGGCGCTCGATCCGGACGGGGAGTGGCGGGCCGTGCGGCGGCGGCACGTGGAGGTCATCGAGGTCGCGGGCGGGCAGCCCGTCGAGGTGGAGGTGATCGAGACCGCGCGGGGGCCGGTCGTCATCGGGGGCCTGGATTCCGACCAGGACTCCGGCCCTGGCCCTGGCCCTGGCCCTGGCCCTGGCCCCGAAGCCGAAGCCGAGGCCGAGGTCGAGGTCGAGGCCGAGGTCGGCGTCGGCGTCGGCGTCGGGTGCGATTCCGATTCCGATTCCGATTCCGATTCCGTCGGGCCCATCAGTCTTCGATATCCACCCCGCGTCACCGAGGATCTCGGGCTGAGCGCTCTTCTCCCCCTCCTCCGGGCCCGTGAAGTCGCCGACATCGACCGGGCGTTCGATCGCTGGGCCGAGCCCGTGAACGTCGTGCAGGCCGCGGACGTCCGGGGCGGGGTGCTGCACCGGGTGGCCGGGCGGGTCCCGGTGCGGAGCCTGGCCAACCGGACGCGGATCGTCGCGGCCTGGGAGCCGGGGCACGAGTGGGAGGGGTGGCACGGGACGCCGTACGGCACGTTCGAGGACGGGGTCGCCGTGATGGCCAACCAGCGCGGCCCGGCGACCCCGCTGGGCGTGGAGTTCGCCCCGCCGCACCGGGCCGCCCGTATCCGGGAGCTCCTGGACGAGAAGCGGGTGTGGTCCGCCCCGGACATGCCCACCATCCACATGGACACCCATCTGGCCTCCGCCGGGCCGCTGCTGGACCACCTGGCGGCCCTGAACGGCGGTGGGTCGGAGGGCCTCGCTCCGGCCGCGGCCGCGCTGTGCGGGCGGCTGCTGCGCTGGGACCGGCGGATGGCGGCCGACAGCGTCGAGGCGGCGGCGTACGCGGCGCTGCGCGGGGCGGTCGTACGACGGCTCGCCGCCCACCCCGCCTTCGCCGCGCTGGCCGTACCGCCGACGTACCCCGAGGTCTTCCGTCCGTGGCTCTCGCTCACCGTCCGGATCGGGTTCGCGCTCGAACATCTGCTCAGGGCCGAGGAGTTGTACGGGATCGACCGGGCGGCGGTCGTGCGGGAGGCGGTGGAGGAGGTGGCCGGCGTCGAGTTCGGACGCTGGGGCGACAGCCACCGGCTCGCGCCGTGGCGCGCGCTCACGGACGACGACCCGGCCGCGTCGTCCGCCTCGTCCCCGCCGTATGTCGCGCCGGGGCTGGCCGGTGACCACGACTGTGTGCTCTGCACCTCCGCCGTCCCCGCCATCACCGACCTCAGCGCCCGCGGCCCCGCCGCCCGCTACGTCTGGGACCTGGCCCGGCGCGAGGACAGCCTCTGGGTGGTGCCCTTCGGGGCGTCCGGCGTCGACGGCTCGCCCCACCACCGGGACCAACTCCCCCTGTGGATCAGGGGAGATCTCGTACCGGTCGTCACCGATTGGGACCGGCTCACCAGGGACGACGAAGACAGCGACAAGAACGCGGACACCGAGAACAACCGGGAGAACCACCATGACCGTTGAGGCGTACGGCGACCGCGCGGCCGTTCATGAGGAGGAGAACGACGGGTTCGGGACCGTACGGATCCTGCCGCTGGACGCGAAGGCCGATGCCGATGTGGTGCACGGCTGGGTGCGTGAGCCGAGGGCCGCGTTCTGGGGCATGAACGGGCTCACGAAGGAGCAGGTGCGGGAGATCTACGCGCACCTGGACACCCTCGGCACCCACCACGCCTACCTCGCGGTGCGCGACGGCGAGCCCGTCGGGCTGCTGCAGACGTACGAGCCGGAGGCCGACCGGGTCAGCGAGTGCTACGAGGTCGAGCCCGGGGACATCGGGGTCCATGTGCTGCTGGCGCCCGCCGGGCCGGGCGGGGGACGGCCGGGGTGGTCGGCCTCGCTGCTGGCGGCCTTCGCGTCGTACGCCCTGATCGGGCTGGACCGGCGGCGGGTGGTCGTCGACCCGGACGAGCGGAACGAGCGGGCGACCTCGCGCTTCCTGCGGCAGGGGTTCGAGCGCGGGCCGGTCGTCGTGCTGCCGGAGATCGATCTGCCCGATGTGTATCTGCCGGAGAAACGGGCGCGGTTGGCGTTCTTGAGGAGGGACGCGGTGTTCGGCCGGTAGGTCATTGTCTTCATGGCTTCACGTCTTCACGTCTTCACGTCTTCATGGCTTCATTGATTCGCCAGTTCGCTGGTTCTGTGTTCGATTGTTGGGCGTAGTGTCCGGCGGATGACTCCTGAAGAGCTCATAGCGCATTACGAGTTGGAGCCCATTCCGCGCGAGGGCGGTCGTTTCCGTGAGATGTGGGCGGGGCCCGTGCGCGGTGACGGGCGGCCCGAGGGGACCGCGATCGTCGCCCTGCTCACCACGGAGCCCGGGGACTACTCCGCGCTGCACCGACTGCCCGGCGACGAGGTCTGGCACCACTACCTCGGCGATCCGCTCCAGCTGCTCCTCCTGTCCCCGGACGGCTCCCGGGACGGCTCCCC
>NZ_JAEMUX010000044.1 GCF_016598475.1 Streptomyces adelaidensis
GCTCCGCCTGAGGCGCTCCGCCTGAGGCTTCGCGCCTCGGCGCGGTCCGGCGAAAAAGGCGCGGCCCCGGCCCGAGCGGCGGGTCGGGGCGGGGCGAGGGTGCCGTCGGAGGGAGTCAGCCGGTCCGGGCCGGGCCCGCCGGCTCCTGCTCCACGGGGTCGTTGGCATGGGCGAGGAAGTCGTCGACCATACGGTGGAACAGACCCGCGAGCTGCTGGAGTTCCTCGGGCTCCCAGCCGGACAGCGCCATCTGCATGCCGCGGACCCCGGCTTCACGGATGCGGCCTATGGCCTGCTTGCCGACAGGTGTCAGCTCGATGCGCTGGGCGCGGCGGTCGTCCGGGTCGGGTACGCGGGTGACGTAGCCGGACTTCTGGAGCTGCTGGACCTGGCGGGTGACGTGGGAGGCCTCGACGCCGAGGCGGTTGGCCAGCTCCCCCGGGCGCAGCGGCTCGGAGTCGGCGATCTGGCGCAGCAGGGCCACGGCGGCACGGTCCAGCGGCACGTCGGCCAGGCTCATCAGGCGCTCGTGCGCGCGGGCCCGGGTGCTGAGGTACGTGATGCGAGTGAGGGCTCGCTCGATCTCGATCACTTCCGGGGAGGCGGTGTCGGAGGGTGGTGGTGATGGGGACATGGGATCCACTTTACCATCTTGTTGCCTGACTCAAGTAAGTTCATCGCCCCGTTGATGGTCAACGGGGACGCCGGGCGGTACGATCGGGCGCCGATTGACAGGATTCCTGTTGATTGGTTTCCTCAACGAAGGCGCGCTCCCGATGGTGGTCGAGCGCCCTCGGACCGAAACGGAGCCTTCATGCCTCTTCTCGCCCGCCCGGCGGTGGCCGCCCTCGCGGCCAAGGCGATGCAGCGTCTGCTGGCGCTGGCGAGCCGACGGGCCAGTGGGTCCGGTTCCACCGCCTCCTGGCTCGCCCGGCTCCCCGAGTACACCTGCGCCACCCGCGAACTGACCGTGCCCACCTCGTTCGGCCCGGCCCGCGCCGTGCTGTACCTGCCCGCCGCCACCGAGGGCGCTCCCCCGCCGCCGATCCACGTCAACTTCCACGGCGGCGGCTATGTCATGCCGCAGATCGAGCTGGACGACTCGTTGTGCCGGTGTCTCGCCGTCGAGGCGGGTGTCGCCGTGCTCAACGTGGACTACGTGGTCGCCCCGCAGCACCCGTTCCCGGCGCCGCCCCGGCAGGCGTACGAGGTCGTGCGGTGGGCCGCCGGACACGGGGACGAGCACGGCTGGGACGGGGACCGGCTCTCCGTGGGCGGTCAGAGCGCCGGCGGCGGGCTCGCGGCCGCGGTGGCCCGCCAGGCCCTGGAGGAGGCCGGCCCCGCCATCGCGGCTCGCGGCCGCGGTGGCCCGCCAGGCCCTGGAGGAGGCCGGCCCCGCCATCGCCCTCCAGGTCCTGCACTATCCCCCGCTCGACCTGGCCACCGCCGCCCGCGACAAGCGGGCCGCCGTCGCCAAGCCGGTGCTGCGCCCGTGGATGGCGGACATCTTCGACAGCGCGTACATCCCGGACCGGAAGCAGCGCGCCGACCGCCTCGCCTCCCCCGCGCACCCCTCGGACACCGCCGACCTCAAGGCCATCGCCCCGGCCTTCGTCGTCACGGCCGAGCACGACCTCCTCAGGGCGGAGGGCGTCGCCTACGCCGACCGGCTGCGCACGGCCGGCGCGCTTGTCGGTCACCACGACGTCACCGGGGCCGACCACGGCTACGACAACACGGACGAGGACAAGGCCCGTGAGGTGTATCCGCTGATCGCGGAGCAGGTGCGGCGGGCGTTCGCCGAGGGAGCTTCGTAGGGCTGTCGCCGAGGGCCCGCCGTACGGCGGAGCGCGGCCCCGACGAGCACGCTGAGACCCCGCACGCGGAGAGGGCCGGCCCGGAGCTTCGGGCCGGCCCTCTCCGTGGTGCTCAGCCGGTCGGCGACAGCGACTTCTCGAGATCGTTGCGCGGGGCCTGCCGGGAGGTGCGCAGGGCGGCGATGCCGATGAAGACCATGGAGGAGACGCCGGCGAGGGCGAAGGCGGTGAAGCCCCAGTCGCCGTTGCCGGCGGCGAGGAGCTGGCCGCCGAGCCAGGGGCCGAAGACGGCGCCGAAGCGGCCCATACCGGAGGTCCAGCCGACGGCGGTGGCGCGGTTGCCCGGGTCGGAGCGGATGGAGACCGTCGCATAGATCATGGTCTGGGCGCTGTTGAGGAAAACTCCGGTGAGGAAGACGACCAGGAAGGTCACACCCAGCGGCATCCGGACGCTGAGCAGGAAGACTCCCGCGGCGGTCAGCGCGAACCAGATCGACGAGATGCGGGGGGCGCCGAAGCTGTCGGCGGCCCGGCCGGCGACGAGCATGCCCACGATGCCGCCGAGGTTGAACAGGACCACGAAGGTCAGCGCGGAGCCCAGTTCGTAGCCCTCGCTCCGCATCAGGGTCGGCAGCCAGGTGGCGACGCCGTAGACGAGCAGCAGACCGCCGAAGGAGGCCACCCAGTACAGGAGGGTCTGGGTCCACTCGCCGCCGCGGAAGAGGTTGGCGAGGGCGTTCCAGCGGTCGGCGGCGTCCTTCTTCTTCTCGTCGGCGACGGGCAGTTCGACGTCGAAGCGGCGGGCCAACCGCGCGGCCTCGTCCAGGCGGCCCTTGGCCACCAGGAAGCTCAGCGACTCGGGCATGAACTTGGCGAGCACCGGGACGAACAGCAGGGGGGTCACGCAGATCCAGAAGGCGGCGCGCCAGCCGAGGGGCTCCACGACCCACAGGGCGATGTACGCGGAGAGGATGCCGCCGGCGTGGTGGGCGGTCATCAGCATGCCGATGGTGAGGGCGGCGCGGCCGCGCGGGGCGTAGTCGGAGACCATGCTGATGGCGGTCGGCAGCAGACCGCCGAGGCCGATGCCGGCGAGGGTACGGCCGAGGCCGAAGACGCCGACGCTGTTCGCCATCGCGCAGAGGCCGGAGGCCGGAGGCCAGCGAGAAGAGCGCGACGCAGCCGACCATCAGCTTCTGGCGGCCGATCCGGTCGGCGACCGTGCCCGCCGTCAGGGCGCCGATCAGCATCCCGAACGTGGCGTAACTGCCCAGGTCACCGGCCCGGTCCGGGGTGAGACCGAGGGCCTTCTCCGCCAGCATGTGCGGCAGCACCGAGCCGTAGATGAACATGTCGAGGCCGTCGAAGAGGACGGCCAGCCAGCACAGGCCCACGGCCAGGGCGGCCAGCTTCCCGACGCGAGCGGTCAGGGGCGGGGAGGAGGACATCTTTGTTTCCCTCTCGAACCAGTCGAAGCAAGGGGGGTGAGCCAGACGCTAAGCAGCCGCCCAAAAGAGTCAACATTTTTGTCAACAATCTTGGCAACGATTGAGTCGCGTCCGGCTCGGAGCGGAACCCGTACCCGTACCCGTCAGCCGACCGGCGGTGTGCCGTGCGTGTGGAACGACTCGATGGTCTTCAGACCCCAGGCCTGGCCCTTGGAACGCTCCTCCTGGGTCCAGGTGATCAGCGGCCAGTCGGGGGCCAGCAGGAGCCGGGTGAGCGGGTTGCAGAGCTCGATCCGGTTGCCGCCCGGCTCGTAGACGTACAGGAAGAACGTCTGCTGGATGGCGTGCTTGTGCGGGCCGGTCTCGATGAACACGCCCTGGTCGAGGCAGAGATCAGCGGCCCGGAGGATGTCCTCGCGGGTGTCGGTGGCGAACGCGATGTGGTGCAGGCGCCCCTGCGAGCCGGTCCAGTCCTCCGTGTAGACGACGTCGTACGACTTGTTGGTGAAGGTCAGCCACTGGGCGGCGACCTTCCCGGTGTCGAGGACGATCTGTTCGGTGGCGCGGGCGCCCAGCACCTCGCGGGTGAAGGCGGCGTTGGCCCCGACGTCGGCGGCGAGGAAGTTGACGTGGTCGAGGCGGCGTACGCCGACGCCGTGGCCGGGTTTGGCCTGGGGCTGGTTCTTCAGCCCCGGCCTGAGGTCGGCCGGCGCCTCGTACCACTCGCTCTCCCAGTACAGGGCCACCTCGTGGCCGTCGGGGTCGGTGGTGACGTAGAGCCGGCCGATGCCGGGTTCGTCCTCGACCCAGCGGCCCGCGCGGCCGGTGTTGGTCAGCTCCTTGACCCGGCGCTGGAGGGCCTCTTCGGAGGAGGTGCGCAGGGCGGTGCGGCGGATGCCGTTGGTGGAGTGGGCGGTGAGGGTCAGGCTGTGGTGCTCGTAGTCGTCCCAGGTCCGCAGGTAGACCGAGCCGTCGGAGCGGCCGTTCTCGGTCAGGCCCAGGATCTCGGTGAAGAACCAGAGGCTGCGGTCGAGGTCGGGGGTGAGCAGTTCGACATGCCCGAGGTGGGCGATGTCGCCGAGCGGCGGGGCCATCAGCGACTCCTTAGGAGTGGGAAGCGGGTACGGCGGGCCGGGGGAAGACCGTGCCGTCGAAGATCTTGCGGGCGGTGCGTACGACGGCGGTGCGGCTCGCCGTGGGGCTGCCGCCCCGGCCGTACGCCACGCCGCTCTCGATGTCGAGGAAGCCGGTGGGGTGCTCGATGCGCAATCGGTCACCGGTGGGCGGGAGTTGGGCCGTGCCCTCGCCGACGCCGCCCACGACGCGCAGCCCGGCCGCCACGCTCGCGGCGCCGAGCACGCCGATGGAGGTGTGGCAGCGCACCGGGATGAAGGTGCGGGTGGTGACCGCGCCGCCGTCCCGGGGCGGCGCGAGCAGGGTGAGCTTGGGCACGGTGGTGTGCTCGACGTCGCCGAGGCCCATCAGCCGGCCCGCCGCCAGCCTGATCTCGCGCAGCCGGCCGGCGAGAACCCCGTTCTCCTCCAGTTCTCTCGGCGCCTCGTAGCCGGTGACGTCGAGGACGGTGGCGGGAATCAGGACGGTCGGCATGCCGTTGTCCACGCAGGTGACCTCCGTGCCGGCGACGAGGTCACGGGCGTTGCCGGTGGGCAGCAGCGGGCTGCCGCTCATCGGGAACTCGATCACCACCGGCGCGGCCGTCCCCGGCACCCCGGAGATCTCGGCGCCCCCGGTGACCGCGATCCGGCCGCCGGGGGTGGGGAAGGTCGCGACGGCGAGGTCGCCGGTGTTGAGCATCCGGATGCGTACGGAGGTCTCCGGCTCGCCGGCGGTCACCAGTCCGCGTTCCAGCGCGAACGGGCCGACCCCGGCGAGGAGGTTGCCGCAGTTCTGACGGTCACTCACCTCCGGCTTGTCGACGCCGACTTGGAGGAACAGGTAGTCGACGTCGGCCTCGGGTCCGGCCGAGAGCGACACCACAGCCACTTTGCTGGTCAGGGGGTGGGCCCCGCCCAGGCCGTCGATCTGGTGCGGGTCGGGGCTGCCCATGACCCGCAGCAGCAGGTCGTCGCGGGCGGCCGGGTCGGCTGGCAGGTCCCCGGCGAGGAAGTAGGCGCCCTTGGAGGTGCCGCCGCGCAACAGCATGCAGCGGACCCCCTCGGGCCGGCCGGTCACGACTCCCTCTCCTCGGCGACGTACTCCTCGTAGGACCGGTAGGTCACTCCGAGGCGTACGAGGGTTTCGCGCAACCCGTAGCGGTCCAGGCCGAGTTGGCCGTCGAGGAAGGCGGCGCGGGAGGCGGCCTCCTTCTGTTCGCGGGCCTCGGCGGCCTCGGCCACCCGGCCGGCCCTCTCCCGGGATACGACGACCACGCCGTCGTCGTCGGCGAGGATCACGTCGCCGGGGCGGACGAGTTGGCCGCCGATGGCCACGGGGACGTTGACGGAGCCGCCGGTGGCCTTGACCGTGCCCTGCGGGCTGACGGCGGCGGCCCAGGCGGGGAAGTCCATGGCGCGCAGTTCGGTGGTGTCGCGGATGCCCGCGTTGATGATCAGGCCGCGTACGCCGCGCCGCTGGAGGGCGGTGGCGAAGAGTTCGCCGAACATGCCGTCGGTGGAGGGCGAGGTGGTGGTGACGACGAGGATGTCACCCTCTCCGCACTGCTCGACGGCGGCGTGGATCATGAGGTTGTCGCCGGGCCAGGAGAGCACGGTGACGGCGGTGCCCGCGATCCGGGTGTCCTGCTGGACCGGGCGGAGGTGGGTGCCGAGCAGGCCGGTGCGGCCCATCGCCTCGTGGACGGTGGCGACGCCGTACCCGGCGATCGCCTCGACGTCCTTGGCGTCCGCCTTCGGCGGGTTGGTGACGATCACGCCGCCCATCAGTCCAGCACCTCCGTGACCTGCGGGTAGGGGCGCATGTACGCCTCCGCCATCGTCTTGTGGGCGAGCCCCAGGTTGGGGCCCGCGTTGCGCTTGAGCTGGACGCCCCGGCGTACGGCGAGGTCGGTGTAGTAGTCCCACAGGTGCCGCTGGGCGCCGAGGCACTCCATGGCCTTGCGCTTGGTGTCCCAGACCTCGGTGATGTCGAGGAGGACCTCAGGCTTGAAACCGCACATCTCGGGCTGGTGCGGCTCGAAGAAGAACACCGGCGGGGCGCCGATGATCTCGCCCTCGGACGGGTAGCCGATGGCCTGGGCGAGCACGCGGGCGTCCAGGGCCATCCGGGCGGCGGCCGGGTGGTCGCCGTTGTACGGGTCCTGGAGCGGGTGGGTGAGGACCACGTCCGGCTGGGCCGCGCGGTAGGTGGCGACCAGCCGGTCGGTGAGTTCGGGGGTGCCGAGCAGCGGGTAGTCGCCTGCGTCGAAGAAGACGATCCCGGCGCCGAGGGTGGCGGCGGCCTTCTCGGCCTCCTCCCGGCGGATCGTCTTGATCTCCTCCAACCGCCGGCCCTCGCGCCAGGCCTTCGCGGACTCGCCGCGCTCCCCGAAGGTCAGGCAGGCGATGGTGACCAGCTCCCCGCGTGCGGCCGCCAGGGCCATGGCGCCGCCGGCCCTCCACACGAAGTCACCCGCGTGCGCGGTGATGACCAGGGTCGATCGTGGTGGGGTGGCGGCGGGCGCCGTGCCATCCGTCATCTGCTGAATCTCCTTGGTGGACAGACCGGACAGGCCGAACAGGCCTGTCTGCCCACCCCGGAGCGTCGTGCGCGGTGCGGCTATTCGCGCAGCGCGGTGATCACGCTCATGAGGTGGGCGCGGACGGCATCCTCGGCCGCCCGCGGGTCCCTCGCCGTGATCGTCTCGATCATGGCCAGGTGTTCACTCAGGGAGTGCTGGGGCCGTCCCGGCCGCAGCGCGAGCTGGAAACGGTGGCGTACCAGTTGGGCGTTGAGCCGCTCCAGCAGCTCCACCGCCACCTGCTGACCGGAGATCTCCCGGATGCGGGCGTGCAGTCGCTGATTGAGCTCGGAGTACGTCACCGGCTCGCCGTCGGCCACGGCCTTGGTCATCGCCGTACCGATGTCGGCCAGCTCGGCCAGCTGGTCGTCGGTGGCCAGGGTAGCCGCCTTCGCCGCGCACAGCCCTTCCAGGGCCATACGGCACTCGCTGATGGCGACCGCTTCCTCCACGCTCACCACCCGCACCCGCGAGCCCCGGTTGCGGATCCGCTCGACCAGTCCCTCGGCCTCCAGATCGATCAGTGCCGCGCGGATGCTGGCCCGTGTCACACCGAACTGCTCGGCGAGTTCGTTCTCCACCAGCCGTTGGGCCGGTGCCATCTCGCCGTGCAGGATCGCCTGCCGCAGCTTCGCCAACGCGAGCTGTTTGGCCTGCTCTCCGGTGCCCGGACGGGCTTCCTCCTGCATCGTGCCCTCCCTGAGTGAGTGCCTGTCGAACGTAAATCTAGGCCAACAGGATTGTCAACAATTTTGTTCCCACAGGGTTCGCACTGTTTCCGCCGCTTACGCCGTACCGCGCGTCTGGCGCACCGGGAGGATCACCGCCGAAGGGCGCGCCGGGTCGTGATGGACCCTCTGGTCGGCCGCGCGCAGGGTGGTGGCGGTGGCGAGGGGTTCGCCGGTGCCGGGGTTGCGGGCATAGCGCGGAAACGCGCCGCTGGAGAGCTGGACCCGGATGCGGTGGCCGCGCCGGAAGCGGTGCGCGGTCGGCCAGCGGCGGACGGTGGCGCGGCCGGGTGCGTCGGCGCCGGCCAGGCTGGTCAGACCGTCGCAGACATTGACGGAGCGGCCCTTGGCGTCGACGTCGCAGAGCCGGACGAAGACATCGGCGTACGGCAGGCTGGAGCTGAACCACACCTCGGCGCGCACCCCGCCGACGACCTCGACGTACTCGTCGAGCACGGCGGTGGTGTAGGTGAGCACGTCCGCACGGGCCTCCAGCTCGGTGTTGTCGACGCGGCCCGCGCCGGGCGGCATGGCGACACCGCCGACGGAGGGTGTGGGGTCGGCCGGGTCGTAACGGTAGGTGTCCGGTGCCGAGGCTAGGGGCGGTCCGACGGCCAGCGTCCCGCCGGGGTGGAGGTGGAAGCGCTGCTCCTCGTACCCCTTCGGCGGCCAGGACTCGAAGTCGCGCCAGGCGTCCTGGCCCGTCACGTACAGCCGTACCGGGCGCGCTCCGGGGGCTGTTCGCCGCGTGCGTGGGCGAGGCCGAACTCGACGGCCTCGCACGCGACGGTGCTGTCGACCGACGTGTGCGTCCAGGGGCCAATGGTCAGCCGCGCCTCCCGTCCGGCCGCCCGGAGGGTCGTGAAGTCGCGTATCTGGCCGGGCAGGAAGATGTCGTACCAGCCTCCGATCGAGCTGAACGGGACGGTCACCGTCGGCCACGCGCTTGCGGTGGTCGAGGTCGGTCCAGTGCGGGTCGTCGGTGTCGTGGGCGAGGATGTCCACCGCCGACTGCTCATAGCCCATGTAGCTGGTGCCGATCAGCACGGTCGGGTCACCGGCCCACGGCTGCCCGACCATGTGGTCGGGGAGCCGCCGGAGCCGAGCCACCGCGGGTGCTCTGGATCAGCACCTGTTGACGCCCTCTCCTGCCCGAGGGCAGGAGATTCCGGTCCGTGCCGCTACGCCGCACCCCCTTGGGTTCCTGCTTCACGGGCCCCTGCCGACCGGTGAGGTCGGTCTTACACGGCCTCCACAGGCCTGACTTCCCGCCCGACCGGCGGTAGGTCCGACAACTACGTTGTCGGACAAGGCGATCCCGCCATGGATCTGCGGCCCTCCGGGCCGTTGGAGCCAGGATGCCCCACACCTCCACCCTGAAAGGTGGAGGTGTGGGCAAGGGTTCGGTAGCCACGCTCGGCCAGCGGTCTGACCGCCCCGAGGGCGACCGCACCCCGCCTGCCGTACGGGCAGCGGATCAGCGCGGTCGGCAGGCCCTCGGCGCCGGTGCGGGGCGCCCAGCGGTCGGCCAGCAGGTCCACGCCGTCGGGCATCGGCACCCGCAGGTCGCGCTCGACCACGACGTCGCGGGTGAGCGGCGGGGGCAGTTTCAGCGCGCGCTGGATCAGATGGCTGCTCAGATTCACCGGCGTTGCTCCTGTTCCGGTGGGGGTGTGGTGGACCGGCCCAGCGCGGCGGTGACCACGGGCACCATCCGCATGAGCCGGTCGATGAACTCCTCCGGGTCCAGCGGCTCCGCGCCCGCCACGACCCAGGTGTTGACGACGGCGGAGGCACCGCCGGTCAGGAACGTCGTCAGGTCCTCGGCCAGTTCCGGTTCGAGATGGGCGCCGTACCGCCGGCGTACGACCTGCCGGTTGACCGGGATGATCAGTTCGGTCAGCGCCGCGTTCAGTTCGAACGCGCAGGACCCGGTGAGCATCGCCCGGTAGAACCCGCGGTGTTCCGCGAAGTGCCGCGCCATGGCCAGCACTCCGGTGCGGTCGGTCATGTCCGCCGAGTTGTGGGCGGCGCCCTCGATCAGTTCACGCCGGGCGAGGTCCAGCGCGGCCTGGAGCAGCAGCCCGTCGCGGTCGCCGAACTGCTGGTACAGCACCTGCCGGCTCACATCGGCGGCCTCGGCGATCTCGGAGACCGTCACGGCCGTGCTGCCCCGCTCGGTGACCAGGGCGCTCGCGGCCCGCATCAACGCGGCCCGCGAGCGGCGGACCCGGCGGTCCATGGGCGGCGGGGTGGCCGTCGGCTGTGGATTCGGCGGCGGCGGCTCCGTCGGCTCGGGTAGTTCCGGCTTCATGACCACGGTGATGGACACCTGTCAAGAAATGAGCAAGTGTCCAGGAAGACCGCGCCGACCGTGATCAGCTCCGAGGTACGGCGATGCTCAACGCGTTCGCCGTGACCACCGCGCCGATGGCGGTCCACTCGATCGGGCCCAGGTCCTGTCCGAGCATGATCCAGCCGGCCAGGGCGGCCAGGACGGGGTTGACGCTCATGAAGAGCCCGAAGGTCTGGGCGGGCACGCGGCGCAGGGTGAACACATCCGCGAGGTACGGCACGGCCGAGGCCAGGATGCCGGCGGCGATCGCGTAGCCGACGGCCCCGGCGGTCGGCGGGTGCCGGAGCACGACCACGACGCCGACCGGCAGGAAGGCCAGCGCGGAGAGCCCGGCGGCGACCGCGGCGCCCTGGGCGCCAGGGACACGCCGGCCGACGGTGCGGTTCAGGAGGATGTACGACGCCCAGCAGACGGCGGCGAGGAGGCCGAGCCCCATGCCGAGGTGGTCGGCGGACGGCTGCGGACGCATCAGGGCGACGACACCCACGGCGGCGATCGCCGCGCAGCACGCGTCCACCCGGCGGCGTGAGCCGGCCAGGGCGATGGCGAGCGGGCCGAGGAACTCCAGGGTCACCGCGAGCCCCAGGCCGATGCGGTCGATGGCGGTGTACAGCGACAGATTCATCGTCCCGAACACCAGCGCCAGCAGCACCACCGGCCACCACTGCCGCGCGGTGAAGGAACGCGGCCGGGGCCGGGCGACGGCCACGAGGACGATCGCTGCGACGTACTGGCGTATCGCGACCACCCCGGCGGGCCCGAGCACCGGGAAGGCCAGCGAGCCCAGCGCGGCACCGACCTGGTTGGACACCCCGCAGCCGACCATCGTGAGGACACCGGCCGGCTGGGCCCCGCCCGGCTCGGGGGCCGGGGCCGGGGGCCCTGGGACCGTTCCGGAGGCGGCGGGGGCGGAGGCAGCGGCGGTGTCCATGCGCCGATCGTGCGCCCGGGCGGCGGTTGCGCAAAATGCATCACCGCCGCGATCCATACGCTGGAGTCATGGATGTCACCGACCCGGCCGTCCGGGGTGTGGAACTGCGGCAGCTGCGCTGTCTCGTCGCGATCGTCGAGGAGGGCACGTTCACCGATGCCGCCATCGCGCTCGACGTCTCCCAGGCGGCGGTGTCCCGCACCCTGGCCTCGCTCGAACGCACGCTGGGCGTACGGCTGTTGCGGCGGACCTCCCGCGAGGTGACCCCGACGCCGACCGGCCTGCGGGTGGTCTCGCACGCGCGGCGGGTGCTCGGTGAGGTGGAGGAACTGGTGCGGGAGGCCACCTCGGGTCATGTCCGGCTGCGGATCGGCTACGCCTGGTCGGCGCTCGGCCGGCACACGCTGACGTTCCAGCGCCGTTGGAGTGCCACGCATCCGGAGACGGAGTTGCAGTTCCTCCGGGCCAACTCCGCGACAGCCGGGCTCGCGGAGGGCGCGTGTGACCTCGCCGTGGTGCGGCGGCCGCCGGACGACCGCCGGTTCGACGCGGCCATCGTGGGCCTGGAGCGCCGGCTGTGCGCGATGGCCGCAGACGATCCGCTGGCCCGGCGCCGCTCGGTGCGGCTCGCGGACCTGAGCGGGCGCACCCTGCTGGTGGACCGCCGGACCGGCACGACCACCACGGAACTGTGGCCGCCCGACGCCCGCCCGGCGACCGAGGAGTCGCATGACGTCGACGAGTGGCTGACCACGATCGCCGCGGGCCGTGCCATCGGCGTGACCCCGGAGTCCACCGCCAACCAGTACCGGCGGCCCGGCATCGTCTACCGGCCGGTGCGCGACGCCGAGCCCATCGCCGTACGGCTCGCCTGGTGGCGGGACGATCCGCATCCCGCCACCCAGGCCGCCATCGAACTGCTGTCGGAGCTCTACCGCTCCGGCTGAGCCCCTGGCTTCGGCGTCAGCCGCAGCACGGTGCCCTCGCCGTTGGCCGACAGCAGGAGCGTCCCGTCCGGGGCGGCGGCGAGGCCCGCGAAGCGGCGGGCCATGCCGGGCATGACGTCCGCGAACAACGCCGGTTCGGCGCGCGGGACGACCCCCGGGGCGGTCCGACCGGCAGGTCCTCCGCGTCGATCCGCCGCTCCCTCGTGGCGAGGGAGATCGCGCACAGCCGACGATGCCCGGTCTCCACCGTGAACAACTCCCCGCCCAGGACTGCCAGTCCCTGCGGTGCGCCGAGCCCGTCCGCCACGACGGCAGACTTGCCGGCCTCGTCGATCCGGAGCACCGTCCCGAGCCGTTCCTCGCTGACGTAGAGGCGGCCCTCCGCGTCGAAGGCCACGTCCGTGGGCCGGTCGAGCCCTTCGGCGAGCACGGTCACGGTGCCGCCTTCCTCTTCGCCGTCCTCGATGGCCACGATCCGGCCCGCGCCCGCCTCCGCGACCACCAGCGACCCGTCCGGTCCCACCGCGATCCCGATGGGCCGGTCGAGCCCGCGCGCCCGTTCCCGCCTGGTCCCGGACTCGGGGTCGTAGGTCTGCACATTGCCGAACTGCGAGGTGTAGTGCAGCAGTTCGCCCTCGGCGGTGATGCCGTGGGCGAAGGGCAGCAGGAGGTGCGTGGTCACCTCGTCGGCCGCCGGGCTCGCCAGCCGGTAGTGGTCGGCCGCGTACACCGTGCCGCCGAGGTCGACCGTCACGCCGTAGGGACCGCCGAAGCCACGGGGCACGAGGTCACGGGTGCGGCCGTCGGGGTGCAGCTCGGAGATGCCGCCGGCGGCGTAGCTGGAGACGAACATGCGGTTCTCCGCGTCGAACGCCGCGTTGTCCAGCCCCTTCAGCCCGCTGGTGACGAGCGTGCGGGACCCGCCGCCGTGCAGGTCGATGCGGGTGACGATGCCTTCCACGCCGCGCGACACGACGTGCATGACGCCGCCCTGGTCGAAGCGGACCGCGACGGGCTCGTGCACGTCCTCGGAGACCACCTCGGGCACCCCGCCGTCCGGCGGGATCCGCCAGACCTGGCTGGTGATCATGTGCGGGTAGTAGAGATGGCCGTCCGGGCCGCGCTGCATCGCGTTGCCGAGGGCCAGGCCCTCGGTCAGCACGACCGGGTCGCCGCCGTCCGGGAAGAGTTCCATCAGGCGGCCGTTCGGCTTCATCTCGTTGATGAAGAGCCGGTCGCCGATACGGGTGATGCCGTTGGGGTTGTGCACGTCGTCGGAGACGAGCGTGTACTCCCCCAGCGGACTGCGGCGCCACACCCGGCCGGGCACCAGGTCGGCTATGTACATCGAGCCGTCCGCGCCGAAGGCGAGGTCGTCCGGCGACTGCACCGGGCTGTCCATCGGGACGACGATGTCGACGTCCCCGGTGGCCGGGTCGACGGCGCTGATCTGTCCGGCGAGGAACTGCGCCACGTACAGCCGCCCGTCGGGGCCGAAGGCGACGCCGTTGGAACCCCACAGCGGGTTCGGCGGGTTGAGCCGCCGGGCCTCCCAGCGGGTGCTGGTGGCGCGGAGTTCGCCGGTCTCGTCGTACCGGTTGGGGCGATCGGTCATGGCCGCTCCCGTCCCGCTCACTCGGCGCCCACGAGGACGTCGTCCATGCCGCCGTCCGCGCGCCAGCGCCGCAGCAGTTCGTGGAAGGCGACCGGTCCGTCGCCGTACGACTCGCTGCGCTCGCGGGGCTTGCCCTCGTTGTTGTAGTAGCCGGGGGTGCACTCGGCGTGGAACTTGTACAGGTCGGCGGCCTTCTCGCGGATCGTGGCGACCCAGGCGCCCTGGGCCTCGGCGGTCGGCTCGACGTAGCGGGCGCGGCGCCTGCGGGCCTCGGCGACGACCTCGCCGATGTGGGACGACTGCTGGTCGAGGATGTGGACGTAGTTGACGGCGCTGGCGTTCTGCATGGGGCCGAGCTGGAAGAGGTTGGGGAAGCCGTGGCTGTAGAAGCCGTGGAGGGTCTGCGGTCCTGCCGTCATCCAGGACTCCAGCAGGCTGACGCCGCCGCGGCCGTACGCCGGGAGCCGGCCGGACAGCAGCCCCGAGACGCCGACCTCGAAGCCGGTGGCGAAGATGACGCAGTCCACCTCGGACTCGACCCCGCCGACCACGACGGCCTTGTCGGTGATCCGCTCGACGCCGTGGGTGTCGGCGGTGTCCACGAGGGTGACGTTGGGCCGGTTGAAGGTCTGGAGGTAGTGGTCGCTGAAGGTGGGCCGCTTGCACATGTAGCGGTACCAGGGCTTCAGCTTCTCGGCGGTCTCCGGGTCCTCGACGATGGCCGCCACCCGGTCGCGCAGCTCGTTCATCTTCTGGAAGTCGGCGATCTCGTAGACCCGTTCGCGCTCGTCCACCGGGACGTCCGCGTACGCGTCGGTCGGGATCAGCTTCTCCTGGAGCCGGGCGCTGCTGGTCCAGGCGTCGCCGACCAGGTCCTCGTCGACCCTGACCCCGGTGACGGTCTTGAGGAAGTTGTCCATGCGCCGGCTCTGCCAGCCGGGGGTGAGCGTCTTCGCCCACTCCTCGTCGGTGGGGCCGTTGCCGCGGACGTCGACCGTCGAGGGTGTGCGCTGGAAGACGTACACGTGCTCCGCGTCGGCCCCGAGGTGGGGGACGACCTGGATGGCGGTGGCGCCGGTGCCGATGACGGCGACGCGCTTGTCGGCGAGGCCGGTCAGACCGCCGTCGGCGTCGCCGCCGGTGTAGTCGTAGTCCCAGCGGCTGGTGTGGAAGGTGTGGCCCTTGAAGTTCTCGATGCCGGGGATGCCGGGGAGCTTCGGCTGGCTGAGCGTGCCGCTGGAGACCACCACGTACCGGGCCCGCATCAGGTCGCCCCGGTCGGTGGCGACGACCCACTCCAGGTCGGTCTCGTCCCAGCGGAGTTCGGTGGCCACGGTCTGGAAGCAGGCGTCGCTGTAGAGGTCGTAGTGCCGGCCGATGGCGCGGGTGTGCTGCCGGATCTCCTCGCCGGGCGCGTACTTCCACTTCGGGACGTAGCCGACCTCTTCGAGCAACGGCAGGTAGACGTAGGACTCGATGTCGCAGTGGATGCCCGGGTAGCGGTTCCAGTACCAGGTGCCGCCGAAGTCACCGCCCTTCTCGATCACCCGGATCGACTCCACACCGGCCTGTCGCAGCCGGGCCGCGGCGAGCAGTCCGCCGAACCCGCCGCCGATGACGACCGCCTCGACCCGGTCGTGCAGCGGTTCCCGGGTGAACTCCGGGTCGGCGTAGGGGTCGGCGTCGTAGGAGACGAACTCACCGGCGATCCGCTGGTACTGCCGGCCGCCGTCCGGGTGGATGCGGCGCTCGCGCTCGGCCCGGTACCGGGCGCGCAGGGCGTCCGGGTCGAAGCCCAGCTCTTCGGGGTCCGGGGGCGTGGGGGCGGACGAGGTGTGGGGGGTGGTCATCGATGTCCTCTCTGCTTGGCTTGGCCTGGTGCGATGGTCGTGCGGTGCGGCCCGCTCGGGTGAGGTGTCGTCAGGCGGGCCGGTGGCGGCGGAGCCAGGCGGCCTGTCCGCCGTCGACGAGCAGGTCCGTACCGGTGATGTAACGCGCTTCGGGGCCGGTGAGGAATGCCACGGCGTCGGCGATCTCCGCCGGGGTGCCGGTGCGGCCCGCGCCGCTGGTCTCCAGCATCGCGAGCATGTGCGCGCCGCTCGGGCCCTCGGCCTCCGCCTTCGACATGGCGGTGGTGATGACGCCCGGGCTGACGCTGTTGATACGGGCGCCGAGCCGGTTCCAGGCGAGCGCGGCACCCTCGACACGCAGGTGGTTGGCCCGCTTGGAGACGATGTACGCCATCGTCCCGCTGTCCCCGACGCCGGTGACCGCGCCGAGCCCGAGCAGTTCCTCCACGGGAGCCGTGGCGAGGGCGGCCTCGTCCTCGCGGCTCAGGGAGGCGACGTGGCCGGCCATGCTGGAGACGCAGACCATGGCCGTGCCCCGGGTGGCCACACGCTCGAAGGCGTCGATGACATGGGCCGTGCCCAGCAGGTTGACCTCCAGGATCGTCCGCGCCGAGCCGAGGGCGGCGGAGACGCCCGCGGTGTGCACGACGGCGGCCACGCGGCCCGCGTAGGCCGCCGCCCGCGCCAGTTCGTCCACGGACTTGCGGTCGGAGACGTCCGTCAGGACGCCCTCGACCGTGTATCCCTCGTCGCGCAACGCGTCGACGGCCCGGTCGAGTTGACCTTGTGAGGCGTCGGCGAGGTACACGGTCCGGCCGCTGCCGAGCCGGCGCGCGATCGCCACGCCCATGCCGCCGGCTCCGGTGACCACGACCACGTCACGACCCTGCTCAGGCTGCTGTTCCGCCATGGTCGACCTCCTTCAGTGCGATGGGTGTGCGGTCGGGTACCGCCTGGCGCCAGAGCTCGCCGGCCGCGATGGCCTGCCGCCACTGCCGGATCGCCTTGGGCGGCATGCCGACCGCGAGGGCGCCGGTGACCCGGTCGCCGGTGCGGTAGACGGCCACGAAGCGGCGTTCGGCCAGGTCCCCGTCGACGACGGCGACCTCGTCGTGGCCGCGCAGATAGCCGTAGGCCTGGACCTTCATGTCGTACTGGTCGGACCAGAAGTACGGCACCGGAGCGAACGGCTTGCGCGCCTCCGGTCCGGCGAGCAGGTTGCGGGCGGCCGCCATGCCCTGCTCGGCGGCGTTGGTGCGGTGCTCGACGCGCATCGAGGTGCCGAACAGCGGGTTGTACCAGCGGGCGATGTCACCGGCCGCGTACACGTTCTTCGCGGCCTCGCAGTACTCGTCGCAGAGGACGCCGTCGCCGACGGACAGGCCGCTGTCCGCTAGAGGCCCTCCCCGCCCAGCGGCAGGCGGACCGTGAATGTCGTCGCGCCCGGCCCGCTGGTCAGGTCGATGGTGCCGCCGTGGGCGCGGACCAGGGAGCGGGCGACCGCGAGGCCCAGGCCGCTGCCGCCGCGGTCGCGGCTGCGGGCCTTGTCGACGCGGTAGAACCGGTCGAAGACGCGTTCCTGGTCGTCCGCCGGGATACCGGGCCCGGAGTCGGTGATCCGCACCTCGGCGGTGCCGGACTCGACGGACACCTCCAGGGAGACCTTCGTGCCGGGCGGGGTGTGCACGGCGGCGTTGGTGAGGAGGTTGTCGAGGACCTGGCGGACGCGCAGCGGGTCGTGGCGTAGCCGTACCGGGTGGGAGCCGGTCGAGACGGTCAGTGGGTGGTCGGGGCGGCCGGCCCGGAAGGCGTCCGCCGCCTGGCCCGCCAACTGCACCAGATCGGCCTCCTCCAGCCGCAGCGGGGTCTCCACGTCGGCGGCGTCCAGGCGGGCGAGCATCAGCAGGTCGTCCAGCAGGTAACCCATGCGGGCGGCCTCGGCGCGCAGCCGGGCCAGGTGCTTGTCGCGTTCTTCCGGGCTGTGGGCGGCGGCGTACTGGAAGAGGTCGGCGTAGCCGCGTACGGACATCAGGGGGGTGCGCAGTTCGTGGGAGGCGTCGGCGACGAAGCGGCGCAGGCGCTGCTCGGCCTCGGTGCGGACGGCGAGCGCGTCGTCGATGTGCTCCAGCATGGTGTTGAAGGCGGTGCGCAGTTCCTCGACCTCGGGGCCGCCGTCGCGGTTGTCGTGGCGCACCGGCAGCCGTGCCGAGTCCGTCAGGTCGTGCGAGGTGATGCCGCGGGCGGTGTGCGCCATGTCGCTGAGCGGCTTCAGGCCGCGCCGCAGCGTGGCCCGGCCGAACACCACCAGCGCCATCAGGGCCAGTACGAAGGCGACGACCTGGACCGTGATCAGCTGGCCCACGGTGTCGTCGATGTCGTCCAGGGGCGCGGCGCTGACCAGGACCACCCCGGGCTCGACCTCGCAGGCCCGCAGCCTGTACTGGCCCTCGCCCCGGAGATGCTCGGTGCGCAGGATCTCTGTGTCGGCCGCGGCCTGGGCCTTGGCCACGAGGGTGAAGTCGTCGACGTCCTCGGGCACGTCGGCGGCGTCCTCGGGCTTGCGGAGCACGGGGGTGCCGTCGGAGACGTCGTAGACCGCGTAGTACCAGCGGTAGTACTTCTTTCCCTCGAGCGTGCCGTAGTCGGCGATGCTCTTGGACTGGGCGATCTGGGCGATCTTCAGCTGTTCGTTGAGCTGCGCCGACAGGTAGTCGCGCATGTACATGGTCAGCGTGCTGCCGACGACGGCGAACACGACGAGCGCGAGGGCGCCGAGGCCGAGGGCGAGGCGGGTGCCCAGGCGCATGCCCCGGTAGCTCCGCTTGAGTCGGGCGATCACTCGGGCGGTCACTCGGGCGGTCACTCGGTGGCCTGCCGCAGGACATAGCCGAATCCGCGGACGGTGTGGATGAGGGGTTCGCCGGTGTCCTCCAGTTTGCGGCGCAGCCGGCTGACGACCAGCTCGACGACGTTGGAGCGGCCGCCGAAGCCGTACTCCCAGACGTGGTCGAGGATCTGTGCCTTGGTGAGGACGGTCGGGGACTTGCGCATCAGATAGCGCAGGACCTCGTACTCGGTGGGCGTGAGGGTGAGCAGCTTGCCGCCGCGGCGGACCTCGCGGGTGTCCTCGTCCATCGTCAGGTCCGACACCTGGAGCACGGACCGCTGGAACGTGGGCCCGGCGCTGCGGCGCAGCACGGTGCGCAGCCGGGCCATCAGTTCCTCCACCGCGAAGGGCTTGACCAGGTAGTCGTCGCCGCCCCGGGTGAGGCCGGCGACCCGGTCGGCGACGCCGTCGCGGGCGGTGAGGAACACCACGGGCACCATCGTGCCGGACTGGCGCAGCCGGTCGAGCACGCCGAAGCCGTCGACGCCGGGCAGCATCAGGTCCAGGACCACGATGTCGGGACGGAACTCGGCCGCCTGCCGCAACGCCTCCTCACCGGAGTGGGCCGTGACCGCGTCCCAGCCCTCGTAGCGGGCGACGGTCGCCACCAGGTCAGCGATGGGCGGATCGTCGTCCACAACGAGAAGTCGCACTTTTTCCACGTGCTCATACTGCGCTACCGGTCGCATCGCGCCATAGCCGCTCACGGATGGGACGCCGATCGATAAAGACTTGAAAGTTGTCCGACAGGAAAACGACAGCACTCACCGGAGAAGCTCGTACCCCGGACCCGATCAAGGAGCTTTCCCCGTGACCACCGTCCAGCAACAACCCCCCACAGCGGTGAGCCGCTCGGGAGCGCGTCCCAAGGTGATCGCGCGCACCGGTCTGTACGCGGTCCTCGCGGCGAACGTGGCCGTGGTGACCTTCTTCTTCGTCCAGGCGGGCTTCGCCTCGAACGCCCTCATCGTGCTGGGCCGCCTCACCGGCCTGTACGGGGCGCTCCTCATGGCCTTCCAGCTGCTGCTGGTGGCCCGGCTGCCGTGGTTCGACCGGCGCATCGGCATGGACCGCCTGACCTCCTGGCACCGCTGGACCGGCTTCTCGGTGCTGTGGATGCTGCTGGCGCACGCCGTGTTCATCACCTTCGGCTACGCCCAGTCCGCGGACCTGGACCCGGTGAACCAGCTGATCGACCTGGCCGAGACCGTCGAGGGCGTGCTGCGCTCGATCGTCGCGCTGGGGATCATCATCATGATCGGCGTCGCCTCGGCCCGCTTCGCGCGGCGCAAGCTCGCCTACGAGACCTGGCACTTCATCCACCTGTACACCTACGTCGCGGTGGTGCTGGCCTTCACGCACCAGGTCGCGGCGGGTACCACGTTCGCCTCTTCGGAGACCGCGACGGCGTACTGGTACGTGCTGTGGGGCGTGGCGCTGGCCTCCGTGTTCGTCGGCCGGCTGGTCCTCCCGCTGTGGCGGAACTGGCGCCACCAGCTGCGCGTCACCGCCGTCGTCCCCGAGGCCGACAACGTCGTGTCGATCTACATGAGCGGCCGCGACCTGGACCGGATGCCCGCGCTGGCCGGCCAGTTCTTCCTGTGGCGCTTCCTGACCCGGGACCGCTGGTGGCAGGCCAACCCGTTCTCGCTGTCGGCCGCGCCCGACGGCAAGCAGCTGCGGCTGACCGCGAAGGCGGCCGGCGACGGCTCCGCCGCCCTGCGGCACGTGAAGGTCGGCACGCGTGTGTTCGCCGAGGGCCCGTACGGCGCTTTCACCGCGATGCACCGCACCCGGCCGGAGTCCGTGCTCATCGCCGGCGGCGTCGGTGTCACCCCCATCCGCGCCCTGCTGGAGGAGATCGAGGGGCACGCCGTGGTCATCTACCGGGTGGCCACGAACCAGGACGCTGTCCTCTACAACGAGCTCCAGCAGCTCGCCTTCGACAAGGGCGCCGAGCTGCACCTGGTGTCCGGCCCCGTCACCCCCGACAAGCTGGCGCCGCGCGAGCTGTTGCGGATGGTGCCGGACATCGCCGACCGGGACGTGTTCCTGTGCGGGCCGCCGCCGATGATGAACGCGGTCCTCGGCAGCCTGCGTGAGCTGGACGTGCCCAAGCCGCAGATCCACTTCGAACGCTTCAGCCTGGCCGGCTGAGAGACACGGGACACGAGGAAAGCACAGTGAAACGAGTCATACCCGCCCTGGTCCTCAGCGCCGCCGCGCTGGTCCCCGTCTGGCGTTACGCCCCCTCGACCGCCACTACGTCCACGACGACGACCGCCGAGTCGGCCCCGTCGGCCTCCGCGTCCGCCGCGGCGGGCTCCAACGTGGTCACGGGCACGACGGTCGACACCGAGAAGGGTCCCGTCCAGGTCCAGGCGACCTTCAAGGGCGAGAAGATCACCGCCGTCAAGATGCTCCAGCAGCCGGACCATCCGCAGACCGAGGCGGCGGTGCCGGTGCTGATCGAGGAGACGCTGACGGCGCAGAGCGCCGACATCGACACCGTCTCCGGCGCGACCATCACCAGCGACGGCTACCGGGAGTCCCTCCAGGCGGCCATCGACGAGAACGAGGAGTCGGCGTCCTCCGCGACCTCCTCGCCCTCCGCGTCCGCTTCGGAGGACTCGGCGAAGTCGCAGGAGAGCGCGAGTCAGACCGTCGCGGGGTCGACCGTCGGCACCTCCAAGGGTGACGTCCAGGTCCAGGTGACCTTCGAGGGCGACAAGATCACCGCCGTAGAGATGCTGAAGCAGCCGAACCACCCGCAGACCGAGGCCGCCGTGCCGGTGCTGATCAAGGAGACCCTGGCGGCGCAGAGCGCCGACATCGACACCGTCTCCGGCGCGACCATCACCAGCGACGGCTACCGGGAGTCCCTCCAGGCCGCGATCGACGCGAAGGCCTGATCGGGTGCGTCGCGTCGAACACATCATGGGGTTCCCGATCTCGCTGGTCGTCGAGGACGAGGACGCGACCGCCGCGGCCGCGGAACCGGCGTTCGACTGGCTGCGCGCCGTCGACGCCCGGTTCAGCCCGTTCCGCGCCGACAGCGAGGTGTCCCGGCTGGACCGGGGGGAGCTCGCACCGCACGAGCTCAGCGCCGAGCTGACCGAGGTCCTCGACCTGTGCGAGGAGTACCGCGTGGCGACGGGCGGCGCGTTCGACGTACGGCTGCCGGGGCGCGGGCTCGACCCGTGCGCCATGGTGAAGGGCTGGGCCGTGCAGCGGGCCGCCGAGCTGCTGACGGACCGGGGCGCGAAGAAGCTCTGCCTCAACGCCGGTGGCGACGTGGCCGCCACCGGCGGGCCGTGGCGGGTGGGGGTGCGGCATCCGGAGCGGGCCGACCGGCTCTGTACGGTCCTGGAGATCACGGACGGGGCGGTCGCGACGTCCGCGCGCTATGAGCGCGGCGATCACATCCTCGACGGCCGTACGGGGCGGCCCGCGACCGGGCTGCTCAGCCTCACGGTCGTGGCGCCGTCCCTGACGGAGGCCGACGCGACGGCCACGGCGGCGTTCGCGATGGGGGCGGAGGGGGTCGCGTGGGCCGCGGGCCGGGCGGGCTGCGAGGTGTTCGCCGTGGACGCGGAGCAGCGGGTGTTCCGTACGGCTGGGTTGCGGGTGGCTGCCGCCTGAGGGGCCCGGGACGCCTAACAGCTCGGGAGTGAGTGCGCCTCGTTCTGCGGCCACCGGCCGTGCGTGGCTGATCGCGCAGTT
Source organism: Streptomyces adelaidensis (assembly GCF_016598475.1). Lineage (GTDB taxonomy): Bacteria > Actinomycetota > Actinomycetes > Streptomycetales > Streptomycetaceae > Streptomyces > Streptomyces adelaidensis. The sequence continues at coordinate 22,000 of NZ_JAEMUX010000044.1, forward strand.
CCCCGCGCCCCTTACGGGGCTCCGCCCCGCTGCGCCCACGCCGTCGCGGTTCTCCCTACGACGGGGTCGCCCGTGGCTGCCGCCTGAAGGAGCCCGGGACGCCTGACAGCACGGGGGTGCGCCTCGTTCTGCGGCCACCGGCCGTGCGTGGCTGATCGCGCAGTTCCCCGCGCCCCTTACGGGGCTCCGCCCCGCTGCGGCCACCCCGTCGCGGTTCTCCCTCCCCCGGTGGATCCTGGGATGGATCACCGGGTGAAGGGAGGCGTATGGCCGACGTCTCGGGCGAGCGTGCGCCGATGTGGCGGCGGCTGCTTCCCGGGCTCGGGATGCTGCTGGGGTACCGCCGGTCGTGGCTGCGGGGGGATCTGGTCGCGGGTGTGACGGTGGCGGCGTATCTGGTGCCGCAGGTGATGGCGTACGCCGTCGTGGCGGGGCTGCCGCCGGTGGTAGGTCTCTGGGCGATGCTTCCCTCGCTCGCGCTGTATCCCCTGCTCGGCTCCTCCCGGCTGCTGTCCATCGGCCCGGAGTCGACGGCCGCCCTGATGACGGCGGCGGTGATCGGGCCGCTCGCGGCGGGGGACGCGCGGCGGTACGCCGTGCTCGCGGCCGTTCTCGCGATCGCCGTCGGGCTGCTGTGTCTGCTGGCCCGGGCGGTGCGGCTCGGCTTCGTCGCCGATCTGCTGTCCCGGCCGGTCCTGATCGGCTATCTCGCGGGGCTGGCCCTCGTGATGATCATCGACCAGGTGCCCAGACTCGCCGGCGTGGAGACGAGCGGCTCGGACTTCTTCCCGCAGCTGTGGTCCTTCGTCCGGCACCTCGGCGACGCCCACCCCGCCACCGTCGTCTTCTCTGCGATCACGATCGCGTTCGTCTTCACCGTGCCCCGGCTCTCCCGCACCCTCCCCGGCCCGCTCCTCGCGGTGGTCCTCGGTACGACGGCGGCGGTCGTCCTCGACCTCGACGGCCGGTACGGCATCGACGTGATCGGCGAGGTCCCGTCCGGCCTGCCGGGCTTCGCCGTGCCGGACCTGACCGAGCTGCCGTCCCTGATGCTGCCCGCCCTCGGTGTGCTGCTGGTCAGCTACACGGATGTCGTCCTCACCGCACGGGCGTTCGCCGACCGGGACGACAAGGGCCCGGGGTTCGACCCGAACCAGGAGTTCCTGGCGCTGGGCGCCGCCAGCCTGGGCGCGGGGGTGCTGCACGGCATGCCGGTCAGCAGCAGCGCCAGCCGTACCGCGCTCGCGTCCTCGGCGGGCGCCCGCAGCCAGGCGTACACGCTCGTGTCGGGTGTGGTGGTCCTCGCCGTCCTGCTCTTCCTCGGCCCGCTGCTGACCCGCACCCCGGCGGCCGTACTGGGCGCGATCGTGGTCTACGCCGCCGTCCGGATGGTCGACGGGGCCGGCTTCCGGCGGCTGGCCGCCTTCCGCCGCCGCGAACTGCTCCTCGCGGTCGGCTGTCTGGCCGGGGTGCTCGCCTGGGGCATCCTGTACGGCGTCCTGGTCGCCGTCGGCCTGTCCGTGGCCGAGCTGCTGACCCGCGTGGCCCGTCCGCACGACGCCGTGGAGGGACTGGTACCGGGTGTGGCCGGCATGCACGACGTCGACGACTACCCCGAGGCCCGCACGATCCCCGGGCTCCTCGTCTACCGCTACGACTCCCCGCTCTTCTTCGCCAACGCGGAGGACTTCCGCCGCCGGGCGCTGGCCGCGGTGGACGAACAGGAGGGCCCCGTACGGTGGTTCCTCCTCAATGCCGAGGCCAACGTCGAGGTCGACATCACCGCCCTGGACGCGGTGGAGGAACTCCGCCGCGAACTGGACCACCGCGGCATCGTCTTCGCTCTCGCCCGGGTGAAGCAGGATCTGCTCGACGAGCTGGAGGCTTACGGGCTCGCGGAGTCCGTCGACAGCGAGCTGATCTTCCCGACGCTGCCGACGGCCGTGGCGGCGTACCGGCGGTGGTGCCGCGAGCAGTGAGTCCGCAGGGGCGGCGCGGCCGGGAAATCCCGTTGCGAGCCGTGCCGCCCGCACCGGACAGTGACCCCATGACGACGCCGCACCCCACCGCCCTGCCGCCCGGACTGACCGTGCGCCCGGCCACGCTCGACGACGCGGAGAGGGTGTGCGCGCTGCTCAACGAGATCGACGTGCTGGAGATCGGCCGTGCCGAGACCGAGGTGGCCGAGGTACGGGCCGACCTGAAGCATCCCGAGGCGGACCTGGAGCGGGACTCCTGGCTGCTGTTCGACGGGGATCGGCTGGTCGGGTACGGGCTGATGTGGGACGAGTCCGGCGGCGAGCGCATCGACATGGACCACTACGCGCTGCCCGGCCAACCGCTCGGCGCACTGCACCTGTTCGACCTGATGGAGGCCCGCGCGGCGGAGCGGGCCGCCGCCAACGGGGCGGAGCGGGCGGTGGTGCACCTGCATCTCAACATCGCGCCGACGACCGACCTCGACGCCCTGCGCGGACGCGGCTGGCGCACGGTCCGCCGCTACCACGTCATGGACCGCTCCGTCTCCCCCACCGAGCCGCTCCCGACGCCCCCGCCCGGTGTCACCCTGCGCCCCTGCGCCACCGAGCCGGACCGCCGACAGGCCCACGCCCTCCTCCAGGCCGCCTTCGCCGACCACTTCGACTTCCAGCCGCGTACGTACGAGCAGTGGCTGGACGACATCGACGCCGAGACCGTCGACTGGTCGCTGGTCTGGCTCGTGCGTGTCGACGGTCTCGGGGACGCGGCGGCCCTCCGTTCCCGCAACGACCGCACCGGCATGGCCTGGATCGCCGGCATCGGCGTCCTGCGCGAGGCCCGCGGCCGAGGGCTCGGCAGTCTGCTGCTCCGCCACACCTTCGGCCACTACGCGTCCCTCGGCCGCGACCGCATCGGCCTCGGCGTGGACACCGACAACAGCACCGGCGCCCTCTCCCTCTACGAACGCCATGGCATGAAGCTGGACTTCGCGGTCGCCACCTGGGAGCTGGTCCGCCCTGTGGACAAGTAGACAAATCGAGCAGTAGAGAAGAGCGGCAGAGGAAGAGCAGCAGAGGGAGCGGCAATCCGTTCGACCCGTCGGACATTGTTCGAAACCTCTTGACGCCCCACCACGCGTCGATTGACACTCTCGCAACACGACGTCACAAGGTCGAAACAGCGGGACACCCAGGGCGAGGGTCCCCCGCCCGTTCGGCCGGCTGCCTCCTGTCTTCCTCACCCTTACTTCAGCCGTGCTCTCAGCAGGGATACTCGACATGACGTACATCGCACGTCTGCGCGGCCGCGCGAGACGCCGGGCGGGTCGTTCGCTCGTCGGACTGACCGCCGCGTCACTGCTCCTGGGCCTCGCCGGCCCCGCCGCGCCCGCCATCGCGGCGGACGACGCGGACACCGCCGCGAGCGCCGACATCACCGACGGCCTGGCCCTCTGGTACAAGCTCGACGCCACCTCCGGCACCACCGTCGCCGACGCCTCCGGCAACGGCCGGGACGGCACGGTGAGCGGCACCGCCGGCTGGTCGGGCGCCGAGGGCCGGGGGCTCGCCTTCAACGGCTCCGACACCTACGTCAAGGTGCCGAACGACGTCATGAAGGGCATGGCCTCGATCAGCGTCTCGATGGACGTACTGATCGACTCCGCCCAGACCACCCCGTACTTCATCTACGGCTTCGGCAACACCAGCGGCGGCAACGGCAACGGGTATCTCTTCACCACCGGCAACTCCTACCGGGCGTCGATCGCGACCGGCAACTGGTCGACCGAGCAGACGACCAAGCCGTCCGACTCCCACAACCTCACCCGCGGGGTGTGGAAGCAGCTCACGTACACGCAGACCGGCAACACGGCGGTGCTGTACGAGGACGGCGTGGAGGTCGGCCGCAACACCTCCGTCACCACCACGCCGGGCGCGATCGGCTCCGGCACGACGACCGCCAACTACATAGGCAAGTCGGTCTACTCGGGCGACAAGCTGTTCAAGGGCAGCATCCGCGACTTCCGGGTGTACGACCGCGCGCTCGCCGGTTCCGAGATCGAGCAGCTCTCGCTCCCCGTGGCCGAGCAGGGCGTCGCCGACGACAAGGCGGCCCTGAGCCTGGGTGACACCAGCGGGGTGAGCGCCGACCTGGAGCTGCCGAAGACCGGCACGGCCGGCGGCTCGTCCATCAGCTGGAAGAGCGACAACACCGAGGTGGTCGCGGACTCCGGCGCGGTGACCCGCCCCGCCGCCGGTGAGCCGGACGGTCACGCCACGCTGACGGCGACCCTGAAGAAGGGTTCCGTGAGCGACACCAAGACCTTCGAGGTCACGGTGCTCCCGGCCTTCGACGACAAGGCCGCGACCGAGCAGGCCGCCGAGGCGCTGAGCGTCCACAACCTCGACGACGTCCGCGGCAACCTCACGCTCCCCACCGACGGCTCCTTCGGCACGAAGGTCGCCTGGTCGTCCTCCGAGCCGGACGTCGTCTCCGCCGAGGGCGTCGTCAAGCGTCCCGCGCACGGTGACGGCGCCACCACGGTCGAGCTGACCGCGACGGTCACCAAGGGCGACGCGAAGACCACCCGCGACTTCACCGCCAAGGTGCCCGAGCTGCCCGCGAAGCAGGCCCTCAAGGGCTATATGTTCAGCTACTTCACCGGCGAGGGCACCTCGGACGGCGAGCAGCTCTACGCGGCTCTCAGCAAGGGCAACGACCCGCTGAAGTGGCGGGAGTTGAACGACGGCAAGCCGGTCCTGACGTCCACGCTGGGCGAGAAGGGCCTGCGCGACCCGTTCATCATCCGCTCCCCCGAGGGCGACAAGTTCTACCAGATCGCCACCGACCTCAGGATCTACGGCAACGGCGACTGGGACGCCTCCCAGCGCACCGGCAGCAAGTCCATCATGGTCTGGGAGTCCACCGACCTGGTGAACTGGACGAACCAGCGCCTGGTCAAGGTCTCCCCCGACTCGGCGGGCAACACCTGGGCCCCGGAGGCGTACTACGACGAGCAACTCGGCGAGTACGTGGTCTTCTGGGCGTCGAAGCTGTACGACAACGCCGACCACTCCGGCAGCACGTACAACCGCATGATGTACGCGACCACCCGCGACTTCTACACCTTCAGCGAGCCCAAGGTCTGGGTCGACCGCGGCTACTCGGTCATCGACTCCACGGTGATCCAGCACGACGGCACCTACTTCCGCCTCTCCAAGGACGAGCGGAACAACACCTCCGACACCCCCAACAGCAAGTTCATCTTCGAGGAGAAGAGCGACTCGCTGCGGAACCTCTCCTGGGACGCGGTCGCCGAGGGCATCGGCAAGGGCGCGATGAACGCCGCCGAGGGCCCGCTGGTGTTCAAGTCGAACACCGAGGAGAAGTGGTACGCGTTCCTCGACGAGTTCGGCGGGCGCGGCTACATCCCCTTCGAGACGACCGACCTGGCGTCCGGCACCTGGACCCCGTCCACCGACTACGACCTGCCGTCCAAGCCCCGGCACGGCACCGTGCTCCCGGTCACCCAGGCCGAGTACGACCGGCTGCTGAAGACCTACCAGCCGGAGCAGACCGTCACGAGCGTCGAGGACGTCAAGGTCGAGACGCGCATCGGTGACGCCCCGGTCCTGCCCGCCACCGTCATCGCCGAGTACGCCGACGGCGCCGAGCGGCCCGTCGCCGTCACCTGGGCGGCCGTGGACGAGGCGAAGTACGCGCAGGCCGGCACCTTCACGGTCAAGGGCAGCCTGCCCGGCGACTCGGCGATCGAGGTCAACGCCGAGGTCACCGTCTCGGCACAGGGCCCGGACGTCCCGGCCGACCTGCTCCTGCACTACGGCTTCGACGAGAGCGGCGGCAGCATCGCCCGTGACTCCAGCGGCCACGGCTACCACGGCACCTACGTCCGTACGCCCGACTTCGGGACCGGCGTCGACGGCGGCTCGTTCAAGATGTCCGGCGGCGACAGCGGCTCGACCTCCCCGTACGTCAAGATCCCGAACGGCGTGCTGAAGGACGCCGACAGCGTCACCGTCTCCACGTACGCGAAGTGGAAGGGCGGCGACAACTGGCAGTGGCTCTTCGGGCTCGGCCCGGACAGCAACAAGTACCTGTTCGCCAGCCCGTCGAACGGTTCCTCCTCGCTCTACTCGGCCATCACCGCGGCGAGTTGGGGCGCGGAGAAGAAGCTGTCGGGGGCTCGGCTCCCCGCCGGCGAGTGGAAGCACGTCACCGTCACCATCGACGGCGGGGCCGGCACGGCCGTGCTCTACGTGGACGGCATCGAGGTGTCCCGCGCGACCGACGTGGTCGTCAAGCCGTCCGAGCTGTACGACGCGAACAAGGACTACAGCGGCTACATCGGCCGGTCCATGTACTCCCCCGACCCGTACTTCGGCGGTGAGGTCGACGACTTCCGGATCTACAACCGGGCCCTGACGGCCGCCGAGGTCCTGGAGCTCAGCGGCAACACCACGGGCATCGCGAAGGTGACGCACCCGGAGCTGAAGACCGACGCGATCATCGGCGACGCCGACAGCAAAATCACGCTGCCGATGAAGCCGGGCACGGATCTCACCGAGCTGGCACCGGAGTTCACCCTCGCCCACGGCGCGGCGATCAGCCCCGCCTCGGGCAGCGTCCAGGACTTCAGCAAGCCGGTGACGTACGAGGTGACCGGCTCGGACGGGAAGAAGCGCACCTGGACGGTGTCGGCGCGGGAACTGAAGAGCCCGGTGCTCCCCGGCCTCAACGCCGACCCGAACATCGTCCGCTTCGGCGACACCTTCTACATCTACCCGACCACCGACGGCTTCGAGGGCTGGAGCGGCACGCAGTTCAAGGCGTACTCCTCGACCGACCTGGTCAACTGGAAGGACCACGGCGTCATCCTGGACCTGGGTCCGGACGTCTCCTGGGCGGACAGCAGGGCCTGGGCGCCGGCGATGGAGGAGAAGAACGGCAAGTACTACTTCTACTTCTGCGCCGACGCGAACATCGGTGTCGCGGTCTCCGACTCGCCCACCGGCCCGTTCAAGGACGTCCTGGACAAGCCGCTGCTCAAGGCGGGCACGTACAGCGGCCAGATGATCGACCCGGCGGTCTTCACGGACGACGACGGCCAGTCGTACCTCTACTGGGGCAACGGCCACGCCTATGTGGTGCCGCTCAACGACGACATGGTCTCCTTCGACGCCTCGAAGGTCACCGACATGACGCCGAGCAACTACAACGAGGGCACCTTCGTCATCAAGCGCAAGGGCACCTACTACTTCATGTGGTCGGAGAACGACACACGTGACGAGAACTACCGGGTCGCCTACGCCACCGGCTCCTCGCCCACCGGTCCGTGGACCAAGCAGGGCGTGATCCTGGAGAAGGACCTCTCGCTGGGTATCAAGGGCCCCGGCCACCACTCGGTGGTCCATGTCCCGAACACCGACGACTGGTACATCGCCTACCACCGCTTCGCCATCCCGGGCGGTGACGGCACCCACCGCGAAACGACCATCGACAAGCTGGAGTTCGACGCGGACGGCCTGCTGAAGAAGGTCGTGCCCACCCTGGAGAGCATCGACCCGGTCACCATCGTCCGGGCCGGCCCGGACGCCACCGGCAAGGAGGGCGCCAGGATCGAGCTGAACGGCACGATCTCGGGCGCCGGCACCGCCAAGTGGACGGCCGAGAAGGACGCGCCCTGCGCCTTCGCGGACGCCAAGTCGGCGAAGACCACCCTCACCTGCACCGACAACGGCACCTACACGGTGACCCTGACCGGCGGCCGCGGCAGCGACTCGGCCACCGTGACCGTCACCAACGCGGCCCCGAAGATCACCTCCGCGACCGGGCCGAAGGCCCCGGTGGCGGTAGGCAGGAGCACGGCGGTCACGGCCAGGTTCAGTGACGCGGGCACCCGCGACAAGCACACCTGCCAGGTCGACTGGAAGGACGGCACCAAGCCGACGGCCGGCAAGGTCACCGCCACCGGCTGCAAGGCCGAGCACACCTACCGCAAGGCCGGCGTCTACCGCCCGGTGATCACCGTCACCGACGACGACGGCGCCTCGGACAGCATCACGCTCCCCGAGCTGATCGTGTACGACCCGGCGGCGGGCCCCGCCACCGGCGCCGGCAGCTTCACCTCCCCGGCCGGGGCCTTCCCCGCCGGTCCCAAGCTCACCGGCAAGGCGTCCTTCTCCTTCAACGCCAAGTACGGCAAGTCGAAGAAGGACGCGAAGGCGGCCACCGTCCTCACGGGCAAGGCGTCCTTCGACTTCGGCCCCGGCAAGCTGAAGTTCCGTTCCACCGGCTCCGACTGGCTCGTGGTGACCGGCTCCAAGGCCGTCCACCAGGGCTCCGGCACCGTCAACGGCAAGAGCGGCTACGCCTTCCGCGTCACCGCCACCGACAACCCGGACACCTTCAAGATCAAGATCTGGAAGAAGTCCACCGGCAAGGTCGTCTACCAGAACGCCACCGCCGCGAAGACGAAGGGGATCACCATCGGCCGTAAGTGACAGCGGCCGTATGTGACAGCGGCCGTATGTGACAGCGAGTCCTTCACGGCACATTCCGCCGAGCCGCGCCCGGGTCGATCCCGGGCGCGGCTCGGCGCGTTGGGCGGCATCGGCGCGCCCTGGTCGGCCCCCCGGTTCGCGGGCCGCGAAACCCACGACCGCGAGGCACTGCTGGACTCCTACACGAGGCTGGCCGGGATCGCGGACCTCGGCCGGTCGCCCGTGGCGGGCGGCCGCAGCTGAGCCCCGGCCGTCGGCCGGTGGTGGTCTCCCGCCGCAAGCCCCCGGTCCGCCCAGGAAATCCTGGTCACGACCACCACCCACGACCGCGAGGCACTGCTGGACTCCTACACGAGGCTGGCCGGGATCGCGGACCTCGGCCGGTCGCCCGTGGCGGGCGGCCGCAGCTGAGCCCCGGCCGTCGGCCGGGGGTGGTCTCCCGCCGCAAGCCCCCGGTCCGGCCAGGAGCTGCCGTGCTCTCCCCACAGGTGCGGGACGACGGCGTCCATGTCGGTCACGGCCGTCTGTGCGGCCGCCGCCAGGGCCCGCCGGTCGGGGTGGCCGCCCGGGCCGATGACGGGCCGCACCTCGGCCTCGGCGAGCACTCCGCGTGCCGACACCACCCGCCACACCGACGCGAGCAGCGAGTCGTCCCCGACGTAGGCGGGCGTGGTGCTCGCCCCGCCCTCGGCGAACCGGTAGCGGACGCGCACCGGCTGCACGGGCACGCCCGCGTCGAGCGCGGCCTGGAACACGGCCCGCCGGAAGGGGCCCTGCGCACGGCCGCACCAGGTGCTCCCCTCGGGGAAGGCGACGACGGCCGCACCGCCGCGCAGGGCCTCGGCGATCCGCGCGACCGTCTCGGGCAGCGCCCGGATCCGGTCCCGCTCGATGAACAGCACCCCGCCGCGCGCGACGAGGGCGCCCGCCACCGGCCACCGGCGGATGTCGGACTTGGCGAGCATCCGCGCCGGACGCACCGCGCCGAGCAGCGGTATGTCCAGCCAGGAGACGTGGTTGGCGACGAGGAGCAGCCCGCCGGTGGAGGGGGCGGCGCCGGAGATCCGTACCCGTACCCCCGAGGCCCGCACGGTCCACCGGCACCAGCCCCGTACGATCCCGGCCGGCACCCGCAGGCCGGCCTGGCTCACCAGGACCCCGGCGAGGACCAGGGCCACGACCGCCGCGAACCGCGCGGCGGCCTTGACCGCGGCGACGCCGGAGTCTCTCGCGTCCACGCACACCTGAACGCTGCAGGGCGCGCTGGGCAGCCAGACGCTCACCGGGTCACGCGGCCGGTACGAGGGAGAGGAAGTGCCGCAGGTAGCAGGGGTTGACCCGGCGCATCGACAGCAGCACATACAGGTCGGCGACCCCGAAGTCCGGGTCGTGCGCGGGCTCACCGCAGACCCAGGCGCCGAGCCGCAGATAGCCGCGGAGCAGCGGCGGCAGCTCCGTACGGCCCGCCGGGGCCTCGCTCCTCGGGATCCAGGGCAGCAGCGGCCGTACCCGGTACTCCTCCGGCGCCAGGTGCTTGGCCCGCACCCGGTCCCAGGACGCGGAGGCGAGGGCGCCGCCGTCGGCGAGCGGGATCGAGCAGCAGCCGGCCAGCCACTCGTGGCCGCGGTCGAGCATGTAGCGGGCGATGGCGGCCCAGATGAGGCCGATGACCGCGCCGTCGCGGTGGCCGGGGTGGACGCAGGAGCGGCCGACCTCGACGAGGCCAGGCCGGATGGCGTCGATCCGGGTGAGGTCGAACTCGCTCTCCGAGTACAGCCGCCCGGCGACGGCGGCCCGCTCGGGCGGCAGCAGCCGGTAGGTGCCCACGACCTGTCCGGTCACCGTGTCCCGGACGAGCAGGTGGTCGCAGTACGCGTCGAACGCGTCGACGTCGAGCCCCGGCCGCGGGCCGGCCGGCAGGGCGCCCATCTCTCCGGCGAACACGTCGTGGCGCAGCCGCTGGGCGGCACGGACATCGGCCTCGTCGCGGGCGAGGGTGACGGTGTAGCGGGTGGGGGCCGCTGACAGGGGAGGGGTGTCCAGAGCGGATACGGCGGTCATGGCTCACTCCAGGTCACGGGCCGGTTCGGCCTGAGCGGAAGAACAGGCCGGTCGGTGCGGCCTGCGCGTACCTGTTCTTCCGATGCCGTCTGGCCGACGCGTGTCCGGTGGCGGGAGCCGGGATGTGGGCTTGTTGAACGGAACGCTCCCGGTGACCGGTGTCTGGCCGGTGCGCGACCCCCGAGCCACGTGCGGGTTTCGTCCCGAAATTCCAGACGGGGCCGGGGATGAGCACCACTCCCGGCCCGCCCGTCCGCACGTTTCGGCGAACGTTCATGAGGTGACTGCGACCCGGGCCCCGAAGACGGCGGTCCCCCTACGGCGCTACCGCTTACCGGCTTTCCGGGCAGCCCGGAGCCACTCCTTGTTCATGCTCGTGATCGACACCAGCGGAATCCCCTTGGGGCAGGCCGTGGCGCACTCCCCGGCCAGCGTGCACCCCCCGAACCCCTCGTCGTCCATCCGCTCCACCATGTCCAGCACCCGCGTCTCCCGCTCGGGCGCCCCCTGTGGCAGCACGTTCAGATGGTTGATCTTGGCCGAGGTGAACAGCATCGCCGCCCCGTTCGGACACGCGGCCACACATGCCCCGCATCCGATGCACTCCGCGTGCTCGAACGCGAAGTCGGCGTCCGGCTTCGGCACGGCCGTCGCGTGCGCCTCCGGCGCGGCCCCCGTCGGCGCCGTGATGTACCCGCCGGCCTGGATGATCCGGTCGAACGCCGACCGGTCCACCACCAGGTCCTTGATCACCGGGAACGCCGACGCCCGCCACGGTTCGACATCGATCGTGTCGCCGTCCGCGAAGGACCGCATGTGCAGCTGACACGTCGTGGTCCGCTCCGGCCCGTGCGCGTCGCCGTTGATGACCAGCGAGCAGGCCCCGCAGATCCCCTCGCGGCAGTCGTGGTCGAAGGCCACCGGGTCCTCACCGCGCAGGATGAGTTCCTCGTTGAGCGTGTCGAGCATCTCCAGGAAGGACATGTCGGGCGAGATGCCGTCGACGTCGTACGTGGACATGGCGCCGTCGGCGTCGGCGGCCCGCTGCCGCCAGACGCGCAGGGTGAGCTTCATGCGTAGCTCCGCTGGGTGGGGTGGACGTACTCGAAGACCAGGTCTTCCCTGTGCAGGACGGGGGCCGTGCCGGTGCCCGTGAACTCCCAGGCGGCGGCGTACGTGAACTCCTCGTCGCGGCGCTCCGCCTCGCCGTCCGGCGTCTGGGACTCCTCGCGGAAGTGGCCGCCGCAGGACTCGGCGCGGTGCAGCGCGTCGAGGCACATCAGCTCGGCGAGTTCGAGGTAGTCGACGACGCGGTTGGCCTTCTCCAGGGACTGGTTGAACTCCTCACCCGTGCCCGGGACCTTGATCCGCCGCCAGAACTCCTCACGGATCTGCGGGATCCGCTCCAGGGCCTTGCGCAGTCCGCTGTCCGTGCGCGCCATGCCGCAGAACTCCCACATCAACTCGCCGACTTCGCGGTGGAAGGAGTCGGGCGTGCGGTCGCCGTCGACGGCGAGCAGCAGGTTCAGCCGGTCCTCTGTCTCGGCCAGGACCTCCTGGACGACGGGGTGTTGGCGGCCTGTGTCGCCCTGCCGCGGGTGCCGGGCGAGGTAGTCGTTGATCGTCGCCGGCAGTACGAAGTACCCGTCCGCGAGGCCCTGCATCAGCGCCGACGCGCCGAGCCGGTTGGCCCCGTGGTCGGAGAAGTTGGCCTCGCCGATCGCGAACAGGCCCGGGACGGTGGTCTGGAGGTCGTAGTCGACCCAGAGTCCGCCCATCGTGTAGTGCACGGCCGGGTATATCCGCATGGGCACCTCGTACGGATCCTCGTCGGTGATCCGCTGGTACATGTCGAAGAGGTTGCCGTACTTGGCCTCGACGGCCTTCCGCCCCATCCGTGCGATCGCGTCGGCGAAGTCCAGGTAGACACCCTGCCCGCCGGGACCGACGCCCCGCCCCTCGTCGCAGACGTTCTTCGCGGCGCGGGAGGCGATGTCGCGGGGCACGAGGTTGCCGAAGGAGGGGTAGATCCGCTCCAGGTAGTAGTCGCGCTCGTCCTCGGGGATCCGGTCGGCCGGGCGGGTGTCGCCCTTGGCCTCGGGCACCCAGATCCGCCCGTCGTTGCGCAGCGACTCGCTCATCAGCGTGAGCTTCGACTGGTGTTCGCCGGTGCGCGGAATGCAGGTGGGGTGGATCTGGGTGAAGCACGGATTGGCGAACAGCGCGCCCCGCCGGTGCGCCCGCCACACGGCGGTCGCGTTGGAGTTCATGGCGTTGGTCGAGAGGTAGAAGACATTGCCGTAGCCACCGCTCGCCAGCACCACGGCGTCGGCGAAGTAGGTGTCGATGCGACCGGTGATCAGATCCCGCGCCACGATCCCCCGGGCCCGCCCGTCGATCACGATCAGGTCGAGCATCTCGGTCCGCGGACGCATCTCCACGTTCCCGGCGGCGATCTGCCGGGACAGTGCCTGGTACGCGCCGAGCAGAAGCTGCTGGCCCGTCTGGCCACGGGCGTAGAACGTCCGCGAGACCTGTACGCCGCCGAAGGAGCGGGTGTCGAGCAGACCGCCGTACTCCCGGGCGAAGGGCACGCCCTGGGCGACGCACTGGTCGATGATCTCGACGGAGATCTGCGCGAGCCGGTGGACGTTGGACTCACGGGCCCGGAAGTCGCCGCCCTTGACGGTGTCGTAGAACAGCCGGTGCACGGAGTCGCCGTCGTTGCGGTAGTTCTTCGCGGCGTTGATGCCGCCCTGCGCGGCGATCGAGTGGGCGCGGCGCGGGGAGTCCTGGTAGCAGAACTGGACGACGTGGTAGCCCTGTTCGGCGAGGGTGGCGCCGGCCGAGCCGCCGGCGAGGCCCGTGCCGACGACGATGACGGTGTGCTTGCGGCGGTTGGCGGGGTTGACGAGCTTGGCCTCGAAGCGGCGGGTGTCCCAGCGCTCGCCGATCGGCCCTTCGGGCGCCTTGCCGTCGACGACCGGTTCCCCGGTCACGTAGTCCGCGTACGTAGACATGTCAGCTCACCACTCCGGTCATGACGGCGACGGGTACGGAGACGAAACCCACGGTCAGCACCAGCGCGAGGAGGTTCGCGGTGGTCTTCAGTGCGCGGTCGCGGGTGCGGCTGCCGGCGCCGAGGGTCTGCGCGGCGCTCCAGAAGCCGTGCCGGATGTGCAGGCCGAGCGCGAGCACCGCGACCAGGTAGACGACGTTGCCGTACCAGGTGGAGAAGGTGTCGATGACGTTCTGGTACGGGTGGCCGGACTGGAAGCCGCCCGGGTGGAGGGTGCCGGTCGTCAGGTCGAGGATGTGCCAGACGATGAACAGGCCGAGGATGACGCCGCCCCACCGCATGGTGCGGGTCGCGTAGCTCGCCCGGCGCTTCTTGTGCACGTACTTGGCGGGCCGGGCCCTCAGGTCGCGGCGGCTCAGCTGGTAGGCGGCCGTGGCGTGGGCGACGACCGCGACGACTAGCGCCACGCGGGTGATCCACAGGGCCCACTCGTAGTGCAGGAAGGGCTCGCCGAGGGTGCGCAGCCAGTGCGCGTAGCCGTTGAACTCGTCCGAGCCGAAGAAGATCTTGAGGTTGCCCAGCATGTGGACGACCAGGTACGCCAGCATGATCAGACCGCTGACGGCCATGACCGTCTTCTTGCCGAGGGTGCTGTCCCACACCGTGCGCGGCATGGACGGTTTTCGTTCCGCCCGTTCCGCCTGTTTCGCTCGTTCCGTCCGCGTTGCCAGAGCCATGGGACTGACGCTAGGGCCGCGCGACCCCATCGGTCCAAGACATGAAACGGCTCGATTCCATAGCCGTCGCCTATCGTCCCGTATCGTGGAGGGGTGCAGTTCCAGCAGCTCCAGTACTTCGTGGCGGTCGCCGAGACCCGGCATTTCACCCGGGCGGCCGAGGTGGTCCATGTCGCGCAGCCGTCCCTCTCCCAGCAGATCAAGGCGCTGGAACGCGAGTTGGGGGCGGACCTCTTCCTCCGGGCGCGCGGCAACATCACGCTCACCGACGCCGGTGAGGCCCTGCTGCCGCTGGCCCGCCGCATCCTCGCCGACACGGACACGGCCCGGCAGGAGGTGCAGGAGCTGGTGCAGCTGCGCCGGGGCCGGGTCCGGCTCGGCGCGACCCCGAGCCTGTGCACCGGTCTGCTCCCCGACGTACTGCGCGCCTTCCACGACCGGTACCCGGGCATCCGGCTGCTGATCGAGGAGGGCGGCTCCCACGACCTCGTACGCCAGCTGGCCCGCGGCGCCCTCGACCTCGCCCTGGTCGTCCTGCCCCTGCCGACCCCCTCCCCCGCCCTCACCACGGTGGAGCTGCTGCGCGAGGACCTGGTGGTGGTCTCCTCCCCGGACGAGCCCAGGCCAGGCAACGGCCGCCGCACCGTCCGTGTCCCGGACCTGGAGGGCGAACGCATGGTCATGTTCCGCCACGGCTACGACCTGCGCGAACTCACCGTCGCCGCGTGCCGCTCCGCGGGGTTCGAGCCGGACTTCGCGGTGGAGGGCGGCGAGATGGACGCGGTCCTCGGCTTCGTCCGCGCCGGCCTGGGCGTCGCCGTCGTCCCCCGCATGGTCGCCACCCGCTCCGGCCGCGGCCTGCGCGTGACCCCTCTGGCCCGCCCCGGCCTGCACCGGACCATCGCCCTGGCACACCGCAGCGATGTGGCTCCGCCGCGGGCGGCTCGCGAGTTGCAGCGGATGCTGTTGGAGCGGTGAGGAGCGCCGCGACCGGTGGCTGCCCCGGTGTCAGGCGTTCCCCTCGGCTCCAGCGGCCGCTCAGCCCGTCGCGTCCACCAACGCCAGTTCGTGCAGCCGCTCGGGCGGGCCCGGGCGGGCGTAGTACCAGCCCTGGGCCGTGTCGCAGCCCAGTATCCTCAACTGCTCGGCCTGGGCGCCGGTTTCGACGCCCTCGACGGTGACCGCGAGGTCGAGGCCGTGGGCGAGGGAGACGATCCCCTCGACGATCTTCAGGTCGACGGGGTCGGCGGGGAACTGCTGCATGCTCTGGGTGAAGGACCGGTCCAGCTTCAGGACACGGACCGGCAGGCGGCGCAGATTGGCGAGGTTGGAGTAGCCGGTGCCGAAGTCGTCGAGGGCGATGTCGATGCCCATCTCGGAGAGTCTGCGCAGGGGTTTGAGCAGGTCGTCGTCGGCGCCGATCAGCGCGGACTCGGTGACCTCCAGGCAGAGGGCGTCCGGTTCGAGGCCGGCGCGCTCCAGGATGTCCACCGTGTCCTGGACCAGCCCGGGATGGGTGAGCTGGCACGGGGACAGGTTGACGTTGACGCGCAGCGGGCCGGCCGCTCCGGTACCGCCGTGTCGTTCCTGCCACTCGCGGGCCTGGCGCACCGACTGCTCCAGGACCCAGCGGCCGAGCGGGACGATCAGCCCGGTGTGCTCGGCGAGCGGGATGAACCGGTCGGGGCCGATGACACCGTGCTGCGGATGCAGCCAGCGGACCAGCGCCTCGGCGCCGCGCACGGTGCCGTCGCCGAGGTGGACCAGCGGCTGGTACTCGATGAAGAACTCGCCCCGGTCGAGGGCGGCGGGCAGGGCGTTGGTGAGTCCGTGCCGGGTGATGGCGCGGGCGTCGGCCTCGGCGTCGGCCATCTCGTAGCGGTTGCCGCCGGCCGACTTGGCCCGGTACATCGTGATGTCGGCGCTGCGCAGCACCTCCGCCGGACCGCGCTCGCCCGCCGGGCCCTCGACGATGCCGATGCTGCCGCGGACCAGCAGTTCACGGCCGTCGATACGGACCGGGGTGACGAGGGCGTTCATGATGCGGTCGGCGAGGTCGTCGACCTCGCGTTCGGTGTCGGTGCCCGTGGTCAGCGCCACGAACTCGTCGCCGCCGAGCCGGGCGACCATCTCGCCGGGCGCGGTCGCGCAGGACTGCAGCCGGTCGGCGACCTCGACGAGGAGACGGTCGCCCGCCGCGTGCCCGAGGCTGTCGTTGATGGTCTTGAAGCCGTCGAGGTCGAGGTAGCACAGGCCGAAGCGCTGGCCGTCGCCCGCCGCGAGGGCCTTCTCCAGGCGCTCGAAGAAGAGGGTGCGGTTGGGCAGCCCGGTGAGCGCGTCGTGGGTGGCCTCGTAGCGGAGGCGGAGGTTGAGCAGGCGGCGCTCGGTGGTGTCCTCCATGAGCGCCAGCTGGTACTGGGGGTTGCCGTCCGCGTCCCGCAACAGCGACACCGTCAGATTGGTCCACAGGACCGTTCCGTCAGGCCGGGAGAACGCCTTTTCGGTGTGGTAGTGCTCGCGCTCCCCGCGTACCAGTTCCTCGTACAGGCGCCAGACCTGGGGCGCGTCGTCGGGGTGCGTCCACTCGGGGACGCCTCGCCCGCGCATCACGCGCTCGGTGACGCCGAACATGCGCAGCAGGGCGCCGTTCACCTGGAGGATGTTGCCTTCGAGGTCGGCGATGCCGATGCCTATGGCGGCGCCCTCGAACACCGCGCGGAAGCGGGCCTCGGTCGCGTGCAGCGCCCGGGCGACCGCGCCCTGGGCCTCCAGCGCCGCGCGGGCGATCGCCTCCTGCTCGGCCAGCGTCCGCTGCCGCAGCGCCTCGGCGTATCCGGCGGCCATCGCGGACTGCAGCCGCGCGGCGCGGGCCCGCAGATCCTCCTGGAGTCTGTCGCCGCCGCAGTAGAGCACCAGGTAGGCGTCGACGCAGTCCAGGGTCTGGCTGAGCGCCTCGGGCTCGGTGCAGTGCGCCTCGACGAGGGCGGCACCGACGGCCTTGCCCTCCTCGGCGTCGTACGTCCGGGCCCGCAGTGCCTCGCTGAGCCTGCGGGCCAGCGGCAGGAGCCGTTCCTCGAACTCGGGCCGGGTCAGCGACGTGGAGGTGGCGGGGAAGACCGCGCGGCTCCAGATCGTCGCGAACCGGCGGAGTCTGTCCTCCGGCCCGTCCTGCTCCGCCCTCATGCCGTGGTCCCCACACCGGCGAACTGCGCGAAGGCGTACGGATCCTCGTCCTCGGGAGCCGTGTCGGGCCGCCACTTCGCCATCGGCACCAGTCCGGGTTCCACCATGTCGTACCCCTCGAAGAACCGCGCGATCTCGTCCCGAGAGCGCATGATCAGCGGATTGCGAATGTCCTTGTACACGTCCACCGCGCCTTCGGCCCGCTCCTGGGGAAGCGGAATTCCCTCGTAGCAGGCGTGCGAGACGACGAGCACGCTGCCGGGCGCGAGCGCGTCGCGCAGCTCGGCCACCGCTCCGTACGGGTCGTCCCTGTCCTCCACGAAGTGCAGTATGGCAACCAGGAGCAGGGCGACCGGCCGGTTCAGGTCGATCAGTCGCTCGACACGGGGGCTCGCGAGGATGTCCTGGGGCTTGCGGAGGTCGGCCGCGACCACATCCGCGTCGTCGTTGCCCTCCAGAACGGCCTGGCTGTGTGCTACGGCGACGGGGTCGTGGTCGACGTACACGACCCGTGCGCCGGGGCTGGCGGCCTGGGCGACGTCGTGCACGTTTCCGAAGGTGGGGATCCCGGATCCGATGTCCAGGAACTGGGTGATGCCCGAGTCGGCCGCGTACCGCACGGCCCGGCGCATGAACGCCCGGTTCGCCTGCATGATCTTGGGCAGCCCCGGCACGAACTCCATGGCCCGGCGGGCCGCCTCCCGGTCGACCTCGAAGTTGTGCGAACCGCCCAGGTAGTAGTCGTACATCCGGGCCACGGACGGCATCGAGATGTCGATGCTCCGCGGAGCCCAGGCGGGACGCTCCATCTGTGTTCTCCAACGCGTCGGGGGTGGCGTAGGCGATCCGGTGTTCGAGCAGAGGGTACTGATCGTCCGCCGACGGAGCGAGCGAAAACGGAAATTGACCGTCCGTTCAAGTCCGCTGCCGATGGCACATGCCCAACCGCCGCCCCAGCCATGCCTGTTCGGGTCGGGACATTGCCGAAGTCCCGCCTTCGCCGCCCCGTCCTCGCTCTCGTCCTCGCCCTCGTTCCCGCCCGGTCCCCGTCCCGTCCCCGTCACCGCTCGCTGTGCGTGCCTCCGCGTCCGGGCACGCCAAGCGGTCCGCCCCCTCCGTGCGGTGCGGAGGGGGCGGACCGGGATCGGCCGCGCCGATGTGGTGCTTGGGGAGAGTGATCCTTATTCCGGCGCGCCGATCGGCTCTCCGTCGCCGTTGATGGCGAACCATGTGCCGCCCACGCCCTGGCCGTTGGTGTCGCCGGGCGACTTGTCGTTGGCGAAGGTGTAGAGCGGGATGCAGTTGATGGTCTGCTGCTTGAACTTGTCGGGCCGGTCGAAGACCGTGTAGCCCTTCAGCAGGATGCCCTCGGTGTCGTTCTTGTCGACCGGGGCGACGACGGGCCACTTGTCGAGGCAGGCGCCGGTGCACGCGGTGGACATCGGCCACTGGGTGTCCTTGAGGAACCGGTAGACCGTCATGCCGTTCTTGTCGACGACGATCTCGCCGAGCTTGGCGTCCTTGCGGGTGGTCAGGCCGACCTGCTCGGCCGCCTCGCCACCGGTGTCGCCCGCGTCGCCCGTGTCACCGGCGGCTCCGCCCTTGGTGGAGGCCTTCTTGCCGTTGGGGGCCGACGCGAACCAGGTGCCCTTGAGGCCCTGGCCCTGGATGTCACCGGCCTTGGTGTCCTTGGCGAAGTAGTACATGGGCCAGCCGCCGACCGTCAGCTGCTTGGTGCCGTCGGGGCGGGAGACCTCACCGAGCAGCGCCTTGTCCACGCCGTCGGCGGCGGTGGCGCCCGAGGCGGGCACCGGCGGCCAGGTGGTGGCGCACTCGCCCTCACAGGTCGTCTTCGGCGGCTCGAACGAGTCCTTGTCGAAGCGGTACAGGGTGCGTCCGGCGCTGTCCGTGAGGACCTTGCCGTACTCGTCGCTGTTCCACACCGTCAGCTGGCCCGCGGAGGCCGCCGTGGTCGACTGCGCCTGGTCCTGCGCGCTGGAACCGGCCGCGCCGGCACCGGCGATGGTGCCCGCGCCCAGCGTCGGGGTGGAAGCGGCGCCCACGTTCTGCGAGGACGTCGACCCCTGTTCCTGACCGCACGCAGTCGTCAACGCCAGCACAGCCGCAGCTGCCGCTACGAGTGAGGCGCTCCGCCAGGAGGTCTTCATTCCAACTCCCCGTGATTCCGGTGGGTGTTGCAGCGCCCTACTGCGCCGCTCGCTGGCCCTAAGTACGGGAAGGGGTGGCCGATGTGTTCAACGTGGCGGGAATTTCTTTCCGAAGTCTGTGACGCCGTTCGTGGCGCGGCCTGCGGAGGTATCGAAAGAGGGGTCAGCATCCAGCATCCGAGGTCAAACCTTCGGGGCCCGTTTTTCGCTCCTTTGGAGCAATCCGTACGCGCCCGGGCCTACGCGGGCGCGCGAGCACGGATCATTCTTCGACGTGCAAGGACCCCAGCGGACGCGATCCGCTCTCGCCCTGCGGCTGTCGGCCCTGCTCGCACTGACCTGGCTCCTCACCGGAGCGCCGAGCGGCGCGGCCGTCGCCGACGCCTGCGCGTACGCCTCGGTCGGCCCGGACGGCGGCGGCGCGGTCGCCGTGGCGATCGGGGGCACCGACTCCTGCGAGCCGGCTACGACGCCCACGCCGACTCCCACCCCGACGCCGACACCCAGCCCCACGCCCACCCCGTCGTGCCCGCCGGAGCCGACGCCCACCCCGACTCCCCCGCCCAAGCCGACACCGACGCCGAAGCCACCACCACCACCCGCTCCGACCCCGGACCCCACGCCCACGCCGACTCCCACCCCACCGCCGCGGCCCGCACCGCCTCCGCCGCCTCCACCTCCGCCGCCTGTCATCAAGGCGCCCCCGCCCGCCCCCAGCCCGACTCCCTCGCCGAAACCGGAACCGAAGCCCAAGCCGAGCGCGCGTCCGGAGGTCTCGCCGACACCGGTGAACTACCCGCCGTACCGGCCCCCGGCCCGCTCCCAGACCAAGCGCTCCGGGCCGTCACTCGTCTCGCTCACCCTGCTCGTCACCGTGCCCGCGGTGTTCGCCGCCGCCGCCCTGCGCCCGCGCTGATCCGCTGATCCGCTGATCCCTGGAGGAACCTCTTGTCGGAATGGCTTGTTCTCACCCTCGCGATGGGGGCGGCCTGTCTCGTCGTCCTCATCGTGGCCGTAGTACGGCATCACGCCGCGCCCGCGGACGAGGACCCGTCCGAGACCCCGGACGTCATCGAGTACATCACCATGATGATCGGCGTGGTGTACGCCATCGTCCTGGGCCTGGCCATCGCCGGTGTCTGGGAGGCGCGCAGCGCCGCCCAGGACCAGGTCCAGACCGAGGCACAGGCCCTGCACGAGATCAGCGAACGGGTACGGGTCTATCCCAAGGACGTGCGCGACCGGATCCGCGACGACATCGACGCGTACGTCGACCATGTCGTGTCCACCGAGTGGAAGGTCATGTCCGAGAAGGGTGAGGTGACCGAGCGCGGCACCGAGCTGCTCGACACCGTCCGCGCGGACGTCACCGACTACCGGCCGCGCAGCGACTTCGAGGCGCAGACCTACCAGCCGCTGGTCGACCAGGTGGCCGTGGCCGACGCGGCACGCGGCAGCCGCGCCGACTCCACCGGCGAGACGATGCCCGGGGTGGTGTGGTTCGGCCTGATCATCGGTGCCGTCGTGACCGTCGGCATGGTGTTCGCCCTGCAGATCCGGCGTACGCCGCGTGAGCTGATCCTCGCCGGTCTGTTCTCCGCCCTCATCGCCTTCCTGCTGTTCCTCGTCTGGGACTTCGACGCGCCCTACAGCCGGGGCCTGTCGGCCACGGCCGATCCGTTCCTGGCGCTGTTCCCGAACGCGGGCGGGTGACGGTCCCTCAAAGGCCCGGTCGTACGGCCGGGGGACGGGTGCCGCGCCGCACCTGTCCCCCGGCCGTACGCATGAGGGTCCCCTGTGCGGAGCACACGCTTGCCCCATTCGCGCGACTGCGATCGCGCCACCGGGCGCGCCTTCCTAGCGTTTCGGTCATCGAGGTGCATTTCAGGTGCAGGCGGAAACGGTCCGCAGCAAGCTCCTCGGGGACCCGGAGGCTCACCATGCGCGCGATACGCGTCGCTTCGGCCGTTCTGCTGGGCGTGACCGCCCTCTCCTTCACCGCTCCGGCCGCGCAGGCGGCACCGGCCGGCGACATCACGTCGTTCGGCTTCGGTGTGCTGCCCTCGACCGTCGCCGCCGGCGGGCAGGTCACCCTGCGCGTCGACAGCTGCAACGACAAGGCGACCGTCTCCTCGGGCGTCTTCGACACCGTCACCATCCCGAAGGGGCAGTCGTCGGCCACGGCCACCGTCGACTGGGACGCCAAACCCGGCGCGGTGCACGAGGTGACGTTCCAGTGCGGCAACGAGAGCGGCCAGACCGACCTCACCATCGCCACCGGCCGGCCGGCCCACCAGCCCACCCGGGGCGCCCGCGCCGGGGCCGGCGGCACCGTCGCCGGCCTCGACCTCCAGGAGATCGGCCTCGGTGCCGTCCTCATCGCGGGTTCGCTGGGCGCGGCATGGCACTGGTCGCGCCGCCGCCCCGAGGACGGCGGCCACAGCTGACGGCACCACGGCAGCGCACGCCGTACAGCCCTTCGCCCCGGTACCTGAGAGGGTCCGGGGCGAAGGGCTGTACGGCGTGCGCTGCCAAACGGGCTCAGATCTTGTTCTCGGAGCGGCGGCGCATCCAGAACACGCCACCGCCGACGACCGCGGCCGTCACCAGGCCGCCGCCGATCGCGATGTCGGTCGGCGTGGCCCCGCTGGAGCTGCTGCCGCCGATACCGCCGCGGACGCCGCCGATGACGGTGAAGACGTCGTTGAACGTCTTGCGCCGGCCCTCACAGCTGGTGGTGACGCTGTACGAGCCGGGGCTGGCGTTGGAGTTGACCCGCACCGTGGCCGTGGCGGTCCTGCCGCCCATGGATTTGAGGTTGGTGGTGGGAAAAGCGTTCGAGCTGATCGTGCTGCCGGTCATCGTGCACGCGTCACCACCGCTGACGGTGAGGACGAGTTGGCCGCCACGGGCGATGACGCTCGGGGCGGCCGTGACCGAGTTGGGTTGGTCCCAGGCGGCGGCCGTCGGCGCGGCGAGGCCGACCAGGGCGACCGCGGCGGCCGAGGCCGCCAGGGCACGAGTAGTACGCATGTGATCCTCCGCGGAAGACGCCCCGGGAACCGTCCCCGGTCGATCGGCGAGAAAGCGCCTCCCAGGAAGACCCTCAGATGCCCCGCACAGGGCCGCATTTCGGCGATGGTCCGTCCTGGTGAGCGGACACGCCGGGATATCTCCGCATGATCGGATATCGCCGCAGGTCACGGACCGTCAGAAAATTCCTGTGGGTGGCAACTCGGATGGCGCAGAACTCCGCTTCACCGCCACCCGTTCGCCCCTGCCTTGTCGCCGTCGCCGTGCGGCACGCTTAGCGTTTTCGTATGCGCGACGGACGCGGCGACGGCCGTGTCGAGAGGGGATGGCGAATGTATTCGTCCGGACCGGCAGAGGCCGAAGAGGAGGAGCGGCGGAAGAAGCGCGCTCCGTGGGGCGTGATAGCGCTTGTCCTGCTGACCGGCCTCGCTCTCATTCGCAATGGTTCGGGGGAGTTCGACGTCGGGCCGCCGCAGCCCGCGTCGGCGGCGGCCGCCGACGGCCGCACCACACCCCACGGCACCTTCACCAATGTCCCCGATCCGCTGCCGTACGCCCTGGTCGAACGGGTGCGGATCCCCTCCATCCAGGTCGACGCGCCGGTCGTGCCCGTCGGTCTGGACTCGGAGGGCTGGGTGGACGCACCGCCGGCCCATGACGCGAACCTCGCGGGCTGGTTCACCGGCGCGGTCTCCCCCGGCGAGAAGGGCACCGCCGTGGTCGTCGGCCATGTCGACAACTTCCAGGGGCCCGCCGTGTTCTACGGACTCGGGGCGCTGAAGAAGGGCGGCAGGATCGAGGTCCAGCGCGGGGACGCGAAGACCGCCGTGTTCGAGATCTACGGGATCGAGGTCTTCGAGAAGAACAACTTCCCCGGCGACCGGGTCTACGGGAACAGTGGAATTCCCGAATTGCGGGTCATCACCTGCGGAGGCGGTTTCTCCAAGCAGAACGGCTACGACGGGAACGTCGTCGTGTTCGCCCGCCTGGTCGAGGTTCGCTGAGCGCTCCCCGACCGGGCGGGCGAAAGCCCATCGGAATTTCTGTACCGAAATCTCCGCCCTACGTGTATTCCCGCTGGGGCACCGTGACGTGATAGCCGGAGTCCAGCAGTTCGGGGAGATAGCGGCGCAGGGCCCGTACGCTCTGTGAGCGGTCGCCGCCCGCGTCGTGGGAGAGCACGACGACACCGGGGCCCGCGCCCTTCTCCACCCGCGCTGCGATGGTGTGCGCGCCCGGTGCCCGCCAGTCGAGGGTGTCCACGGTCCAGGCCAGCGGCTCCATGCCGAGTTCGGCGCCGAACCGGAACGCGGCCCGGTTCCAGGCACCGTACGGCGCGCGGAACCACAGCGGCGGTTCGCCGTACGCCTTGTCGATGATCTCGCTGGTGCGGGCCATCTCGGCGTGGATCCTGGACCGGGAGAGGGTGGGGAGCAGCGGATGGGACCAGGTGTGGTTGCCGACCACGTGGCCGTCGTCGGCCATCTCCCGCAGCAGGTCCTTGTGCTGGACCGCCATCTCGCCGCAGACGAAGAACATCGCGCGGACGTCGTGGTCGCGGAGGATGCGCAGGATGTCCGGGGTGTAGCGCGGGTCGGGGCCGTCGTCGAAGGTCAGCACCATGGTCCGGCCGCGCCCGTCCACGCGCAGGAACGGTTCGCGCCGGACGGCGGCGGGGACGAGGGTGCGGCGCCGGACGGTCGGGCCGTACCCGGCGATGGGCTGGAGACGGTAGGCGGAGGGCTTGAGCGCCCGGCGGGCCGCCGGACCGGCGGCCGGGGCGGCGGCGCGGGTCGGGGCCGGGCCGGAGGCTCCGTCGCCGATGAGCAGAGCGGCGGTGCCGGCGGTGCCGACCGCGCCCAACAGGGCGGCTCCGCCGATGAACAGACGGCGCCGTGTGAACATCTGATCCTTCGTCATGACTCATCAGTCGACCAAGTCGGGGACGCCGCACCACCGCGACACCGGTGCGGCGGTATGGAAACACTCGATGGGAGTAGTTTTCCGCGCCCCCGGTGATCACCCGGCGCACGCCGGAGCCCGGGTGCTCGGACAGCCTCGCGACCGTGACCGATCAGCAGGCATCCCGGTTCGAACGGGGCACCGACGGCCCCAAGGTCATCCTCGTCGGCCTGGACTGCTCCGAGTCGTCGCTGCGCGCCGTGGCCTACGCGGCCGGCCTCGCCCGCCGCCAGCACGCGCTGCTCGCGATCGTGTACGTGCAGCCGTTGCTGGCGGCCAGTGCGGCGCTGGGGGTGCCGGTGGCCGGGACGACCGACGAGATCGCCGCTCACCTCGTCGCGGAGATCCGGGAGGCCGCCGAGCAGGTCAAGGGCATCTTCGAGGTGCGCTGGGAGTTCCACACCTTCCGCGGCGACCCGTACAACGGCCTCGTGACGGCCGCGGACCGTCTGAAGGCCGACGCGGTGGTGGTGGGCGCCTCCCAGCAGGCGGGCCACCGGTTCGTCGGCTCGGTGGCACTCCGCCTGGTGAAGGCGGGACGCTGGCCGGTGACGGTCGTGCCGTAGCCCGTAGCCCGTAGCCCGTAGCCCGTAGCCCGTAGCGGATGAACTCATCGGTGGCCGGGCCGCGCGCCCGGCGGCTACCGCCCCATGACCAACCCGTCCTGCGCCGCGCCCCGGCTGAGGACGACGTCCCGGATGCGGTCGCGTACGCGGGTGACGTCCGCCCCGGCCCCGGACGCGATCGCGGCGTTGAGGTCGACCACCCGGCCCGGGCCTAGGTCGAACCACTGCGGCACGAACTCCGCCTTGGTCACCGCCCAGCGGGCGCCCGCGCGGGCGGGCGGGGCGAAGGTGAAGCGGGCCAGGGTGCCCTGGTTGCCGCGGGGGTCCGTGGCGCCCGAGTGGTTGGACATCGTGCCCGCGATCTGGTCGCCCATCCCGTAGACGATCCAGGTGCCGTTGACCTTCTCGTAGGCCTGCGGGACGTGTGCGTGGGTGCCGAGGATCAGATCGATGTCGGGCCGCCCGCCGGTGGCGGCCGCGGTGAGCTCCTCCCCGAGGTTCAGCTGCTGGGTGTCCGGCGCGTCCTGCCATTCGGTGCCCCAGTGCAGCGAGACGACCACGACGTCGGCGCCGGCCTGCCGGGCGGTCCGGGCGTCGGTGAGAATCCGCTCGCGGTCGATCAGGTTGACGGCCCAGGGGCGGCCCGTCGGCAGCGGGATGCCGTTCGTGCCGTATGTGTACGACAGATGCGCGACCTGCGCGCCCCCCGCGCGCATCAGGGTCGGGCTCCGCGCCTCTTCCGCCGTACGCGCCGATCCCGAGTGCCGCACGCCGGCGCGGTCGAGCGCGTCCAGCGTGCGATGGATACCGGCCGCGCCGTCGTCCAGGGTGTGGTTCGAGGCGGTGGAGCACGCGTCGTACCCGGTGGCCGCGAGCCCGTCCGCCACCTGCGGCGGGGACTTGAACGCGGGGTAGCCGCTGTAGTTCCCGTCCGCCCCGTAGACCGTCTCCATATGGCAGATCGCCAGATCGGCACCCGACACCACGGGCTTCACCCCCGCGAGCATCGGCCGGAAGTCGTAGCCGTCGCCGCCCGCGTCCTGGTAGGCCCTCTCGATGATCGACATGTGCGGGAGGACGTCGCCGGAGGCGACGAGGGTGAAGCCGCGGGCGTCTTTGGCGGGGGCCGAGGGCGCGGGCCGGCCGGGCGGCCGGGGCGAGCCCTGATGCTGACAGGCGGCGGTCGCCGCGAGGAGGAGGGCGGCGAGGGCCGCGAGCGTGGGTCGCCTGTGTGCGGTCATGGATGAGCACCCCGTTGCAGTCGTATTTGATGATGAGTTAGTACGAATCCACATACAGGCGTACACAGCAGTCAAGTGGGCATACCGGCGCACGGGTG
Organism: Streptomyces adelaidensis; assembly: GCF_016598475.1. Classification (GTDB taxonomy): domain Bacteria; phylum Actinomycetota; class Actinomycetes; order Streptomycetales; family Streptomycetaceae; genus Streptomyces; species Streptomyces adelaidensis. The sequence goes on from NZ_JAEMUX010000044.1 coordinate 48,566, forward strand.
CATGATTAGCCCGTCCGGCGTTCGAGGACGAGGCCGAAGGCCTATGGGGGTCCGGGGGCGGAGCCCCCGAAAACACCGGCAGACCGTTCGTCGCACCGTTCGCCGACAGGTTCGACCGCCCGCCGCACATCCGTGACCGGCCCCTGTCCACACGGAGCGCCCCGCGTTCCCATACGGCCATGACGGCCGGAACCACGATCACCCACGGGACGACCGCCGAACACGAGCTGGCCGAAGTCCAGCGCGAACACGGCCGCCCCCTCTTCGCCCTGCTGCTGCGGCTCTCCGACGGGGACCGTCAACGCGCCGAGGACCTGGTGCAGGAGACCCTCGTACGCGCCTGGCAACACCCCGAGGCACTGCGCGCCGACGACTTCGACTCCGTACGCCCCTGGCTGCTCACCGTCGGGCGGCGGCTCGCCATAGACGCGCGGCGGGCTCGGCAGGCGCGCCCGGCCGAGGTGGGGGACGCGGTACTGGAGAACGCCCGTGTGATGGCCGACCACGCCGAACGGTCGGTGGCCACCCTCGATGTGCGCGAGGCTGTGAAGACACTCACTCCCGAGCACCGTGAAGTACTGGTGCAGGTGTACTTCCAGGGTGCGAGTGTGGCGGAAGCCGCCGAAGCCCTCGGAATCCCGCCCGGTACGGTGAAGTCCCGCGCGTACTACGCGCTGCGCGCCCTGCGCCGGGTGCTTCCCGGTTACTCGACCGACCTGCGGTGAAACCCATGGCTGAGTCAAGCCTCCGTAAAGCGCCTTGCTGAAGACCATGGTTGAGCAATCAGCTGTCTTCATCCGTGTTCCGGACTGGGGCCCGGGATGGGCGACGCGCACGCACCGGAGGAAGGCAGGAAGGGATGCTGCACAGAGGTCAAGAGAGCACGGACGGCGCCGGCGGCGGCGAACTCACCGTCCCGATGGCGTGGTTCTACGCCGAGTACATCGCCGAGGAGCTGCTGCGGACCGGCGACCTGATGCCACCGACGTCCTTCGAGTTCCGGGCGGGGCGGGACGCCCTGGCGCTCACCATCTTCCTCTCGGACGCGGGCGGTGAGCTCTCCGGTATCCGGGTCGTCACCCAGCTGGAGACCTGGCTGTCGCTGACGGCGTACGACCAGCCGTGGCAGGACTGGGTGTGCGAGCGCATGACCCATCTGACCGCCGAGACGCTGGAGAGGGGCGGCCCGGCGCCGGACCTGGCACTGGCAGAGGCGACCTGGAGCTGGCTGGAGGAGACGGAGCTGCTCGCACCCGACCTGGACGCGGTGCCGGGCGGCGGCGCGGTCTTCGGCGAGGACGACGGTCCAAAGGTTTGGACTCCGGCCTGGCGGCTCGGTCTGCCGCTCGGGCATCTGGCGATCCATCTCTTCTAGTCCCGGCGACCCCGTGTTCAGGTGCAGGCCATCCACCTGTTCCGGCCTTGGTGAACCATCTTTTTCGGTTCGGGACCAATCCGGCTGGCGGAGGGCTCCGAATCTTTTGGTTGGCATTGGCTGTGAGGCTTGAGTGATTCGCCGGTCTGGTCCGTACCGGTGGGGGCAGGAAGCAACCCCCACCGCACACCGGCCCGAGGAATTGCCATGTGGTCCCAGGATCGTCATCACGACGTCGGCGCGTACTCGCTGGGCGTGCTGGACGAGGTGGAGTCCTTCCACTTCGAGGACCATGTCCGCGGCTGCCCCCAGTGCGCGGTACAGGTCACCGAGTTCCGTCCAGCAGCCCGGCAGTTGATGCTGTACCGCAACGCGACACCGCGTGCCGTGCACCCCTTCGCGGCGCCCGGCCCCCGACTGCTGGGTCGGCTGCTCGACGAGGTGACGGCCCGGCACCGGGCGAAGCGCAGGCGCTGGCTGTTCGCGTTGGCCGCGTCCGTGGTCATCGCCGCGGGCGGCCCCGCCGTGGCCGTTCTCGCAGGTCCGGGCGAGGCACCGGACACGGTCGCCGCCACCGACTCCAAGACGGGCGTGTGGGCCGAGGTCAGGGCCGATGACCAGGTCTGGGGCAGCGAAATCGAACTGAAGATCAAGGAGGCGGACGGTGCCCACGCCTGCCGGCTCGTCGTGATCGGCAAGGACGGCTCCGAGGAGACGGCCGCCAACTGGAAGTCCCCCGAGGACGCCGACAACGCCTCCACGATGATGGGCGGCACCGCCATGCAGCGCGAGGACATCAGCCACTTCGAGGTACGCAGCCAGGAGGGCGAACTCCTGGTGACCCTGAAGGCCCCGGCCTGGCGCTGAACCGGATCGAACCGATCCGCGTCCGCATGAATCGCCCCGCCTGATTGGTCCGTACCTTCAATGGTTGCGGATCATGGCCGCACTACTTGAGCAACCTTGACAGACGCCGGTCCGCGAGCGGTCTGCCGCCCGTCTGGCAGGTGGCGCAGTACTGCAGCGACGAGTCGCTGAAGGAGACATCCCGGACGGTGTCGCCGCACACCGGGCAGGGTTCGCCGGTACGGCCGTGGACCCGGAGCCCGCTCTTCTTCTCCGCCTTCAGCCGCCCGGCCGCCAGCCCCCGGGAGCGTTCGACGGCCTCGGTGAGTGTGGTGCGCAGCGCCTCGTGGAGGTGCCGGGTCTCCTCCGACGTCAGCGACGAGGCCAGCTTGAACGGCGACATCTTCGCGGCGTGCAGGATCTCGTCGCTGTACGCGTTCCCGATCCCCGCGATCAGACTCTGGTCGCGCAGCGCGCCCTTGATCTGGCGCCGCTCACCCGCGAGCAGCCCGGCGAAGCGGCTGACGTCGAAGTCGTCGGCGAGGGGGTCCGGGCCGAGCCGGGCGATGCCGGGGACCTCCGCCGGGTCCCGTACGACGTACACCGCCAGCCTCTTCTGCGTCCCGGCCTCGGTGAGGTCGAAGCCCCCGCCGGTCTCCAGGGCGACGCGCAGCGCGAGCGGGCTCTTGCCGCCCGGCCGGGGCGGGCCGTCGGGCAGCCGGTCCTTCCAGTGCAGCCAGCCGGCGCGGGCCAGATGCGTCACGAGGTGCAGTTCGCCGCCGTCCGCCTCGATGTCCAGGAACTTCCCGTACCGCCGTACGCCCGTGACCTCCCGTCCCTCGAAGGCCGTGACCGGCGGCTCATACGTCTTCAGCACGCTGATCGCGACGGGCAGCACGCGGACGACCTCGTGGCCGACGAGATTCCCGACCAGGAAGTCGCGGAGTGCGTCGACCTCCGGTAGTTCCGGCATACGTCCAGGGTGCCACGTGGTGTCCGCGGCGCCAGGCGGTGGTGTCGGAGGGTGTCCGGGGTGGGTGGGGAGTGCGCGGGTGCGTGGGGGCTGGTCACGCAGTTCCCCGCGCCCCTGAATGGCCCTGCGGGCCGATTCCCAGCAGACGTCGCGCCCCTCAAGGGGCCCGGGGAACTGCGCGACCAACCACGGACCACCCGCAGCCGCCCGAATACCGCCCCGATCGGGCTCTTGGGCGCACCCGGCTCCACCTCACCCCCGCCCCGAAACCACGAACTCGCACCACACGCACTTCCCCCCACCCCGCGCCTCCACTCCCCACACGTCCGTCAGGCGGTCGACGAGGAGCAATCCCCGCCCCGACACGCCGGACTCCCCCGCCTCCCGGCGTCGGGGCAGCGCGCTGGAGGAGTCCTCGACCTCGACCCGTAGCCGACAGTCGGTCCCGGCGAGGGCGCGCAGGGTGACGATGGCGGAGCCCTCCGTGTGCATGAGGGCGTTGGTGATCAGTTCGTCGGCGACGAGTTCGATCTCGTCGGCCCGGTCGCGCGCGCCCCACGTACGGACGGCGGCCCCGATCATGTGCCGGGCCTCGGTGAGCGCCTCGGGGTCGCCGGCCCCGACATGCTGCTGGAGGCGCCCGCCGGGCTGCTCGGCGCTCTCGCTGCGGCGGCGCAGCAGGAGCAGAGCGACATCGTCGTCGCCGCCACGTTCCTCGGCCACGTCGATGAGCCGGTCGGCGAGGTCGTCGACGTCGTCCGGCCCGGTGGCTATCAGTGCCTTCAGGGTCCGCATGCCGTCGTCGAGGTCGGCGCCGGGCTGCTCGATGAGGCCGTCGGTGCACAGCAGCAGCGTCTGCCCGGGGTCCATTTCGATGGCGGTCACCGGGTACTCCAGGCCGCCGAACTCGGCGGACAGCCCGAGCGGCAGTCCGCCGTCCACGGTCACCCGGTGACAGGTGCCGTCGACGTGCCGCATCAGCGGGTCTATGTGCCCGGCCCGGACCACCTGGACCACGCCGGTGGCCAGGTCGGCCTCCGCGTAGAGGCAGGTCGCGAAGCGGTCGGTGTCGAGTTCGTCGAGGAAGACGGAGGCGCGGGCCATGACGGTGGCCGGGGTGTGACCCTCGGTGGCGTAGGCCTTCAGGACGATGCGGAGCTGGCCCATGACGGCGGCCGCGTGCGTGTCGTGGCCCTGGACGTCACCGATGACCGCGCCGACCCGGCCGCCAGGCAGTGGTATGAGGTCGTACCAGTCGCCGCCGATGTCCCGGCCGAGCGAGCCGCCGATCGACGCGGCCCGGTAGCGGACGGCGATGTCGGCGTCCGGAACACTGGGGATGGACCGGGGCAGCATGGCCTGCTGGAGGCCCTCGGCGAGGTCCTTCTCCTGCTCGTAGAACATGGCCCGCTGCAGGCTCTGCGCGATGCTGCTGCCCAGCGCGACGAGCACGTCGCGCTCCTCCCGGCTGAAGCCGCGCCGGTCGTTGTAGAGCAGCCCCATCGCGCCGATGGGCCGCGCCTGCACGATCAGCGGCAGATACGCGGCCGAGGTGATCTTGAGGTCGGTGATGTGCGGCCACAGCAGCGGATACGACTCGGCGAACTCCTCCGGCGACTCGATGAAGTGCGGTACGAGGTGCCGTACGACCTCGTTCATCGGGTACTTCACGTCGAGGCGGGTGACCCGGGTGCCGGGCACATAGCTGTCCTGGGGGCCGGCGGCGACCATCCGGACGCGCCCGGCCTCCACCAGGCCCATGACCAGACTGGTGGCGCCGAGGTGGGTGAGGCCGTCGGTGTCCTCCAGGACGTCGATGACGTCCTGGACGCTACGGGCGTGGGCCAGGGCGGCTGTGATGACCTGCACGACGTTGGTCTGCCGGCGGCGGGCCTCGTCGTCCGCGGCCTGGTCGGTGCGGGCCCGTATCTCCCGCAGCTCGCTGGTGGCGTCGCGGACGATGCCGATGACGCGGTACGGGCGGCCCGTCGCGTCGCGGCGGATGTAGCCCTGCGTGTGGGTCCAGCGCAGGGTGCCATCGCGCAGCCGGATGCGGAAGTAGGCGCCGTAGTTCTCGCTGCCGTCCTTGAGTGCCTTCGAGACCAGGGTGTCGAGTCTGCGGCCCTCCATCGGGGGTACCCGCAGGGACAGCGACTCCGGTTTGCCGTCGTATTCGTCCGGGCGTACGTCGAAGATCTCGTGGGCCGTGGCGTCCATGTGGAACGCACCGGCGTCGAGATCCCAGTCGAAGGTGCCCATGAGATTGAGCGCCAGGACCGGGTCCGGGTGGGCGAGCCAGTCGTCCGGGACTTCCGAGTCGCTCGATCCCCGATCAACCATGGGGCAACTTTGACAGCATTTGCCCGATTATTCGAGTGGAGGGGCCCTATCCCGGCCCGCGATCCAGGAGCGCGAGAGCCATGGAGTGGTTCACCACACCCGACGGCTGGCTCAGCCGTCTGCTGTTCCAGCGGTCGCTGGCAGCGATCTATCTGGTCGCCTTTCTGGGGGCGGCCCTGCAGTTCCGTGCGCTGATCGGTGAGCGCGGCATGCTCCCGGTGCCCCGCTTCGTCGAGCGGGTGCCCTTCCGGCACGCCCCGAGCGTCTTCCACCGCCACTACTCGGACCGTTTTTTCGCGACGTGGGCCTGGGCGGGCTGTGCGGTGTCGGCGGCGCTCGTCGCGGGGCTGGACTCGCTCCTGCCGCTCTGGGCCGGTATGGCGCTGTGGCTCGTGCCGTGGGCGATGTACCTGTCGATCGTGAACGTCGGCCAGACCTGGTACTCGTTCGGCTGGGAGTCACTGCTCCTCGAGGTCGGCTTCCTCGCGGTGTTCCTGGGCAACGACGAGGTGGCGCCACCGATCGTGGTGCTGTTCCTGCTGCGCTGGGTGCTGTTCCGGGTCGAGTTCGGCGCCGGACTGATCAAGATGCGTGGCGACCCGTGCTGGCGGAAGCTGACCTGCCTCGACCACCACCACGAGACCCAGCCGATGCCGGGCCCGCTCAGCTGGTTCTTCCACCACCTCCCCAAGCCGTTCCACCGCGTCGAGGTGGCCGCCAATCACGTCACCCAGCTCGTGGTCCCCTTCCTCCTCTTCACCCCGCAGCCGATCGCCACGGCCGCCGCCTCGCTGATGATCCTGACCCAGCTGTGGCTGATCCTGTCGGGCAACTTCGCCTGGCTGAACTGGATCACGATCGTGCTGGCCCTGTCCGCGGTCGACTTCGGGACCACCGCCCCGGACACCCGCGACGCACCCCTCTGGTACACGGTCGTCGTCCTCGCCGTCGCCGCGCTGGTCCTCTGGCTCAGCTACCATCCGGTCCGCAATCTGCTCTCCCGCCGCCAGGTCATGAACCGCTCCTTCGACCCGCTCCACCTGGTCAACACCTATGGGGCCTTCGGCAGCGTCAGCAGGGTGCGGTACGAGGTGGTCGTCGAGGGGACGGCGGACGACACGCCGCGCGAGGACTCCCCCTGGCTGGAGTACGAGTTCAAGGGCAAGCCCGGTGATCCACGCCGCTGGCCGCGCCAGTTCGCCCCGTACCATCTGCGGCTCGACTGGCTGATGTGGTTCGCGGCGCTGTCCCCCGCGTACGCCGGTTCCTGGTTCGGCGCCATGGCGGAACGGCTCCTGGAGAACGACCGCGACACCCTCCGGCTGCTCCGCCGCTCCCCCTTCCCTGCCGACGCGCCACCCCGCTTCGTCCGCGCCCGCCTCTTCCGCTACCGCTACACGGGTTGGCGGGAACTGCGGAAGACGGGGGCGTGCTGGGAGCGGACGTACGTACGGGAGTTCATGCCGCCGACACGGCTGGCCATGTCTCCCGCACGGAAGCGGTAGCGGGCGTTCTCGTGCCGTCCGTGGGCCGGGCTTCTTCCCCGCGGCCTCTCGACGCGGGGCCGTCCCGCAGGGCACAGTGCTCCTCGTACTCGGTCGTTACTCATGGGTACGCACCCCCGTCGCGTACGACACCGACGCGCACGACACCGCCAGGGAGCGCCCGTGACCAGCTGGGTCGGCCGGACCGCCGCCGAGATAGCCGCCGCCGTACAGGAGAAGCGGGTCACGCCGCGGGAGGTGGTGGCGGAGCATCTGGCGCGGATCGCGGCGCTGGACGGGCGGGTCGGGGCGTTCCGCAGGGTGCGGGCGGAGGCCGCCCTGGCGGAGGCCGACGAGGTGGCCGCGCGGGCCGACCTCGCGGAACTCCCGCTGGCGGGCGTGCCGGTGGCCGTCAAGGACAACCTCGCCGTACGGGGCGAGTCGACCCGCAACGGGTCGGCCGCGACCCCGGACACGGCGGCCGACGACGACCATGTGACGGTGGCCAGGCTGCGGGCGGCGGGCGCGGTGGTCGCGGGGCTCACCAACGTGCCCGAGCTGTGTGTCTTCGGCACCACGGACGGGGTGCACGGCACCGCCCGCAATCCGTGGGACACCTCGCGCACGACCGGCGGTTCGTCGGGCGGCAGCGCGGCCGCGGTCGCCGCCGGGCTGGTGCCGCTGGCCCTCGGCAACGACGGGATGGGCTCGCTTCGCATACCGGCCGCCAACTGCGGTCTGGTCGGCCTCAAGCCGGGCTTCGGGGTCGTCCCGGCGGACATCGGGCACGGCGACTGGTTCGGCATGTCCGAGAACGGCCCGCTCGCGACGACCGTCGAGGACGCCCTGCTGATGTTCCGGGTACTGGCGGGCACCGAGACCGGACAGCCGGCCGCGACCGCCCCGAGCACCCCAAGCATCGCCCTCTCCGTACGCAGCCCCTTGCTCGGCGTGACCGTCACCCGCCCGTACGCCGATGCCGCGCGCCGGGCCGCCGAACTGCTGGCCGGGGCGGGCCACCGGGTCCGGCCCGCCGATCCGCCGTACCCCCTCTGGCTGGGCACGACGTCGCTGGCGCACTGGACGGCGGGGACGGCGGTGGACGCCGAGGGCCTCGATCCGCAGCTGCTCACCCGGCGCACCCGGGTGCACGCGGCCGTGGGGCGCCGCTTTGTGAAAGGGGTCCGCGAGGGCGACCGCCGGGAGCGGTTGCGCCGTCGCCTGGAGCCGTTCTTCGCCGAGCACGACGTGCTGCTCACCCCGGCGCTCGCCCGGCGCGGGCCCGCCGCCGCGAACTGGCACGAGCGGGGCTGGCTGCGCAATCTGCTGGTGAACACCAACTACTCGCCGCTGACCCCGCCGTGGAACCTCACCGGCTGGCCGGCCATGTCGGTGCCGTTCGGCACGCTCGCGTCGGGCGCGCCCTGCTCGGTGCAGTTGGTCGGCCGCCCGGGTTCCGAGCTCGAACTCCTGGCGGTGGCGGGCCGGTTGGAGGAGCTGCACCCGTGGCGGCGGACGGCACCGATCGACTGACGGCCTCTACAGCGCCTTGTACATGATGTGCAGCCCGACCCGGCCGTCCTTCGGGTGGTCGAAGGCGTCCGGGACGGTGCCGAGGATCGTGAAGCCGAGGGAGGTCCAGAGGCGTACGGCGGGGTTGGTCTCGACGACGGCGTTGAACACCATGCCCCGGTAGCCGTGGGCCTCGGCGGCGGCGAGGACGTGTTCGGCGAGGGCCCGGCCGATGCCGCGGCCGCCGTGGTCCGGGTCGACCATGAAGCCCGCGTTGGCGATGCGGGCGGCGGGGCCCCCGTAGTTGGGGGTGAGGTAGGCGGAGCCGACGATGGCTCCCGTGTCGTCCTCGGCGACGTACACACGTTTGGCGGGGGCCGTCCACAGAGCACGGGCAGCTTCCTCGGAGGTGCCCGGGTCCCAGGTGTAGGTGTCGCCGGCGGCGACGACGCGGTGCCAGAACGGCCAGATCCCGGGCCAGTCCTCGGCGGTGGCTTCTCTGATCTGCATGGGCGTGAGTCTGGCACGCCCATGCAGACGGCGATCGCGAGAGTCCTGCCGGTCAGTCCACGCTGGGCAGGATGTGGGGCTCGGCGAGGTCGTCCTCGTAGCCCGCCAGTCGGATGGGAGCGGACCTGGCCCACACCTCCAGGCTGCCGAGCTCCTTCTTCGACCGGCCGCCGCCCTCGGTGCGTTCCTTGGGGGGCTGGTCGCGATTCGTCTTCTCTGGTGTCACCGCGCACTCCTTATGTGTCGGTCACCCTCGGGACGTCGGCCCAGCCTGCCGCTGCGCGCCTGACGTCCGCTCGGGTCTGAGTCGATGTCAGTTCGGACGCGGTGGCGCCTATTGCCTGGTGCGAGAGCAGGCCGTGGTGACCGGCTTGTCCCGGGACGGACCGTGGGTGTGGGTGGGACCCATATAAGGCTGTCCGTCCGGTACAGAGTAACCAAATGAGCGGGCGCCCGCTCGATGGGGCTGAAAACAAGAGGTAACTGTCTTGAGTCGTTCTGTATCCAGCACGCCTTGCCGTAAGGCTATTTAGCCTATTTCGACGCTTTTCTCATCACTCGTTCGGCTTAATGCTCGAACCCCGCACCGGTCCTACGACGGTCCGGCGACCCATCGGATCTCTGCCCTCGGCACGTAGTTCAGGTCCTGTTGGCCGAAGCGCAAGCCGACCATGATCTGCTCATGTGTCGCAACGGCATTTCTCGCGGGCGAACTCGGGAGGAACGACGCATGGAACTGCGCAACGTCGCGGAGCTGATGGACCTGCTGCACGCCTGCCGGGGCGGCGGGCAGACACGGGAGCACCGCCGGGACGGTCCGGACCACCGGCCGGGCACCTGCGCCGATGCGCACGACCACGCGTTGCGGACCGCCGCGCTGCTACGCCGGGGGCGGCCCGCCGACAAGGAACTCCAGGTGGCGGGCCTGGTCCACGCCATAGGGCACTTCCTGCGGCCCGGCGACGACACGAGCCACGCGGACCTGGCCGGCGAAGCGGTACGGCCGCTGCTCGGCGAACGGGTCGCCCATCTCGTACGCCTGCACGTCCTCGGCCCGGACGACCTCGTACGGCTGCACGCGGGCGGCTGGGTGGACGCCGGCCTCGTCGACGACGTGCTGACGCTGCGTCAGGCCGACGAGGCGGGCCGGTCCGCCGGGGTGGACGCGGGGGTCCTCGAGGACTGGCGCACGGTGCTGGAACTGGTGGCGGACCGGGCGGGCCGGGTGAGCGCGGGGCCTCACCACTTGCCGGGCGCGTAGTCCTTCATGAAGACGCCGTACAGGTCCTCGCCGTGCTCGCCCCGGACGACGGGGTCGTAGACGCGGGCCGCGCCGTCGACGAGGTCGAGCGGGGCGTGGAAGCCGGCTTCGGCCAGGCGCAGCTTGTCGTAGTGCGGGCGCTCGTCCGTGATCCAGCCGGTGTCGACCGAGGTCATCAGGATGCCGTCGGTCTGGAACATCTCGTCGGCGCTGGTCCGCGTCACCATGTTCATGGCTGCCTTCGCGGCGTTGGTGTTCGGGTGGCCCGCGCCCTTGTATCCGCGGCTGAACACACCCTCCATCGCCGAGACGTTGACGACGTACGCGCGCTTGCTGCGGGCCCTGCGCGCGGCCTCCGCCATCGCCGGCCGCAACGTGCTGATCAGGATGAACGGCGCCGTGTAATTGCACAGCTGGGTCTCGAGCAGCTCCACCGGGGAGATCTGCTCGATGGACTGCACCCAGGTGTTGGAGTCGACGACGTCGGGGACCAGTCCGCCCGCGTCGATGGCGGTGCCGTCGAGGTGCCGCGCCACGCTGGCGTTGCCTGCGACCAGCGCCAGGTCGGCCACCTTCTGCGCGTCGAGGCCGGTCACCCCGGCGGGCAGCGCGGTCAGTGCGTCGACCGCGCCGGAGTTGAACGCGCCGATGACGTGGTGGGCGGGCAGCTCACCCGCCGGCAGCGGGGCGGACTCACCCTCGACGAGCGCGGCGTACGCGGAGGGCAGGCGGCGCACGGTCTGCGTCGCGTTGTTGATCAGGATGTCTAGCGCCCCCTGCTCGCCGACCTGCTCCGCCAGCGCCACGACCTGGGCGGGGTCGCGCAGGTCCGTGCCGACGACCTCCAGGCGGTGGATCCAGTCCGACGAGTCGTCCATGGCCTTGAAGCGGCGGATGGCGTCCTTGGGGAACCGCGTGGTGATGGTGGTGTGCGCGCCGTCGCGCAGCAGCCGCAGGGCGATGTACATGCCGATCTTGGCGCGGCCGCCGGTGAGCAGGGCGCGCTTGCCGGTGAGGTCGGCGCGGGCCTCGCGTCGGGTCCGGTTCTCGGCGGCGCACGCCTGGCAGAGCTGGTGGTAGAAGTAGTCGACCTCAACGTAGCGGGCCTTGCAGACGTAGCAGGAGCGCGGGCGCTGGAGTATCCCCGCGATCTGCCCCGCCTCCGTCACCGACGACGGCAGGATGCCCTCCGTCTCGTCGTCGATCCGCTGCGCGGAGCCGGTGGCCGTGGACTCCGTGACCGACTTGTCGTGCTCCGTCTTGGCGGCGCGGCGTTCCTGGCGGCGGCGCTGCTTCACGGTGCGGTAGACGCCGGCCGTGGCCCGGCGCACCGCGATCGCGTCCGGGTGGTCGACCTCCAGCTTGTCGAGCTCTTCCAGCACGCTGAGGCATACGGCGAGCCGGTCGGGGTCGATTCCGGGGCCGTACGCGACCTCGTCCGTGGTCGCGGGGCCGTCCTCTGTCACCGTCATCGCGTCGCCGTTCCATGATCACCTGCGGCGCTCCGGGCGCGCTCGCTTTCTCGAACGCGGAATTCTACGGAGCGGCGGGCCAGGTCACCAAAAAAGGCTTTCCTCGCCCCCGCCGCCCCTACCCGCCCCATCCCCGGGGCTCCGCCCCGGACCCCGCTCCTCAAACGCCGGAGGGGCTGGATTTTCGCAGCCCGGGCCGGCATCTTCAGCCCGTCCGGCGTTTGAGGACGAGGCCGTTCAGGCCGACAGCTGGGGTCTGGGGGCGCAGCCCCCCAGCGAGGAAGCTCCGGAAACCGTCACGGCGCGCACGCCGCCAGCAGCTCCTCCACCTCCCCGGTCACGGCCGCGCCAAGCCGCGCCAGGTCCGGCACGGCCACCGCGTCGGCGACAAGCCCGTAGTGGACGCTCCCGCGATACGTGGAGACGGCGACGGCGACCGACTGACCGTGCGCCAGCGGAGCGAGAGGGTAGATCTCGGCGAGCGGACAGCCCCCGAGGCGGAGCCCCAGGCTGGGCAGAGGCACGCTGGTGACGAGGATGTCGAACCAGAGACGGGCCGCCTGGCTGACGAGGGGCCCGCCGAGGCGGTGCCCGAGGGCCGGCACATGATCGGCGAGGAGGGCCACCGCCCCGGCGCCCCGATTGGGCCCGGCGTCCTTGTTCCGGTCCATCGCCGTACGGACCGTACGGAGCCGGCCGAGCGGATCGGGATCGTCGACCGGCAGCTTCATCAGGTACCCGGAGAGCCGGTTACCCTGGGGGTGCGCGGTGCGTGGGCGCCGTTTGGAGACCGGGATCAGGGCCCGGGGCGCGACCCCGTAGCTGCCGTCGCCACGCTCGTCGAGCCACCGGCGCAACGCGCCCGCGACGACGGCGATGAGGACGTCGTTGACGGTGCCCCCGACGGTCTTGCGGATCCGGTGGACGTCGTCGAGGTCCACGAGCACACCGGCGGTACGGCGGGTGCCGCTGGGCTCGGCGGTCAGCGCGGCCGACGAGCGGTCGCCCAGCGTCGCGCCGAGCGTGGTGCGGGCGACGGACGCGCCGATGTCGAGCGCGCGGCCGAGGTCGGAGAGGGTGCCCCGGACCAGCTCGGGCAGTTTGCGGACGTCTTCGAGCAGCCCGCGCGGCGGCGCCGCGGGGCGCGGCCGGGGCGCGGGCATGTCGATGGGGTCCATGACGGCGGCGGCGAGCGTCAGCGCCCGCAGCCCGTCGGCGAGGGCATGGTGGAACTTGAACAGCACGGCGAAGGAGGCGCCGTCCTCCCCCGGCAGCACATGCGCCTCCCACGGCGGCCGCCAGCGCTCCAGCGGGCGCGCCATCAGCCGCCCGGCCACCGCGTGGAAGTCGGCGGTGGGCGCGTGCAGCCGTACGTGCTCGAACGGCTCGAAGTCGGTGACGGACTCGCGGGTCGCGCCGCCGAACGCCAGGGGCAGCCGTACGTCGGGGCGCCATACGTCCCGGATCCGCATGCGCAGCCCGGGCACCCCGACGGCCCGGGCGGCGAGCAGGTCGGCGGCGTGGGCACCCGCGGAGGGCGAGTCCGCCGAGAAGACGCCGAGGGCAGCCAGGTGCATGGGATGTCCGGCGGACTCGATGTTCCAGAACGCCAGGTCGAGTGGGGCGAGCGGGTCAGAAGTCAATGGCTTGCCTCGCGTCGACGACGGTTGAGCCAGCAGTCAATCGCCCTGGAGCGATTACGGTCAAGTACGATCAAGCTACGCACAGTTAACAACAGATTAAGTCCCGCCACGTGGTGAAAGGCGGGACTCATGGGACATCTGTGGTCACTCGGCAGCCATGACAACCCACCCGGCCCAGCACGGCGTGACGGAGCGCACAGTCGGCCGTCCCTCTTTCGACCCAGCCCCCGTGACGGCTACGGCACCTGCTGGCCCTTCCCCAGGGCGATCACTCCGCCCTTGGAGACCGTGTACAGCTCGGTGTCCCGCTCGGGGTTGACCCCGATGGTGGAGCCCGGCGGCACCTGGACGTTCTTGTCGAGCACGGCACCCCGTACGACCGCGCCCCGCCCTATGTGGACGTTGTCATGCAGGACCGAGCCCTGGACGACGGCGCCCGGGTCGACGACGACCCCCGGGGACAGGACGGACCTGGTGACCTGCCCCCGGATGAGGCAGCCCGCACTGATGATCGACTCGCTGGCGATGCCGCCCGCGTTGAAGCGGGCCGGCGAGAGCTGGCCGGAGCTGGTGTAGATGGGCCAGGTGCGGTTGAAGAGGTTGAAGGCGGGGCGCTCCGCGATGAGGTCCATATGGGCGTCGTAGTAGGCGTCGAGGGTGCCGACGTCCCGCCAGTAGCCCTGGTCGCGGGTGGTCTCGCCGGGTACGTGGTTGGCGCTGAAGTCGTACAGCTGCGCCTCGCCCCGGTCGGTGAGCTGGGGCAGGATCGAGCCGCCCATGTCGTGCACCGAGTTCTCGTCCTCGGCGTCCCGCTGGAGCGCCTCCACCAGGGCCTTGGTGGTGAAGATGTAGTTGCCCATCGAGGCGAACACGCGCTCGCGGTCGTCGACGAGGCCCGGCGGGTCGGCCGGCTTCTCCAGGAACTGCTCGACGGTCCGGCCGTCGGAGCCCGGGGTGATCACTCCGAAGGAGGGCGATTCGGCGCGGGGCACGCGTATGCCGGCCACCGTCACACCCGCGCCGCCCTCGATGTGCTGCGCCAGCATCTGGCGAGGGTCCATGCGGTAGACGTGGTCGGCGCCGAAGACGGCGACGTACTCGGGCCGTTCGTCGTGCACCAGGTTCAGCGACTGCAGCAGCGCGTCCGCGCTGCCCAGGTACCAGCGCGGGCCGAGCCGCTGCTGGGCCGGGACCGGCGTGACGTAGTTGCCGAGGAGACTCGACATCCGCCAGGTCGTGGTGATGTGCCGGTCCAGGGAGTGCGACTTGTACTGCGTGAGCACGCAGATGCGCAGGATGTCGGCGTTGACGAGGTTGGAGAGTACGAAATCCACGAGGCGATACGTTCCGCCGAAGGTCACCGCTGGTTTCGCGCGGTCGGCGGTCAGGGGCATCAGCCTCTTGCCCTCGCCCCCCGCCAGTACGATTCCCAGCACCGAAGGTCCACCGCGCCGCATGCCGCCGCCCCTCTACGCCCGGTTGTGCCCAGCCCTGCCCTTTGATTACCCCTGTTTGAGGACTTCCTCGTACACGTGGACCGTGCGCCGGGCCACCGCGTCCCAGCCGAACTCCCGCACCGCACGCTCCCGCCCTGCCTCGCCCATCCGGGCGGCGGTCGCGGGATCGGCGAGCACCGAGTCGAGGGCGCGGGTCAGCCGGCCCTCGAAGTCGTCCTCCGTCGACACGAGGAGGCCCGTGACGCCGTCCTCCACCACCTCCGGGATGCCGCCGACCCGCGAGGCGACCACGGCCGTTCCGCAGGCCATGGCCTCCAGGTTGACGATGCCCAGCGGTTCGTAGACCGACGGGCAGGCGAAGACGGTGGCGTGCGTGAGGAGCTGGATCACGTCCGGGCGGGGCAGCATCTGCGGGATCCAGAACAGGCCCTCGCGTACGCGGCTCAGTTCCGCGAAGAGGTCGCGGAACTCCTGATCGATCTCCGGGGTGTCGGGCGCGCCCGCGCAGAGCACGACCTGCACGGCCGGGTCGATGTCCCGGACGGCGCGCAGCAGGTGGGGCACGCCCTTCTGGCGGGTGATGCGGCCGACGAACAGGACGTACGGGCGGGCGGCGTCCAGGCCGATGCGGTCGAGGACGGCCGTGCCGTGGTCCGGCCGGTAGAGGGAGGTGTCGATGCCGTTGTGCACGACGCGGACCCGGTCCGGGTCCAGGGCGGGGTAGCAGCCGAGGATGTCGTCGCGCATGGCGGCGGAGACGGCGATGACCGCGTCGGCGGACTCGATGGCGGTGCGCTCGGCCCAGCTGGACAGGGCGTAGCCGCCGCCCAGTTGCTCGGCCTTCCAGGGGCGCAGCGGCTCCAGCGAGTGGGCGGTCATGACGTGCGGGATGCCGTGCAGCAGCTTGCCGAAGTGGCCGGCGAGATTGGCGTACCAGGTGTGCGAGTGGACCAGTTCGCGGCCTTCGAGACCGGCCGCGATGGAGAGGTCCACGGAGAAGGTGCGCAGCGCGTCGTTGGCGCCGTCCAGCGCGGACCAGGGCCGGTGGCGTACGACGCCGCCGGCCGCGCCCTCGCCCCAGCAGTGCACGTCCAGGTCGACGAGGGCCCTCAACTCATGGGCGAGGAACTCGACATGAACCCCCGCGCCACCGTAGACGTCCGGCGGGTACTCCCGGGTCAGCAGGCCGACTCGCACCCGGAACCCCCTGTCTCGTGGCTGGTTCCCACATGGTCACCCACAAGGGTCGGTTGGGGAAGAGCGCGATTTCGCGCGGGCGCGTCACCGAGGTCAGGTGCGGCCGGGCGGCCGGTCGAAGCAGCAGTCGCCGCACAGTCCGCCGCCGGGCAGCCGGTAGTACAGGCAGCAGCTGCGGCGGCGGTGCGTCACGGGGTCCAGGGTGCCCGCCAGGTCGGGGTGCGCGAACAGTTCGGCGGCACGGGCGCGGGCCCGACTCGCCACCTCCATACGGCCGTTGGTGATGGCCCAGCGGTCGATCTGGCGCACGGCGCCCATCAGCGCGGAGGCCGCGTTTCCCCACAGCAGGCGTGCGGAGACGGGCAGTTGAGCGCGCAGAGCCGCTGCCAGCGGTACGAGGTGGCCGTCCCGTACGACGTCGCCGATCCGCTCGGCCGGCAGGCTCCGTACCTCGGTCAGCCACAGCTCGTCCGGGGCGCTCGCGTCCGCGTCCCAGCGTAGGAGGCGTGGATCGAGATCGGGTACGCGGTCGTACAGGGCGGCCGCGCCGAGGGCCACCGACCACAGGCGCGCGGCGAAGCCGAGGTGGGCGATGGATGCGGCCACGCGCGGCTCGGGGGCCCGGACGCTCCGCGCGACCTTTCGGACACGGAAAATTACGGGATTCGCGTAAACCTCCTTTTCCACATCGGCATCCCGTGCCGCATAGGCCTCCGCGAGCGTGGGCAGCGCGCTGTGCGGTGGTTCCCCCGTGCGTAGTACGAAGAAAGCGCCGAGGGCCGAGAGGGCGGTGAGGCCTGGGTCGTGGTCCACGAGGACGAGTAGTAGCAGGCCCCGCGGGTGTACTCGCGCGGAGGCCTGCACTCCATGTCGCCCGTCCAGGGTATGACGGAGGGCCCCTCGTACTCCATCGGCAGTAGGACCGAATGAGTGCTCAGGTACGACGACCCGGGCACTTTCGCGAGGCATCGTGGTCACTATGAAAGCCGAGCGTTCGCCACGCCGGGCCGGGAGCCCGCGCACATCGCAGAGGAGACGCCCATGAGCGCCCTCGCGTTGTCCATCCTGCTGTCGTTCGTCTCCGCCGTGGCGTACGCGGGTGGGGCGATCGTGCAGGAGCATGTCGCGGCGTCCTCCCCCGGTCAGTCCTACGCGCCGCTGCGCCGACCGGTCTGGTGGGCCGCCGTCGGGCTGAACGGCCTGGGCGGAGTGCTCCACGTGGTGGCCCTGGCCTTCGGCCCGCTGAGCCTGGTGCAGCCGCTGGGCGCGCTGACCATCGTCTTCGCCCTGCCCATGGCGGCGCTCTTCGTCGGCCGCAGAGCGGGTGCGACGGCCTGGCGGGGCGCGATCATGGCGACGGTGGGTCTCGCGGGACTGCTCTGCCTGGTCGGCTCGGCCGATGCGCAGTCCCTGGACACCGCGCAGCGGGTCGTTCTCGCCGTGGTCAGCGGTGGCGCGGTGGTCGCGCTGATGATGGCGGGCCGCGCCGCGCACCGGCACCCGGCGGTCCGTAGCATCCTGCTGGCGGTCGCCTCCGGCATCGCGTTCGGTATGTCCTCGGTGTTCACGAAGACGGTCACCGTCGACTGGACGGACGGCATCACGCTCTCCGACGTGCCGACCATGGCGGTCATAGGCGTCTTCGCCACGGCCGGTCTGCTGCTGTCCCAGGCCTCCTACCGGGGCGGCGGCCTCGCGGCCCCGCTCGCCACGCTCACCGTGGTGAACCCGGTGGTGGCGGCCGCGGTCGGCATCACGATGTTCGGCGAGACGTTCCGCTACGGCACGACCGGCACCCTGCTCGCACTGGGCTGCGGGGTCGTCGCGGCGGGCGGTCTGATCCTGCTGACCACCGAGCGGCTCGGTGACGAGGTCCGCCCCGAGCGGGTCGACGCCGGTGTCACGGCCGCCGACCAGGAGTCGCTCACCGTCGAGAAGCTGCTCGCGGGCCTGCCGCGCCGGCCCACCGGGGTCCCGGCCGCCGACGACGCGATCGACCTCGGCAAGCCCGTGGTCGTACCGGCCCCGTTCCTGCGCGGGAGCACGGCGCACGGGGAGGACGATCCGGCCGACCGGGTGCCGCTGCGCCCGTTCCACGACGAGCTGTATGTGCCGAGGCCGCACAGCGACCGGCACCGCGGCCGCGACCGCGTCAAATCCTGAGCGGGAGGCCCGGAACGGGCCTCCCGCTCGGCGTCCAGAGGCGTCAGACACATCAGACGCGTCGGAAGCGTCGGACGCCCAGAGGCGTCAGAGCCGTACGCCGCCCGCCCGCAGATAGGCGATCGGGTCGACGTCGCTGCCGAAGCCGGGCCCCGTCCGCACCTCGAAGTGCAGATGCGGGCCCGTGCTGTTGCCCGTGGTGCCGGAGCGGCCGATGCGCTGGCCCGTACTCACGCTCTGACCGGACTTCACGGAGATCGCCGACAGATGGGCGTACTGCGTGTAGCGGCCGTCGGAGTGCCGGATCACCACCTGGTAGCCGAAGGAGCCCGCCCAGCCGGCGGTGACGACCTGACCGGACGCGACGGACTTCACGGTACTGCCGGTCGGCACGGGGAAGTCGACGCCCGTGTGGTAGCCCTTCGACCAGGAGGAACCGGAGGCGCGGTAGGGCGTGCCGAGGGAGGCGCTCACGGGGGCGACGAAGGACGCCGACTCCTGCCGCTTCTCGGAGGTCTGCTCCTTCTGGACCTGCTTCTGTTCTTTCTTCTGTTCTTGCTTCTCTTCCTTCTTCTGTTCCTTTTTCCCGCCCGCCGTGTCCAGGCTCAACCGCTGGCCCGGGATTATCACGTCGGGGTCGGAGCCGATGGTCTTGCGGTTGGCCGTGTAGAGCCCGCGCCAACCGCCCTTCACCTCTTGGGAGTCGGCGATCTCGGACAGGGTGTCGCCCCGGACGACCGTGTACATGTCGACCTTGCCCGCCTGCGACTGGGGCGTGGTCTGCGGTTTCACGTCCTCGATCGTGCGCGTGGACCCGCCGCCCCGGGTGAGGCCCGCGCGGTCCGAGCAGACGGGCCAGGCGCCGGGGCCCTGCCCGTCGAGGACCTTCTCGGCGATCGCGATCTGCTCGGCCTTGGTGGCCAGGTCCGCACGGGCCGCGTAGGCCCTGCCGCCGTAGGCCTCCCAGGTGGACTGGGTGAACTGGAGGCCACCGTAATAGCCGTTGCCCGTGTTGATGTTCCAGTCGTTGGTGGACTCGCAGGCCGCGACCTTGTCCCAGGTCTCGACATCGGCCGCCTCCGCGACCCCGGTGCCGATCAGCGGAAGCGCCATCCCCGCGCCGCCCGCCGTGACGGTGAGTGAGGCGCGATTGATCCTGTTCGGCTGGTACCGGCGGTGCCGACCGCGTGCGGCCATGGAGAAGCCCCCCTCGCATATGCCATGAGCCGCAAAAGTAAGCGCCCCGAACCGGCCATGACAAGACGAAAAACCAGCCGCTCCAGTCCCGCGAGTGGCGGGTAAGCGACCTGCTCCGGCGCGTAAGTGCCTCTGTCCGGCGCGCGAGTGACCAGGGACGGCGCACAAATGAACCGGTTGCACGCCCTATTGAGGCAGGTGGGGCCCTTTCCGCGTACTCAAGCCCGGCAGGCCGCGCAGTGCGGACGGGGCCGGTGCACGTCAGGATGGCCGGGAGGACAATACTGGCGGGCAGGAACGGCACCACCGATATCAGGATCCATAGGAGCCAACCGTATGAGCACTTCAGCCCAGATCGGCGTCACGGGCCTCGCGGTGATGGGGAGCAACCTCGCCCGCAACTTCGCGCGCAACGGCTACACGGTCGCCGTCCACAACCGCTCGGCGGCGAAGACCCAGGCGCTGGTGAAGGAACACGGGCACGAGGGCGACTTCATCGCGGCCGAGACCGCCAAGGACTTCGTGCAGGCGCTGGAGCGGCCTCGGCGTCTGGTTGTCATGGTGAAGGCGGGCGGCCCCACGGACGCGGTGATCGAGGAGTTCGCGCCGCTCCTGGAACCCGGCGACATGATCATCGACGGCGGCAACGCCCACTTCGCCGACACCCGCCGCCGTGAGGCCGCGCTGCGCGCGCAGGGCATCCACTTCGTCGGCGCGGGCATCTCCGGCGGCGAGGAGGGCGCGCTCAACGGCCCCAGCATCATGCCGGGCGGCCCGGCCGAGTCGTACGACTCGCTCGGCCCGATGCTGGAGAAGATCTCCGCGAAGGCCTCCGACGGGGCACCCTGCGTGACGCATGTGGGGCCGGACGGCGCCGGGCACTTCGTGAAGATGGTCCACAACGGCATCGAGTACGCCGACATGCAGCTGATCGGCGAGGCGTACCAGCTGCTGCGCGATGTGGCCGGCTACACCCCCGCGCAGATCGCGGAGATCTTCCGCACCTGGAACACCGGGCGGCTCGACTCGTACCTGATCGAGATCACGGCCGAGGTGCTGGCGCACGTGGACGCGGCCACCGGCAAGCCGTTCGTCGACGTGGTCGTCGACCAGGCGGAGCAGAAGGGCACCGGCCGCTGGACCGTCCAGATCGCGCTGGACCTCGGCGTTCCGGTGTCCGGCATCGCCGAGGCGGTCTTCGCCCGCTCCCTCTCCGGCCACGCGGCCCTGCGCGACGCCTCGCGCTCGCTGGCCGGCCCCAAGGCCACGCCGCTCAGCGCGGCCGAGGCGGGCGCCTTCGCCGACCGGGTCGAGCAGGCGCTCTACGCCTCCAAGATCGTGTCGTACACCCAGGGCTTCCACGAGATCGACGCCGCCCGCGACGAGTACGACTGGGACATCGACCTCGGCAAGGTCGCCTCCATCTGGCGTGGCGGCTGCATCATCCGCGCGGCCTTCCTGGACCGCATCCGCGCCGCGTACGACGCCCGGCCCGACCTGCCGAGCCTGCTCTCCGACGACACGTTCGCCCAGGAGATCGGGGCGGCGCAGGACGACTGGCGCGAGGTCCTGGTGGCCGCGACCCGCCAGGGCGTGCCCACGCCCGGCTTCGCGGCGGCTCTCGCGTACTACGACGCGCTGCGTGCGGAGCGGTTGCCTGCGGCGCTTACGCAGGGGCAGCGGGACTTCTTCGGGGCGCACACGTATCGGAGGGTGGACCGGAAGGGGTCGTTCCACACGTTGTGGGGGCAGGGGCGGTCCGAGGTGGAGGCCTAAGAAGCGGAAACTGCGGGTCGGTCGGCGGCCGCGGGTCGGTTGTGGCTGGTCGCGCGGTTCCCCGCGCCTCTGAAGCGCGGAAGTGGCCCGGCGTGGAGAAGTCCGCGCCGGGCCACTCCTGTCCCGCTTACCTCACGTCCTACGACAGCGGCCTCGGCCTTGGTTCGCCCGGGATCGGGTCCGGGCCGGGGGGCTTCGGGACCGGGTCGGGTTCCGGGGTGGGGACGGGGTCGGGGAAGGGGACCGGCGGGTTGGGGTCCGGGTGGTCGGGCCCGGGGCCCGGCGTGGGGCTGGGCCGCATGGGGTCCGGGTCGGGGTGGGTCATGGCGTCCTCCAGCCAGTGGATACGTACGTCGGCCATGGACTTGTGCCACGAGTACCCGCCGACCGCACGGGCAGTCACCCGGTCGGCGGGTATCCGCGGCCGTGACCTCAGAACCCCTCGGGGTGGGCGATGAGCCAGTCCTTCGCCGCCCGCAGCAGCTCCGGGTCGACGGCCGGGGCCTCGTCGGGGTGGCGTTCGGCCCACTTGACGACGTACGGGCACAGGGGTGCGACGACGATGCCCTCGCGGGCCGCGATGCCGTACGACTGCCGGGCCAGTGAGCCGGCGACGCCCTTCCCCTCGTGCGCGGGCTCGACGATCGTGTGGACCGGGACGAGGGCGCGTCGCGGGGCTTCGAGGACGAAGTACTGGATGTGACCGGCCAGGCCGTCCCCGGCGAAGGCCTCCAGGCGGCCGGCCGCCCGGTCGTCGCGGATCTCAGGGTCGCTCATGGCACTCCTCGTCTGCGGTCGGCGACGCCTGGCGGCCTCAGACGGTGACGGCCTGCGGGCTGCGCCGCTGATCCGAACCCGGCACCGGCGCGGACGCGTCCGCGCCCAGCGCCACGATCCGGTTGTCGTGGTCCACATGCACGACCCTGGGCTCCAGGGTCCGGGCCTCGGCGTCGGAGACCTGAGCGTAACTGATGATGATCACCAGATCTCCGGGATGGACGAGGTGGGCCGCGGCGCCGTTGATCCCGACGACCCCCGACCCGCGCTCGCCCTCGATGACGTACGTCTCCAGGCGCGCGCCGTTGGTGATGTCGACGATGTGCACGAGCTCGCCCGGCAGCAGATCGGCGGCGTCGAGCAGATCGGCGTCGATGGTCACGGACCCGACATAGTGCAGGTCGGCCTGGGTGACGGTGGCGCGGTGGATCTTGGATTTGAACACAGTACGCAGCACTTTGGACTCCTGGAAGACGGCTCCCTGCCTGCTTTCTGCAGGTCAAGGGCGGTCTTTACTGTACATCGGCACGTGTCGGAGTCGATGATTGTGAGGAACGTCGCTTCACTCTGCGAGCAGACTCCCTGCCTGGGCTTCCACGCCCACCAGGCTGTTGCGCCATCGTCGGCCAAGCATCCGCTCGAGCACCTGTCTCGGAGTGCGCGAGAACTAGGG